>CAVVHK010000023.1:0-74425 GCA_963747865.1 uncultured delta proteobacterium | reverse complement strand
CTACTGCGATTATAGGGACTTTTACCCCTTCCTTAATGAATTGAGTGAAATCCATCAAGTACGCCTCATCCTTAGGGTCGAGAATTTGGTCTTTGGAGCAATGTGGGTCTTTATTTGACACCGTGCAGCAGGCGCTCACCTGGATAGCTGCGATTCCATCCTGCTCCAATCGCCGGGAGATCTCCAATGATTCAGGAGGTTCCAGGCCACCCTTGACAAAATCGTGCGCGCTGAGCTTGATAAGTACCGGGTAATCGGGTCCGACTTTTCCCCTCACGGCTTCAAGAATCTCTCCGACCACACGATACCGATTTTGAGGGCTACCGCCGTACGAATCCGTTCGCTGATTCCAGGCCGGAGACAAAAACTGATGGACACCGAAACTGTGGGCGGCATGGATCATTACGCCATCAAGGCCGCACCGATGAGACCGGGCCGAGGCTTCGGCAAAGGCTTCCACGTAGCGTGCGATATCGCTTCGGGTCATCTCCTTAGGGACCGGGGAAGAAGGCGCATATGGGATGGGCGAAACGCCCCACACTTCGTCGTCTCCTCGGGAGAATAGCTTCGTATTGGCTCGGGCAAGCTGGTGAGAAAGTTGAGCGACTATTTTGCAGCCTTCTTTGTGAACTGCGTCCGCAAGTTTTTTCAGGCCTTCAACTTGGCTATCATTGCAATTCCCCACAGCGTAAGGAAGGCCCACTCCATTGCTCATCACATACTGTCCGCCGGTCAGAATCAAACCGGCGCCACCCTTTGCAAGTTCGGCGTACATCGTGAGGGTCCGATCAGTAACGCAACCTTTTCCGTCCCCTGTGCCGCACCAAGTGGATGATTTGATGAACCTATTGGGTAGTTCAAGGGACTTGATTCGGGTTCTTTCGAATAACTCAGGACCATGATCGGCCCGTAACGGTCTTGCCCCGACCACGGCCAAGGCTGTGGTCGCCAATCCTGACTTTAGAAAATCTCGGCGAGAGGGCTTCTGGGCCATGAACGTCTCCTTTGGCGGTTTAGCTCTATGCTCAAAGTCCGGGCCTGTCGCTTCGACTCCCGGATCATCTTTGCCGGAATCATAGCATACTCTTTCGGTAAAGAAACAAGATCGGGCTCGAAGTGGACAAGGATGGAAAAGTCTCAAGACGGGCTAAATATTTGATTGATCGGATCAGGAGATAGCCGATTCCAACCCATCGGCTTATCCCCTAAACACTCAACATCTAGGCCGTGGTTATCATGACTTCTGCGGCATTATTCTCCGAGTCCCAGGATATCGGACAACGGACACTTTGCTCGCACTCCCAACTTAAAGTTTTTAGCACGTAGGAGGCGCTGATCGTCCTGGTTCCGTTATTTGGGTTCATTATAATTTTAGTGGCCCCCACCGCCGCCTTGGCAACCGGTTTTATCCAGAATCGGTCAGGTTGTGCGGGGTCTGCCCAGAATTGCACATAATCAAAGTCCTTGCCGTACTCGATCTTCATGAGCTTGTGAGACTCTTGGAACAACAATATTCGTTTGAACTTTCCTGAAATACTCACGCAACAATCTCCTTTGCGAAGCCCCCTTTTGTCCGGCATGATCAGTTCCAGCATTATTGCTCCTCCCCCGCCGTAATAGCTTTAGGAGCGCCGGCGCCACTATGGCCGATCACACGTGACAATTCATTTTTCAGAAACTCCAATAAACAGGTTTCCAAAAATTCTCGATCACGAGTCTCCGAATATACCCAGGCGTACAAACGCGTTGTCTCTTCATGCTCAGGCCAGCGAGTGTATTTGGCGACATATTTTCTAGCCACATAACGCTCAAACTTTCCGCCGCCGTTCATGCAAGGAAAGCAATAGGCGCAATAATACTTTCTCACCCATGCGATGGCGGTCAAGAATCCTCGGTTCCCCAAATCTAGATATTTATCCGCCGGTATGGTGTTCGCTTCCCCACCTCTCAGACTTAGAATCAGATCACAAGCCTTCTTTGTGGCCTCATGGTTTGCGGTTCCTATTTCCTTCAGGCCCCTTTCCACAAGGGAGCGAAGTTCAGGGGCGTCGGCGTCCACGCTTGTCATCAAGGAGTACAGCACATCTTCCGCCCAATCTCGAAATCGTATGGCACGTGGCGAGTCGCTCCGCATGGCAATGCGGATCACGCCCCTGTAGGTGATGAGGATCGTAATCTGCGGACCTCCGAGGGTTGGAACAGGTATGCACTTAAAGTGCACCCCTTCCTTCAACTCCTCTCTGGCTTTCATTTCTTGGACAAGCTTTTTGAGGGAGCGAACTTTTGAGTCCAGGGCCAAGGCAAGAGCTCTAATGGTCAGATACCTTTCGCAGTCCAATGCCACCAACTTCAAGTCGCGCTTCTCGAAACTAACCACTAATTCTGCATGATTCATCGGAAATTCCTCCGCTTTCGTATTTTCCGGCGTAATCGACTACGCCTTCTACCGGAAAAACGGGTATGACTTCCGAGCTCGCGACATGGGCAACGATGACTACACGGGCAGGATCAGATCGCAGAAATGAGGATGCCTGTAATCTTTAAATATGGCCTGTTTTCATGGAAGATGGAATTTTGGTCCTTGCTAACCCTCGGTAGTAACGATGGAGCGGCGTAAGTCTTTCCTTCAGATTCATCTTCAAGGAGCGGAGCATGAAGGCGCTACTGTTATCAAACGCAATGACTACAGGGCATGCGGCTCGAAACTATATTGAGCTCGTTCGGCAGGTCCATAATTCGGAAACACCCAATCGACCGTGGTCGCAAGGGGCCAATGAGGTTCTGGAGTCCTTTCGGGACCATAATAAGCCCATACGGGAAGAGTCTGCCCCGCCGGTTAAGCGCTTGGTCAGAGCCCTAAACAGGGGTCTCCAGGGTATGCCTGAGCTGTTAGCCGACAACCAAGGTAGAATGAGCGGGGCGAGGCTGTACGTTGGATGCCCGGTGCGAGTCATAGGAATTCCTGAAAGGAAATTCTTCATCCGGGAAATTTTTTGGGACTATGAGGAAGCAAGGATTCACGAAATTGGGACTCACATCGAGTATGTGTTTCCGTGGGACTGCCTTGAGTTCCCCCAGGAATAGGAAGGCGAATTCAGTCTTTCGAAAGTCCACACGGGACTCAGTGATGTGTCAAGTTATGACTGTGAGGCGGCGTCAATAAGCCGGAGTTCGTCCAATCATTTCAGGGTACCGGCGGGTGGTCGCATCATCCGTCTTTCACCGAGATTACTTCCAAGGCCCGCGGCTGTTCGCGTCTTGCTGCGGGCTTCCTTTTTCCCAGCCTCGTTCGAGCAAATCCGCTGATGGCCTCTTTTTTCTTACCGGGTCTCTGCCGCATCGGTCCGAACGGAATTCCATGAGGCCGGCGCTGTTGACCCACCTCGGTTCACGAAACTAACAGTCTCTTCAACGTTGGAACATCTCAATAAAATGAAAGCACATGTCTTTATAGGCGGTCAGTTCTCCCTCCAATCCGGAAACTTTCGCTTTCATCTCCTGATACAGCGCCTTGAAATGCTCTTCCGGTTTGGAAACAGCAATGAGGTTCAGGTTTTGCCTCAGAAGGTTTAAGCGGTTCCTGGGCAGCTAAAGGAGCCGGTGAAGCCTCCGGGGGCGGTGTCGGCTCCGCAGGAGAAGCTTCACTGGGCCTGCCTGCCACCGCATCGTCAAAAGACATGCGGGCATTTTGTCTCCGCAACCTTGCGGCCAAATTGATGAAGTCTTTTACAGCCTTAGAACCGCCGAATACCGGTATTCTTAATTTGTCTTCGTTCACGAATCCCTGCAACTTGAGATTGGAGACTATGACTGAGAAACTCTTGGAAAGCCCTGTTCCCCTTACCTTCGCATAAACGTTTTTCGGATCGAAGCGCCCTTCCGGATCAGAGACGTCGATAATTACGCCTACGAGGCGATCGATTTTTTGACCGGACTCCGACACCTCCGGAATTGTAGGTTTCGGCTCTTCTTTCGGTTTGGAAGAGGCCACGGCGCCTTTCCTAAGTATTACTTTACCCTTCCGTACTTCCACAGGAGCGGAGTCGGCGACTTTCAAATCTGAAGTTTCAGCCTTCTTCATGGCGCATATCTTCTCAACAATTTCTTGAGCTTCAGCAAAGCTCAATTTCCTGCCTTGAAGCTGCGCTGTCTTAGCAATGTTGATGAACCCTTTCACCGATTCCATGCCCAAGTGGCTCGGCACTCGCAACATCCCCTCTTTTGAGAAAGAGTGCTTTTCAAGTTGGTTTATCGTGAGCCCGGCGACTTTTTGCAAGTCCTTTTGTAAGCTAAAGGCGGATCTTAATTCATGCGGAGAAAAATACCCCTCTTCGTTCGTCAATGCGATGATCTTGTCCACGATCACGTCAATCTTCAGTAATTCCATAGCGCTATTCCTCAATCAAATTAATCTCGGGTTCGCCGATAGGGTTTGGATTGGAGCAAACCAGTCGGATCATTCTTCCTGGTCGGTTTCACGGCTTGTTAATCGGTAAATATGGTATTCAGGGGTTTTGATAATCGTCAGCGTCAGGCTAACCGGCATATACCGGCTCCACACACCATTCCCAAGGGGCTTTATCACGTCCCGCGTCAAAACCACAAACCTGCTCACCGCCCTGCTGAGAGCAATCTGACGCGTCATTGTCTGATGGACATTATCCTGCCGTCAATGGCCTTCAGCATGCCTGCGACGGTCGGTTCATGAAAGGACTCCTCAGCTCCCGACATTAGGTCTGAGGCAGAATTCCATGGGTGGCCCGACAACCTACAGGAATTGTTTCCCTACGCTCGTAAAAGGATTCTCTGCGATTTCTTGCCCTGTCTATGATGTTAACACGTTAGAAGCGTCTTTGACAAGCGCCGGCGCCCTAAGTTTCCGAGTCAAAAGCCGGTCAATCTCTGTTCAACTTGAAGTCCTACCGATCCGCTTTGGCACAGCCCAACTTTCCTGCCCTCAGCTCTTTTCTTCGGACAAACGGTCTACAACAACAGGGGTACAAGCATAGGCAGTAGCGCACTTTCATCCAAATACTCAAAACCGACCATACCCGACTCATACCAAAAGGAGCATCGAATCCGTCTTTCATTCGAACATTGAGTCGTCCGGGTTGCCACTCATGAAAACGATCAAGAACATAGAGGCGGAAACGATGAACAAGACACAAGATAACGGAGACTTCGTCATAGATCACGACCTGATGAACTTCATCAACAACACCGTGCAAAGCGCAATTGAAGAGGGTGTTCAGGAAGTCGTGGACAAGGAATTGTCGCTTATGATCCAAGGAGATGCCTTCAAGAAGCGGGTGGGGGATCTCATTGACGTCCGCTTACACCGCCTTGCAGAAGAGATCACTGTTAAAACAGGCGGCGCAGGTCCCGGCCGCGGACATAAGGGGAAGAGCCATAAGAAAATCAGCCTCAGCCTTCCTGAGCCACTTTATCTGAAGGCAAAAGAACTTGAAGGTTTCTTCAGTTGCCACGTCGCCGCCGCTCTGGAGCTATATTTGAGACTTCAAAACAAACCATAGGGTCTTTTATGGCCTGAGGCTGAGGACCCAATTATCAAGAGAAACAGAAAGTCAAGAATATGGGACGCCGTGAAGGCGAATCCGGCCAGCTATTTATCAAGACCTGTGTCAGCAAACCGACAAGGAGAACACATGAATAAAAAAGACACAACTACGTTAGAACCGTCCGTAGAACCGAAACTCCTGCTGAGATATCTTCTCGCACAGTGCGACGAAACCTCTCACCACCATTTGACGTTGGGGTTCACTTTTCAATTCCTGGGCTATGCCGCGGTCCATTTCAACAAAGAATTGCTTCGAGAATATCGGAATATTGATTTGACCCGTTACACGCCGGTAGATCGTCTACAAACTTACAGACGGTTATTCACTGAAGCTCTGGCGCAAACCATTCCTCAAGATATCCCGTGCCCGGCAATGCCGGAATATTCGAGGTCTGAAGAACCGGACATCTGTAAGCGATTCATGCTCACCGCTTTACACGACGGCCGAACGATGCTAAACGACAATCATTATGAATTTTTGCCGGTTTTCTTGCTAATTTCCTGGCTCAGCCTCCGGTTCGACAAAAGGGCCTTAGCAGATTTTGAGAATCGCTGCATTGGGTCTGATATAGAGCCGCAGGAAAAAATTGAGACGGGATTAGAGATTCTCAGGCAGGCAAGCGCCCATGCCGAGAGAGATTTAAGCAATCTTAACTGATTGCGCCGGGCTCCATCTGAGAAATTCCCGCTCCAGCTCGGACCATTCGATGAACTAAGAACGAACCATACCGTAGGCATAGCGAATTTAACATCGAATCCATCTTTCGAGGAAACTTCAAAAAAAGGGTAAGGCACAACACCCACCGAGGTATGGCTTGTTTATGTCGATGCCCTCTTTGATTCCGAACCATTGGTTGAACTGTCCGAATCTTATAAGGAAAGTGGTGATGGGTTTTGTTCCTGGCGGCGTCTCTAGTTTTGACGCCGCTGTGGGCAATGCCCTGACCACGAGCTCCAAGACGGGTTCGCTCTGTCATCCACTCTAGGACATTCGTTTCAACGATCGGGAAAAGACGTTCGGCGCTCATGCCCCCATCATAGCCATGACGGCATATGCGATGAAAGGGGATAAGGAAAGATGTATTGAAGCCGGAATGGACGCGTATGTGTCGAAGCCGATCAATAGTCAAGAACTCTATGAAACCATCGAGAGGATAGTGGGCGCCTCCCCTGAAAGAAGCCAAGGGATGTCCCTCTCCAGGCTTTGAGGACGCAGACCATCAACAGTAGCCGCATCCGGAATCGAACCTGTGGAGAAAAGGATCGGTTGAGGGCAATTGTGTTCCTTTCTTCCTAAAGGCGGTTTGAAAGATCGAGGGGTACTCATAACAATTGTTCCCCGGCCGAGATGACAGGATCCTCCCTAGATTTGCGAACAGTCATAGTCTCTGGCGGTCGAAAGGCGAAAACTGATGCCCGAGCAACAGTCTGTTCCACGTGTCATGTTCGCCTTTATCTTGTTGTTTTTCACATTATTTGGACCGACCCGGAGCGAAATGTCGTCCGGCCCGCTGTGTTGTTTCGGAAAATCTCCGTTGACGCCAGGCGAACGTGGTCTGCAGTGATGACGGTCGCATCGCCGTTCGCCGTAGCGATCAGCTCCGCTCTTGCCAAGTGGTTCACTTTTCGGAATATTCCTCCCGATCCCTGTTTAATGGCGGTATTCGCCTCATCTCCGAAAATATCGTTTTTGTTCTTGTGAGAGCAAGGTTATCACGGATATATTGTTCCATGTCGCCACTGGCAACCGGCTCCATATGGCTTCTTGCCGCGCCCCTTGACGTAAGGGGCGTCGAGGTATGCCGCATTCTCCCGTCATTATCCGCGGAGGATCGAGGTAGGATATGTGGACAATTACAGCCACGCTTTTTTGCACGGCTCCGTAGGCTATGAGGCTCAGGAGGACAAACTGGAGAGGAGAGAAGATGATATCTTTGCCAAACCGGATCTCAAACCGGAGAGCGCTAGAGAAACAGCGGAGGCTACGCCGACGGTCGGCATTGATAAACAATAACGGGACAACAATGGAGCAGCAAGACAAACTGTTTGATAAACTGATACTACCGGGAGATATGGGAACAGGCTCTGATTGAGAGCCACTTTTCAACGGATAACTCGGTCAAGGCCAATTGAGCCGATGGATCGGGTGACAGGGGCCGCCTCGTGCGCTTGTCTTCACTAAAGAATATCGGGCAATACACCCCTGATGGGCCTCAAATTACCCATGCCCAAAGGGCGCAAAAGGAACTCTATTCACTAACTGGGCTGTCTGGAGAAAGAAGCTTTTGTCCAATCGCCGCTGAACCAGCATAAGAGGAGGAGGATCGCAATGACTTTGATTCGGTCTATTGATTCTTGTATATTGCAAGCTGGGTGATCTTGCCTCCGAATCTCAGAAAATCTTCGCGGCTGACCTCTAAAGGAATTTGAAATGGGTGATGGGGGGAGTCTGTAGCCAGTGACAAAGATCTTGATCGTAGAAAACGATGCTATCGTAGCGGAGGATCTCGCATATTCTCTGGAAAGAAAGGGATATGAAGTGGCCGCTAAGTGCTCCACCGGCGAAGCCGCTATCAATTTGGCTAACCAGTTGAAACCGGATTTGGTTTTGATGGATATAAGACTGCCTGGCGATCTAGACGGGATAGAAGCCAGTCAAGAGATCAGGACACTTCTGGACATTCCCGTTGTCTACCTTACGGCCTACGTGGAAAAGGACGTTCTCGATAGGGCCAAACTGACCGAACCTTATGGATATTTGTGCAAACCCTTCGGCCCCCACGAATTGAGAAGCGCCATTGAGACCGCCATTTATAAGCATGGAGCGGATAGGAGGGTTAGGGAGAGCGAGGAGCGCCTGAGACTCGCCATGGAAGCCACGAGTGATGGGGTGTGGGATAGGGATGTTCCGACAGGTAAGACTTACTACAGTCCGGGGCATTTTATTATGCTCGGGCTTGAACCGGGAGAGCTTCCCGACCGCTACACGAGTTGGCTCGATCTAACGCACCCGGAGGATCGAGAACACTTATGGAACTTAAGCGAGGATTGTATAGTCGGGAAAATGGCGACATTTGAGGCCGAGTTCCGTGTGAAACACAAGGACGGGTGTTGGAGGTGGATACTTGCCCGAGGTAAGAGCATTTCCAGAGATTCTGAAGGTAGATCCATTCGGTTAGTCGGCACTCACACCGACATTACAGATCGCAAGCTGGCGCAAGACGCTCTTAGGAAGAGCGAAGAGAAATACCGCACCCTTGTGCAAGCGGCTCAAGACGTTGTTTGGACGCTGGATCTGGATCTCAGGTACACATATGTCAGCCCTTCGGTGACCAAAGCTCTCGGCTACACTGTTGATGAAATTATGCGCAAGCATCCCTTCGATGACCTTACTCTCGCCTCGAAAGACAGCGCTATGAGGGCCTTCAGAAAAGAATTGGCTCTAGAAGCGGTAGCGCCGAGAGATAGTCTAGCTTCCCGGATCATTGAGATAGAGCGATATCACAAGGACGGCTCCGTTCGATCCGCTGAGATTGTCATGAGTTTTCTCAGAGACGACACCGGTAGACCAACCGGAATACTTGGTATCTCCCATGACATCACCGACCGAAAGAAGGCCGAGAGGTTACTGGCGGAGAGTGAAGATCGTTTCCGGCGCATCTCCTCACTGACATCCGACATCGGATATTCGTGTGTCCACTCTGTCGATGGGCCCTATTCCATTGATTGGATTACAGGGGCGGTTGAAAGAATTACAGGCTATTCCACGGAAGAACTCAAGGCCTTGAAGTGTTGGAGGGTTTTGGTAATCGAAGACGACCTACCGCTCTTCGACAACAATGTTATAGGCCTTAGTCCAGGAGAGACCGGACGCTGTGAACTCAGGCTACGGAACAAAGCGGGACCAATAGTTTGGGTAGATTCGTTTGCAGAGTGCGTTCCTGATTCGGAGTCTCCGGACAGCAGGCGTCTTTATGGGGGCTTAGTGGACATAACGGAGCGAAAAGAATCATCGGAAGCTTTAAAAGGGGAACGTAATCGAGCGCAATCATATCTGGACTCGGCCAGCGTTATGATGATCGCATTGGACCCGAACGGCCGCGTCTCCTTAATCAATAAGAAAGGATGCGAAATCCTGGGGTACAAGGAAAGCGAGGTTTTGGGAAAGAACTGGTTTAGTTCATTTGTCCCCGAACGGTATCGGGAGAAGGCCCAAAAGATTTTCCAACAATTAAAATCGGGAGACACTAACCGATATAGTTACAGAGAAAAGCCGGTTGTAACCAGAACTGGACAGGAACGTTTGATTGCGTGGCACAACAACTTCTTGACCGATTCCTGCGGAAACGTGGTTGGAATCCTTACCTCAGGAGAAGACATTACCGAGCGCAGACGGGCGGAACAACTCGCCCGTCAGGCTGAGAGACACCGATCCGTCGCAGATTTGACATCGGGTATAGCCCACAATTTCAACAACCTTCTTCAAATCGTTATAGGCAATGCGGACCTAGGACTTAGGAACTTACAGTCCGGGAACTTCGAAGACCTAAAAGAGCGTCTCAGCCGGATTGTGGAAAGCGCCAGGTTTGGAGCCGAGACGGTGAAACGCCTCAACCGATATGCCCGCGGAGCGAATGATGGTAGCAAAGAAACGATAGAGGTCTTTGATCTGAGCTCCATAGTCGCTCAAGCCGTCGAGATGAGTAAGCCATGGTGGAAAACAGAACCAGAAAAATATGGAATTCCAATTTGTCTTCACACCAAACTGAACAGCGGCTGCACCATCAAGGGAAAAAAGAGCGAGATGTTCGAAGCGCTGGTAAATCTCATAAGGAATTCCGTAGCCGCCCTTCCCGAGGGCGGAGACATTGATGTTGAAACCACGTTTAATGAAGACACTGTGCTCTTAAAAGTCCGGGATACAGGAATCGGGATACCCCAAGAAAATTTGAGCCGTCTCTTCACTCCATTCTTCACAACCAGCGTAGAAGTCGGCAGAGGATTAGGACTCGCAACTTGCTGTAGAATTGTTAATTCTCACGGAGGGGCGATTCACGTAGAGAGTGTGGAAGGCAAAGGCGCCTTATTCACAATCTCATTGCCGTTTGCAAAAAAAGATAGCGATTCTGAGACCCTGATCACGGCATGTAATATTCCGAGGGCGCTCACCATCCTTGTCGTCGACGACATGGATGCGACCGTTCAATTGCTCAGAGATGGATTGAAAATGTTCGGACACACCGTCCTTACTTCCGTTTCTGGGAAAGAGGGTCTCCGCACTTTCCGAGAAAACCCCGTCGATCTTGTAATCTGCGACCTCGGCATGCCCGATCTGAACGGCTGGAAAGTCGCTAGTGGAGTTAAGCAGACCTGCGACGAGAGAGAAATCCCCAAGCCCCCCTTTATTGTGCTAACCGGCTGGGATGATCAAGGGTATGACGCGAAAATGATGATTGAGACCGGCGTCGACGCTTTTGTGCGTAAGCCCCTTGAGATGACCAAATTGCTGGACGTTATTAGGGAGGTCACTGGGCAACACCCCAAATTGTGATAGCGTGTGTTTGATTGCGCTTTACCCCTGTCCCCTCACTTTTATTGTATTGATCTGCATAGGAGACTCCGTCCAAACCAACCAGCGGCTAGACTAATACCTCCTAATGAGTCGGTTTCCCCTTATTGAGGAGGCTTATCTAGAGAAACGCAACCCATATACGCCGCAGACCCCGTATGGAAATTGGTCGAAGAGCGAAGTCTTCCGCCCGGCCTTTCTCGCGGCCTTTCTCTCCATAAGGAAGAGCTTTTTATGTCATTTTTCGTGCTGGCCCGGCTAAATCACAACACTTGCTGCATGTTGATTAGATTACACCTATGGCTAAACAGCCTCTTCCCTGTTCGGGAAAGTGCTATCAAATACCTTGCGCCTGAAAAGTAAACGACTGTAAAATGGTTTCTGGATAGTTATGAGTTTTGGCCAGGGGCCAAAAATTCTGTTTTGATAGTTTTGTGAGAGCAAGGTCCTGATGCTTTGACCATCCAAAACGGAGCCTCAGAGCTGGTCTGGACAGAAACGAGTATATTTCGGCTTAGCCGCTAATGGATGATTTCTCACCTTGAATCGGAACAGCAAGCGGCAAACAGTTTCATGATGTTTGCGACACGGGGGGAGGGATGATTACTCAGCCGACCAGAGATTTCGCCTTATCATCTTTGAGTTCCCGGCCGCAAGCTGATATTCTTCGTTCGCTTTTAGTGCACCAATTATATGTCAGGGGATCGGAGAGTTACTTAGGGGCTCTCTTGGGCGCAGCTATCCTGACAATTTCTCTATGGAATCAGTTGCCGCACTTGAACCTGAGTCTATGGCTGGCCGCTTACGTCATGCTTAACCTATTGCGAAGGAATCTGGTTAGCCGATACTTCAGCTTGGGATTCGCGGCCGTTACTCCAAGGACCTGGGAAACAAAATTCGCCGCAGGGACCATCGCGGGAGGACTGCTATGGGGGGTAGCGGCAATTTTTCTGTTTCCCGAGAATTCAATTCCTCATCAATACATGTTGGCGCTTTTTCTAGTGGGTATCAGTTGTGGCGGAGCCGCATTCTACTGGCCTTCAAAGACGGTTTACATTCCCACGATTTTGGTGGAACTGGTTCCGATTTCGGGCCGCTTTTTTTTCATAGCTGATGAAACGGCAATAGTAACAGGAATAGTGATCCTCCTCTTTTGCGTAATGGTATTGCGAATGGCCCGTTACCTCAACTTGTCCGAGACTGAATCTTTGAAGTTGAGATTAGAAAAGGAGGAGCTGGCGAACTCACTTAAAGAATCCAGAGATGAGTTGGAAAAGAGGGTAGAAGAAAGGACCGCTGAGCTGTCTGAGGTTAACGATGAATTACGCCATGAAATATGCGAACGTATGCGAACAGAAAAGTCTTTGTCTAAGTCTGAAGAGAAATACCGTTTGCTGGTTGAAAATGCTCAGGAAGCGATCTTTGTGGCTCAGGATGGCCAACTTAAGTTGGTCAACCGGGCAACCATTGAGTTATCGGGGCATACAGAATTGGAGCTTTTATCAAAGCCTCTTTTTGAGTTTGTTTATTCCGATGATCGCGAACTGGTCTATCAAAATCATATGAAAAGGATCGCAGGAGACAAATTTCCTCAACGATATACTTGTAGAATCTTACGAAGCAATGGTTCGGTCAGTTGGGCCGAGATTAACAGCGTGTCGATACAATGGGAGGAGCGACCGGGCTCATTAGTATTCATGACCGATGTTACCGCTAAAAGAGAAGCTGATGAAGCGCTACAGAAAAGTGAGGAACGCTACCGCACTTTTTTTGACACTTGCCGTGACGGAGTTTTTATGACTAATCCAGACGGCGTATTTATCGACGCTAATGACAGCGCCATAAAGATGCTTGGATATGATCGTTGGGAGAGACACAATTTGAAGAGCCTTCCTGCGTCTGGTTTCTTCGTCAATCCAGAGGAAAGGGATACGCACGCCGCCTTGGTCGAGAAGCTCGGGGTCGTAAAGGACTATCAGACACAACTGCGGAAGAAAGACGGAACAATAATAGACGTTTCTACTCACCACGGTAGCGAGTAGAACTCCTGAGGGAGCCGTCACCGGATTCCAGGGAACTGTCCGAGACATTTCTGACCAAATTAGGATAGAAGAGGAGCGACAACAACTGAGGGATCAGCTTTTACAAGCGCAGAAAATGGAGGCCGTAGGGACTCTTGCGGGGGGCGTTGCCCACGACTTCAATAACCTTCTTCAGGCTATTTCGGGGTATGCGGAGCTACTTCTGGAAGCCAAATCCGAAAATGATCCCGAGGACGCTGACCTCAAAAACATATTTCAGGCCGGTCGAAGCGGCGCTGAACTCGTTCGGCATCTTCTGACATTTAGTCGCAAGATTCAACCGACACTCGCTCCAATGGACTTGAATCAAAGGATCAGGAGTATTCAGAAGTTATTGGAGCGTTCCATCCCGAAGATGATTTGCATTCGCTTGGACTTGGCGGAAGACCTTGAAATGACCAACGCCGATCCAGGCCAAATCGAACAGGTCATTATTAATCTTGCCTTGAATGCGAGAGACGCGATGGAAGGGAAAGGCTCTCTTCTTCTCAGGACCGAAAACGTGAAACTGGACGATGAATATTGTCGGCTCAACGTGGAAGCCAGACCCGGAGACTACGTTTTGCTGACGGTTTCCGATACAGGTCGAGGAATGGACGGGGAAACTTTACAACACATCTTCGAGCCTTTCTACACTACAAAAGAAATAGGTCGAGGTACAGGCCTAGGATTAGCAATGGTATACGGGATCGTGAAGCAGCACGGCGGCCATATTACTTGCCAGAGCGAAATAGGTAATGGGGCGACCTTCAGGATATATTTGCCGGCTATTTCCGGGGAGCGCAAGTTTGCCGTTGAATTGACAACAGAAAATGAGCCAGAAGGAACGGGCACAATCCTGTTGGTGGACGACGAGGCCCCTATCCGTGAATTGGGAAAAAGAATCTTAACAAGGAACGGTTACACGGTTCTAACGGCGATTGACGGGGCAAACGCTCTGAATATCTACGAAAGGGAGAGAGAGCGCATCTGTTTGGTGGTTGTTGATCTAATGATGCCGAATTTGGGGGGCAAAGATTGCATGAAGAGGATTCTTGAAATCGATCCCGAAGCCAAGATTCTGGTCGCCACCGGTTACGCGGCGGATGGTTCGACAAAAGAATGCCTCGATCTCGGCGCAATTGGAGTTATAACCAAACCGTTCAGAGTCAATGAATTCCTCAGTCAAGTGCGCAAGACTCTGGAGTGACTTCTATTAACAGCCGTTGGGGGACACGCGTCACTTAGTTTTGGCAGGATCAGTTTCATCAAACGGTTATGACACATCTGGCTGAGAATGAGACTCTGTGTAAGTTTACAACAAGTAATCTGCTATGGTAGTGTGATCTGTATCGGGGCGACAGTAGATCTATTTAATATTATTATCCAATATAGTCGTTATCGCTCTGTCGTCCCTCCTAATTAGAAGCCCCTTCTTTTCCTCCGCATAGATCCTCCCCACCGACATCTGGAGGATGAGCATTGCCGAACGGTAAAACTAGCCCTAATGATCTATATGAAATTGACCCTTCGAAAGATTCCGACGTAATGAAAATATCGATTGACCGGTTAGGCGTCCCATGTTATTGGGCGTTCCTCTCCGGGGATCAGTGAGGCAAGCCTGATCTCCCATCCTTATTTCCTGGAGACATGGTATGGGATTTCCCCTCTCTGAGCAGAGCCCCGGCGTTTCCACAACATCCCCGGCCTTTGACGGCAATTATAAGCGCCTAAGAAAACAGATCAACAAAGCGCTTAAAGAAGGTACTCCGCTTCAAGACCTTCGTCTGATCCCCAAGAATCCTTCTCAACCAGACCAAAAATTTCTCCTGCGAAATGATTTACTCAAACTTCTCGGGGCCATAAGGAAAATTAGGATAAATTATCAAGAGCTATTGTTTCCTCCCGTTCCCCCAGAGCTTGTGCGAGATATTCGAGCAAAAAGGCCTGAACAACGCCTTCCTTGGGAAGAAGAGGCATTGGACAAAGCGGACCAATGGGAGGGAGAAGTAAAAGTCTTGCGAGTCCAGGTCCGCAAAGAACTCAATGATTTTATCAGCATGGAATTCTTCCAAGTGGATGAACGCCACAGTTTCTGATACTTCTCACACCCATGACGATTGTGGCGCTCGGTCTTCAATACCTAACCTGAGCCCTCCTTGCTCTTGTCTGTCTAAGAATTTACACAGTCACGTAAACACGAATCTACGATATTGCCCTAGCGCCTTTAAGAAAGCTTATTCCAGAGTACGTGCGCCAACTTGCTTCTCCTTGGAGTCCAAAATAGTTCCCGGATCTACCGTCACTCGTATCATTGACCATGAAATCAACGCATATTTTTCCCAAAGGGACCGACGCCCTTTCTGCTTTGTCCTCGATGGCTATCCCTTGCAGTAATCGCCGCCTAGCCCCTTTCTGCACAGCCTCAAAGCGCCCCTGATATGTTTGTCATGGACTGCGGAGTCCTACAAGCGCAGCTCCCATAAGATGAATGTTGACCAAGAAACCCAGAGTCAAATATACTCATGAACATTAGCTAAACGTGGCGCTAAAGCGCCGTGTCCGATTTTGCTCCGCAGTGCGAGGGAAATGATGAAACGGATTTTGGTCCTTCAAAGCGAGGGAACAATAAAAGAAGGCAGAAAACTCTCATCCCTCTTCTTGCTTTTCTTTCTCTTGCTGAGTTCGATTTCCTCGGCAGCCGACGACCAGACTCAGAAGGCTGTACGACGTAGCTCTCCGGAGACGGGATCATCAGCAGGATATCAAAAAAGGGTCGCACTCGTAATTGGAAACAGCGACTACAAGGTCGGCCCGTTAATGAATCCGGCCCATGACGCCGAGGACATTTCAACTGTTTTGAAGACATTGGGCTTTGATGTCCAGACAAAGATAAATGTGAACCAACGGGAGATGGAGGAAGCGCTCAACACGTTTGTTCAACAAATTCAAGATGGGGACGTGGCGTTATTCTATTTCTCAGGACATGGGGCGCAAGTAAGGGGGGAGAATTATTTGATTCCGCTTGGCGACCCCATAGAATCGGAAACCGATGTCCGATACAAGACCCTCAACGCGGGACTCGTGCTTGGGAAAATGGAGGAGTCCAGGAACCGAGCCAACATAGTGATCTTGGACGCCTGCAGGAATAATCCCTTTAAAGGCTTATTTCGATCCCCCAGTATGGGTTTGACCAAGATGGAGGCTCCCAAGGGGACTTTTATCGCCTATGCCACTTCACCGGACTCCGTGGCCGCGGATGGAACGGGGAGGAACAGCCCGTACACTAAGCACCTCATAGAAGCCCTTCGGATGAAAGATATCCCGATTGAACAGGCGTTTAAACTTGTGGCAAGAGCCGTCAATCGAGAAACAGGGGGACAACAGACTCCCTGGATATCATCATCTTTGCTGGACGATTTTTATTGTAATCCATCATCGGCTTCCCCACAGCAGGAATTAGTTCTCCCGCCCCCTGAGCCGCCAAAACCTTCCTCGCCCCCGGATTACAAGGAGATGGCTCGTTTTGCTCGAATAATGGACACGGTGAAGAAAAATTTCGTGCGTGAAGTGACGGACAAGAGTCTTGTTGAGGGGGCCATTTCCGGCATGCTGTCGGCTCGCCGTCTTGACGCCTCAATTTTACCTAAAGAGATGGCTTCGAGCGCTGACGGACCTCCGACACCGGCGTCCTCTCCGGACTATCGAGAACTGGCTCGTTTTCGAGAAGTAGCAGACTACATTTACAGGAACCACGGAGGAGGCGCCGGTTTCAATAAACTTATCGATGACGCCGTGTCGGGCATGCTGAAATCATTAGACCCACACTCTTCCTTTCTTAACGGACAGACGTACAAGAATTTGCAGGTCGAGACCAAAGGGGAATTTGCCGGGGTAGGAATTGAAATCAGAGTGGAAAAGGGAGAATTGACCGTAGTCCAGCCTGTTGCCGGCGGATAAGATTTTAAGGATCGATGGAGAAACAACCAAAGACATTTCGTTGGGCAAAGCTACGCAATTGCTCCGAGGTCCAAAAGGCTCAGGAGTAACTATCACAATAATGCGAGAAGGGCTTCAAGGACTCAAAGATTACAGGATATATCGAGATACAATCCGAACTCAGCCTATTAAGAAGAAGCAATTTTTGGAGCCTGGATACGCTTACCTTAAACTGGTGAACATGCCGGAAAACGTAAGCGTAGCTTTTTCTAAGGCGATTGACGAATTACAGAAAGAACATCGTGTCAAAGGTTTAATCTTGGATTTACGTAACAATGCCGGCGGACTACTCACTGAGACGGTGAAGATAGCGAATCTATTTATTGATGGCGGTGACAAGCTGATAGCCTACACAGACGGCAGAGAAAAGAATTCGCGTACGCAATACAAATCAAAGAAAAATAATAAGCCTCTCGATTTGAAGCTCGCCATAATTATCAACAAAGGCACTGCAAGCGGGTCGGAAATCTTAGCAAGCGCTCTCCAGGATTATGATCTCGCTCTAATTTTGGGAACGAAGTCCTTCGGCAAGGCTTCTATTCAGACAATTTTCCCTCTCGAAGGGGGATGTGCGCTGAGGCTCACCACGGCCCATTTCTACTCCCCGAAGGGACGCTCCATCGACAAGAAGGGTATAATTCCGGACATCGATTTGGAGGGCGAGGTGGATAAGACCCCTCAAGGATCTGACGTCGCCGAAGATATCGCAGTAAAAAAGGCTATTGAGTGGTTGAAAACAGGTATAACGGTCAAACAAGCAAAGTCGGGAAAACCGTGAATGTAGAAGCTCATTGGGCATCTATGACTTTTCGACATGGTTTTGAGAGCGGAAAACGGGCTAGCGTTTCTTGGTTCCTTTTGTCTTCTTCTTCAGACTTTTCCCAAGACTCATAGGCTATCGCTCATTCCTTCACGCTTTTCCGGTTGTCCCAGGTTTCATTACCTCGTCAGAATCGAATGACCGGCGGCTCCCTCCATCATGCGGGACGAGTAATTTTCTGCAGACGGAGCAAGAAGTCGAATGGCTTTGTAATCGAACCCCGCATGCTGGGCATGATCCGATCATTGGATGCTCCGTAAGGTGATGCTTTGCCTAAGTGTTTTCGATGTGCGCCCGCTGAAGGATGTGACTTGGAATCAGGGAAATATCTCGCCAATTGAAGAATAATGGGCCATCACAAGCAGGTTGTCCTAGTGACCGTGGCTCATAGTATTTGTCTCTCTAGTCCGGAATCAATGGAAATTCATTCAGGAACTTCCCACGATGTCTGTCCTATTGAGTGGCCCCAGACCCCGGATATCCTCCTTGTCTTCTTTGTCGATTGCCTTGTCCATCTTTTGGCCCGAACTTTTCCCTGCAGGCGCGAAGGTCATCGCGGGAGCTTGCCGACTGGACGCAAGACTTCATCTGTTGGATACGAGCCAGCCTCTCATCAATCCTATTCAAAATTTCAGCTTTTTTCAGCTCGAAATTTTGTCCAGATCCTCTCGGCTGTTGTTGACCCTCAAGAGTAAACGCCTGGGTCAAGAGAATCAACGGTATTAACGCAGCCACCGCTGTTTTCTTCATCATTGCTCCTTATCCAATATTTTCTGACACATGGTTTTCCAATCTGACTATTGGACTCCAATCGCGCTCGGAAAAGACTATCGGATATGTGTACGATCCGTTCCAAATATCAACCTTGAAATCGGCGCCGAGAAAAGAGACTGCTACCCCTCTACGATCCGCAAGGGCGGCAAAGTTCGCCGCCCCCGCTACATGAACGCACCCGGAAAGACTGCAGCAAACGAGTTTGGGTTTGGTCAGAATTGCGTCACTCATGGCACAATATCCTCATAAGGGGTTAAAGAAAACATGTTCCACTCGCACCACCCTTGTTCACAGCGTCTCATCGAAGTAACCAGGAGATACAGTCGGAAGGAAGATACGGAATCCTTGTCCCGCCGGGATCAAATTGAAATCCATCAATTGACGCCAGCGTTCCCTCCGCCTTGAATTGGATTGTCTTTCTGAACTGATGGCGCTCCCTTTAGCACGCTTGCTATGGTGTCGATAGACGAGCTCTCCCACCCCAAGCGCCGGAAATTCCTTCCCTGTGACCGAAAATCATATTCCAGCAATTCCGTCGCTAGGTCAATAACTTGAGCAGTAAGCTTCATCTTTAACCCGAGCGCCGCGCCAAGCGCCTCGTAAGGGACAAGGCCTGTGGATATGTCCTCCATTAGGTAACGATGCCGGAGACTAACGGGAGCTTCTATCGTGCCGTAGTAAGAGTTGTTTTGTATTGTTTCATAAAGCGTGTCGCCCCGAATATCGTAACTTTTTTTCATCCATTCAGTGACACCGACCAACCCAATTCCAAGTTTCTCACCTAATGCTACTCTTTCGGCGTCTATCCTTTCCAAGAAAGACGCAATCAAGGGGGTTATTCCATCACGGTAGTATTTAAAAGACGTCCTTCCGCATTCTACCCAACCGGCATTGAAGAGCATGGGCGCAGTGTGTAGGATGGGACCGATATTTCCCAGTGAGGTGACACCGATGTTATCCGCCGCTTCAAGATGCGCGCTAAGACAGGAAGGTAGAGCCTCAAGCAACTCCTGCGTATCTGTCGCATTTAGCCCGGCAACCTGCACGCTTTTTTTAAGGGCAAGTATCTCCACTATATTCAATCCACATTTGCGGCACGTGTAAATTGTGGTTTGTGTCTCACCTACAAGGGGCTGCTCCGGGGCTCCGCTTCGACGGAGCGAGTGGAGGAACTCAATTGCGCCGAAAGTCCTCCCAGGGTGAAGACATATGATTTTGCGGTCCGTCAAATGCGGCGCCAGCAATTCCGCGACAACACAGTGCGCGTCGGCAGGGGTGGCGACGATTATAAGTTCGGCGCCCTCCACCGCTTGGCTGATATCGTTTGTGAAAAGCTTAATTGGCGCTGCGCCCACTATCACCCCCTGAGACATTATTGTGTTAACTTGCGAAAGCTTTTCTACTTCTTCTCGTCTCCTGCTGAAAAGCCTGACGTCGTGGCCCTCCATGGTTAGGTGCGCGGCCATTGTCAGACCACTGTTTCCGGCTCCTATTATGACGATATCCTTCAGGTCCATCGTGCAGCACAATCTCCTTCTTGGGGTGACGGTTCTATGTGACCCTCTTTGATACCATCCCACTGATGGGCAAGAAGAGCCGGCGGAGCTCACGAAGCTCATACCACCTCGGAATAAACAAATCGGTCAGGGGAACTTTCCCTAAGGAGCAAAAATAATGAGAGGAAACAACCGCCACTAAAATATACGAAGCCGTTGATGCGAAGGCGGTCCCAATAATTCCTGCCCATGGAATAAGCGCAAGATCGAGCAGGACCGATGCCAGAAGCCCCGTAATCCCGGTATAGGTCATGTACTGTGGATAGCCTTTTCCCATGAGATAAATTATGGCCGTTTTGTGGACTCCCAGAGCGATGATGCCCGGAATAAGCGCCAGTAGAGGTGGCCAAGCGGACCCGAAGTCATCTCCGAAGACGCCTGGAATGAATGCGTATGAGATTACCCCCAGAATGACTCCCGAGAGCGTCATCACGGCTACAAGCAAGCGACCGATCATGGCAGCGCCGGTGCTCATAAAAATCCACTTCTTGTCGCTGACACTTGGAAACATGACATTGGTCACCGCTACGGGAAGTTGGAGGAGCAGTTCCGCAAGAGAAACCGCCACAGCGTATAATCCGACGCCTGCTTGGCCGATGAAGTAGTTCACTATGAACATGTCGCTGCGGAGGGTGAGCATCTGAAAAATGTTTCCCACATGGAGCTTAAGCCCGTACACTAGGCTCTTCACACACAAAGCAGCGTCCAAATCGCCGGGGCGGGGGCGGGTGAGTCTGATCGCGAAGAAAAAGCCGTACGCCGCTGAAATACCGGATGCCAACAGTATTGACACCACAGCGCCATTAACCCCCATTCTTGCGTAGTAGACTAAGCCCGCCGTGCCCGTCAGCCCCAAGAATTCGTAAGCCAGCGACATAACGTTTCTGTGGAAAAACTGACGTTGCCCAATCAGCAAATCATTCGCGAAGGTCTGAGCCAGATAGCACAGCGGCAAAAAGCTTGCGAGGGGTATGGCTTGAGGAGACTTTGTCAATCCGAGAGCGTCCGACAATGAGTCTGAGAACAGAATCCATAGCCCTGTCAAAGCGTAGCCTGATACGACCGTATAAAGCAGACTGTTGGCTAAAACCGATTTCGCTTCAGATTGATTACCCATAAAAAAAATGCTCGCCCGGTTTAATCCTAAAGTGGCCACGTACGCCGAAAGAGACGCCGTCACCGCCAATAAGCTCAGTGTCCCAGTGCCCGAAGGCCCTAAACGCCTTGCTAAGAGGATGCCGTTAAGCGCGGCCACAGCGACGCCCAAGAAATTTGCGCCTAGATACTTGAGTCCTTGGGCAAGGATTGAATTGACCTGTCGGTCAAGTCCGGTTCGCCGTAAATCGTAAATGATATTAGAATATGACACTTGCGTCACTTGATCTCACTGATTTTGTCCATGGCCTCTTGTGACATTCGCAAGAAGAATAGCGGTTCTTTCGAAACCATGCGCATTAGGCATTTTCGCCACTGAACGTTTATCCAACTCGGTGGAGTTTGGCACAGTGAACGCCGCAAGTTTTTTATTCCGTTTGTCCTAGGACCTACGATAATCATTCGGTTTCATGATAATCAAGACTACCGGGACCATTTCAGGGCAGCTTTCCATTTCTCCATAGAGCTTAAGATCCGGAATACTCGAACCCGAAAGGACGCTACTATATTACAGATCCTCATTTGGCATGATGTTTCCTGAAAGTTCCCGCAAAAGTCAACTTTTGTCATGATCTTACGATTTTTCAAAATTACGACTAGCGCAATTGGGTGCGGCGCGTTTTCTTCAGTTGATGACATCATGCCGCTTTCCGGTTCCGAGGCGCTTCCTGGGTAGCTGGACGGATGTTGTCGTATTTGGCGTATAGCCTGTTCCTCTCCGCCCTTGCTCTGAATTCCCAGAATTCCTCCCAAAGGTCATCAAGGAAGACTCCTCGAAGTTTTAGCATCGCCTCGGCCCCTTGCGTAGACCAAAACATGCCCGCTCCCTCCATGCGGATATTTATGAGGGAATTGCAGACGCTCTCGATTACTCCCGAAGCTATGGGAAGCCCCTTAGCCAGATTCCGATCGTAAGACATCCTATGCCGGTTGTTCCGAAAATAACCCAGAGCCTCGCTCTTGAGTTCTTTCGCCTTTGAGACGGAAAGCGTCCCGTCATCCAACGCCGTATCGAAGTCCTCGATCACGTCATCCAGACGTCCTTCCAGGAGACACAGCAGAGCCTCACGTCCGTAGTCCTCCGCCAATGTTCCGGGGCCGTGATGGAGTTCGCCCGCGAGCCGAATCCTCTTCACGGCGTGTGTGAGGTCGAGAGTCTCGGACCAACCCGGTAGCGCTTTGCGAGAAAGGCTCCACAGGGCCTTTTCTCCATCCATAAGAGCCAACTTCTCTTCCTCTGTCCCATGAATCCGAACCTTGGCCGAGAGCGACGAGCGGCGAAAGATTTCGGACTTTTTGTCTTTGAGCGAGACAAAGGTCCGCCTGTTCAGTGGTTCCGGTCGACGGGGATCTTTGTGTTTGACCGTCTTGAAAACGGCTGACCCAAAGAAGCTGTCCACTATGCCTTCCTTCGACCTGTAATGAGGATCGATAGTGTAGACTTGCGCCACACAGGCCATCCGCTTCTCGCCGGGCTTGTCCTTGGTTTTCACGACGTCGGGATTGCGCTCTTGGGGTCGCATTCGAATTCCTTTGCAATCCACTGTGTGAACCAGAATGGGTCCCTCCGTTTCCACATGGGGAGGGGTAAGAGAGTCCATGAACTCATTGACCGCCAAGGCGCAGTCCTGAATCACTCGTTGAATCGGTCTATGGGCTGATTCTAAATGAAGACGCTTGTTCACCCAAGCCGCCGCTCGTTCATAGGATGTTTCTACCGCTTGAGAGGCCATCCAGTCCTGGAGGACGTAGGAATACTTTCTGTCGGGAAGATTGAGCCTTGCGTCCAAGGGAAATAACCCCTTTTGTCCTCTTCCGGCATAATAGGCCCGCATTATCGTGATCTCTCCGAAAATGGACAAATACTTGCGCCCCAAATCTCTCAGATACCGGTACAAGCCGCCGTCGGCGCTGACCAAAATCTCTCCTGTTTTCCCAGTCCCCATGGACAATACAAACAGCTCCAACAGAATTCGTCCCAGCCGAAGAAGCATCCGATAGATCCGATCTTCCACCTCGTGAATCTGCAGATCAAGCGCTCCATTCACTACGAATTGAAGAATAGAGTTGAATTCCTCCTGAGCTTCTTCTATTTTCGTATTCATCCGAGGCCTCCTTCCTTGCTTTAACTTGTACTGGATATACAAATCAAAGCACATGAGGTCTCGGAGAACAAGCCCTATTTACTACCAGTTACGAAAAAACAAAAAGCGCGGCACCCAGCGCAATTAGCGCCGACTCCACATTTCTAGGTTCAATGACTAAAGCCATTGAGCCATCTCCAATCGTAAGTCAGTGACCTCCGGCAAAGCCGGAGGTCACTGACTTACGATTGGAATAGATAGAGTATACCTCCACTATGAATTACTTTGTGGGAGAACGAGTATGCAATATTTCGGTATCAATGCGGTGGCGCACGAATTGCAAGTGGAGCCGTTTGCGATCCGCCGCTGGGAGGAATGAGGACTGGATAGTCCCCGAACGTGTGCAGATGGGTAGGAACACGTTGAAGATCTATGACAAAAGAACTGTGCGGTGATCCTACGGGCGCCCGTCCACAAAGTGGACGTCTAATAACACAATGAAATTCATGAGTTCTTGCTTTCATCTATTGTTAGTGACGATTTTTGACATGCTCGCCTACCGAGCTACTTGGGTCCATGAGCTCGGACACGGTCTCCTAAAATGTAATGTCCATCCAGACCATGACTGGAACGGCATTTGCATAAGGATAATGAAGAGGCTCCGGCTCAATAAAGAATATGTGAAACGGAGAGGCTGTTGGTGATTCCTTTTCTCATCTTGACGCTTGCTCTCGCTCACACATCACTGGCATTGGGCTCCGGACAGAGAATGGAAAATCGTGGAACAAAGAACATATTCAAAGGCGGCATGTTGAGGGATAACGGATACCATATAGCCGAATAGGCTTTAGACAGCAGGGGAGCAAAATTGATCCGCGCCGGAGAGAAAGTTCTGCGTTAAGAAAACATTTACTGACGACCACGTCTTTCGTTTCTCAATGGTCCATCCCGGCAAGCATTCATTTGCGATCGCGCGTAAGACTGCGACTCTTTGATATCGTTGATCGTCGCCCTGGTTTGCTTGGCATAAATGAAGGGTTACACATTCTACAGGTTTGAGAGACGCTACACTGGAGCTGATTGCTAGGCCTCTTTGGTGACCGCAACGCGGTGGTATAACGAGGCGTCAGTCATAGGTGAGCGTCTTTTCAATGACTTGTCGTTTGTCATCCGATTTACGCAGCTTCGAAAAGGACTTCTTAAATTAGCGCGTGTGTCGTTTGTAGATGGCATTTTCACGGTGAGAGTGAAAACGTCAAGAGATTTGCGATTCCAAGGACAACGGATTCCTCTGCGGATAAACCATCTACAGCGTAAGGAGAGATCGTGTTAGCCAGAATTGGAAAATCGAGAGGCTTCACCTTGATAGAGTTGATGGTCGTCGTCGCCATCATCGGTATCATCCTAGCAATCGCTGTTCCTTATTATGTGGCTTATAAGAGGACCGCGTGCGACAGATCCGCAAGCGGCGATATTTCCAGACTCGCCGCTTGCATCGAAAGACTCGGCAACGAGTTGGTCGACTTGAACTGCTCGAGCCTTGAAGTCATGTCCACTTCTCTTCAGATCGATTGGTTGTTGGGTCCCTATTATGGTTGGGGCGGTTCCACCAGGAAATGTAATGTTCTCATTTCCGTGGATACGGCCAACGCGGTTTTCACGGCATGCTCCCTCAAAGGTAGCCGGCCTGCCGGTCCCTCCAGCCGTTATATGTACAGACAAACCCTCAGCCTCGGCGGAGCCGACCTTCCGGCCATCACAGGTTCCTGCGTCGGCTCGGAATACGGGGGCCAAGGCTACTCATGTTACACTCAATCAATGGTTAGCACTGCCAATCCTGGTTGCGATCTGGTAGTTCCTGCTAACGGCATAGACTGCGGCACGTTGACAACATTCTAGCACGAGATGGAGGGCACTCCCTCAAATGGTTACCCAAGCGCTAGCCGATTTGGAGTCTTACCGGGCGGTTTTCCCCTTTTTGCGTCAAGATAGACGTATGAGGGAGAGTCTTCCCGATTCGACCCGCTATTTGGGGACGGTTTGCAGGCTAAGAGCGTATAACAGTTTGAGCCGATCAATACC
Source organism: uncultured delta proteobacterium (assembly GCA_963747865.1). Lineage (GTDB taxonomy): Bacteria > Desulfobacterota > Desulfomonilia > Desulfomonilales > Desulfomonilaceae > JBBSBY01. The sequence goes on along the minus strand of CAVVHK010000023.1, from coordinate 48,748 downwards.
ACGGAATGTGTGGCTGGACCAGAGCCCCTCGAAAACGAGCAAGAATTGTCAAGCCCGCACACTAAGTGGACAGAAGATAATCCTGCAATATTAAGCGATTGCCCTAGCCGACTCCGTGTATGACATTTCTCGTCACCTTCCTATGAATCCATTAAAAGGGCTTAGGTTGTTTTGGACGGATAATCCTGCTCTTTGGTTCCAGAATTAGACGGCACGTTTATTGCTTAAAGCTATGTTCAATAAAACGATAATAGATGACTTTAGAGTTCTCGGTTCGAGGACTTTACAAAATTAGAGAAAGGAGAAAACCGTGTTAGCTAGACTTAGAAACCGCAGAGGCTTCACCTTGATCGAGCTGATGGTCGTCGTAGCCATCATCGGCATCATTCTCGCCATCGCCATCCCTTATTATGTGTCGTATAAGAGGACCGCTTGTGACCGATCCGCCACCGGCGATATTTCCAAGATCGGCGCGTGCATCGAGAGACTTGGCAACGAGTTGATCGACTTGAATTGTTCGAGCCTTGAAATCCTCGCCAGCAACCTTAACGTTTCCTGGCTGGTCGGTCCTTATTATGGTTGGGGCGGCTCCAGCAGAAAGTGCAACGTTCTCATCAGCGCGGACACGAGCAACATGATCGTTACGTCGTGCGCCAATAAAGGCAGCAAGCCGGCCGGTCCCACAACCCGTTATATCTATCGGCAGACCCTGGGCGGAGGAACCGACCTTCCGGCCATTACCGGAAGTTGCACGGGCGCTGAATACGGCGGGCGGGGCTACTCATGTTACACTCAATCAATGGTCGACACTAGCACAGCGGGTTGCGCGCTTTCGGCTCCTTCCAACGGCACAGACTGCTCCACGTTGACAACTTTCTAAGTCTTTTTGCTTAGTCGATCGGTTTTCAGAGCATGCGTGTCTTCAAACGTAGGCGCATGCTCTGGCCGACTCCCGCCTCAGCTCACTGGCCAGCATCAGCGATTTTTAACCGGGGTCCACATCCTTCCACCGCGAAGTCAACGTTGTATCAGATACGGTTCCCGCCAATATTTCTCGCACGGAGATATCTCCACAAACGGGAAGTGGCCACTTTGCCCGCGTAGCTTTCATGAATACCATTTACAGACAGATGTCTCCAGCTCAGCCTTTCCTGGTTGCACACAGCGCCGGAGCGCACAGCGCTAGGTCGGGCGTCTACTGACAATAACGCTGAATACCGGCTCAGTCCCTTGCTGTTATGTGGTTGACCTGTTCAAGAACCGCTCGAAAGCCTCCGAGTACATAACAAATAGTTGCTTGTGGTTGGTTTCGGGGTCGAATTTTGCCAACACCAGTTCCTTGCCCTGTTGAGCTACGCTCAATGCTCTAGACCTATCCACGAGCGCTTGTTGGATCATGCTCGCCAAGCTTTTATGGTCTCCTGGCTTTGCCAGGAACCCAGTCTTGCCGTGTTGGATTACTTCTCCAATTCCTGAAACAGGGGTGGCCACTACAGGTAGCCTATGTAGGAGGGCTTCCACTATGACATTGGGAATGCCGTCCCGCTCACCTGTCTTATGGATGACGCTTGGCATCACGAATAAGTCTGAGGAATAATAAAGTTCCGACACCTTGTCATGGGTTATGTAACCCGGAAAAGAGACCTTGCGTTTGAGACCCAATTTCTTCGCGAGCACTTGGAGGTAGGCGGCTCGACCCTCGGAACCCGCCATGGTGAGGTGAAAATCGAATCCACTTTCATCTAGGACTTTGGCCGCCTTCAGCAAAACGTCATAACCCTTGAATCTAGCGAAACGGCCCATGGCCAGAATTCTGTATGGAGGCTTCATATTTACCGGGGCGTCTTTATAGGACAGTAAAGGGTGGCCGTTGTAAGCAAGCTGAATCTTCCCGGAATATCCATTGCAAAAGCTACGGAGGTAGCCGACGTTTGTCAGGGTATTGGTCCTCACAAATAGGCTGTCTCGAATTTTCTCTTTCAGAGCTCCATCAGGAGGATAAATATCCACTGCTCTGGCGGAGAAACTAAATGGTATTCCAGTAAGCCTGGAAGCGACCCACGCTGCGGTGGCGGGTCCATTGGCCCAAGGCGCGTGTATCAACTCAATACCCTCTTGCTCAAATCGTCTTGCCAGATGGAAGCCCGCAAAGAAAGCCCATAAGTTTTCACCAGCCACTTCGAGGGATCTCCATCGGCGCAATGGGACATATCGCATAAGTAAGTTGGTTATAAGGGGCTTTCTCGTGGCCCAATATCGCAGAGCGGAGACCATGTTCGCTATGGACCATATGCCCATCCTTTCTATACTGGGAGCCACTTGGAGCATCTCAGGGCTAAGCCATCGGGTCAGGTTTCCGTAAAGGGTGAAGACTTTGAGAGGTAACCCCATACGCCATAAGTTGACCACCTCCCGGAAGATGAATGTTTCAGACGGCTTAGGAAACCACAATAGGACGTATGCGACCTTCGGAGGTGAATCAAGCCCCTTTTGCATGGCCAAAATGTTTATTGGACACTGCGGTTGAAGCCCTTGGTGGTTCGTATATTGTGTATACATTTTTGTAAACCCGTTCAGTATCGCATCCCGATTAGTTATTACGATTTTCTGAGACTAAAAGCCAATATTTTTACGTAACCGCATCAACTTTGTCAACGTTCGCCGCCTAAGCAGCCTCATGAGCAGATTTTGACAACAGCCAGGACAATATGCCCTCTAGTAGGCGTTAGGCAGACCACGAAGAAATTCCTCGATACTCTGGAATCTCAATCTCGCCAGTACTCAAGCTTGTTCCTTCAACAACAGATACGGGCCCATTCAACGATGAATGTGCTTCTAAAGCTTAGGTAGAGTCAAACATGGGAGAGTCTGAAATGATTCTTGGTGCTGCTCTGATGACAAGGATCATGCTTCAGAATAGAGCAATGTTAACTGATAAAGTTATTGAAGAGGAAGACCCCTGACAGAGGAAGGAACATAATGGTACCGTTTTAGAGAAAACCCGCATCAATACTGGCAAAATAAGATTAGGCATTTCGTTGGAAATTTCACTATGTATTCCCCCCGTCTTCCCAGCCCGCCCCAGGGTATCTCCTTACGGTTATTGCCTTATGGCTACAACTCACTGGTAATAGCGGCTCAAGTGCGAGTGCGGTACGGAAAGGCTGTCAAGTCGTCGGAGTCTCACACGTTAGACGGTTAGGCGTCCAACTTAAAGTCTTCAGCCACGGTTGCGGTCACGCTGTGAAGTCAATTGAACTGACGGGGGATATCCCCTTGTTGAATTTCGCCCGCCCCCTGAAGTGTCGGCGCCTAAGTGTCCACGCAAACTCCAGCGGTGATATTCCGACAAACGAACTTCTCCTTGAAGGACAAATAGAGCCGCATCAATCGAGATCAAAGGAGCATTTACGGCTATAGGGTATGCATTCCGGGTAATGAAAGATTCCAGCCCTGCAATACTCTTATGGTTAGTGGTAAAGATATAGCGCTGTATGGAATATTCTCCTCAGCAAAGTGAGCAATCAACGAAATCAGGGAAGGGCATGCGGCGGCGGGGCAAGGGTCACTCAGCGAAGCATGTCTCAACTGGTAGCATCATAGCATTATTCTTAGTTGGTATGCGAAGAGAGAACTTTGAGTACCCACCGACAAAAACTCGTTCATACCGCCAAGTTGCAGTATGGGACTAGTATTTCACGCTTTTGACCCTAATGCCGCCGACCTTTTCCACAATCTGCGGCGGCGCTCTAAGATGAAAGTCAAGCCATGCCGAGGTCCATTGACAGATGATTTATATGGCGCCTGAGAACGATTCTCCGCGAGTTTTCATTTTTGGGTATTAAGGTAGTCGAAAGCGCAGACTTTCGTGTATGAGGGTTACAAAAACGAGCGACCTTTACTCTGAGCTTACGAAAATGGCTGAAGAGAGAAGGGTAAAGAAGGATTGGCCTAAGGGAACAAGCGCTTTCAGCAAAAAGTTGAAGAAGCTTTCTCATGACTTGGCTGAAGTGGGAATAACAATCGAGGAGGAGAGAGATAAAAAGTCCAGACGAATGTCGATAACCAAATCGGATCCGGACGGGGAGGAAAATAAGATACGTTATTTTTCCTCGGAGTCCAAAGAAGTTCCCGGATCTCCCGTCACTCCTGTCATCCCGTCATTAGTTAGTGATATCAATAAGAAGGAGATGACGGGAGCGATGACAGGAGGACTTGACGTTCCTGTCACCTCCTTGCACGATGCCGGAATAAAGAAAGCAATACGTTCTGACGGGTCAGCGTCATTCCATCTTCCGCCCATTCCGGATGAAGTCAAGGGGTGGCCCGACTCCGCCCAAGAGCTTTTTTGCATCTTGTCTGTGGGCAACCAGTCGGCAGGAAGGAGCGTCGAAGAAGCGGATAGGCTCGCTTTGGAAGGGGTGCGGAAGTCGGAAGGTTTTACTGCTATGGTAGTGTGATCTGTATCGGGGCGACAGTAGATCTATTTCATATTATTAAATAATATAGTCATTATCGCCCCATCTTCTCTCCTAATTAGAAGCCCTTTCTTTCCCTCCGTATAGGTCCACCCACCGACATCTGGATGGAGAGGATTGCCGAACGGTAAAACCGGCCCTAATGATCTACATGAAATTGACCCTTCGAAAGATTTCTGCGTCATGAAAATATTGATTGACCGGTTATGCGTCCCATGTTATGGGGCGTTCCTCTCCGGTGAACAGTGAGGCAAGCCTGATCTCCCATCCTTATTTCTTGGAGACACGGTATGGCATTTCCCCTCTCTGAGCAGAGCCCCGGCGTTTCCACAACATCCCCAGACTTTGACGGCAATTATAAGCGCCTAAGAAAACTTATCAACAAAGCGCTTAAGGAAGGCCCTCCGCTTCAAGACCTTCATCTTATCCCCAAGAATCCTTCTCAACCAGACCAAAAGTTTCTCCTGCGGAATGATTTACTCAAACTTCTCGGGGCCATAAGGAAGATTAGGATAAATTATCAAGAAATATTGTCTACCCCCGTTCCCCCAGAGCTTGTGCGAGATATTCGAGCAAAAACCCCTGAACAACGCCTTCCTTGGGAAGAAGAGGCATTGGATAAAGCGGACCAATGGAAGGAAGAAGTAAAAGTTTTGCGTCTTCATGTCCGCAAAGAACTCAATGATTTTATCACCATGGAATTCTTCCGAATTGATGAATAGGCCGACTTTCTGCGATCCTTTCCTCGGGTACTGACGATTTCTTAGTAGTCGTGCCCCCCGACCTACAATACTGAATCTAAGGCTGTTTTATGCTACATGGTCCTTCAGTGGCATGCTTCGGCTTGCCCCGAGTAGAACGTTACGAATCTTCACGACTCATCAGAGCCCATTCGCTTTCAGCTACGGAGAAATCAAGGTTCGCCTCGGCCATGGCCGACGCAATTGAGGAGTGCCAGGTATGGACGTAGCGACAGATCCTTGCTTCGTAGACATGGACCAAGATATAGCCCTTTTCTTTGCACTTCTCGATTTCGACCCATTGCGGCGCTGCAAACTCGGAGACGTTCCTTTCAGAGCCTCCCTTGTCGGGTAGTACTTTCGCTCGTAATACGGACATGGCAACCTCCTCCTCTTACGCCCAACCAAAAGTCGATGAACATTATTCGTCTTGCGCTTCAGTTTCATCATTGGCGGGCGCCAACCCTTCTTTACGGAGATCCCCTTCAAGCTTTGAATAAGCTGAATCCATCCGTTCAGCAGCCTTTCGTAGCAGATTCTCTGTACGTTGACCCGACTCATTGATTCTTCGGAGCAAACCGCTCATTCTCATAGCTCTGGCCTTGAGCATGTTTTCCGTCTCTTCCAGGAATTTTCCCAAGAACCCTGAGTCAGGGGTAGGAACAATAATTTCGTTGAGCGGCTGAACCGCTTTCAAAATAATATTCTTGTCATCGGTTTGCTTTGCCATTTTTCCTTCCTTTCTCATAGGCAAGTAGCGCCTCTAGAAGTCGCTTACCTGCTGATTATGCAGGCACCCCGTTTATAGATTAGAATCCGACAGCTTTCCGGCCAGCGTGTAGTTCTTTCACCCGTGCTTCCTCGCTAAGAGCGTCAATTAGGGCTTGGTGTGAAATCTCTCCGCGGGCCTTGAAGCGGAACTTGGTCAGAACGACCTTGAAGTCACCCGGCGTAAGGCCGATTATGCTTTTCAGTTGATTTTCGAGCTCTCTTTTCAGCTCAGACCCAACAAGAGGCTTAAGAATCTTCTTGTAAAAGACCACAACCCCTTCCGGCTCTAGATAACCGAACTCTACTTTATGATCGAACCGGCGCAACGTAGCGGCATCGAGATCGGTTAATCTATTCGTGGTGTAGATCTGGATGCCGCGGAACGTTTCCATGGCGGTCAGGAACTCGTTGACCTGACTGATCTCCCACGAATGTACCGCCCGATCTCGGCTACCGAGGAGAAAATCCGATTCGTCGAAGAGTAAGATGGCGTCTTTTTCAGCGGCTTCGTCGAAGGCGGTTCGAATATTTTGCTCGGTACCTCCGACCCAGCTTGAGAGAACGTCGCTGCCCCTCTTAACAAGGATTTCTTTGTCGAGCCTGAACGCTATGAATCGGGCCAGATGGCTCTTACCGGACCCGGGGACTCCATGGAAAAGGAGAGACATGCCGACCGGCTCATCATTACGGCAATGCTTGAGATAATCGCTAAAGGATTCAAGCTCTTTTAGAAGGCCAGGTAGATCCACGCCGGAGACGTTCAGTCCATCAATAGTGAAGCTCTTAGGATCAATTTTGCCGTCACGAACAGGCTTATGTCCTCCATTGACAAGGCTCTGGTGCGCCTCCAAGGAGAGAACGACAGCTTGGTGAACCTCATCTTTGGAGTCCGACCCTATTTCCGCCGCCTTCTTTACGGCTTGTTCGATAACGCCGGCGCTTGCGTCGAATTTGGTTGCTAAATCTTGTATCTCATGGTCGTTGAAGTAAGCGTCGAGACGGTAATCCGTGAGAATGCTCTCCCATATACGCTTTCTTTGCAGACGGCTGAAGGGTTTGAAGGACAGGCTGAAAGCGAAACGTCTTGCCGCGGATTCTTCCAGTTGAGCTATGGAGTTTACGGTCCATATCATTCTGACTCCAGGTGTTTCCAGAAACGTCATGGAGCCATCGTTTGTCCGAGGTTTCACCTGAGAAAAACCAGGAATTACGAGTACCGATAATACTATCGGCGTCATCCGCAATAACGAGCGCTCCTGCGCCCTGGCTTGCCACATTTACAGACGCCGTAACAGCGGCCTGACGCTTCCAACCCTTTTGTTTGCCACCGTGTTCTACAAGATAGATAGGCAGCCCAAGCTTCTTGCCGAGACCGTACGCAAGGCTGGTCTTGCCCGTGCCGGGCGGACCGTAGAAAATGATGTGTGTCGAGCTTGCCGGTTTCTCCCTAAGCAGGTTAAGAATGTGATCGACAATCTGTGGTTCCACCGGGTGGGCGTTGAGGGGAACAGGATCAGGATCAATTTTTCGGAAGAATTCAGTCTTGATATCTGCGCAGCAAGGGCTCTGCAGCAGATTCAAAAAACCGGAATCCATAGAAAGAGAGTGATGGCGATCTGAATCAAGTATTCCAATCTTGGAGAGTTTCCCATTGAGAGCTTCCCCTATTTCCGGGACCCTGGAACCGAGAATGGTTGCGAGATAGTTTCTTCCTGCAAACCGTTCGCACTTGAGATGGTATTCGAAAAAGCTTTGGGCTTCTTCATATGTTGATAGTATGAAGAGGAAGAGGCAAATCTCCGTTTCAAGCTCGTTCAAATCGAACATCTGTTGGAAAACGCCCAGGCTCTTCTCAATGTCGGATGCACGGCGATATTGTAGCTGACCCACTCTCTTCTTGAGCAGTCCTCTGAGAAGCCCCACGACACACATCTGTTCATCTTTACGGGTCTTACGAAGAGCTTGATCCACGAGGTTGGCGAAATCTCGGCCGTGGCGAATCTCCTCGCGTAAGTCCGCTTCAAATCGTCGTCTTCTATCACCGGCGTCCAACATTGCGGCAAGAGGTATCAGGTCTTCTTGAACTATTTCAGATCCGAGCGCCCAGTGAAGGGCTTCGAGGATTTCAAAGTCGAGCCTTGGGTGCTTATCCAAGAGGCGATCCATATAGACGAGGACACGACTCAGCATGAAGCGCTGAGACTGGTCCATAGGCATTGATGATGAGCCGGAATGGCTTCTGATGCGCATACACCCTCCGCGTGCCGGAAGAGCGACAGAATCCTCTTCCTGAGTTAAATCAGGTCTCCGGTTTGGAAATAGAAATTTGTCCAAGGGGCTTCATCATCGGCTCCTTCCACGTGGGCCGTTTAGTTAGTAGTCTTCCTTTTCAAGGGGAGAACTAAAAAACCGCCGCAGCAAAGCTCGACGGGGGTCACGCTTTAGCTGCACTTCTTTTGCGCCCAGCAATCTGTGGTCAAATCGGCGCATAACTAACTAGGCCACAATACTAGTGTTTTGTCAAGAGCTGGATCTGCTCAAAGCGAAAAAGTGTGATTGTGTTTCAAGCTGGAGGTAGTTTGGCAAGTAGGTTTTGTAGCGCAGCCCCTTCATCCATGGTCTCTGTAGTGTACAGTTAAATCACTGTGGAGAGCTTGAAGACCAGACGATTCAGGCATAGAGCCGCCAGCAGAAGACTGAATAAATTGAAGTTATCCGTGGTCTTCCATTACATTGCAAGGCGGTTCCGGACCATGCCGGCAATATTGACCGCCGCGGCGCAAGACTGTTCAGCGGTTTCCTTCGTATAATGGGTGGGCCAGTGAACGGGATAACGGGTTTCAATATAGGCGGTGTTGAGAAGTATGCAATCCTCCTTAAGCCCTGTGAACGCCGAGTCCAAGCCGGAGCAGGTCTTAAGAAGGTGGACGAGGTCATGAACTTTCTGGAATGTGAGGCCTTTGCCGATGATGTAGGCTTTTAAATACTTCTCCGCGGCCTGTTGGAAATGGAAGCAAATTTGCGCATAAAACTCGCTTCCGCCTTTGAGATTTGCTTCTGCGAAACGAAAATCCTCATCGGCTCTCGCCAGCCACTCCTTAACAATCGAAGGATCAGCCATAGAGGACTATCCCCTCTCTTACCACACTGATCACAAAAGGATCACCCAAGGACAGTCGCTCGGCGACTTCCTCGGGACGATACACTATGTAATCGACCGGCAGGTCTGTATCCATAAGCCGGTACAGCTCTCGGAGACGGTCAGCGCCAAAATGAGGAACATCGTCTTTTATGATGAACAGATCCACATCATTGACTTCGCCTTCTTCAGTTGCAGCGGAGCCGAACAAGATGATTCTTTCCGGGGAGTACTTAGCCACAAGTTGTTGCTTCAAGGCTTCGATATGGATCAAAATTTCTGCTCGCGTCATATCCCTTCCCTGCTAGGAAAGTCCGGCGACAAACGCTATGATGTCACGTCCACTAATGTAGACGTACCGTATGATCAACCTTCCCCTCATAGGTGTCAAGACCTTGCCGGGCTAACCTACAACACTAGGTATCTGTAATACGTCGCCCTGCTGATTTTAAGGCTTAAGCATATCTCCTTGACGCTCAACGTTTGGTCTTCGTACATCTTCTTTGCCAACCGAACCCTTGGATCATCAACTTCAACCGGTTTTCGACCGCCCGTACGTCCCCGGGCTCTTGCTACGGACAATCCAGCTCGGGTGCGCTCTCTTATCAATTCCCCCTCGAATTGTGCAAGAGCCGCAAAGATACCAAATACAAGCTCTCCCGACGCCGTGGTCGTATTGATAGTCCCGTCCCTCAGAGACCGGAATCCGATGCCCTTGTCCTTCAGTTCGGCCACCACCGATACCAAATGCTGCATCGACCTCCCGAGCCTATCCAATCGCCACACAACGAGCGTATCGCCTTTTTTCAAAGTGGTTAGGCAAGCGTCGAGGCCGGGACGCCGGCTCTTTGTTCCGCTCACCTTATCGGTGAAGATATTCTTACAGCCAACAGCTCTAAGGTCTTTTAGCTGCAAGTCCAAGTCCTGACCGGTCGTGCTGACCCGAGCGTATCCGATATATTTTGCCATGACATGCCTCCGAGATAGTCCCGGGGCCAATCTCATAAATGACGACGTTTGTCAAGTTCCTGAGACTTTGATTTTGAGACGGCAAAATAAGACATCAATCATTGGGGAAATTGGTCAAAATGGGGTCCGAAAAATTGGCCTCATAAAAGGAAGGTTTGTTGAGACTTTATGGACTGTCATGCCGTGTTGCGTGTGGACTAGGTCTGTGGCAACGGCGGCTGCAAGGTTGGCTGAGGCAACGCCGCTTGGGGACATCCGTCGAACGAGATTCTCTTTGAAGCGCGAAAGAGGATGTTATGTTTGTGCGGCTCGGATTAGCCGAGCCGGGTGATAAAATAGGGCTTGAATGGGTGCTGAAAAGAGCCTTGGGGGATAGCTTGTCCAGAAACAAGCCCAAGTCGTCATGGGGGACATGCGTTAACTCCAACCTGCGCCACTCGCCGAATTTTCCGGTTAAATGCATCTCAACAACTCCCATTTCCCGACTCTCGCATCACAACACGATCCCCATAACATTATTGACAGTGCATTTTGGAATAAGTGCGCTTGAACCCAACGGCGAACAATGTAATCATGTTGACCTTTAACCCAGTATTCGCTTAAAGGCTTCCGTCATAAGAGACTGACGCTCTTTGATAAATTGATGAAAATTCCCAATGGAAACGTTTCTTTCGGCTTCAGCGCTCTTCTTCGTTCGACACTACCGCACCCTGTTTGTATAAGCGGCCGGAAATTGTGCTTGACTGGCGGAATTACGCGGAGATACACTGCAACAGCAGCATAAAAGAGACCTTTTCGTCAACATGACGAATGTTTTCGCTCCCTCACACCTCGTGTGGGGCCAACCGGCACCCTTTTCAGGTTGGAGGAACGAATCTGCCCCCGTTCAGTGACCCTCAAAACCTGGGCAGTGGCAAGACCGCCGCATAATTCCGCAGGAGAAGAACATGTCCTTATCTCGCAGAGAACTGCTCAAGGGAGCCGCAGCGCTGTCGGCAGTTGCAGCCATAGATTTCACTGCCCCCGAGACACCTTGTTGCCGAAACAGAATACCGGAACCTATTTGACATCGGGCTGGACCAGACCAGGTATCGGCTGCTCACCAAGGACTTCGATCGGTAGGCATCATTGACGGGACCGAGGTGCTAAAAGTTGATCCTGCCGCTCTCACCTTTCTGGCCAATCATGCAATGCGGGATGTGAACTTCCTCTTGCGGCCCGGGCACTTGGAGCAGTTGTCTGCGATACTTTCCGACCCTGAGGCTTCGTCCAACGATCGGTTCGTGGCTCTTGCGCTCCTGCGTAACGCGGAAGTAGCTTCGAATTTTGAGCTGCCTCTTTGTCAGGATACGGGCACGGTCACGATCTTCGGAAAAAAGGGCCAGCAGGTCTGGACGGGCGTTGACGACAAAGAGTACCCTCAGCAAAGGAGCTCACAAAACCTACACGGAAGAAAATCTCCGTTACTCCCAAACAGTTCCCATGGATACCTAAAAGGAGGTCAATTCGGGATCTAATCTACCGGCCCAGATCGACCTTTACGCAACCAACGGCATGGAATACCAGTTCCTCTTTGTTGCAAAAGGGGGCGGTTCCGCAAACAAGACGGTTCTTTACCAGGAAACCAAGGCGTTGTTGAATCCAGCGGCTCTTGAGAAATTCTTTGTAGAAAAGATGAAGACCATTGGTACCGCAGCGTGTCCACCGTATCATTTGGCTTTCCTCATTGGGGGCGCCTCAGCGGAAGACTGCCTTAAAACGGTGAAGTTAGCTACACCAAGTACCTGGATGGACTTCCCGGCCAGGGTAACAAAATGGGGCAGACATTCCGTGATCTCGAACTGGAGAAGAAGATACTGGCAGCAGCGTACAAGTCAGGTTTTGGAGCCCAGTTCGGTGGCAAGTATTTCGCTCTCGATGTTTGGATTATCCGACTCCCACCTCATGGCTCTTCTTGTCCGATCGGCATGGGCGTTTCCTGTGTCGCGGACCGCAACGTAAAGGCTAGGATCAACAAAGACGGCGTCTGGCTCGAAGAACTTGAGCGTAACCCTGGTCGTCTTATCCCTGGTCAGTACCGCACTGGTCAGGACCAGACCGTGGCAAACATCGATCTGAACAGGCCAATGGGAGATATTCTCGCCCAGCTGGCGAAGTACCCGGTGGGCAGCCAAGTGTCACTCTCAGGGACCATCATTGTCGCCAGGGACATTGCTCACGCAAGGTTCAAAGAGCAGATGGACAAGGGCTCCGCAATACCGGATTACCTTAAGAAATATCCGGTTTACTATGCAGGCCCAGCCAAGTCCCCACCGGGTAAGCCGACAGGCTCTTTCGGTCCAACCACAGCCGGCCGCATGGACTCATACGTCGACCTCTTCCAGTCTCAGGGTGGCTCTCTTGTCATGATCGCCTAGGGAAACCGCAGCCAACAGGTAACAGATGCCTGCAAAAAATACGTGGGGGTCTACCTCGGGTCCATTGGAGGACCGGCTGCTCTGCTTGCCCACGAAAATATCCAAAAGGTGGAGTGCTTAGACGACCAAGACCTCGGAATGGAGGCTGTCTGGAAGATAGACGTGGTAAATTTTCCGGCGTTTATCCTCGTAGACGACAAGGGAAACGATCTTTACAAAAAGATAGCGGGCTGATTCCTTATAGAATATGCATTTTTTCCATGTGGCGCTTGTGGCGCCTTTTTGAAAGAATTTGCGCCGATTGAGCCTCAGGTGCTCTCGGCATTAATCTTCCCGTAACCACGCCTACTTGTACCCTTCCACCGATCCGAAGAAGCAGCGTCTGCCGAAAGTGGACCGAAGGACGAACGAGTTGCCCGAATATGATCGCGTCCTCCCTCAACCAGAACGTCGTAGCCGCACGGCAGCAATGCTCGAATATTCGCCGTGCGCAAAAATGGACAATCGTATAGAATGGTTCTCATGGGCTTATAAGAGGATTCCCCGGATCGGCAGACGGAAGGCCCTGCTCTTCGGTCAATCACGAAGGCGGATTGTTTATGTCCCCCTTGTCTTCCCCTTGGTGCGGCAACACCACGGTGTGCTTGGGTAAGGAACCACCGAGGATATTGTAATTGACCGAAGACTAATGGCGAGGCACAGCTCAGTCTGTTGAAAATACAGGCTTTTGTCAGCAGTGTAACGACAGTTTTGCGCCCCGCTCACCTTGTGAGGGACCACACGAAGGCCTATTGGGAATCAGACTGAACCGTCCCGCTACCGGGTACCGACCCAGAGGCCCTGAGGTGGGCAAACCGCCTCATAATTCAGGGTCAAGAGAGTCACATATGCCTTCAAGAGATGACCCGAGAAGAGACCATCGCTCATAAGACCGAACTATGTCGTGACCTGACTGAGTTCAAGGCAACCGGTTCCGGTTGACTTGAGACATGCCGGCGGCACCGCTTTCTCGGGACGGATAGAGCAGCTGATGATCAGACGAAGGGCCGAAACGCCACCGGCATTGGACCATGGAATAACTTCCCATCCTAACATGGCAGGTTGATCATGGCGGAAAAGTCGGCTACCCGGGAAATACAAACGGCTATACTGCGTTTTGCGGCAGGCGCTTTCATTGTAATCGGAATGGCCATCGGTCTGGTCAGTTCTTGGCCGTTATACAATGAAATGAAGAAGAATAATGAACGCCAATTGATGAGAGCGGTTGCCGACAAGAAGCTTGCTATTCAGGAATTTCTCGATGGGGCCAAAGACTCGGCGATGCAGGTGACCAGCAGAACCGCTATTCGTGAAAAACTGGAAGAATACTACGCCGGGACAGCGCTTTTAGGGGAGCTTTCTGCGTTCACGGAGTCAAAGTTATTGGACGCTATAGGTCGGTCCTCGCTGATTGTGGGAATTTCACGCCTCGACAGAAATGGAAATCCCATTGCGCACGTTGGCGACTCTATACCGCAGCAGTTGTGGGTGATTCCCCAGGATGGGCTTCGAGTAGCCGAAGTAGGACTGCCGTTTGCTGAAGATGGGAAAGCCCTTTTAGTAGTGGGAGCTCCTGTGCTGGATCGGGCCTTAAAACGAGTAGCGACGGATATAATCATGATCGATCTTTCGCGCTTGAGATCGATCGTGGAAAACCCATCGAATTTGGGACCATCTGAGAAAGTCTTCCTGGGAATGCGGACCCCCAAAACCCTTTTGCTTATCTTTGGCAGTTCGTCCGTCAAGGAGTCCCAATTCCTTACCCCCATTGATGATTCTCTGATCAAAGAGGCGCTGGGGAGAGCTTTTCTCGATCAATCGGGAATGCTGGACCATGTTAATTCGGAGTCTCAACCTTACATGGTCGCCTACGCTCCGATTGCCGGGACCAATTGGGGCCTCGCAATTCGGGTCAGCAAAGATGAGTTCTACGGATCGATGTGGAATCAGCTATTTCTAGCGGGCGCCGTCATCGTTGTCTCGGTATTGTTGGGCACGCTGGGCATGATTTTTGTCATCAGGCCGTTGACCGGGAAGTTGATATTTCGTGCTGAGGACCTGGAACAGGAAATCCGGGCCAAGACGGCTCAATTGTATTCGGAACTTGCCCAACGCAAGAACGCGGAGGAGGCCCTAACGAAGGCCCGTGATGAACTGGAACAGCGAGTGGCCGAGCGCACAGAAGAACTGGCGTCGTTGAACAAAGAACTCGCGCAGGACATCACCGAACGCAAGCAGGCGGAGGAAGCGCTGGGCATCGTGGTCCTGCGCGCCCGCATCGAGCGCAATCTGGCGGAAGAGGCGCTCCGCGAGAGTGAACTGCGTCTGTCCGCGCTCATCGACTTCCTCCCCGACGCCACCCTGGCTATCGATAAAGACAAGCGGATAATCATATGGAATCGGGCAATCGAGGAAATGACAGGCATACCTGCCCAAGAGATGATCGGCAAAGGTGACTATGCTTATACGCTTCCCTTTTATGGAGTTGCCAGGCCGCAGCTCATGGATCTTTTCTGGGAGCCTGAGCACGAAATTGCCGCAAAATACCCTTTGATGAATCGAGAAGGCGCTAATCTTGTTATCGAAGTTTTCTGTCCCGGCCTGAACGCAGGCGCAGGAGCATTTGTCTGGGCCAAGGCCTCGCCGCTCCGGGATTCCGAGGGAAGGCTAATCGGCGCCATCGAGTGCATTCGGGACATCACTGAGCGCAAACAGGCGGAGGAGGCGCTGAGAGAAAGAGAAGAGTTTTTGTCATCAATAGTTGAAAATATTCCTGACATGATTTTTATCAAGGATGCTAAGGAATTGAGGTTTGTCCGATTCAATAGGGCTGGGGAAAAACTCTTGGGGTATAAGAGAGAGGATCTCATTGGTAAGAACGATTATGATTTCTTCACAAAAGAGCAGGCCGATTTCTTCACAAAAAAGGATGTGGAGGTCCTGGAGAGTGGGCAGGTATATGACATACCCGAAGAACCTATAGAAACGAATAAGGGCGAACGGATACTCCACACAAAGAAGATACCGATACTGGACAAGACCGGGAACCCGATATACTTGCTTGGCATATCGGAGGACATCACTGAGGGCAAGCAGGGGGAACGAGAGCGTCTCGCAAATCTAAGGTTTTTTGAAAGTATGGACCAGGTCAACAGGGCAATCCAGGGAACGAATGACCTTGCACAAATGATGAGCGATGTCCTCGACGTCGTGCTGTCGATTTTCGATTGCGACCGGGCGTTTCTCATGTACCCGTGCGATCCCGAAGCGGAGTCCTGGAGCTCACCGATGGAGAGAACCAAGCCTGAATATACCGGAGTTCTAGCTTTGGGGCTTGAGATGCCGATGGACCCGGATGTCGCGGAAACACTTCGTCTCTTGCTCCCAACTGACGGGCCGGTGAAATTCGGTCCAGGCACCCCCAATCCACTGCCACAGGACGTTTCGGAGCGGTTCGGTTTCAAATCTTTCATGTCGATGGCCCTTCATCCCAAAGTAGGCTGTTCCTGGCAATTCGGAATCCATCAGTGCTCATACGAGCGAGTTTGGACGCAAGAGGAAGAGAGACTCTTAAAAGAGATTGGAAGGCGGCTGGCGGACGGTCTGACGACGTTGCTGGTATATCGGGATTTGTGCGAAAGCGAACAGCGGTATCGCATGGTCTTTGAGAACTCCCCGGTCTCGATCTGGGAAGAAGATTTTTCAGGAGTAAAGACCCTTTTTGATGACCTGAAAAAGCAAGGGGTCACCGACATCGAAACTTTCTTCGCTCGGCATCCCGAAACCGTCCGGCGGTGCGCTGAGCTGACAAGAATTGTTGATGCGAACCAAGCCGCTCTCAAAATGCATGCAGCAACAAACAAAGAGGAGCTGTTGGCGGGCCTGGCAAGCACGTTTACACCCGAGTCTTTTGGGACCTTCAAGCAGGAACTGATTTGCCTCTGGAACGCAGGGAGTGAGATGATAGCAGACTCTGTCGTCAAGACCCTCTCGGGGGCTGCCCGGAACGTGACCGTCTCTTTCTCGGTCTGTCCCGGCTACGAGGGGACGATTTCTAAAGTCCTCGTTTCGCTCACCGACATCACCGAGCGCAAGCGTGCAGAGGAGGAGTTGAACTTATACCGGGCACACCTGGAAGACCTTGTAAAGGTGCGGACCCAGGAGCTTCAGGAGAGAACTCAGCAACTTGAAGCGGCCAACGTCCGTTTACGGGATGCCGATCGTCTCAAGTCGGTATTTCTGGCAAGTATGAGCCATGAGCTGAGGACCCCGTTGAACTCGATCATCGGTTTCACCGGCATCATGCTTATGGGCATGACTGGAGCGCTGAGCGAAGAGCAGAAGAAACAGCTCATGATGGTCAAGAACAGCGCCAATCACTTGCTGGGTCTTATCAACGACGTTCTGGACATAGCCAAAATAGAGGCAGGGAGGGTAACCCTCTCTTTGGAACGGTTCGAGATCGGAGAGGTAGTGGACTCCGTACTTGAAACCGTTTCACCTATGGCGGCGGCGAAGGGCCTGGAGCTTGTCCGAGAGGTCCCATCCGGCCTTGTCCTCACCAACGACAAGAGACGTGTGAAGCAGATCCTGATGAACATAATCGGGAACGCCGTCAAGTTCACTGAACACGGGAGCGTAACAATCGCCGCCGGAATTGCGGATGATAAGAACGTGGAGTTGCGGTTCACGGATACAGGAATAGGCATAAAAGAGGAGGACATGAAAAAACTCTTCTCCCCCTTCCAGCAGATTGATGCTACCCTAACCAAAGCATATGAAGGCACGGGACTGGGCCTGTTCCTATGCAAGAGACTGGTCTCCCTTCTTGGTGGGGACATACGGGCAAGCAGCGAATATGGCCGGGGAAGCGAATTCACAGTTGTCTTACCGCCGGCCTATGGAGGACCCAATGAAAAAGATATTGGTGGTTGAGGACAACGACACCAATCTCTATCTGGTTAGGTTCATTCTCGAAAAGTCGGGATATGATGTCCTCGCAGCTAAAAATGGCTCCATGGGAGTCGAAATGGCCATCAGCGAGAGGCCGGATCTAATCATTATGGATATCCAACTCCCGGACATCAGCGGGCTGGAGGCCACGAGAAGAATAAGGGCCTCTGAGGCGAACGGGGGACTCTCCATTGTCGCTCTCACCTCGTACGCCATGGTCGGCGACAAAGAAAAGGCTCTGGAAGCAGGATGCACAGGGTACATAGAGAAACCCATAGATCCGGAGACATTTGTCAGGGAAATAGAAAAATACGTGAAACCGTAGGGCAGGAGACTCTTCATGGAACCAAGAAAGATAAGAGTTCTCATCGCCGAGGATAATGAAGAAGGACGCTATCTACTGGAGGCGCTTCTGCGAGGCGTCGGGTACGAGGTGGTTGCGGTCGGTAACGGAGCGGAAGCCCTTGAGAGGCTACAAACCCAGGACTTCGAAATCATAATCACCGACATTCTCATGCCGGTCATGGATGGCTTTCAGTTGTGTATGAATGTCAAACAAGATAATCGATTACGCGACATTCCTTTCCTGTTCTACTCCGCAGCCTACGTCGACGAGCTTGACGAGGATCTGGCCATGATGATGGGAGCGGCGAGATTCGTCCGCAAGCCTGAAGACCCTGAAGAATTCACAAAAATTATAGACGAGATGATGACGGAGTTCAGAGAAGGGAGGATCCGGCCCACGAAACCGCATTTGGAATGCCGGGGAATCCTGCTGCAGCGTTACAATGATCGGATAGTAAACAAGTTGCAGGAAAAGACGCTGGACCTGGAAAGGGAAATCGCAGAGCGAATGAAGGCGGAGGAGGCGACAGATAGAGCCAACCAGGAATGGGAACGAACGTTCAATGCTATTTCAGACCTCGTTATGGTTCTGGACGATCAACACAAGATAGTCCGGGCAAACAAGGCTATGGCTGACGCCCTTAGAATGCCGGAGCATCGATTGAGAGGAAGACTGTGCTTTGAACTTGTCCATGGAAAAAAGGAGCCCCCTGCCTTTTGTCCCCTATCTCAGCTTCTTATCGACGGTGAAGATCACTCGACGGAAGCGGTGGAACCTCGTCTCGGAGGGATATATGACGTTCGAGTTTCTCCGCTGGTCGGTCAACATGGTAGGATCACAGGTTCGGTTCATATTATTCGCGACATAACCGACTCAAAACGAGCGGAGGAGGCGCTGCGGGAAAGCGAAGAACAGTATCGAGCTGTTTTCCATAATGCAGGTATCGGCATAAAGGTGGTGAGCAGAAATCGGAGAATTATTCGTGCGAATCCTGCTCTGTTGAAGATGCTCGGCTATTCTGAAGTGGAAATTCTGGAACTCACGCCTGTGGATATAACGCACCCTGACGATCTGGAAATCACCAAGCAATACTTGGATGCCATTCTCGGATACGGCCTCGACTCTCTCGGTCTTGAGAAGCGTTACATCAGGAAGGATGGCAGCGTAATCTGGGGAAGCGTTTCAATTTCGGCCATGCGGGACGCACAGGGAAACAAGATCGGGGCATTGGAAGTTATCGCCGACATTACGGACAAGACAAAATCTCAAATTGCCTTGCAAGAATCTGAAAAGAGAATGCGTCGAATCATAGATTCCTCGCCTGTCGGGATCAGAATCACTCGGGATGGGGGACATGTATACGCGAATCGTGCGCTTGCGAGAATGTTCGGCTACGAAAGTCCGGAAGAAATCTTAGCCATTCCAGCGGAAGCGCTATTTGCGCCTGAGAGCCGGGCTCTGATTCGACAGAGAGTGGTGGACAGAATGGCAGGCAAACCGATACCGCCTCATTACGAAGCTAGTGGTATGACCAAACATGGAAAAATCATTGCGCTTGAAAGCTGGGGGACCGAGATCGACTATCTGGGTAAAAAGTCTTGGCTCGCATTTACTATCGATGTCAGCGAGGCGAAGAGCCTTAGAGCCCAGCTTCTTCAGGCACAGAAGATGGAAGCGATCGCAACTCTTGCAGGCGGCATTGCCCACGATTTTAACAACTTGCTCCAGGTGGTTCTAGGTTATTCGGACATGATGCTCTTCGGCAAGAAATCGAAAGACCCCGACTACAAGAGACTCGAAGCCATACGGAGAGCAGGGCTTGATGGAAGTCAACTGGCCAAAGGCCTTCTGGCCTTCAGTAGAAGGGTGGAGCCCAACACCCGTCCCGTGAATTTGAACCATGAGATAGCTCGCGTGACGAACTTACTGGAAAGAACGGTTCCCAAGATGGTCCGGATCGAAACCCTTGCTGCGGATAACCTGAATACTACTAATTTAGATCCGGTCCAGATACAACAGGTGCTGATGAACCTCGCTGTCAATGCTGTGCACGCCATGCCCGACGGTGGAAGGTTGACCATTGAAACGGCAAACGTGACCGTGGACGAGGACTATTGCAGAATCCCTCTGGAGGTTCAGCCTGGGGAATACGTGCTGCTCACGGTATCCGATACCGGCCACGGAATGGACCAGGAAGTAGTGGAGCATATCTTTGAACCGTTCTACACCACCAAGGGGCCCGGTGAGGGAACAGGCCTCGGGCTTGCCATAGTATATGGCATCGTCAAACAGCACAGCGGACATGTCACGTGTTACTCCGAACCCGGGATTGGAACAACGTTCAAAATATATCTGCCTGCGGTTGTTCAGGAGGCGGAAGCGGATGTTTCGATGACGCATCAGATGCCTGCTTTCGGGACCGAAACCATCCTGCTGGTGGACGACGAAGCGCGCATAAGAGAAATGGGAAAAGAAATGCTCCAGTTGGCGGGATATACGGTCCTTGAAGCCGAAAACGGCGAAGAGGCCGTTAACATCTACCGGAAAAGAATGGCTGACATATCTCTGGTGATTCTCGATCTGATTATGCCGGTAATGGGAGGCAAGCAGTGCTTAGAGCAGTTGCTGAAGATCAACCCTGAGGTCAAAGTGGTCGTAGCCAGCGGCTATTCCGTGAATGGAACCACCAAAACCGCCATTGAAAAAGGATCCAGAGGATTCGTCAGCAAGCCGTACCGCACGAAGGAAATCCTCATGGTAGTTAGGAAGGTGTTGGATGAAGTTGAAATCCCGGCGAAAAGAGCCGACGGCCTCGAACCGGTCTCTGTTGGGAGCGGTGAAAGCGAAGGACCCACATCCGCAGTGGCGCTCTCTCCAGCCGAGGCGTCATCGGCGCAAAAGGCCCCCCTGTTTACTGAGTTTCCCAGGAGGTTCCGAATTCTTGCCATCGATGATAGAGTTTCGTTCCTGACAATGCTGAACGCCGGATTCTCTCAGTTCGGGCAGACGGTCTTTACCGCTACGTCCGGTGTTGAAGGGCTCCGGGTCTTCCTGGAGACACCGGTGGACCTTGTGATCTGTGACCTGGGAATGCCGGAATTGAACGGCTGGGAGGTAGGTAAAAGGATCAAGGAGATTTGTCTGGGAAAAGGCATTCAGAAGATCCCTATCATTCTGTTGACTGGCTCGTCGGATGGAGAGGAAATTGATCGAGAGGAAAGGGACAAGATGGCGGAATGCGGTGTGGACGCTATCGTTGGAAAACCGGTGGATATTCCGGAGCTTCTGAAAGTGGCCGGGAGATTGATCAATAGGACGGAAGACGGTGTCGAATAAGGGTTCAGTCTCTGTCGGGAGAAGGGCTGCTCGGGCGCTGCGATATGCGCAAGTGATGGAGACGAGCCTCAAGGATAGCTCTTCCACGAGCAGAGGACCAGGGGACGACACGTGGCCATGGAATCCGGGACCATGATGAGATCGTCAAGGGGAGCGCTGATCCGGGCCATCACTTTGATTTTCGGCTCAACGATTCATAAGATGATCATGGGCCATAATAACCTGTCGGTGAAAGACAGCGTTACGCTCATGGTGTTTTACGGCACAATAGGACCAACTATCAAATGCTTGTGGAGGAAGGCCGATGAAGGACTTGTCCAAAATTGAAGAACGGCTGGAACTTCTTGAGCAGGCGTTCAATAGCATGAGTAATGGGGTGGTCGTGATCGACAAGAAGGGAGAAGTGCTGGTCGCCAACAGCTCTGCGCTTTCCCTGCTGTCTCTTGATGACAGCGTCATTGGGCGTTCATTGAAAGACGCTCTCCCCGGTAGCCATTTGTTCATGCGTGAAACGGGTTCCCAACATCAGGCCGAGGCAATGGTAACCCTTCAGGACGGCGCCGACAGGTTGTTTGGATTTACCAAAGATAGCTGCGACGCTGACGGTAGCAGTGTCATCGTGTTTCGGGATATAACGGCCTTGTCTGAGAACAAACGGCGAAGACGGCGGGCCGAGGAACTTGCCCTTGCTGGTGAGATGCTCTATCGTCTCAGCCACGAAATAAAAAACCCCCTTGCCGGCATCGTGGTGGGCGTCAAGACTCTGCAAAGAGACACCCCTCAATCGTCCCAACACGGTATTGTCCTGCAATTGCTTTCGGAAGAGGTGGATTCCCTCAGAACCATTGTCAACAATTTACTTGACTCGGCTCGTCCGAGAACTCCATTTTCCAGGCCGGTTTGTGTCGAGCCTCTGCTGGAAAAATGCGTGCATGCTCAAAACCTTGTGGCGGTCAGGTGCGGAGTCCGGTTGGAACTCATTCGGTTCCCTGCCTCTACCGTTGTTATCGTGGATGACCAGGCCATGCTTAGTGTCACTGGAGAGTCTGATCCAGAATGCGTTGGACGCGTGCTCAAAGGGGGACGTCATCCGTATCGGGTGGCGGGAGCTCGATGATCCGGCAAAAGACGAACTTGTGCCGGGATTCTCAGGGAAAGTTGTCGCCATCTTCGTTGAGGATACCGGATCGGGGATTCCCGATGAAGTATCTTCAAACGAGACCGGGATTTTCAGAGCATTTGTTTCCACCAAGACGTCAGGCAGCGGCCTTGGGCTTACCATGTCTCGAGACATTGTTGAAGACCACGGAGGATTGATCGTTGTTGATTCTCAGCCGAACCACGGAACTGAAGCCAAAATCCTCCTCCCACTCCCTTCGGCGGTACATTGTTGGGAGTGGAAGAGGGATCGAGCCCTTGATTGCCCGTCCGGGAACGTCGATTGCCGGAACTGTGAGGTGAGGTCCCCTGGGGCGGGCTATTGTTGCTGGACACTGAAAGGGAGGGACTACCGTGAGGCGACAGGGGACTGGCCCGATCGCTGTGTCAAATGCGGTTATTTCCGTTCATCCAGCCTGACCCCCTTTTTCAGGTCTCGGCTGACTACATCGAAAAGAGCCTAAGAATGGCAGGGACAATTCTCATAGTGGACGACGACGCGCAGGTCGTGAGGCACCTGGAGTATCTGTTGAGAGCCGAGGGCTACCAAGTTGCCGGAGCCCATAACGCTGCCGAAGTTCGGCGCACCGTCCGTGTTTTCTTTCCTGATGTCGTTCTCCTGGACCTGAGGTTGCCCGATGCGGACGGACTAGCCCTTATGAAGGAGATCCAAGAGATTCATCCCGGCGCGCGTTACCTCATAATGACAGCCTACGGATCCATTCGATCCGCAATTGAGGCCACTCGACTGGGCGCAACCGACTACATGACCAAACCGGTCGATGTAGACGAACTCTTGATTTCCATACGGAATGCCATTCGGGAGCGAGTGAGAGACGAGGAAGTCCAGCTGCTTCGAAGAGCTGCCAGTGGCCCCACAATTGCCCCTACGGCGCCAAAAATGTTCCGACACGCAGTCGATGACTACCCGTCCGAAGCAACTCGCTCAACCCTGCAAAAAGCTCTCAAAGCAGCCGCAGGCACCGGTTCTGTTCTTTTACTTGGGGAGAGCGGCACGGGAAAGGACTATCTTGCCCGCTTTATTCACAATCATTCCTCCAGGGCGGATGGTCCGTTTTTCGCCATTAACTGCGCGGCAGTGAGCCCGGAATTGGCCGAATCGGAGCTGTTTGGACACGAGTCAGGAGCCTTCACCGGCGCTCGTGGACGCAAACGCGGTCTTTTGGAACTGGCCCAGCAAGGAACGCTGCTGCTCAACGAAGTTGGTGAACTTTTGCCGGCGCTTCAAGCCAAACTGCTGACGTTTCTCGATACACGTTCATTCACCCGCGTTGGCGGAGAAGTAAATGTTTCGGTTGACGCCAGGCTCATCGCCGCTACCAACAGAGACTTGGAGAAGGAGGTTTCAGAGGGTAGGTTCAGAAACGATCTGTTCTATCGTCTGAATGTCCTGTCCATTCGGGTTCCGGCGCTCCGTGAGAGGATTGAAGACATACCTATCCTTGCTCGTGAAATCATTGCGCTGCTTGTAGCAGAGATGGACCTCTCATACACTCCTGAAATCGATCCGGCAACCGTGAATACGTTCAGCAACTACAACTTGGCCGGGAAATGTGCGAGAATTGCGAAATGTGATAGAAAGAGCGCTGATGCTGTCGCCCTGGAGATACCATAAGCAATGATGCGATCGATTTGAAGGAAGCCCGAGCGAATTGGTCCTATAACCTCGGTTTCCCGGAAAACCGTTCTTTAAACGAAGTGATCCATGAGGTCAAGCGTGCTTTGATTGAGGAAGCATTGCGCAGATCCTCAGGGAAGCGTCAGACTGCCGCCCGCCTGCTGGGTATTTCTCGCAATGCCCTTTTTCATCACGTGAAGTCCCTCGGAATTGATGGGTGAAAACCGGACGCCCCTGCATTCCAATACTTGTTTTTAAAACATCACTTATATCGACAACACATTGATATAATAAGATGCCAAAGAATCCGCGCTTGATTATCGTACATATCCGGCACAGACAAATGATTCCGTCCAGCCGTTGACTCCACACGGAAGAACATAAGACATTAATATAGCTAGATTATATCGGTAATAATCACGACCCGGCAAAGTGGCATAAGTATTGCTTGATGGTTCAAGCAGTAGAGCGCCAAGGCAAAACCAGTGGAAACGTTCTAC
Organism: uncultured delta proteobacterium; assembly: GCA_963747865.1. Taxonomy (GTDB): domain Bacteria; phylum Desulfobacterota; class Desulfomonilia; order Desulfomonilales; family Desulfomonilaceae; genus JBBSBY01. The sequence continues at coordinate 24,263 of CAVVHK010000023.1, read as the reverse complement.
TCATCGAACAGCGCTTGTGACGGATGTTCGAGTCGTAATAAACGGTTGACAAAGCCTATCACAGGCTGATTACAACGAAAGACGGCAGACATGTTCAGAACATGCCTGGAAACACCCAGAAATCTGAAAGGAAAACGCCGTGATTCCAGCTGTCCTCATCGTGGATGACAACGCCAACTTGGCGTATTTTACCGCCTATAGCCTCAGGCAGGAATTAGAGGGGCTGAATGTAGTCATTGCCGGTTCCTGTAAAGAAGCTTTGATTCTCGCGGAGGAACATCACCCCTCTGTGTTGATTGTGGATCTGAGACTGCCTGACGGCAACGGGTTGAACTCATTGCTGATCTGAAGACTCGCTTTCCAAGCCTGGTCCCCATCCTTATCACGGCAACCACCCTTCCTGAGGACCTCAACAGGGATCTCTTCGGGATGCTCACAAAGCCCTACGATCCCGGAACACTGATCGATCTCACCCGCCAGGCGCTCGAATCGGCGGGTCTACCGACCGGACGAACCTCCGTAGACTATAACTTAAGAGAAACGGGCGCGCCTTATGCCGGCCGCGACTTTCATTTTGTCCAAAACCGGCTTGCAGGCTTACTGGCTGGAATAAGAGCCTTGCGACTGGAATTGCTCGCGGTAACGGACGAACCCTTAGAGCTTCGGCGGATCATTGACGAATACACGGATAGACTGAGCGCAATGGTGAAAGACTCAGCAGAAGCCCTCAAGAGAAGGGGTTGACAACAGATGACAATACGAAAGGACTCGATTCTTCTCGTAGATGACGATCCTGAGGTGGTATGGGCTCTTGGCAGATACTTTACCCGAGCCGGTTTCCCCGTGACGGCCTGCGGCGACGGAGAGGAGGCCATCTCCTTGCTGAAGTCCAAACAGTTCGACACGGTGATCACCGACATCCAGATGCCGCGGCTCAATGGCCTAGCGCTGGTGGAGTGGTTGCGTGCGAATCGGACAGGAACCAGAGTGGTAGTGATGACCGCTTTCGGCGGTCCGTCCATCAGGCATTTGAGCATTAAGAAAGGCGCGATTCTTTACTTGGAAAAACCTGTTGACCCCGAACTGCTGGCCGAGGCCCTTTCGTGTTCCCGGGAAGAGTCTGCTTTCTCAGGCGCCATCGATAATATAGACATTCTTGACTACCTGCAACTCATGGTCCTCACCGGCAGGCGGGTGGTGCTCGAAGTCTCTTCGAAGGACGGCGGGCAGGGATTGATATTCATCGACAAGGGACAGGTAAGGCACGCCAGATGTGAACACCTGGAAGGTGAAGAGGCGCTTTTCAAGTGCCTCGGCTTCGAGGGTGGCAGCTTTGTGAATCTCCCCTGGAGCGAACCTGACGCGATCACCATAAATAGGCCGGGGGACTTTCTACTCATGGAAGCCGCTCGCAAGAGAGACGAAGCAAGAGAATGTGCAGACCGGACGTTAGATGAATATCCGGAATGACTTGAATCGGACTGATCCGGCAACAAGCTTTTGAACAGAGCGCACTAAGGAGTCAAGGGATGAACCAAGGAAAACATTACATCGGTGATAGGAATACAATCCTTTCAGAACTGGTCGAGAATTCAGGGGCCTTGACCGCCATGCTCATTGCCAAGGAAGGGGTTTCAATCGATGAAGCCGGTGACACTTCCTATTTGAATGTGACCGCAATGGCCGCTCTAGTGGCTGGGATGTTTTCCGCAACCCGGGAAGTGGCTCGTCTGGTGGGGGAAGAGAAGTTTTCCATACTGTTGCAGCAGGGGGAAACCCGCCACATACACATCAGCCTGATAGACGATTCCACCATGATGGTCATCATATTCGAGGATTATCATCGTATCGGCATGGTGCGTCACGAGGCGCGGAAAGCAGCGGAGGCCATCAGCGCCATTTTGAAACGACCCGACAAACCGGAACATGGTGAAGAAATAGCGACGCCACAGTTCAAGGAGTATGCTCTGAATCTTATCGACCGAATATTTGAGACCAAGTAAGGGAGCTCACCATGCCGCACATCAATTATCGGGACAAAGAAATCGTATTCAAGATCGTTTATTACGGTCCTGGGTTGAGCGGCAAAACAACCAATCTTAAGCGCATTCATAACGCCCTGGACAAAGGGCGCAAAGGGGACATGATCGTCCTGGACACAGAGCAAGAGAGAACTCTCTTCTTCGATTTCTTCCCCCTGGAATTGGGTCGAATAGAAGGCTACGCCGTCCGGTTCAATATGTATACGGTTCCCGGACAAGTCTACTATGAGGCAAGCCGCAGGTTGATCCTTGAAGGGGCTGACGGCGTGGTCTTTGTGGCGGATTCGCAAGAGGACAGGCTTGATGAGAATCTTGATAGTTTTAGCATGCTTCAGTCCAGTTTGGCGGATTTCGCGATTGACTGGAAAAACTTTCCACTTGTCATGCAATACAACAAAAGAGACCTACCGGATCTTCTGCCGCTGGGGACACTGGAAGTCAAACTGGGCCTCAATGGTATCCCCGTCTTTGAAGCCGTGGCTACGGAAGGTAAAGGTGTAATGGACACGATACGGACGGCAAGTCGACAAGTTATTGAAAAGTTTCAGCCTTGAACAAAAAAGACTCGACGGAGATCTTATGATGGCGCTCAAAGGCACACTGAAAGACATGCCTATCATTGACCTTGTGCAGTTCCCTCACAGCGGGCGCAAAACAGGGCATCTCATCGTCAGCGGAACCGGCGGTGAAGCAAGGCTTTCCTATGAGAACGGCTCCTTGGTCCATGCAACCCTGGGGGATCTGTCGGGCATGGCCGCCTTGGTACGCATTGTTGACTGGGATGAGGGCACGTTCGAGTTCGTCCCAGATTTGGAGCCCGAGGCAAGAAGCATCGATCTGGACCTTCACCGCGCGGTCATGCAGGCTCTCAAACTTCATGACGAGCTGATAAGGGAGGAAGAAGAAAGACGGGCCAAAGAAGCTTCCGTTCAAGAGGTTGGAGACGAGGCTATCATTGCCCGATTGTCGGAATTTGTCGGTTCCAACGACTTTGCGCTGCACGCCTGCGTCTTGGGCTCCGGCGGAAACATTAGAGCCGCTGTCGATGGACCTGATGGACCTCCCGAGGGTATTGAGAACCTTCGCTCCGCTTTGCACTCTATGGCGCAAACGTATCCTAGAGGCGATCTTCGTAGAATTCTCATCGAGGACGAATTCGGCACGGTAGCTCTGGTAGGGCTTCCTGACGGAGGAACCCTACTTGTCGTAGCGGGTAAGAGGGCTTCGCTTGGTTCGGTTTCCATGAGCGTAGGCAGGCTGGCTGCAGGACTCGAATGATGTGGCGCAACATGAGTGACAAACCGAGACAACCCGTAGTGGGACCCCTGCCTGACTTTCTAAGCGCCTGTGTCCAAAAAGGAATTGTGGATTTGCGCACGGCGCAAAGAGTAGAGCTTCACCGACGCTCCAGAGGTCTTGGCAAGTACGAATCTAGATCGTCGTTCATGAATGATCCCCCTGATCCGACATTGACTTTTGACAATTACGCTGTCTGCAAAGGCAACTCCTTTGCGGTGGAGCTAGCCAAGACCGTCGCTTATAGGTCCCCGTCACAACTCCCTTACAATCCTCTGTATATTTACGGCGAGATTGGACTCGGCAAAACACATTTACTATCTGCGATAGCCAATGCGGCGCAAGACAAGGAAGTCCTGCTGGTCAACGCCGCCGACCTGGAAACCGAACTGGAGCGTGCTGAACGCCTCAAATCCAGGGCCGAGTTGAGAGAATGGCTGGCGTCGGCGGAAATCCTACTGGTGGACGATATCCAACTCTGCGAAGGACGTGAGAATGTTCAACGTGACCTATTTTCAGTGCTGAACCATATGACAAAGACGCACCGGTGGGTGGTCATAAGCTCAGATGTCCCGCCCACTCGCCTGGCCGGAATGGAATCTCGTCTCCTCTCTCGGCTCCGCGGCGGGGTTATCGTAAGCCTGCAAATGGGGAACAGGAACGAGCGTCGGGACTTGATACGGCGCCTCCTGTATGAACATCCCATGCCGGAGGATGTTGTCGATTACCTAGCCGAAAACATTACGGACAATGTTCGTAGGCTCAAGGGAGCTATTGCCCAATTGCTGACCCTGAGCGAAGGAAAGCGGACGCCGTTGACGGTCGCCTTTGCTCAAGCCATAGTTCCGTCGCCGGAAATTGTACCTCAACCGGTAAACGAAAGAAAGGATGTCTCTGTGTCCGGGAGCGCCGCTGAATCACAACCCACCAAAACCACCGATTCTAAGGGGAGACGATTCAAAGAGATGCTCGCCGGCGCCGAGAGTGAAGAGGAGCAGGCTTTGGCTCTTCAGATAGCTCTCGGGGAACGGATCCGACAGCTCCGCAACGAACAAAAGGATGTGGAAGACATTCCGAAACTTGAGCAAGCCCTCGAACTCTTGAGAGAAAGAAAAATAGAGGAGGCTATACGATGTGTAAGCTCATGATGCCCCGATCGGGACCAGGGCCGCCCTTGCTCTGCACCTTCGATAAGAGGACGGAAATGGTCACGCGGCGAAACAGACGTCAGAAAGGCGTCCAAAGAGAAGCAGGAGGAGAAAATGGTTGACAAAATCGATACCAGAGCAGTTTCAGGTATTCTTTACGGAGTCTACAAGGCTCTTTACGGCCTGGTGGGTGATAGCTCCGCAGCTGTAATGCGAAAGGCCGCGCCGGACATTCTCGACCAACTGGGCAAGATGGGGGTGGACTTTTCCTGCGTGGACGATGTGGACAAACTGTCCCAGAAGCTTCGCGATACAGCAGTGACCGCCGGTCTGTGCGACGACATGGCTTTCTCATTGGACGGCAATCAACTGACCGCCAATATCACACAATGCTCTTTCTTCCCCCTGACCATGAGGCTGAAAGAAGAAGGAATACCGCCTTTCGGATGTCCATTTGCGGCTTTGACCATCGCCATAGCAGAGAAAAATCTTGGGAAAAAGGCCCGAGTCGTGAAGCTGGAACCGGCGGGGGCGCCAGGGGATACGGTGCTGGTTGTGGAACTTATGGACAAATGATTGGAGAGTCCGGCAGGGGAAATCTCATGACCATTCGTCGAGAGAACGAAACAAATAGCGAGGAGGATCATAATGGCCAACTTGAAAAGCCAACTCAGCGACTTAGTAAAAGTGGAAGGCATCAACGCAGCGGTCGTCGTGGGCCGTGACGGGTTCGTAATAGAGGGAATCTCCAACGACGGAAAATTGGATGTCGAGACCGTCGGCGCAGTGATCTCCACGGGTCTCGGCTCCTCTGAGGTAATGGGCAAGGAACTCGGCGTAGGAGCGCTCTCTCAGTCTTTGATTGAGTTCGATAACGGCGTCCTGGTGATGGGGACGATTGGAAAAGACGCATTGCTATGTCTGGTCTGTTCCACAGGAGCAAATTTGGGAAACGTGCGTTTACAGATGAAGAAGCGTTCTCCTGAGCTTACAGCGGCTCTGTAGACGGGAAATTCCATATTCTTCAGTTGCGGCCACAATATGATGGCGGGAAACCCTACGATAAGACTGCTGAATATATAGCAGCTCGGGTTTCCCACCTACTGACCCCGATGACTGTTGAACGTCTTTCGTTTCGAGAAGCCTGGTTTGGCTTTCCCGAGGGTTCCGTGTCGCGCAAGAATCATAATCCGGATGAGCGCCCGGCGCATGTGGCCGAATCGGGATACCCGCATCGGTTACTGGCGGCCCTTGACAGTGGCCGCGTTCCTGACACTCCCGACCGCTTCGGGAGAACTCCTCTGATAAGCGCATCAGGGTCAGGTTACGCGGAACTCGTCATGCCGGTTCTGGACGCAGGAACCAACGTGAATGCCCGGGATGAAGATGGGGACACGCCCCTGAGTCTGGCTTGCCTGCGCGGGCTCGCCAATGTTGCACAGGCGCTCCTCGCCAACGGGGCAGATATTGAGTCAAGGGACAGGCACGGTTTTACTCCGTTGATCCGTGCTTCTATGGCAGGTCACCGGCAGTTGGTAGAGCTCTTGTTGAGTGCAGGCGCCAATCCAAACACTTCAGACGAAAACTGCAGGACCGCCCTGATCTGGGCCGCCCTTAGGGATCACACGGACGTAGTCAAGGCGCTGATGAAAAAGGGAGCCGACATTGATCATAAGGGCCTGAGGGATTGCACCGCTCTTATGGAGGCGTCGTCTAGGGGGCTAATTGACGCAGTGGAGTTGCTCCTGCGAACCGGCGCGAAACTCGAAGGGAGAGACACTGACGGCTTGACGGCGCTGTCGTTGGCAATTCGAAAACGGCGCCCTTCCAGTCGCGAAGCTTCTCGTGGAACACGGCGCGGAAGTCAATGCGATGGATTATTTCGGAAGGACGCCGTTGATATGGGCTTCGTCCCACGGCATGACCGAGGTGGTCGAAATCCTCTTGGATGCCGGGGCGCAAATGGAGGCAACCAGGACCAAAGATGGATGCACAGCGCTCATGGAGGCTGTTAGCAAAGGTCGTACAGAGGCCGCAAGGACGCTTTTGAAAAGAGGAGCGGATGTGAATCGTCGTAACAAGAATGGATATACCGCTCTTATTCTAGCTTCCTTCACTGGGCCTGTGATTTTGGCAATGCATGCCCGGAGCAAAAAATTTTCGATCCCGGCGTCTGAGAGACGGTCGGAGATGGTGAGGCTGTTGCTTAATGCGGGGTCAGACCCAAATGCCGCGACGGATGACGGGAATTGACATCGGTTAAACTTGAGAGAAAAGGGTAAGAACATGAGCATTCGCGGAAAAATTCTGCTTATGGCGATAGCCACCGTAGTGGTTGCAATGTCGGGGAAATTCTCAACCGCCCAGGATGGGGAAAAGGAAGTTATCAAAGTCAGAGGATCCGACAGTATGGCGGCCTTGATAGACTCCTACGCCAAGGACTTCATGAAAAACCATCCGAATGTCAACATTATTGTGTCAGGAGGGCAGGATGTTCCATTTGGAGCGCTTCTCAACAAAGAAGCCCAGATTATAATGGCTTCGAGTGAAATCCATCAGCAAGAGATAGAAGGAGCCGCAAGAAAAGGGGCGGATATTCAAGGCAAAGTGGTGGGCTGGGGAGGCATAGTGATAGTGCTGAACCCCCAGAATCCGATCAACGAACTCACAGTGGAACAAGTGCGCAAAGTTTTCTCAGGGCAGGTTACCAATTGGAAGGACGTTGGAGGCCCTGACGAAACAGTATCAGTCTTGACGGTCGGAGAGCAGAGAGGGGGGACTTTGGATTTCGTCCGCAACGATTTCCTACGTGCTCCCTTTGCTCCAAACGCCGTGACTAAAATGTATTTTAGGTCTGTTTCTCCGACGTTTCCGATGCTCCAACCGCCACGGGCTTCGTTCGAGTTAGGAACATCCTCCAACTCACATCACAAGGGTTGGAGAAGAAGGTTAAAGTGGTAGCCATTAAAAAAGATGAACAGTCTCCGGCCGTACTACCGTCCAGAGAAACGTGTAACAATGGCGCTTATCCGATATCCCGACCGTATTTCCTATATATTGATCAAAAATCCGCCGATAAACTTGTCAAGGATTTCTTCGACTTCTGTGTCGCTAAGAATCCTCGACCGATGTAAGGCTCTAGGAGCCTGTCGAACTTGACCCGTGAGCTCCCCATGGTGGCCCGAATCGCGGATCAAGCAAACTAAGAAACCTCGTTGTTCTTTAGAGATCAAGAGATAGAATGCTTTTGCTACTAAGAATCTATCTCCAACGAGGTGAGACGATTATGGCACATGGCGTTCTTCCTTTCCAGTTTGAAGTTGAGAAAAAAGACGTAGGGATGACGGCTTTGGTCGGATTGGCCTTGTATTTGGAGTTCTGCCAAGTTATAGGACTTGGGCGTATGATAGACGGCCACATCCAAGCTAGGACTGGCACCCGGGGTCCGGCCGACGACCAGATGATAAAGACCATGGTTCTATTCGATCCTGCGAAAGGGAATTGTGTCGAGAGCCTGAGAGTCTTTGAAGGAAATGAGGGCTTCTGCCGGGTTCTGAAAGAAGTAAAGGAGCAAGGGGGCACAAGATCGGAACCACGAGCGCTCAAGAGGATGTGGCGTAAGGAGAGGACTCGGACCTTCCTTTCGCCAACTGGGACGCGTGAGTATTTGGAGCGCTTCCACGATGTGGAGCAATAACGGCCACAGAACGCCCCCTACAGCGTTTATCCCTTGCTCTTCCGGACTTCTTTCCGCTCTGACTCTACTCAACTGGGCGTTTGCGGCTCTCACCTTGGGGGCCCGTTCATTCTGGGCATGATGATGTCCAGGACTACCACTTGAGGCTTTTCGGAAGCGATAAAGTGAAAGACTTCTTCGCTGCAACCGGCTCCTAAAGCTTGATTGCCTCTCATGTTGCGTCTTTCGGCGACAGTGAAGCAAATCCGCATCGTCGTGAACTGCCAACGCTTTGCCGGTTCCGATCCTAGCTAGACTCCTCTCGTGCTTTCTTGGGCAGAAAAATCGTGAAGCGGGTTCCTTGCCCTTCCTTGCTCTGAACCTCGATGTCGCCCCCGAGTTTCGTGACAATGCCATGCGTGATCGACATCCCTAGCCCTGTTCCCTGCCCTTTTTTTGTGGTAAAAAATGGTTCAAAAATGTGTCTTTGAGTCTCCTCGGACATGCCGATCCCGTCGTCCTGAAAGGTTATTCCTACAGTATCCAAGTCCTTTTCCCAGGAGACAATCGACACTAGTCCTCCGTCCTTCACTGCGGCAAAGGCGTTATTAAGAATGTTCAGGAAAACCTGTTGAAGCTGTCCTCGATCTGAAGCTATGCGAGCCAAATCCGGCGCCAGGTGCAGTTGGAGGTTGATATTGCGGTGCAGGGCTTCTTTTTCGAGGAAACCCAACGTTTCTTTGATCACCTCGTTGAGGTCGAGCACTTCTATTTTCACTTCCATTCGTTTAGCGAATCCCAGGAGCCTATGGGTGATGGAGCGACATCTGTCGACCGAGTGCGTAATCGCCTGAACCAAGCCAAGGAATTTATCTCGTTGGGGGAAATTCGGATTCAACTGGATCAGGTCTTCCATGAGGCCGGCTTTCTCTTTGATGATGGCCATTGGGTTGTTCACTTCATGGGCCACACCCGCAGCGAGCCGACCGATGGAAGATAACTTGTGCGAGTGCTCCATTTCCCGAAAGGCCAGTTCTCTTTTCACATCGCTCGATTTCATACGCTCTACCAGCGAATTGGTCAGCCTTAGCACCACAAAAATGATCAAGAGGACGCTTGCCAGAAAAAGCACAAGAAGTTCCCCTTTCAGTGAGTACCACGCTTTGAAGATCTCTGCGCGTGGCTTCGCTACGATCAGGACAAAGTCCGAGTTGTTTAAGAAAGCGTACGCCAGCATAATATCGCGGCCCTTCGGATCCTTCTGATCTATTATGTCCGGTTCGTAGCTCAAAGGAGGCACAGAGACCGGATAGGGATCAAGTACCTTTCCGTAAAACTTCGAGTTCGTCTGGAGAACCCCGCTGCGGCTAATCAAGATAGCGTCACTTTGTGATTCCAACCCCATGGCGGCTATCAGATTGTCAAAGGTCGCAGCGTCGATAGTGGCCCGCAAGATCCAAGATTCTCCGGATTCCGTCATATGTTGGACAGCGATTACAATGTGGGGGAATTTCCGGTATCCCAGAAAAACCTCGCTCACATAAACACCATTCACCCTTACTTGCTGAAACCAACTTTGATCCGCATAGGTCTTCCCTTTGAGTTCGTATGGGCCCGCGTAGCTGACCTGAAGCCCCTTGGAGTCTATCAACCCAAGATCTACAAAGTCCTTAAATTCGTTCTTCAACACCCGGAAAATTCGATTTAGTTTCTCAGGATCGGCGAGGTCATCGTAGGAATATGCGGAGGCCACAAAATTTATCGTAGACAACCGCCCGGCAAGGAAAACTTCAAAGGAGTGCTTGGTCTTGTTCACCAAAACACGTAACGGAGCGACCATCTCATCTTTGAGAGCCCTTTGAAACTCGTGATAATTGATCACAGCCATTAGGAGCAAAGGCAAAATGGCGATCAACAGCATGAGGATTCTGATGTTGCGCCGAAGTATTATGTAGCGTTCAGGAGATGTGCCCTCTTCGGGAACGTCCAGAATGCCTACCAGTCTTTTTTGTAAGAAATTCTTCAGATCCATTTATCCTCTCTGGCAACCTTTGCGAAGGCCTAAACACCCCTGTCCGCTCAACACGTGACGGCAATTGAACAGAGCATTTTCAACTCCCGTGTTCGGCGCCGGTTAAAGAATCTGACGCCTGCGATTGTGAGCGACCAAGGCGATCACACGAGGAGTAGGCATTCGTCCGAACCTCAAGGTTATCACCTTTAGACTCTCCCCACTATAAAATTGTGTGACCGCTTCTGCCGGATGCGTCTCGCCCTTCGGGAGAATAACGGAAGGCGCCCTGGCTCATGTCCCATATAGAAATTTTCCGGCTAAGGACGTAAATGTGTTCCCGTAACCATCTGGGTATTAACGAGGGTGAATGAAGGTGAGTTCCCAGATTTCAGGATGATGCGTTCGTTCAAATGGATTGGATAGCCATCAACATAAAGACAAGGTGATTAATCGACAGTGACGCTCTGGAACATTACGAGTAGTCCGTAATTGTCCGATACCCCATCAGCCATATTGTGCTGCAGCCATCATTGAGAGTCCTTTTTGCATTCAGAATTTCTGGAGCCCGTGCAATGGGGGCAAGAGGTTGACTGCAGGAGGCCTCGTTGTCAGTCGTGATCATAATTTACTTGTAACTTTATGCCATGTTTTCGAATTCTCCCCACCAGAGCCGTGCGTGATATGCTTAAAAGTTTGGCTGCGCGAGACTGGTTACCTCCGGTAAGATTAAGAGCCTCAATAATCACCAGGTCGGTAAACCGGTTGCGAAAGTTAACAAACCTGTTGTCATTTGTTTCCGTAATCAAGACATGGTGTATCCATTGGCGGAGCGCTTTGTCTCCTAATTCTGGATGTCCGGCTTTGAGACTCAGGTCACGGCCGCATTCGAGGCAGAATTTGGAACCATCAGGAAGCTCTGTTCGACACTTTGGGCATGTCACTGGTCTGATCCTTGATAAATTGCTGTCGATGTATTTTGAGGGGTTGAGCTGCCATGGTCGCCCTCCGTTCTGATGAACAGCGCCGTTACCCAGCTTTTGGGGGCACGCCCATCTCAGGTAATTGGCTGGAAAAAGGGTCAAGACCCAAGAGATAATGACTTCCTATTATGAGCCATTTTACCCGGAATTATGGGCCAGCTTTCCTAATTCAGGATACGTCGACTGGTGTCCCATGCCAGATTACGGCGCCATCACCTAACAGGACTATTACTCTTACCCCCTGATAGCACGGCCAAGTTCAGCCGGTCAAACGGAATCTTAGCGCCCCGGGAATTATCTCGGTCCGATTTTATGATGCCATATTGCATGGGCCGTAAGCATGTGCGGTCAAAGTCGAATAGGTCGTGTAAGAAGCGGAATTGGAGGCTCATTCTTACGGCATTTTGGTGGGAGCGCTCCCAATGGCTTCGGCGCTAGTAAACGTTGCTATACAACAGATCAGAAGAATCGCAAATTATTCATCGCTATTCTCAAATTCCTCAGATCAGCACGGACACTGGCGTTTCACGCCCCTATATGCAAAGACAACGTAAACTTTCATCTCTATCTTTGACCGCGCGATTGATGGCTTCCATAGTGAACTATAGCCTAAGGAGAAAGTTGCGGCGCCGTCGTAGGTGATATTCAGATGCGTCGGGGACGTAACTTTTCTCTTTTCCGTTCCTTTAACCATGCTCACAGGGAAAAGGAAATGGCCTTGCCGCCGCGTTTCTTTATAATCGTTCGCACTTCCTGACTTGAAGCTAAATTCAACGGTGTGTAATCGGCGCAGTTATGCGGATTTACCTGGGCTCCATGGTCCAAAAGCGTCTTAACTACTTCCAGGTGGTCTTTCAAACAGGCAAAGTGAAGCGCTGTATTCCCTCCGGAGGCGGAATTCGATTCATCATGGGAATCGACATCTGCCCCGTTTTCTAAGAGCAATTTGACAATATCGGCATGACCTTGGAAAGCCGCCCATATCAGAGGAGTCTTTCCCGTCCCGTCCTTTGAGTTTACATCAGCTGAGTTTTCAAGAAGCAGTTTTACCACTTCGGTATGCCCCTCTTTCGCTGCCATCCTCACAGCGCTGATGCCGGAACGAGTACTTGCGTTTATTTCGGCTCCGCATTCAAGAAGGAGTTTCACGGCTTCCTCATGGCCCGATGCGGAAGCCAGCATCAAAGGCGTAACTCCAGCCTCGGAAAGACTATTTACGTCTGCTCCATTCCTCAACAGCGTCAGTATTACTTCTACATGACCGGCACGGGCGGCTAGTGACAAGAGTTGAAATCCTGTATCGTCCGTTTCACTGACCTTGAGTCCTCTTTCGATGAACAACTGGAGGATTTCCGCATGGCCATTGTTTACCGACATTAACAGAGCGGTCATGCCATTATTTGCCTGGGCATGGTAGTCCGCTCCCTGGGCAATCAAGAACGACACACAAGTCACTTGACCAGCCTCCGCAGCGACCATTAGAGGTGTCATTCCCTGTTCGTCTGTGGCGTCTATGTCGCCCCCTCGGCTCAAAAAACTGCTAAGTTTATTGATCTTACCGTTTCGACATGAGCGAAACAGAGCCGAATTGTAACGTCTTTTCATGAAATCAGACCAAAGCCCCATCGTCGCTCTCTCCTGTTCGTTTCCCATATCCTTCTATCACAATACGAGGTTGAGACGTAAGGATCAAGCAACAAAAAGAAACTGTCTTTTCCAGTAATACGGGCAATCAGCCGAGGGATGAATAGCCGGACTACGGCAAGGAGAGGGGAAGTTCAACCCCTCATATATGCGGCACACGGGCCAATAGTGGGAGATCTATTCTGCTCGCACCATAATAGATGAATGCCGCACTCTCATCAGAGCGGATCCGCCCTTCATTACCTTAGCCGTTTATTAGCGTCAGTGTAACGATATACTACGACTACAGGATCCTCCGCCGGGCCAAGCCCGCCATCTCTTGCGGAGTGAAAGTCCCAGTCGGGAAAGGCCTAACCAGCCACCCGTATCGAGTGTTGAGGACGCAAGGGAAACCGTTTCGTGATGCTCCGGACATCCCGTAAGAAGCTCCGCGCCTCGATAGCCAACTTTACGGCCTTGATCAAGAAGGCGGCCCATCAGGACGCCCGTCGTATCTTCGCTACCTTGAACTCCAAGTATCGCGGATACTGGAACTATTACGGGGTGATTGGGAACTCGGCGAGTCTCCAGCGCTTCTTTTTAATGTCCCCTTCGGGGAATGGGAGAAAATCCCTCGCCTTTAGGCGAAGACTTTAGTAGCCCGCAGGGCCGGAAACGGGGTTGCCTCGATCTGGCTCGAAGGCTCGGCATAGTCCCCTGACGGCTATTGGGGATAAGGGATTTTATTTGGGCGGCTGCGAACGCCGGATTCATCCGGATGAGCGAAATAGCCGCCGAAGCCACCGCCTTTAGGCGGTTGGAGCCTTCACATGGGTGAATCGTCGCAGTCAGCGTCGTAGTTATACCTGGCGGGGTTTCAACGCCCTGGTAAAATACTTAGGGTAGAGCGAGCTCGAATCACCGAACGTGCCGGCCCGGTCCAATTAGCCCTTGTGTGAGCGCCGCCTGCTCGGAAGCAATTAGCCTTGAGGAGCCCGGCGCGGGAATGTTGTACGCCGGGATCTGTGAGGGGGCCGTCGGACAACCGGCGGTCCTACCTCGATTAAACCGTTGACTGCAGTCGTTCCAGTTCCAGAAGGCTCCTGCTCATTCTGGCCACATATTCATTTACGTTTCTGAAAGAATCCAAGATCTCCACGTACAAAGGAGCCCCATGAGCGGAGCAAATACCCGCCTCTAATTTCTCCCAGTTGTTTCCTCGAGCTTCTTCAAGACGAAGTTCGAGACCCCGGCAATCATTTTTTATCTGTCCAATCAAAGATCTGTTAGGTAAGATGATGGCATCTCTCAATTTTTCCAGTATATTCGATACCAGCCTGAAAATCTCCGACAATTCCTCCTGGGCCTGTCCGCTGAAGCTCACTCCGTCCTTTGCTTTTATACGGCAACAGTCCAAAATATTATCGAGCATTACTGATATGCGTTCCATGCGACTTGGAAAGCGCATAACAATCTTAAAGACCTGTTTACCCATTAGAGAGGCCTGTTCGACCATACCGGCCGTCGCCCTTCTGTCATATTTATGAATGTCTTCAACATGGCTTTGGCATGCCTCAATCATGGAATCGTCGCCGGAGCCATGGCAGGCGGACAACAGATCCATCATTTGTATAAGCCTGGTTATCATCAAGACAATAATCTCTTCTGGAGCGCCCGTATCCGATAGGGGCGTTTCATAAAGCTCTTCCAAACGCCTTACCTGCTTATCGCACCTTGCGCTAACGATACGTAATACGTTCCATAAGTAGCGCTGATCTGACATCTTGATATTCTCCTCAAAAAACTGATGCTTCTAAGCGTAGAAAATTGACTGCCTTTGATAAGGTATATTGAAGTTCTCTGCCAGCTGGAACCAATGCTTTAACGATTGTGAGCAGATTCCAAAAGGTCTCGGGCATTTCCCTCACCAAAAAAACTTTATACCTTTGACCATGAACTATTTGGTGGGCACTCTTTTGGATTGGTATCCGTATGAGGGCTTGTTCAAACAAAATGTCCATTAGGCTACGGACAGATCCCACCGTAGCAAAAAAACTTGCCCAAACGCAAACAATATCAGAGTGCCCAAGCAGGAAATTCATGATCTGATTCTTGGTTATGCCGGGAAACGTCGCCAGCATATCCCGCAACTCATCGAGGAAGCCACAGCTATGATCCAAACATGTGAGATTGTGGAATTGGATCACGGCAGGGTGTTCTCGGACGAATTCGCTTTCTTTTGGCCGCAGATCGTGGAGAATAATGTCTTGACCCGGATAAACAGCTTGGCCATTCGGCTCTATTTGTGGCTGTTGATAGCGCAGGAGGAAAACGCTTGGAAAAACAAATGGGCCATGGAACTGACCGACACCGAAATTGCCCGACAGTTGGGGGTCTCACGGAAGACGGCGGGAATATACAGGCAGGAACTGCAGAAACTAGGCTTTTTGACTATAAAAGAGGGTCTCTGGACGGTGAACTACCGAGGCAATTTCCAACGAAACACGTAATCTCGTTTTTCCATTACCGATGCTGGTTTGGAGAAAACGGTACCGCCTATGTTATGTTCCCTCCCCCCTGTGCTTCTCTTTTCTATGATAGTACTACCAGCATTTGTATTTCAGAGCTACTGTAGCTTAAAACTCCTGTGGCTATTACAGCCCCTTTAATAACCCATGACTGAGCACTGATTAGCTCATCCGGCACTAAGCTTGGTCATGGCTGCATAAGTGCTTATCCTGCCGGACTTGAGGCTTTAAGAGCATGCTTTTATGAGCCTGAACGGTTACCGGACTAAACTCAATATTCGAAGCACAGACGCTCATGTCAAAACGTGAATTACGGAGAGTCTTGGCTTCCG
This sequence comes from uncultured delta proteobacterium, assembly GCA_963747865.1. GTDB lineage: Bacteria > Desulfobacterota > Desulfomonilia > Desulfomonilales > Desulfomonilaceae > JBBSBY01. Next base: position 8,624 of record CAVVHK010000023.1, on the reverse strand, counting down.
CCTTTGCCAGCCTTTGATACCTTGTGCATTGATATTACAACCGAAGTTGAAGGCAATATTCGAGGGAACGATGAAAGTTGTGAACTGTTGTACCGGCACAGCAGTAGACCCGAGTCGATGGCTATACTCTTTTGAAGCTTTTGCCATTTAAGCTGAGTTGGCAAATTCCGCGTGAGATTCAATTGCTTAACCCAGATTTCTTAATACTGTGCCAACTCCCCCAAATCATCGCATGGCTGAATTGTTCGGTGAATTGCGAAAACTTCCACTGACTGGACGAGCTTAATATGCTCATAATTACGCGGTTTAGTGTAATTACATGGCTTCCAAAGCCCAACTAGATAATACGCAAATAACTGGATATGTCTTGACATACAACTATAACGCAGAGTACATTCAGAATAACATTACAAGCCTTAAGGTGTACGGGACTATGTCTTCGATATTTCTTTTCCCTTTGAGTCCCCATCTTTAATAGCTTGGATTGGGCATGTGCAAGGCGGGTGATACTCATCTCCGTTAAGTGAGCTAATTAGTGATTATCTGCAGGATAATCATAAAACAAGATTCAGGATCGCTCCTGTAGGGGGTTAGGCTAGGAGGTCAACGTGAGAAAATTTTCGGCGGCTGTCGGAATAATTTTGTTGGTCATCGGTTCGACTACGAGTGCGTGGACCGAACCCAAAGGTGATGAGTCTATTATACGAATCTCGGGTTCGGATAGCATGTTTCAGCGAATTAAACTTCTCGGTAAGCTTTTTGAAAAGAATCATCCAGGAATATCTCTCGACGTCTCCCAAGGAGGGACCATGGATTCCGGCATCAGAGACGTCATTGATGGGAAAGCAGATCTAGCGATGGCTTCCTGCTCCATGAGCCCAGGAGAGGACAAGCTCGCCGGCGAAAAGGGCTTAAAATTAGTTGAACGGACGATTGGCTATGGGGGCATCACGATATTAGCTAATGAATCCAGTGGAATAAGTTCTCTTACGCTCAATGAGGTCAAGAAGATCTTCCTGGGCGAGTATACTAATTGGAAACAAGTAGGCGGGACTGACGCTCCCATAAAAGTAGTAAGAACCGACGAGTCTTATCCAGGCACTTTAGCCTTTCTTCAAAATGATTTCATGCATGGCGCCTTTCCTTCCGGTTCAATCGTAGTAAGCACCTTCCCAAGTGTTGTAGCCACAGTGGCGGACAATCCCGACAGCATCGGATATGTGAGAATTCGAGAAACCACAGAGTCGCCTGTCGTCAGGACCAACCCTCGGGTTAAGGTAGTTCCTCTCAGTCTTGCCAAATCTGCAGTTCCTGTCCTTCCGGATAGGGACACGGTGGCGAACCATTCTTACCCGCTGCTGCGCCCCTATTTTGTTTATTATCGAACGACCGCCAAAGAATCCGTGCCGCAATTTGTGGACTTCATCGCCAATAAAGGGTGGGGAGCTCAGGAATTGTGAGCAGTTATACTTACTGTGGGAACTGAATCGATACCAGATCCCACAGTTTCCCGCATTGTGAGGACAAATGTTAGGTTAATGGGCTGTTGATTAGTGGATGAGCCATTTTGTTGACGGCCAACTTTTATCTCTCCATATCTGCATGCAATCAATCAGAAATCTATATGCGACGATAACGCTTGATCGTTTTCTTAGGCTGGTCGCCAGTCCCATCCTGAAGATGGTTTTGCAAGCTGCTTTTTATGATGCTTGGATCCACATCTTCTGTTCAAAGATTTCCTGAGAAGAGCAGCAAGGGCTAGACTGATCACGCAGGAAGAATTCTGTGTAGCGCTGCGACTTTCTGCCAGATTCTCGACGCAATCTCCAGAAGTCCTTCAAGTCCGAATTATTACATACTGCCCTGAAACATATGACGCCCTCAGCCCCTCGCTCTGTCCATTGCATACCGTCAGTTCTTGTCTCTTTCTTGATTACCTGGCTGCAGGCTCCCTTGATGACGCCGCTTCCGATAGGATAGCCCCGCTCTAGTCAAATGTCATACAGCATGCACTTCTTTCATAAGATATACCCGATGACCTTAGAGAGAGCACATTTCTGATTTCTGGAAAGAGGCCTTTTGGTGAGGATCCGCGTGAGGCCTCTCATGATTCGACCCGAATTACCGGTCAAAAGCATCGTAAATGTCTTTCCTACTGATTCCTTCGCTTCTCTCGAAATACGAACATGACGCCGACGGTCTTGCCATGCGCATCATGGATTATGGCTCCGCCGTCTACAATAGCTTTTTCCGTACCATCTCTCGCAATAAGAGCAGTAGGATGGGCCAGTCCAAAGACAAATTCAGACGCCAACACCTGATCCACCGGATTTGCGCATGCTTGACGTGTAGTCCCGTTGATGAGCTGGAACACCTTTCCCAGCGGTCTTCCGACTGCTTCACTTTCGGTCCACCCGGTCAGTTCCTGTGCAACGGAATTCAAAGACATAACTTTGCCGCCGACATCAGTGGTGATGATACCGTCCCCCATGGCATGCAGCATCGCCTGAGCCAGTTGTTTCTGGCTGGTCAGTTCGGCCTCCATTTTCTCACCTTCTGTCCTCTCCACAGCGAGTGCATGATTCAGTTTTGTCAACTGATCCTTTGCCGTCTCGACCTGCTGTGAGAGTCCCTGGTGAAGCTTCTGAAATTCTTCGATCATAGAGTTGAAGGAAGCGGCGAGTGACTCCACTTCTTTGGGGCCGCTCACCAGCGCCCTGACGCCTAAATCGCCCGATTTCACATCTTCCGCCGCGCGACGCAGGCTCTCTAGTGGTTGGGATACTCCACGAGCCATACATACCGCCAATAGCCCAACTCCCAAAAGTCCGACCAAACTCAAAACCAGAGTCTGCCGAACCCGTCCCCACAGCGGTGCGAATACCTCAGCCTGATCGATCTTGACCAAAATCTTCCAACTCATCTCCCGATTTACATCTATTTCACGGGAAACCATGAGCACGGAAACGCCGCGGTAATCTTTACCGCCAAAGCCATCCATGCTTTCAACACCAATGGATGGCGCAGGCGCAGGGCCACTAGACATAAGGGTTCCCGATATTTTCGCATCACTTCCGCCCGCCAATGGCTGCTTGAGCGGCGTCAGAACTCTACCCCGCCGGTCCAAAAGTAACACTTCTCCAGTGTCTCCTAGGGCTTCGCCTGCAGACACCATGGAACCCATTAGGGAAGCGCTGTCTAAGAACATGGCAATCACTGCCGAAGCGCCATCCTCGTTACTCGTGAGGCCGGAAATAATGGTGGAGGATTTCACTTCCAACGGTGAATCTTTTACGGTAACTGACATGTCTAGGGGCAAATCTTTCGCTCTGTGGAAATAATCTTCCGTAGACGCATCGGCACCCACCTCTGCGGTGTCAGTCGAAGCCAATATCAATCCTGACACGGCGTCGACCAATTGGAGTTTTTTAAAAACTTCGTGGCTGGCGGAGATGTATTTGAGGCGGTCAAAGATGAGCCCATAAGCCTCGTGCTTCATTACGGCAGTCCGCAGCTCTTCACCTCTTCTTCCCATATCCAGACCTACCTCGGTGCGCAGTCGTGGAAAATTCGCCAGTATGGTAGGATTACGAGCAACGGTATTGAGATCGCCCTTGCGCTCCTCCAGCCAGAAGCTAAATCGCTTTTTCTCAAGGTCCGCGACCAAGTTAAGGTGCCTTAATATTAAGGATGTTTCTTCACCGTACGCTCCGGAATAGGTCGTGAACGGCATCCCGAATGTTCTCAGCAGATTGATCAGCACCAGCGTGAGAGCTGATAACAATCCAAAACTGATTAGTAGTCGCGACCGTAGGGTCATTCTAATTCCGGTAGAGCGCATCTGTCGGGTGTGTGTTGCGTTCATGGGTAGGCTGATCCTTTCATCCGGAATTACGGGGTGGTCTGATTATTTGGGGGAGGGGCAACGTAGTCAAGCGAAATATTCAGTATTTCTCGAAAAGCGGAAGAGCCTTGGCGCCACTGAAAAAAGCTACAATCCCAAGACCAAAGACCCTGCGCTGACTTCAACTCTAAACGGTTAAGCATTTTTGCTGGTAATGATTATAGAGAATCAGTGCTTTGTAACCCTGGTCAAGCAAGTCTCTTACCGTACATGTCTTGTGCCAATTTTCCCACGCCGATGAATCCCAATTTGTTCTCTTTGATTGGGATCTCATTTTACGCCTGTTTGTGCCGACAAAGGGAAGAGCCTTAAAGAGATGTTATGATGAGCAGTAGGGCGGAAACAATGAGCAATCCAGCGCCCAATAACCACCACAATAGTGAACCGGAGCGTCCTTGGCCTTGAATTTCCTTCAAGTCACGGAGAGCCTGTTCAGATTGCTTCTTTCTTTTCCGAAGATACTCAACCGGAATTCCTGACAACAATCTCACGCCTCAAGTCTTGTGGTAATCTTTGTGGGCTTGAGTATTTTACCATTAGGCAAACCCGGATGACAAATCTATTCCACGCCCTTCAGAGAGACAAGTCAATGTAATCACTCACGCCGTCTTAGAACCTCAGTACGCGAAAGCCTGCGCTTTCGGCTACCTTTATAGCATACCCAAAACTGAAAATCGCGGAGAATTGTTCTCAGGCGCCTTATAACCCATCTGTCAATAGACCTCGGCATGGCTTGACTTTGATCTTAGAGCGCCGCCGCAGATTGTGGAAAAGGTCGGCGGCATTAGGGTCAAAAGCGTGAAATACTAGTCCCATACTGCAACTTGGCGGTATGAACGAGTTTTGGTCGGAGGGTACTCGAAGTTCTCACTTCACATACCAATTAAGAATAATGCTATGATGCTACTAGCTGAGTGACCCTTGCCCCCCGCCGCCGCATGCCCCCCTGATGTTATTGCCTGCTCGCTTTGCTGTGGAGAATTTAATAGAGCATTTTATCTTTACCGATTACCATAAGAGTGTTGCAGTGCTGGAATCTTTCATCGCCCGGAACACATACCCAATAGCCGTAACAGCTCATTTTGTCTTGAGTGATACGGTTCTATTTGTCCTTCAAGGGGTGCGGCGCGTTTTCTTCAGTTGATGACATCATGCCGCTTTCCGGTTCCGAGGCGCTTCCTGGGTAGCTGGACGGATGTTGTCGTATTTGGCGTATAGCCTGTTCCTCTCCGCCCTTGCTCTGAATTCCCAGAATTCCTCCCAAAGGTCATCAAGGAAGACTCCTCGAAGTTTTAGCATCGCCTCGGCCCCTTGCGTAGACCAAAACATGCCCGCTCCCTCCATGCGGATATTTATGAGGGAATTGCAGACGCTCTCGATTACTCCCGAAGCTATGGGAAGCCCCTTAGCCAGATTCCGATCGTAAGACATCCTATGCCGGTTGTTCCGAAAATAACCCAGAGCCTCGCTCTTGAGTTCTTTCGCCTTTGAGACGGAAAGCGTCCCGTCATCCAACGCCGTATCGAAGTCCTCGATCACGTCATCCACACGTCCTTCCAGGAGACACAGCAGAGCCTCACGTCCGTAGTCCTCCGCCAATGTTCCGGGGCCGTGATGGAGTTCGCCCGCGAGCCGAATCCTCTTCACGGCGTGTGTGAGGTCGAGAGTCTCGGACCAACCCGGTAGCGCTTTGCGAGAAAGGCTCCACAGGGCCTTTTCTCCATCCATAAGAGCCAACTTCTCTTCCTCTGTCCCATGAATCCGAACCTTGGCCGAGAGCGACGAGCGGTGAAAGATTTCGGACTTTTTGTCTTTGAGCGAGACAAAGATCCGCCTGTTCAGTGGTTCCGGTCGACGGGGATCTTTGTGTTTGACCGTCTTGGAAACGGCTGACCCAAAGAAGCTGTCCACTATGCCTTCCTTCGACCTGTAATGAGGATCGATAGTGTAGACTTGCGCCACACAGGCCATCCGCTTCTCGCCGGGCTTGTCCTTGGTTTTCACGACGTCGGGATTGCGCTCTTGGGGTCGCATTCGAATTCCTTTGCAATCCACTGTGTGAACCAGAATAGGTCCCTCCGTTTCCACATGGGGAGGGGTAAGAGAGTCCATGAACTCATTGACCGCCAAGGCGCAGTCCTGAATCACTCGTTGAATCGGTCTATGGGCTGATTCTAAATGAAGACGCTTGTTCACCCAAGCCGCCGCTCGTTCATAGGATGTTTCTACCGCTTGAGAGGCCATCCAGTCCTGGAGGACGTAGGAATACTTTCTGTCGGGAAGATTGAGCCTTGCGTCCAAGGGAAATAACCCCTTTTGTCCTCTTCCGGCATAATAGGCCCGCATTATCGTGACCTCTCCGAAAATGGACAAATACTTGCGCCCCAAATCTCTCAGATACCGGTACAAGCCGCCGTCGGCGCTGACCAAAATCTCTCCTGTTTTCCCAGTCCCCATGGACAATACAAACAGCTCCAACAGAATTCGTCCCAGCCGAAGAAGCATCCGATAGATCCGATCTTCCACCTCGTGAATCTGCAGATCAAGCGCTCCATTCACTACGAATTGAAGAATAGAGTTGAATTCCTCCTGAGCTTCTTCTATTTTCGTATTCATCCGAGGCCTCCTTCCTTGCTTTAACTTGTACTGGATATACAAATCAAAGCACATGAGGTCTCGGAGAACAAGCCCTATTTACTACCAGTTACGAAAAAACAAAAAGCGCGGCACCCTCCTTCAAGGAGAAGCTCATTTGTCGGAATATCATCGCCCGAGGTTTGTGTGGACACTTAAGCGCCGACACGTCAGGGGCTGGCGAAATTCAACATGGGGATATCCCCCGTCAGTCCAATTGGACTTTCACTGCCTTATCGTGATGCCTACACGAGATTATCGTGTTGCAACAAGGTCGTATCAACACCGCAATCTTGCGGCATTGAAAAGCGGCTACTTTGGCAGGAGTGTTGACCATATCGGCGAGATTCAGTTGTGAGGCAAACCTCATGACTGCATCAACGCTTGTTTCTTGTATAGGATGCTCAGGGTGGCTTTTTCAGAGAGTGCCCTCTCTTGGATCTTAACGTGCCCCTAAAATCAGTATTGCAGTAACCAAGCCTATTCGATATTTCTCTACCAGGCCGAAACACGGGCATTTACGATGTATCTCCCGAACATGTACCCGAAACAAAGCGGAACCAAGCCTCTCCCACGATCTCCGTTGTCGCACAAGCAGAACGCGGGAGATACACGGGCAGGAGACTTGAATGTCTTGGGCTACCGTTTAAGCCGAAAATCGCGGAGAATCGTTCTCGCACGGTTATGAAAGGGACGTCCCGCAGGTGAGACAGAAGCTCCGGTTCTTCCCGCATGAAATTGATTTGTATTGACACCAGGGGATGCTAAGGTTTAAATATTGTTAGGGTGGCATCCGTATGTGCGACAAACTGGGCATAGATTCTTAATTCCTTCCAGATTTTTCCAGTTGGGTTCCGCAGGGCGTTGTGTCGACGCCTGCTTCGGGACATCCGCGGGGGCAAGATGTACAAGCCGAAAAACCAAAGTTCATCCAGCAGACTTATGCCTCATCGGCAGCCAGGCAAATCCACAATTCGGATTGTTCCCAATCAATCGGGCGATTCAAAAGTGGTGTTTTTACAAAGACCGCCTAAAAAGCATGTCACACTCAAAACCGTCGCTCTGGTTATAATTACAGGTTTTCTACCGGGTCTCATACTGGGGGCGTCAGTTGTGGCATTTTGCGTTCTCCCCTATGAAACTACAAAAGACTTTTGTTGGCATCAAATTAGCGGATTGGAAAACCTTTTTAGGAGTCAATCCAAGTACAATTGGATTCCGGAGGATTAGGTAGAGACTGACGCTGTTTCTTTGACAAGCATAAAGAGGGAAGACGACCTGCTTGAGAAGCATAAAGCCTTGCAGGCTTTAATGTGGGACGGCTGGTGGCGCCACTGAACTTGCAGCCGTCTGAGGTCAAACACGCAATATTTGATACGCTTTATTCAGACCTGAAATACCTCAAAGTCATTGATAAAACAGTAGTCACTGTGGATCATGGTCTAAAGTCGCTTTTATATCACTTCCGATCTAACCAAGAGAGAGACACCGTCTCATTCGCGAGGAGGACCAAGGTGATTTTGCGCACGGCTAACGGGCCATAGGTTTGTTATTGGAACAGGGATATCCTGTTGTCGCCATCTCCGCTGGGAATGAACAATCAACCAAAGGCATGCAGCTTCTCAAAAAGGCGGGTAACACGAAGACCCAAGATCTAATGTTCCGCCATACGGAATTCTTTCACAAGCATTGTCCTCTCATATTACCCATTTTTATTGATAAAATGACTATTCTGGTAAACTTTCAGAGAAGTAATTTAGGATGATCCCATTGGGTGATGTTCGCGGACGTCCAACCCGTTCTATATTTGCCGGTCAGATGAGGGTGAGTTGCTTCAAGAGCGACTAGAATCCCATAGGGGAGTGTCTCTCTCCTCCATGTCGAAGCCCTCACATGGAGAGACCGTCAACGCTTTAATTTTGCCAATGCAACACTCGCCTGCCGTCCAATTGCTAAAGGCCCAGAACTTCGCAGACTTTTTCCGGTAAGAGGATCTTTTAGGTAGGTTAGATTCATTGACATGGGGTCCAAGGCGCACATGCGAACCCCGCTGAATGGTAGGGAGCCCTCCGTTACCTTCAAAACG
>CAVVHK010000022.1:0-153751 GCA_963747865.1 uncultured delta proteobacterium | reverse complement strand
TCATCGGACTGCAAAAAAGGCCTCGGTTTACGCAGGTCGGTTGCTTCCCCTGGAACAGGCTCAGGTTTCTTCTTGACTGCTGGAGCAGGCTTCATCCTGTACGGGCTTGGCGGCTTTTTCGATGACGTGCCGGATTGCTTCTTCTTGGTCTGCTTGGGGCTTGGTTCCTGCGGCAGGTCGAAAACCGGGGGTTCCTCTTCCGGTTTTTCTTGAACGGGCGCAGGAATAACCTTGGTCCCCAGGGGTTCGCCACCGGTCCCATGCCCGCCTTTGCCGCAGTGTTAAATCCATTTTGCGCTTCAGCAGCCCCGCCGGCGTTCCCAAGCGTCGTCTCGAAGCAGCTCGCCAAAGGGCTCTTCCTCCCAGTTGACGAGACCTGCAGAGCTTCCCAGTACTTTCCGTTACGGTCAATGAGATAAGTCGTTGGAACTCCCGGAACCTCATAAATGGCTTCAGACCTGTCATTGACAATGAAATTGGTCCTAGTCCCTTGAGCCAGTTTTTGCGGTTTTATGGAGAGTCTCCCAGCCGGATCATATGCCAAAGTGAAAGAAAAACCGGTCTTCGACAGGTAAGACCTCAGTTTCTCGTGATTATCGAAGAGATTGACGCATACAATGTCAAGCCCCCGATTACTGTATTTGCGATAAACTCTCTCTAAAATCGGTTTTTCTACGGAACAAGGGGGGCAGTCGATTTTCCAAAAGTTTAGGATCACAACTTTTCCCCTTAGAGACGAAAGGTTGATAAGCTTGCCCTTGAAATCCTGCAGAATCATGTTTCCTGCCGGGAATGGGGCCGAATAAAGGTTGAAATTATTTGACAGCAATCGCTCGGACAAGTTGGCCGCTGAACCGGTCCGGGGCAGGAGTGCGACTGCGAACAAAAGACCGCAAACAAACAATCTTATTAGGGACATGCCGGGCTTCCTTCTTGAGAAGCTCATAATTAACTTAAACCTATATTACAATCTCCACGTTTTCAAGAATTTTTCTTAATTATCATGAACTTGATTTTTTGCTAATCTTGAAATATAACCCGAATTGTCCGGGGAGGCAAGGTGACCGCCGGCGCGCCACGCGCGGGAGGAAAGTCCGAACTCCAAAGGGCAGGATGCCGGGTAACGCCCGGTGGGGGCAACCCCGGAAGGAAAGTGCCACAGAAAACATACCGCCGCCGGCTAGGCCGGAGGTAAGGGTGAAACGGTGAGGTAAGAGCTCACCGGTCTCGCGGTAACGCGGACGGCCACGGTAAACCCCATCCGGAGCAAGACCAAATAGGGAAGCGCTTCGAGGGCGGCCCGTCCAAGCTTCCGGGTAGGTCGCTTGAGGCGGCGGGTAACCGCCGCCCTAGAGGAATGGTCACCGCCCGGTTTTGCCGGGAACAGAATTCGGCTTATTGCCTACCCCGGACCCCAAAAAGAGGCCTACATGTCCGAAGAACCCAGACCTCAGGAGCAAAAACAGAACGCCGCCGGCGCCAAGGCGGCCAGGAAGATTTGGTCTAAAACTAACATCCTAATCGCGGTGGTCGTTCTGGTCGTCGTTTGTGGATTGGCTTATGGGCTGGGACTGTTCAAGAAAATAGCGCGGAGCGCTTCCTCTCCGAAAAAAAGCCCGCCCATCTTCCACAAGATCGCAGACGAAAACTTCTTTTCATCTGAAGATCTGCTATCCCATGTGGGGGCCGGCCCGTCTGATCCCGCGAGGCTTCAACCGTCCCCCGAGCAATCCCTTCTGAAAGTGGTGGAGAAAAAGCCTGAAGTCTGCTCGCCGCCCAATGTGTTACCCTCATCCGCCGAATCTCCCAAAGAAGAGGAAGCTGCGCCGGCTCTACCGAATATTTTCGCGCCGCCTGCGCCTATCGTAAAGGAGGAAGCAAAGGGCGAGGAATCAACTGAAGGAAGCCCTCCAACGGCTAAGAAGGAGATGAAGGCCGCGACCGACAAAAAGGGGCCGGCCAAACAAGGGCCCGCAAGCCAAGCAGCTTTCCCGTCGCTTGAAAGCCCCAAAGATGAAGGGCCTCTGGCTGCAAAAGTCGAGGTCAAGACCAAGCCCAAACCTGCACAGAGCCCCACGCAAGAGACAGCGCCCCAGCAAGCCGCGCTGAAAAAGAAACCCGAATCCGAGGTGAAACCTAAGCCTGACGAATACCAATATCCGGGATCTTTGACCTTGAAAATACATGGATATACCGGCGCCGTCATGAAGTGGGGCCTTATGGTCATATACGACGACTCGGCGCCTATGGGTCGCCGTATCAAATCGTGGAACACAAGCAGGGCGCACGTTGCGGAGAGTTTCATCTCGAAGCTTCCGACCGCGTTGCCCCCAGGATCCAAAATCGCCGTTAGAGATTTTCAGTGCGGCAAAGGCGAAAGCGCCAGGACGCAGAAATCGTGTTTAAGCCGCATGCTGTACGGCTGGGCCGATTCGCCTTTTTCAGGCTTGAAGGACAAGCTCGGCCAGGACAAGCCTGCGGGGAAAAACAACCCCTGTGCGGCCGCTGCGTATTCTTTGAAGAAAGATTTCTCAGGCGGCGGCTTGACTCCTAGAGTGCTCATAATCACGGAAGGCATGACCAAGTGCGCGTATAGCGAAGTCCTCAAGGCCCTGGAAGAGCACAAGGACAAGGACAGGATAGCCATTGACCTTATAATGATGGGGACGCCGAAAAAAAAGCAGGACGGATACACCGCGTTGGCAAAACGAACCGGCGGACTGGCGCTGAAAATCGAGAATCCCAACGATTTGGAGCCTACGCTGGCCAAGTATTCAAAATTGCTGAAGGCCCACATTATGGAAAAAATGGAAATACGCGGAGAAAAAACCGTGTATAGCGCAGCGCCCGAGGAGGAGACCACCTTGCCTCCGGGAACATACGAAATCATACTGCCGCTAGTCGCAGGTTTGAACTCTTCTTCCCGGTCTATTCCCAACGTGAAAATTGGGTCCAAGGAAGCAAAAGTTATGGAAATCAGACTCAAAAAGGGGAAACCGGTCGTCAAGGGTTCCAAATGAGAAGGCTTTGCGCATCCTGAAGCGATTTTCGAGCGCGCTACCTGACTGCGCCTTTGAAACGAGAAATCGGCGGCGACCGGCAGCCAGGTGGTCGTTTTCATAAATGCGGTCCCAGATTCTTGTAGGATGCGGTGAGTACCGCGAACCGCATCGGTCGTGGTCTTTTTTCCCCTCATAAACGCTAACTTAAGGATTGGTTATGACCCAGGCCGTCATTCCCGCGCAAGCGGGAATCCAGTGTTTTCAATACCTTCTGGACCCCCGCTTTCGCGGGGGCGACGTAATTCTGCCGGTGTTAAGTATCTGAAATCACGTCCGACAAGGTCAAAAGTTAGCGCCTATGAGGCTCCGCCTTCTACTCTGATCCGACACCACACTTCCAAAATGGAGCACTAAGGACATAATCCCTTACACAAAAGAGTTTCCTCCCGGCGCCGCTAACATCTTTTGTTCCCTTGCCCCGGTTATTCGATAGCTTTGCCAGAAAAATATTTGAATCTTTTTCCAAAATTGTTAGACTAAAGAATTCAATGGGGACAATTATCCTTCATTCCCCACACTTTTCCGGAGGACCAGAATGCAGTGTGTAACTGTTAAGAAGGGCATTGAATGCTCATTTATGACCACAAAAGGTTGCAGCTTTAACGGAGGCCGTTGTTTGCCTGTTGCCGAGGCCTGCCAGGGATGTTCCCGCGTGGTCGCGGTGGAAGAAGGCGCCTTCTGTAACGTAGCGCCTAACCCGGCAGTAAGATGGAGAGTCGGAGCTTGCAGCTTTGCCACCCATGTGGATAGAAAGCGCCAGGAAGAGGTCCAGAAAATAAACCCCTTGAAAGCTTCCAAGCGAGCTGCGGCAGGCAAAAAGAAGTAGTATGTCTTTGCAGGGAGTGAAGGGACTTAGCAGTCGCAAAACCTGAGAGCTTCAAGAAGCTGCGTCGGGGAGGCGCCTTTAGCAAAAAGCCCCTCCCCGAGCCCCTTCCCGGAAACTCTTATTGTCGCAACCAGTTCCGGAGCTCAACCGATTTATGGGATAGCGCTGCTTGCTGCTGTGTGCGGACGCGTCAAGCGCCGCCCCCAACGAAGCCATACAATCGGGTCCAAGTAATAGCGAAGCCCGAAGCCTAGTTCGCTTCCTCCGCGTGCCGCGGAGGAAGCGAAAACATGTAATCTGATAATGCTTGCCGGCTAAAGAATATAGCGGCTTAGATCCTCGCTTTTCACAATATCCTGAAGTCTCTCTCGGACCATTTGAGGCGTAACTTGGACTGTCACACCAGCCATGTCAGGGGCCTCGAAAGAAACTTCTTCCAGCATTTTTTCCATGATAGTGTGCAAGCGACGCGCTCCTATGTTTTCGGCCCGCTCATTCACTTCTTCTGCAAGGGAGGCAATCTCAAGAATCGCGTCATGTTCATATTCCAAGGTTACGCCCTCGGTTTTCAGCAACTCCTGATATTGCTTCACCAGTGCGTTCTTGGGCTCAGTGAGTATCTTGACGAAATCCTCTTTTGTAAGCGCAGATAATTCCGCCCTCAGTGGGAACCGGCCCTGAATCTCGGGGATCAGATCGGACGGCTTTGATACATGGAAGGCTCCGGCTGCGATGAAAAGGATATGGTCCGTGCGCAGCACTCCATGTTTCGTGTTTACCGTGGAACCCTCGATTATCGGTAAAAGATCCCGCTGGACGCCCTCTCTGGAAACGTCCGGTCCGTAATGCCCGGAGTGGGAGCCTGCTATCTTATCCAGCTCATCTATGAAAACAATCCCGGTTTGCTCGACGCGCTCCTTGGCCATCTTGATGACTTTGTCGGTGTCTATCAGCCTGCTAAGCTCCTCTTGAACAAGTATCTGGAGGGCCTCCGGGACTTTCAGTCTGCGTCGTTTGGTCTTCCCGGGAAAAATGTTGGAGAACATGTCTTTCAAATTGATGTCCATCTCCTCCATTCCCCCCGGTGAAAAGACCTCGACCACAGGGATAGCGCTGACCTGAGTGTCAATTTCTACCTCCCTGTCATTCAAACGACCGTTGCGCAGCATTTTCTTGAATTTTTCCCTCGTGCGCTGAGCCACCTCCATTTCTTCGGTGTTGGTCTCCTGTTGCGCGCCGGGTGCCGCGTCTTTCGGGGGGCGCGCATTGGAAGAAGAATATCCAAGAGTCTCTCTTCAGCCTGTTCCTCAGCCTTGGGTCTAAGCGCTTCGTATTCTTCCTCTTTGACCATGTTAATCCCGATCTCCATCAGATCCCGGATCATCGATTCAACGTCGCGGCCCACATAGCCGACTTCCGTAAACTTGGAGGCTTCCACCTTCAAGAACGGCGATTGGGCGAGTTTGGCAAGCCGGCGAGCTATCTCTGTCTTGCCGACACCCGTCGGACCTATCATGATGATGTTCTTCGGGGCGATCTCGTCACGCAGCTCTTCCGAGACTTGCCTTCTGCGCCAGCGGTTTCGCAATGCGATGGCGACCATGCGCTTGGCGCGGTCCTGCCCGATTATATACTTGTCCAGCTCGGCAACGATCTTGCGAGGTGTGAATGTTTCCATGATAGCCCTTACTTTCTAGAGTTCTTCCACGAATAATTGGTCGTTGGTGTACACACAGATGTTCGCGGCGATCGCCATGGAGGTCTTGGCTATCTGGACCAAATCCAGCTCCGTGTGTGTAAACAGGGCCTTCGCCGCAGCCAACGCATAGTTGCCCCCGGATCCTATCGCGATGACGCCGTCATCGGGCTCCACAACGTCACCGTTGCCTGAAAGCAACAGGGTTTTTTCGGCGTCAGCCACCACCAACAGGGCCTCAAGACGCCTCAACATCCTGTCGGTTCTCCACTCTTTGGCAAGCTCGACTGCGGATCTCGTCAGGTTGTTCGCATATTTTTCCAACATCGTCTCAAATTTCTCTAACAATGTTAAAGCGTCAGCGGTGCTGCCGGCGAATCCCGCCAGTATGGTGCGGTTCTTCCCTATTCTGCGGACTTTGTGGGCAGAGTGCTTTACCACTGTGTCACCGATGGACACCTGCCCGTCTCCCGCCATTACAACCTTGTTTCCTCTTCGTATGCACAGCACGGTTGTGGACCGAGTTTTCTTCTTCATGGAAATAGTTTGCTCCGACTTGTATTCATAAAGGTCCCACCAGTTAAATATCAAGTAAAACACAAAAAGGGAATGCCGAGAGACGGGATTAATACCAGCGATGCCGTTAAGGAGTCAACTTAGTTCGCCTGGAAGCTGCTCCAAACACTAGAACCTTTCGGAAGAGGCTGCGGAATGTTCGGGAATGGGACTTGGCGTGTCATCGTTGTTGAATTCGGCGCCAACGGGCTGCGCTTCTGGTTATCAAAGGAGCCAATGCGGTTGATTTAAGGAAAGCGCCGGCCTTCACACTATCGGCGGCACGACTAGTGACGGGGTTACTGGAAACTGAGCGAAGTCATATTAGAAGTTCTTGAAGAAAGGCGCGGAAGGAAACTTCTTTCAAGAAGTTGCTCTCCGGCAGCGTCTTTCGTACAAATGTCCCCACCTACTTGCCCCCCGCCCCGCTCCGAGGATGAGCCTTGTCGTAAACTTCCATCAATTTGCCTAGATCCATTTTGGTGTAGCGTTGGGTTGTGGATAGACTGCTGTGTCCCAACAATTCCTGAATGGATCGTAGATCAGCTCCCCCGCTGAGCAAATGAGTAGCAAACGAGTGGCGAAACGCGTGGGGAGAGACGTCCCGGGCAAGTCCGGAGTTCTCCAGGCAAGCTTTCAATATCCTTCTCACGCTGCGGGTTGTAAGGGGCCCCCCTCTGGAATTGAGGAAAATGCGGTCCCTACCGACGAGCGAACGACATTGGTCCAACACGGCTTCACGTATCGGCAAATATTCTTTCAGCGCCTGCGCTGCCTTGTCGCCCACAGGAACGTAGCGCTCTTTATCTCCCTTGCCTATCACACGCACCCAACCGGCGCTCAAGTCCGCGTCGTGCAATTTCAGGCCCACAAGCTCGCCTACGCGCAGGCCGGATGAATACAATAGCTCAAAAATGGCTAGATCTCTTTTGCTGATTTCCTGATTTCCCGCAAAAAAGCGGTCCACCTCATCCACAGTCAACGCCTTAGGTAAGGGTTTCTCAGGCTTCGGAGCCCTTACGGCCGCTGCCGGGTTGCATTTGACAACATCTTCTCTTTGAAGAAATCTGAATAGGGAACGGATGGTCGCCAGTTTTCGGCCAATGGAGACTTTCTTTAGTTTGCCGAATCTGTGGGACAGAAATCCTCTAATGTGAAACTGGTCAATTTTACAGATATCTTCCAAGCATTCTTCAGACAAATCTTTAAGATACGCTTGGAACTCCGCAAGGTCGGACACGTACGCACGAATGGTTTCCGTAGATCGGAGCTTCTCGGTTGAGAGATGCCGGACAAAAGAGGATATGGCGTCGCCTAATGTCATCATCATATATGAACCACCATAACACTATGTTACATTATTAATTTCAATTGATACTTTACCACACTGGAATTACATAATCAAATCAATACCGGGCAGGCATCTTCGTAAATGCGGTGTCGGTAATTTCCGGTTGATCCCGGTTCCGTGACCGTAATTGCGAAAAGCGGCACTAAGGACTTCATCGATTACACAAAACATTTTCCTCCCGGCGCCGCTTACGTTTTTTCAATGTTTCCCTTGACCGTAAACGGTTTTCGGGTATTATTTAACTAAGCTCCGGAGTGGTATACCCGGAAGCCGAAAAAATAGAAGCGTGATGATATAACCGCCTGGATCTTTTTGACCGGGACGGAAGGACCAAGATAGCTCAATGCGTGATTGTACAGGCCTTCCCGACGGGAGGCCTTTTTTATTGGAATTCCGAATGAAAATAATTAGTTCTATTCCCGAGATGAAAGCGTGGTCCGCCACGAGCGCGCTTGAAGGCAAGTCAATAGGCTTCGCGCCGACTATGGGTTACCTCCATGAGGGACATATAAGCTTGATGCGAAAAGCGCGCGCTGAAAACGACTCGGTGGTCGCCAGCATATTCGTTAACCCGACTCAGTTCGGCCCGCACGAGGACCTGAGCACGTATCCCAGAGATACGGAGTCCGACGTCAAGAAATGCGCCGAAGCCGGTGTAGACGTGCTGTTCATGCCTGAAGTGAACCAAGTCTATGGTGCGGATCATCAGACTTTCGTCGAGGTCACCGAAGTAAGCCGGCCTCTGTGCGGCGCATCGAGACCTGGTCACTTCAGAGGCGTAGCCACCGTGGTGCTCAAGCTCTTCAACATAGTCAAGCCGGCTTCGGCCTACTTCGGAATGAAGGACTATCAGCAATTACAGGTCATTACAACAATGGTCCGCGACCTTGACCTGAATGTGAAAATCGTGCCCTGCCTCACCGTCCGGGAGCCTGATGGTCTGGCAATGAGCTCCAGAAACTCCTACCTTTCCCCGGAACAGAGGCAACAGGCCCTGTGCTTGAGCCAAGCTTTAATGGCGGCCAAATCCCTCTTTGAATCCGGAGAAATAGCGGCCGGCAAGTATTTGGAAGCTATGGAAGCGCGCATAAAAGCCGTGCCGCAAGCCGACCCCGATTATATAAAGCTTGTCCATCCCGAATCCCTTGCAGAGCTTGAAACGGTCCACGACCGCGCCGTCGCCATTCTGGCTGTTCGATTCGGAAAAACAAGACTTATCGACAATATGCTTTTTGAACGATCCTAAATCCAACATACTAAAAAACCTACCGGAGTTCGCCATGTTGAGGAACATGCTCAAATCGAAAATACACAGGGCCCGAGTCACAGGAGCCTGCATAGACTACGAGGGTAGCATATCGATAGATAGCGACCTTTTGGATGCCGCAGACATATTGGAATACGAGCAGGTCCACATTTACAATGTGTCCAACGGGGAACGTTTCGCTACATACGCTATCAGGGGCGAACGCGGTTCAGGGGAAATGTGCTTGAATGGAGCTGCGGCCAGGAAGGTATCCGTAAAGGATCTGATAATAGTGTGTTCGTACGTTTCCATGGAAGACGCCGAATGCAAAGGCCATAAATCCCACAATATTTACGTTGACGAAAGCAACAGGATAGCCAGGACCAGCTCCGGAATCGAGTAGAGGTAACGCGGTTTTGGAAAACGCGGGGTCCGGACCTACCTCAAGAACTTCCAACTTGGCTAGCATCTGTATGTTAACGCAATAGTTGGAGTTCCTTAAAGGAAGATCCTGGAGGAAACTTTCTTGCGCAAGACAGTTTCCTCCAGGTGAACGCTTACGAGACTTCTACTCAAAACGTGAAGAATTCCGATAGTCTGACGGCTTCGTGACCTCGGGCCTTCTCCTCCGGTTGCGCCGATTCTTCATCGGGCTCAACCCAGGTGACTTCAATTGTCTCGGGGAAATCCGTCTGAGTTTTAATCCGCGCCGTATTTGCGGCGCACGTCAGGGGAGGTTCGATGGCACATTGCGCAGACGATGCCGTCGTAACAACACCGCCGATCACCCCGAGACCGTTTTGATACGCTATATGGGGTTGCGCGGAACCCGCCTCGATTGTCGGCCCAACCTGAGCCGAACCCGAAGTCGTAGACTGAACCGGCGACGGAGGGACTTTGCGCTCGCTCTCCCGATCATTCAAGTCCAAGGATTCAGCCCTAACGATTCGTGTTTGAGATCGGGCGATCCGTGATGGAATAGAATCCGCATCGCTGGGCTCCGGATGGTGAGAAATAGAGTTATCCTCACTCACACGGCGGGCCTTTGCTTCGACCGCTTCCGTTTCGTTATATGGCGGCAATCCGGGTTGTTTTGCCGGTCTTTGCGCGGCGGCGTTTTGGCGGACCTCCACCGCGTCCGTGCCATTTGAGAATTGAATATTCCGCAGCGGAGGAGCTGTGACGGGATGGTCCCCCCATTCCTCAACCATAGGCCTGAAGGCTCTCAGGCACAATGCGACAATTCCCAGTATTCCCATCACTGCCAAAATCACCCACGTTAGCCGACGGCCGGTGAAGGAAGTTGCGGTTGCATTCTTCTCCATCCTTATCAGCAGCCCCGATGATTTCAGGATACATTCAGCCCGAGACTGACCTTGCGAGCTGCTCACGGAAATCGCAAACGTTCCCGTGTCTTTGGAATTAGGCAAGGGAGCTTCAAGGGATTTGGTCCCCGACAGAGGATACAGAACAGCGCTGTAACCTGAATTCCCGCCGAGAATCTTTTCCAACGAATCCCGGCTGAATTTGGTCCGGCTAAACCATTGGATCTTGTCCGCGCCTATATGGCGACAGACCACATAAAAGCTGCCGTTGGCAGGGTCGTCGATGAGAAATCCCGATCCCAGGGGAATCGACTGGTTGACCGGAACGAAATTCGCCCCTCTGACCGTCGTGCTCCCGGCCTGCGAAAGCGCCAGGTCTCCCACCATGGCTAGAACTTCGCCATGGTCATTTATGACTTCAAAGCTGCTAAAATCAGTCGTCAGATCCTGAATCACTTTCACAAGACTGTCTAATTTTTGGTTGTCGATTATTTTTTCAAGTTCGGATTCCCCGGCCGCGGTGGTTATGATTGCCGAACGATGGCCGACGAGCGAATCGATTTGTGTGGCTACCAGCTTCAATCGTAGTGAGATTAAATCTCTGTCCAGGGGCGTGGCGGCTGAGTAACGTCCCCACAGGCCGGCGGCCAAAACTGCGAGCAGCGCCATTATCAATAGGCATGAATAGAGCCCGCTATTGCTTTCTGAATAACGCGAAATCATCTTCTTAAGCGTCTCGGCGCCGCTTACCGAGCGCCAATCGCTCCCCATGGCCTTCCGCCAGTCTTGCGAGTTCATTTTTCCGTCCACCCGAATTCCGTGATCATTGCCTTGACACTTGAGGGCTTCGTGCAATAATTACGAGTTAGTTGGTTTACAATCCTCCCAAAGCGAAAGGAGGGCGGCATGAAAAGGTACCGTATTCCTAGAGTGGCCCATTGCAAAGACGGCTGCACACTGCAGTCCCGAGCATGACTTTAAAAGGCTCATTGGTTCACAGGGACGGATCTTCCCTTTGAGGGTCCATCCGTCCCTTCTGCAATCGAAGGTCTTGGAGACCGTCTCCGGTTTGTTTACTTGTCCGTGATAGACGGCGTCAAAAATATAATTGAATTGCACCGTTGACTTATCCGCTTTTTTCCTGTTTTCCGAAAAATCGGCCACCATAAGAATCTTAGCTTTGATTTCGTTACCCAACTTCACGTCACCTTTCTATGAAGATCCGCATTTAAACTAAATTAGGACAAAACAATCCGTGATCGGCTGATATAGCGTCCATTCAGCCACAGGGACGCATGCTCAAGACTACTGACACGGCCAAATCCACGAACGAGAGCATTGGTATGATACCTTCTGAATCCATACCACTCTTCGGGCTCCGCCTTCAGATCAGATATTGGTTCGATATGACTCCCTGACAAGGAGTGCATAGCAAAAACTTTATCTTAATACAATATGTTGTTTGTGTTTTTTAATGTAAAATCTTAAATAAGATTTGATCCGTTCTCCATCTTGAAACATCCGCCAAATGCTATTAAAATCGGTCACATTTAAATGCGCCCCTGTGGGGGCTCTCTGACTTCAAATACCATTTCGGAAGGCGCAAATTGAACGAAAGCTTGATACGACGACTCAAACCGGCTCCCATCCTGGTGGCCGGTGATGTCATGGTCGACGAATATATTATTGGGGACGTTGACCGAATCTCGCCGGAATCGCCCGTTCCCGTGCTTGTCGCACGTGACCGGCTGCGGCGCTTGGGAGGCGCGGGGAACGTGGTCCGCAATCTGGTCACTATGGGCGGCAATGTGGCGTTGTTTGCAACCATAGGCAGGGATAACCCCGGTCGATGGTTCCGAAACCATTGCGAACAGATTTCCGTCGAGAGCTTTTGGCTTAAGGAGGACCCCACGCGCCCCACCACCATCAAAACCAGGGTGGTTGCGCGCAACCAGCAATTGGTGCGTATCGACGAGAACAGATTAGCGATATCCCGCCGGAATTGGAGGCAAGCATCCTCCAGGAGATGAAGTCCGTGATGCCCCAAGTGAAGGCGGCCATCATATCCGACTATGGGAAGGGTTTCATAACCCCGCGAATACTCGAAGGGCTGATCTCTCTAGCCAAAGCCGAAGGGGTCCCTGTGTTGGTAGATCCAAAGGGGATGGACTTCAAACGATACTGCGGAGTCACTTATATAACCCCAAATAAGCGCGAAGCCGCTCTGGCCGCCGGAATCGAAATCAAGGATAGTGACAGCCTCTTGGAGGCAGGCAAAGCGCTATTGGACCATTCGGGAGCTGAAGGAATAATCGTGACGCGGGGGAAAGACGGGAGCACGCTGATTACTCGTGACAAATTCATGGATTTTCCCGTCCACCCGGTTGAAATAGTCGACGTGACCGGCGCAGGGGACACCGTCATCGCTACGCTGGCCCTGGCCGTCGGCAACAACATACCTATAGAGAGCGCGGTCAGACTGGCGAATTTGGCGGCGGGCATGGTGGTTTCACGATTCGGCGCGGCCACGGTGACTCTGGACGAAATGATCGATTCTCTGAACCACGGCGCTCCCTGCAATAAAGCCGTCTCCCTGAACGACATCACGGCCGCGCTGAGATTCCACAGGATTCAGGGGAAAAAGATATGTTTTACCAACGGTTGCTTTGATTTGCTGCATCCGGGCCATCTTGAGATACTGAGGCAGGCGGCCGCCAAGGGCGATATTCTGGTCGTGGGAATTAATTCGGATAAGTCCGTGGCAAAGATCAAAGGAAAAGGCCGCCCGATAATCCCGCAGGCCGACAGGGTCGCCATGGTTTCGGCATTGGGATTCGTGGACTACGTCGTGGTCTTCGATGAAGAGACACCCCTGAACCTCATAGAAGAAATCAAACCGGATGTCCTTGTCAAAGGGGCCGATTGGAAAGGCAAACAGGTTGTCGGCGAATCTGTGGTCAAAGCACGCGGCGGCGCCGTGGAATTCGTCGAATTGGTAAATGGATTTTCCACTACTTCCTTGATAGACAGAATAAAGAACGGAGTCGCGAGTTAGCGAAGAATCCGCGCAAAAGGTAAGAAATTCGGAGAGAGCCGGCGGGGAGGACCTTTTTGCAAAAAGGTCCTCCCCGAACCCCTCCCCAAAAACTCTTATTATTGCGGCCGGTTAAGATGCCCCCAAGACATAGTCCTCCTGCAATTGTGAACAGCTTATTCCGACGACGCGAGGGTCATAATGCTGAAACGAATCGATCTAAAGAACGTAGGCCCTTCTCCCCAATTGAGCGTCGAGTTCGGCGAGCGACTCAATTTGTTGACAGGTGATAATGGGCTTGGAAAGACCTTTCTGCTCGATGTAGCCTGGTGGATATTGACGGGCTCTTGGGCGAATGAACCAGCTTGGCCCGAACCGAAATGGAGGGCAGAGCCCGAAATAGTCGGCGAATTTACCGGAGAAGATGACCCTATCCGAGGGGTGTTCTCGCGTTCCCGCCAGCATTGGTCGTCGCAATGGCTGGAATCCCCGTATAATAGTTTGGCGATTTATGCACGGGTGGATGAAGGCTTTTCGGTATGGGACCCCGCCAAAACTTCTTCCAGGAGCTTGTCCAAGGCCGTCGAGGCCCTCTTGAGAAACAAGATACAGGATCCGTATTCGGCGCTTCTAAACTTCACCCAGCAAGAGCTTTGGAATGGACTTGAACAAGCATACGACATTCCCGGAGATGGCGGGACAAGGGATTTTCACAAGCGTGGCCGCATAGCCTGCAACGGGCTGATCCGCGATTGGGTCGAGTGGAGTCTCAAGGACAGACTGTCTGAGTTTCCAATGTTCGATAGCCTAAGAGAAGTTTCTGAAGCAACTTTCACCCGACCCGGAAACGGAAAGAATCGAACCGGGCGAACCGATCCGAGTTTCCTTGGACGATGTTCGCGAAATACCAACAATAATCCTTCCCTATGGCAGCACCCCCGTGATTTACGCTTCGGCCGGTATGAAACGGATTCTTGGACTGGCGTACCTTCTTGTTTGGACGTGGTATGAGCATCAACAGACTTGCCGGATTGTCGGAAGGCCGGTCAGCGAATTGCTCATCATCCTCATAGACGAACTCGAAGGACACCTGCATCCCAAATGGCAGCGGTCGATTCTGCCGGCTATCCTCGGCGCCGCCAACGTCCTCAGCGGCGAGATTAAGACTCAAGTTATCGCTACCACTCACTCGCCCCTTATCCTGGCTTCAATTGAGCCGCAATTCGATGAAGAGAAAGACAGGGTTTTCATTTTTGAAGAGGAAAAAGGCGAAATTGAATTACGGCGGTTCGATTGGGCCAAATTTGGCGAAGCAAGTAGTTGGCTGACTTCTCCGGTCTTTGGTCTGCACAGCGACCGCTCCAAAGAATCTGAGCGAGCCTTAGAAGCCGCCTACGCGTACATGCGCGGCGAAAACCTGGACAAATATCCCAACCTCCAAACGAAAGAGGAAATCGGCCGTGAACTTTATTGCGTCTTGCCTTCGGACGACCCCTTCCTTGTAGAATGGGATTACTTCCTTAAGCAGCAAGAAAGGGACGCCAGAGCGTTATGATTCATGTCCAACCGCCCGAAGAGCCGGATGATTTTGATCGGATGGTGAGAATACCCGGCACTCTTTGGTTATCAAGTAATCCTGCCGGCGACAAATTTCCAGACTACTGGAAGCATTGCTTTGGCGCTCTTGCGGAGGGTTTCAATCATCTGTGCGGCTACTCGGCCATGCACGTCCCTGAATTAGGCGCGGTCGTAGACCATTACCTGAGCAAATCCAAGCAGAGGGAACTGACATATGAATGGAGCAACTACAGGTACGCTTCTTCCAGGATCAACAGCCGGAAGCATACCTTCGACGATCAAATCCTTGACCCGTTCGAAGTGCGGGACGGATGGTTCGAAGTCCAGCTCGGTTCATGGCAACTCATGACGACCAACGCTATCCCTCAAGACAAAAGAGACCGAGCGCAGTTCACCATGGATCAGCTCGATATTCAAACGGGAAGAGACGCACTGAACCTCCGTCGCAGGCACTACAAAATGTTCCTAAACGGTCAAGCGACTCTGGCGACTTTATGCTGCAATGCGCCGTTAGTATGTCGGGCAGTGAAGAGCGCTTTGATAAAGTTACAGCCTTCCCCAGATGAAGAACACTGCTTTCGTGAATTCCTGGCCGGAGACATCACTATCGAGAAATTGGAGCGTGACGCGCCGGAGACTGCCGCGGCTGTCCGGGAAGAGCTGCCTCCCAGCCCGTGAAGCGCTATTTATTGGCGCCTGTTTCTAATCGAGCGGGGGTCAGGCGCATCATACTTAATCTCCGACAAAAGACTTTTTCCCAACCGCCGATGTTAACGCCAGAAACGGTCGCGAGCCTAACCGCTCTCATGTTCGCCGCCGAAGGGGGAAACCTGAAGATACTCGAGCTGCTGCTTGATAGGGGGCTCGATGTTCATGACCAAACCGAAAATGGGTGGACGGCTCTGATGTCCGCTGTTCAGGGCGGTAACCTTGAAATGATCAAGTGGCTCGTGGAAAAGGGTGTGGACATCAACGCGAAATACGGAGAATGGACTGCACTAGGCCTGGCCAAAATGCGCGGCAGAGACGATGCGGTTCAGTATCTAAAAGAGCACGGAGCTAAATAACCGCCCAACGGGGAGTTGAAAGCGAGGGCTGAGCTCCAGGGCAGGCGTTCCCGGGCAGGAGCCCAGGAACGAAGGGGAGTCGGTCACTTATTCTTGAAAAACGTGGATCGTTAATATGCCTCGGCCGATTCGGTTCGCTTCGCTCTCAGCATACTACGGGACGGGATCTGAAGGAAATTGGCTCCGCAGTATCTGTGAAAATGACCGCCGGTAATAGTGGTTTGGGTTGCCGTGCGATAGCGTCGAATCCCTTCCCACTTCACGCATTCAATTCTCGTTTGGTTCCAGCGCGTTGCTCAATTCAACAGCGTCGTTCTTATCTTCTTCCTCTCGGTCTCTGGCGTTGCCGCTCCCGCGACCTATCCTCTTCCGGAGGACGTTTGGGGCGAGGCGGTTTCTTTATGTCTTCCAGAGCTAGACCTAGCAGCCCCCCTGAAACCGTTGTAGTGGTGATTTCGTTGTTGTTCATCACGCTGAGAGTAACCTGTCTGGAGTTCATATAGTCTTCCACCAGCTTCTTGAATGCGGCTACGCGGAATCCCGTCTCCCCTCCATACTCTATGATGATGTCTCCGGGAACGATTCCCACCTTTTCGGCGATGCCGCCCTTCTTCACCTGAACCACCTTTACTCCCGGAGAAGTCTCCAGGTCCTGCAATCGAGCGAGCACGATTTTCGCGCTGCCCGTGTCCCCGACCTTGCGGAACTCGGCGAGGGCTTGTGTATAAAGCTCTTTTCCTTTGTAGGTCCTGTTCCTCTCAGCATAAATCCCGGCCAGAGTCGCCTTGACTCTGGGAATCCACTTGTAGTCTTCCCGTTGTTCATAAATTTTAAGGGCTTCCTCCAGGTCTTGTATGGCCTGGTCCCATTGTTGTTGCTGGGCGGCGAACATAGCCTCACGAAAAAGCCTCAAGCCGTCATCATCACTGGGCGGAAGAGCCGCCGTCTTGGCTTCGTCGGTTTTGTCCTGCTTCACCGACATCGAATCATCGTCCTCCATGACCACCCGGAAACCAAGGTTCCAAAAACTCATGGACGGCCCTGAAAACCCACGAAACGCGCATCTACAGTCCGCAGGACTGGCGTACCAGTTTCCTCCTTTGTTTATGCGAGACACTCCTGTGCTCGGCCCCTGGGGGTCCTCAAGAGGAGAACCGTCGTAATAATTCCTGTCGTATCTGTCCTGCACCCACTGCATAACGTTGCCGGCCATGTCATAAAGTCCGAACGCATTGGGAGGAAAGGCGGTAACCGGGGAGACGTAGCGATAACCGTCATTTACCGTGGTTAAGCTCTCCGGGAGCTTCGGGTTCCCGTCCCCGAAGTTTGTATCATGGTCTCCAGGGAGACGATCTCCCCATGGATATCGGACCCAAGCCTGCCCTCCCCTGCACGCCATTTCCCATTCAGCCTCGGTGGGCAACCGATAGGTCCTCTTTTCCTTGCGGCCCAACCACTTGCAAAATTCTACGGCGTCGTTCCATGAAACAAAGACCACCGGCTGGTTATCAGCGATTTGCCAAGGAACGGAATCCCATTTCATGCCTTTTTGCGGAGTCCATCGTTCTTCCTTGTGGCTGAAAATCATGCCGCCATCACCTTTTTCGGCATCGGTCTTATATTGAGTGTCGTTAACAAATTGGCGGAACTGAGCGACAGTCACCACCGTCGCGCCCATATAGAAAGATCGCGTAATTCTAACCGGATGCACGGGCATTTCGTCCTGGAACCACTGTTTGTGCCCTTCCCGCCAAATTTTCTTGAAAGTCAGCCTGAGCCAGTCCATTTCCCTCTTGGGGCTGCCCATCATGTAATCGCCGGAAGGTATCTTTACAAGCTTCATCCCGAGCGCATTGGTCACAATAATCTTCTGGCTCGGCTTCTCAACTATAGTGTCGAGCCCTCTCAAGGCTTTAGCCCACTGCGAACAGTCCTTAAGGCTGCCTTGAGACGCATCGCACTCTCTGATGGTCTCCCTGAGCATTTCTTTCGCGGCAAGATTGTTCCCGTCAGTGAGCAGCTCACCGATTCTTCTGATGCGCTCGGCAATAGGAGCAGGCGGATTGTCGTCGGAGACATTTCCATTTTGTCCTGCGTCAGTATTAGCGGCGAGTAATCTTAAGAGATCGAGCCGGCATCCACAGCCTGTATTGTCATTCGTTGGTTGTGGGACGGCGCTGCCTGGGGCCGCGGGGGGGCCTTGATCCGGCGCCGACGCATCTCCTGGGATGGCGCAAGCGCATATTAGAAATATCAAAAATGCGGCAAACAACGCGCTTGAATAGATCGAGACATACGGCGTGGTCTCGGAATTTGCCATAACCAGTGTTTTTGGCAGCGATTTTCGGCTTGTAAGCGTTTTCATTTTCAAAAATTCCTTGACAAGGATCGAAATTAGGGGAATCCTAGCAGACGTCAGGGGTGAGTCAAGGGACTTTCGAACCCGGCGGGAGGAATCGTAAAGGTCAGCCATAACAGCCGGTAAGATAAATAAAGATTGACAAAGAACGTGATTAGTGGTAGCGATTACGTATACCTTGTCTCACTTTTTTAGAGGGAAAAACTGTTTTCTTAAGAGAACAGAAACTTGGTCTTTTATTCCATTAGGAGGTACGTGTTTAATGAAGAAATTTGCATTGACGCTCGCGGTTTTCGGTATGGTGATGTTGTTTGCAACATACGCAGTGGGTTTCTATGCTTGGGCTCCTTTCGCGTCCTACGGCGCGGCTTCCAGCAGCTCCAGCAGCAGCGGTTATACCTATTGCTGTACGCCTGCTTCCAGCAGCTCCAGCGGATACTGGCCTGCCAGCTCCAGCAGCAGTGGTTATACCTATTGCTGCACTCCTGCTTCCAGCAGCAGCTCCAGCGGTTACACCTATTGCTGCACTCCTGCTTCCAGCAGCTCTAGCAGCAGCGGTTACACTTATTGCTGCACTCCTGCTTCCAGCAGCAGCTCCAGCGGAACCTATTGGCCGGCTTCTTCTTCCAGCAGCGGATATTATCCCGCCAGCAGCTCTTCAAGTGGCTGGTTCTAATAGATAAAGACATTACCTTCGAATTTAAACGGGGCGCGTATTTCCAAAATACCGCCTCGTTTTACTTGGTAGCGAAAAGAACTATGATTAAACGCTCTTATTTCATATGGTTAGCGCTTTTACCCCTCACCGTGATCGTATTGTGCGGCGGCTGCAAAGAAAAAGCCGGCGCCCCAGATTCAAGCCTGAACAGTCCCAATTTGACCGGAACCTGGATGCTGCAGAGCAGGATCATTGAAGGAGTCACTGTTCCGGCAAAAGATAAGATCATCAGGCTTCAGCTCGATCCGGGCGGAAAATTCCAGGCTTTCTACAAAGGCGAAGAATCCCAGGATTGGATACGCGCAGGACAGGGCGGCTTCTCTTATGCGCCTCCAAAGCTCACCCTACACTGGGAATCCGGTCAAGCGTTGTCTCTTCTGGTCCAGGACAAGGACCCGGAGCACATATTCGTTCATCATGGCAGGAATATGGTTCCGTTGAATAATCAGGAACCGGATGAGATCTTCGTCAAACAGGCGACCAATAAAGCCCCGGGGCAGTAATTAGACTGCCCGTTCTTAGGGGGCGAGACCGGACGCACCTGCCTCAGTTCACGTGATCCCTGCTCATCCGAGAATTCACAACCATACGTAAAACATGTCGGCTTCCGTGTTCGCGTTGTCTTGGTTCCCCTTGGATCCTCCGGTCGCAGCGAAGACGGAAGAGCTCCAGCCGGGACCTCCTTTTCCTCAATTCTGTCTTGGAGTCCGGAAGGCCCTGTGAGTGTCAAGCGTGCCGCGTTTATCGCCTAAGGACCTCGACCGGTGTGGACGCCTTTTGGCGGCGTATCCGCAGGTAGCCGGGATAAGTTGCAGCAAAGCCGCCATAGTCATGCGCGTTGAAAATTGCACTTGCAGCGCAACACTGGGTGTGAGCCTGTCGTTGCTAGGGCAATGGGCCACTGCAATCCCATGATTCACACCATCTGTGCTAGCATTGGTCCGGAGGTGATTTTCTTGTGTAGACAGGTTTTACGGGTGAACTATCACCAAGCGATTGTTCAAGCGGCACTCGAGTCTCAATGAGGAGGACTATTGCCTATTCCTGAAATATTACTTGGTAACGGCGCGAAATCTCGGCCCATAGGGCTTATTCGAATTTCATTGCTGTGACCGAATCCAACTGACTTGCCCTGATCGAGGGATAAATTCCCGAGGCTATGCCGAGAAAAGCCGTGAACAGCAGCCCCCCGGCAATGCTCATTGTTACCATCACCGGAGACACCTCTACCCCGAGCGGACCTTTCAATAGTTGTACGCTGACCAACCCCAGCATTACGCCGCTGCTGCCGGCAATCACACTGATCAAGATGGCCTCGGTCAGGAATTGGGCCATTATTATTTCTTCTTTAGCCCCAAGCGCTTTGCGCAGACCAATTTCTCTCGTTCTGTCCTGTACCGCCGCCAACATAACACTGGTGATTCCTAGGCCGCCCAGGACTATGGTTACACCCAAGGCCGCGTAAATGAACATTTTCACGAGGTAAACGGTTGACTGGACCTTATGAATACGTTGCGGGAAGTGCAGAATACGAATGCCTTCCCCATATCCCCGATGGGAAGCTCTGAGCACTTCCAAAGACTTGTCTCTTGTTTCTTCCACATTGTTCCAATTGTCCACTCTCATGTACACTTCTTGAATTTGGAACAGTCCATGAAATAGATTTTGGGCCGTGGTCAACGGTATGAACACGGAACGCTGCGCATCCGTATGTTGAATGCCGCCCAACATCCCTATCACCTCAAAACTGAGGTTGTTGACGCGTAATATCTGACCTATCGGTTCAGAGTCCCCGAACAGATATTTGACGACGTCTCTGCCTAAAACGCAGACATTTCGCCTCATTACAACGTCAGACGGTCCTATCAGCCTACCTTTGAGCAAGGTTGGGGTCTGGGTTTGCCAGTATTCCTGGTCCACTCCAAACAATCCCGGGCTCCACTGAACGGTCCTAAAAATAGTGTCTACCTGCGGAAGAGACACTATTGGGGCTACGGCCGTAACGTGCGGGACTTCCCTCAGCTTTATCACGTCACGCATGAAAAACTGCCCTGGATGGAAGTTGTCCTGATTCTCCCAGTAAGCCTTTATTACAGTGGCCTCACCCAGGAGCTCCAAATGCTCTCCCATTTTGGTTTCGACCGAATCGCCCATGGTCTGGATAATAATCAGTCCGGCGGTTCCGACTGCGATACCGGCCACAACAGCTTTGTAGCGGCGTCTATTTCTCGAAACCAGCCGCCAACACATCGTAAGCAGATCATCGAATCTCAAGCTACTGCTCCAGTTTCTCGTGTTTTAGCTAAGTATTCTTCGGCGTAGATACGGTGACGTATTCATGATCAAAGCCCCGGTCACGGGGCAGTTAAATAGGATACGTAACCGAAATTGCGCCATGGACCACTAAGGACGCCATTGCGTAAGTACGAGGCCGTAATTCCCTTTGCTTTGGCCCAAACCTCTTTCAGGCCTTGAGGTTCCCCTTCTCCCTCCCGTCTCTCGCCAGGTGAGAGGGCCATAACCGCCCTCCCTTCTCAGGAAAGGTGGGAAAGGGCGCCATGTGGATCGCGTAAGCGTCTTATCATACAAAAATGCGTAACCGAACTTGTGACCTTGTGACATAGAACACTAAGTATGCCATTTCATAAATACAGTCACGGATTCTTCAGCCCCGAACATGGATCCCATAGGATGCGGTGAGCCTTGCGAACCGCATCGTTCGAGGTCTTTTCTCGACAGATGCGGTTTGCTGCGGTCACCGCATCCTATGCCAATCTGCGACCGTAATTGCGAAAAGCTGTACCGAGTACGCCAATTCGTAAGTATGGTCACATCTACGTCCGTCACGGCCGGAGATTCTTTTTCCTGGAGCCTTCCGGCGTCTCTGGCGTTCATTGTCTTTTGGCCGGCGGGGACCCCGGTCTCCACCGTCTCAATAGTAGGCCGTAACGCTAAAATGTGATTCCGCATTTACGAAACTGTTCGCTAATTAATAATACGGTCCTGAATTAGGGCTCTTCAATTGTGCGTTTGCTTGTCGCCCCCTCTGCGCCGCTCAACGTACATCCGACCAAGCTCGGAAAGAGTCATCGGCTGCACGTTAACGGACTTGTGCAGCCACAAAAAAAAGGAATCCAATTTCCTTACAAAGCGATCAATATCTTCTTTCGTTCGATGTTTGGGACATCCACCGGCCATAAGCTCGGACGAGTGAAAAAAAACGGTCAGCGCTTGACCCCCTTGCGCAATATGGAGATCCGCCGCGGCTCGCATACGCTTTATGCCCGTCCACATGGGCTGGGCCGGCAAGGAAGCCACGTTTCTGAGAAAACCAGGCTACCCAGTTGGCGGGAACTATCTTATAGTCGCACAAGAATTGGAAATACTCTCCAATTCCGTTTATGAAGGGCGCTATGGTTACAGGCGCTTCCAGCACATCGGATTTGCCGGGCTTGAGTATATTTTCGAGATCGGGAAAATACGGATCAGTTGGGGCCCCAAGGTGATCCGGCCCTCCGTAAAACCTGTGCAGCGGACAAACGCTGCTGTCCACTTTTATCCCCAGGTTATGAATGAGAGCAAAGGTTCTCGGCCCCAGGTTGAAGCGACCCATTCTAAAGGATTCGGGAATGAATCCGGCCTGGTTTATCGCCTCGATCAGTGAATCCAATTTTGCAGCCAACAGATCATGCGGCATGAGTTCCGACGGAACAGGATCGCGATAAGGCAGTTCCTTTATCGGGGGAGTGTTCCAATGGTGCAGATGAGCCCCTATTTCTCCGTTCCATCGGTGTCTAAGGTTGTGCAACAGATCATGGCTCCTCTTGTCCCGGGCCACCTGATATGTGAGAAGAAGGGTGGGGCGTATGTCCCATTCTCTGAAAACCGAATCTAGTACCTGAAGCTCCTTGACATTTTCCACCGGTATATCGGTCCTGTTGTATTTCCCTGAAAATAAGCCTTCTTCTTCCACGTCTATGGTTACCGCAAGTTTGACCGGCATGGCGCCTCTTCACCGTTTTTCATATTCACGTGCGAAAGGCCCATAAATTAGGAGCGTGTTCCTTCACCGGAGCGGTTCAAACGATTCTGGAACAAATCCCTCGCAGTTTATGCTCGAGCCTCTATGTTCAGTTGTACGATCTCCTGGCAGATTTGTCCAGCGCTCGCCGGCGAATTAAACCTCCACTAACACCCGTGCCGGCGAGCCATCTCCGCGTACAATTCTCAGGGGAAAGCAATAGATTCTGCATGGACCTGCAGGAACGTTGGACAGATTCAAACCTTCCAATATGAAAACCCCGGCTGATAAGAGCAGTCTGTGGACCTCTCCTTCGGATTCATAGTCTTCGATGGAATAAGAATCTATTCCTACCAGTTTGACGCCTTGATCGATCAAATAAGCCGCCGCATCCAAGCTGAGGCCGACAAAATCCTTACAGAACGTCTTGAGCTGCAATTTTTGGCTATAGTCCGTTTTGAGCAAAACTCTGTCCGCGCCGCCGAGGTCGAACTCCGCCAAATCACGAGCATCAATGGCTGGCTTGAGGCGAAAATCCAAGATTAGCCCTGCGCCTACCATAAGCCCTAAGGGAAATTCGTCAACTCCTCGGCCATCGGTCAGATAATGCAAAGGCGGATCGATATGAGTACCCAGGTGCGTGCCTATGCGTAACTGAGACACATTGCACGAATCGCCCGAGTCAATTCTGAAGACGGGTTCTATGGCTAACTCGGGATCACCCGGGTAAGGCGTGATTCCTTCGTGTAATGGCAGGGTAACGTTGTACATGGCCATCGGCTGAGTCACCTTAATGTAAATTGGTAATAGTTCGCCGGAACCCCCTTTTTGCAAAAAAGGCGTGTCCGAATCCTTCCCCAAAAACTCCTAATATGTTGATTAGTTAACTGGTCGTAACCATGCTTCGAACAGATTCCCCACAGCCGCAGGCTTACCCTGACCCTATAGGCCCTTGGGATGTGGGGCCGAAGTGTACCTTGGATTTAATATACAAGGGGCGGGTTTTACACCCCCGCCCAGTCGCAGGTTCTGTGGCCATGCGCTGCGAAAGGATGAATCCGGGCGCACAATAGATGGCGGGCGGAGAATTTTGTCGCCTGAAGAAGCTTTGAGCTGACAGCCGGCCAAATGTGCGACCGTATTTGAGAAATGGAGTGCTTAGCGTTCTTTGAAGGGGAGCTCATAAGCCGACTCTATGTCGAAAATCAGGTAACCTACTCGGATAAGATTCAACTCCACCGACCGCTACGGCAACTGATCGCTTTCTTGCAGTAGAATTCGACCGATCTCCTCGACTATCCTGTCCACCCAGTGTTCGGGATATGTGGATGTCAGGTGGCGGATACTGTAGTGTCTCAAACCCCATTTCCATACCGTGGCGTCCGCGATATACTCCATCCTCTCTTTGAATCGCGCTTTGTCCCCACGGGAAGCGGGCCATTCGGCTTCAGGCGGTATATCGGCGACCACATGAGCCAGCTCCCTGAGCAAAGATCCTATGAACAGATCCTCAGGCCAGTCTTGTTGTTCGGCGTAGATTGTAATGGTAAATCTGCGCTTCCGCGGGGCGCCTTGAGACTGCGTGTTCATCCCGAAAGGGATCTGAAGATCCGGAGCTACGGATATGGTAAGATTACGTTTTCCCGCCAGTAAGAGATCCAGGACTTCTTCCGGGAGCAGAGACAGGATCTTTTCGATCCTGCTTAATGTTGTGGCCTCTTTATCGGCCGACGCGGGGATTCCGAACTTGACGCGTTGCTTGACGTATTCTGAAACCGATTTTGTACTACCGACCATTTCGCCTCTTTCTGTCGGACGCGGTTGCCAATACTTCCATCACCTATCGGTTACAATGGAGAATAGAATTTGCCTTCATTTGATTGTTGCGCCGGATGTTCGGGAGGGGCAGGCGCCGGCTCCAGAGCCACTTGCGGAGCCCGATGATTTTCTGAGCGGTCTCCCGGTGGTAACAAGATTACCATTACCATAATGAATAGAATGGCTTAGTCGTTTCCTTTGCGCCCGTTGCCGGCGCCGCATAGGCGCCCTGCCACTTGCTCAATAGCTGAAGATACTCTTTGTTGGCCGGGTCCATGTCAAGAGCCTTGCGAAGAGTTTCTACAGCCGCTTCTCGCTGATTGGCCGCATATTGAACCTCCGCCAGCGCCTCCAATAAGTCGGGGCTATCATTTTTCGTCATGGCCACTGCTTTTTCTGCGTAGCGCAGGGCAAGGGCCGGATTGTTGAGGGATTTGTCCGGAGCGTTGATATAAAGGAGCGCGAGCGCGGAATAGGCCGGAGCAAACTTCTTATCCAATTCTATGGCCTTTTCAAAATCCTGCTTGGCAAGATCAAACTCGCCCAGCTTGCTGTAGGCGGTTCCTCTATCTTTGTAGAGCAGAGGGGACGATGGGTTCAACTCGATGACTTTGCCGAATTCCTCAATGGCTTTGTCGTGCCGGCCCTTACCGCTTAGCGCCATACCTCGGTTATGGTAAGCCGATGCGAAGCCGGAGTCGATTTTCAGAGCACGGTCAAAGTCCTCCAAAGCCTTGTCGAATTCCTTTTTGCGCAGGTACGCCACACCTCGGTTATTGTAAAACATGGATTTGGTCGAATCTAATTGAATGGCCTTGTTGAAGTCTTCGATGGCGGCGTCGTATTCGTACTTGCCGTTTCGAGCAAAGCCACGGTTGTTGTAACACCTGGGGTCCTTTGGGTTGAGTCGTATGGCTTTATCGAAATCTCGCATTGCTGTGGCGTAATCGTTTTTCCCGTTGTAGGCGAACCCTCTGGTGTTGAAGGCTTCCGAAGACGAGGGATCAAGCGCCACAGCAATGTCTAATGCTTCGAGCGCCCGATCATAATCGTTAACAGCGTTATAAGCGAAACCCAGCCTGACAAATGCCGCTCCATAAGCCGGGTCGAGCTGTGTCGCGTGCGTGAGATCCTTTATTGCCGACTGTGGATCGTTTTCCTTAGGTAACATTCTCCACGCTTTGCCCAAGCGTGAGCCGAGTGGGAATAGGTCTTGATCGCCTCGGAAAAGTCGGCTATCGCCTGATCAAGGTTTCCTGCCTCTTCGGCGTCCGATCCGCGGCGAAATGAATCCACAAATTGATTGGCAAAAACATCTTGGCATGCGACAAATAGAACAATCGACGCTATCAACGGGAATGTCGATTTCCTCAACATTGTGTCTCCTTACGTTTGGTTTTGGAGATCTATACGTTGGTTTATACTTGTTTTAAGTAAAATTTGCAAGTAACCGGACTCACTGAGAGAGGGACGCTATGGATATACTTGATCTTCTGAGGACAAGAAGGAGCAAGAGAGCTTTCAAAGATGAACCGGTAGACAAAGCCCTATTGGATCGAGTGCTCGAGGACGCCTCGAACGCCCCTTCAGCCCTTAACATGCAGCCTTGGGAGGCGCACATGGTGCTGGGGGAAGAGCGCCAACGCCTGTCGCGGAGGCTGTTAAAAGCCTACATGGAGAGGAACATTGCCTGCGGCCCGGGAGGAACAAGAGTCATACCTGACAAATTCATTGAGCGGGCCAGGCTTTGCGCTGAAGGCATGGACCCGCTCGCCAAAGAAATGGGCTTGGATTTCAAGGAATTCGTGAACGAAGGTAGTCTAAACTTTTACAAGGCCCCGGCAGTAGCCCTCATTTTTCTTGACGAGTGCTTTTACCCCGATCGCCTCGTGGACGTGGGCGCCTTTAC
This sequence comes from uncultured delta proteobacterium, assembly GCA_963747865.1. Taxonomy (GTDB): domain Bacteria; phylum Desulfobacterota; class Desulfomonilia; order Desulfomonilales; family Desulfomonilaceae; genus JBBSBY01. The sequence goes on along the minus strand of CAVVHK010000022.1, from coordinate 127,186 downwards.
GGCATACCTGATTCTCGCCGCAGAGGCTCACGGCCTGGCAACATGTCCTATCGGACTTGTGAAAGCCTATGAAGACGAGGTTAAAGACTGTTTGAACGTCGCCGAATCCAAGGTATTTGTAATCTCCGTAGCCATGGGCATACCGGATGAGAAGGCCGCTGTGAACAGCTTCAAAACCTCGCGGGCGCCGCTGCGGGACTTCGTGCGGTGGATTGACTAAAGGCGGGTCCAGGGATACTTCTCGCAAGAAGCTTTCTTTCGGACTTCCGTTCAAGTAATCCTGTGGCCTTGACGCCCGGGACGCCGCCACAATTGGGAAAAGCTCTGCTTAAAGGCGCCGGAAACGTAACACGGTCCGAAATCTAGCGTCGAGTCCCGCCCTGCCAACTGAGACCAATGGAATATTGAAGCAACGCCTCTGCGCCCTGTTCGTCTTTGACGGAAATCTTCACCGGGAAGTTTCCTTTCACCGCTTCCGTGACCTTCCACGTGATGTTCCCGTTCTGATCTATGGTCAGGCCATCCGGCCCTTGAGCGACCGCAAAAGTTACCGGCCCGCCTTCCGGGTCCGTGCCGGTAACTTTTGCCGTGTATACGTGGTCTACTATTTTCTGATCACTCAACGTAGCGATAGGGGGGGCGTTGAGGATTACGACGGATTTGGACAGTTCTTTTCCCGAGTCGCCTAGTGCGTCAAAAGGTTTGACTATCCCTGTAACCTTATCACCAGCCGTAACCTTCTGGTCCAGTTGCACGTAGGGGGCAAGACCGTCGTAATCGGATTTCCCGACTTCGGTGTCGTTGACGATCCACGTGACCTCGGCCCTCAAAGCCTCACCTCCCAGCTTGATAACCAATCTGACAGGTTCTCCGGTCATCGGTCTCTCAGGATCAAACTTTGCGCTTTCCACCTCGGTGGCGGCTATGGCCGCCGCGAACGCGGCAAGTACCATACCGACCGTCAAGGCGGCTATTGTCAATAAGGATTTAGTCTTTTTCACTTTAGTCGTTTCCCCGCGTCAGATATAGGACATGTGTTACGTGTTCAATGGAAAAAACCTCGCCCTCAGCAATAAAGCGACCATATTATACACTACAATGGGCGTTGTTTCACCTGTTTATTGAGAGAAACAAAACAACAAGTTTACGTTGCCTTACTAGCGGTCTTGCCTTCCATAAAATAATCTTCCCTTACAGTTACCGGCTTTGATCTCCGCAACCAGCTCCTGAATGGTGGCCACCGTATGATTAAACTCAGTGCAGGCCCGAGCCACTTGATCCAACCGATGGCAGTCACTCCCACCGATTGACGGTAAGCCCAATTTGGAAGCCGCCTTTATCGCCGGAGCGTTTTGCTGGACCGAGTTCACCCCGTTATGCGTTTCTACTCCGTCGAGACCGTCAGCGGAAAGAACATATTCCCCCAGAGACTCCCAGCCTCTGTATGGATGCGCCGGAACGCATATCCCTCCAAGGGAGTGGACACTTTTTATGACTTCGTCCAGCTCGAGAAAATTGTTCCTTCCCCAGATGTTCCAGGAATCGTCTTCGACGCCATAAATGAGCAAGTGACCTTTGTCTGTGGAGACTTCCGCTCCTCTGAACGCCAGGAAACCGTTGGGGAGTTTCAGCCTTGCTATGGGCCACGACGACTCGAATGAATAATGCTCGGTGAAACATACGCCGTCCAGGCCCATATTTATGGCCTTTTCTATGAGATCTTCCGGTTCCAGATGATTATCGTGTGAGTATTTGCTGTGGCAATGTAGATCAATCAACATTATTTCAAACCGCTATATGTCAATCACCGGCGGCCTCGCCAATGTAGGATTAATGAACATCTATCCTCCGCGCATTTGCGTATCGTTAGGAATGGTCTTCCCGGAGTTGGCGGCATAAGCGCAGCGGCAATCGCCACCCTGGCTTCGATGGGATCCACCGTGATTTCCGCTTTCTCAGAGGCGACAAGCCCATATGGGCGCTCCTCTGAGGACTCCGGTTGATAACGGCTACGGACCACGACTCCCTCAGTTTTCATTCGGTATACAATCCTAATATCCAAAATAGCTCAATTCGTCCATAAAATTTCGTTTGTACGGATAAAACTCGGAATTGCAGGCAAAATGGGTTCTATAATTTACGCAATGTCTGTATTATCCTCCTGCTGTAGCCGTCGACCGCAGAGACGCCGGGAATAGCTACTCGCCGCGTCGCTTTTTGCGACGTTCTTGAAGGGAGCGCTGAAGGGAAACCGCTTTCAAGAAGTTTCCCTTCAGAGGCCTTTTCATAAGAAAGGGACTCCTCGGTAGGATCATGGATTTATACAACACTGTAGAAGAAGCTTTTGATTTCCTGAAACCAATAGTGGAATCCGCGCCCAAAGCCGCTCTGATCTTGGGGACCGGTCTGGGCGGGGTAGCCGACAATATGGAGGTCGCTCACCGTGTTACGTACGCGAAAATCCCCCATTTCCCCCGTTCAACCGTTGAAGGGCACAAAGGGGACCTTTTGTTCGGCAGCTTCGGGGGCGTGGACGTTGTGGTAATGCAAGGCAGATTCCATTATTACGAAGGGCACTCACTTCAACAAGTGACGCTGCCCGTTCGTTTGATGCGTCGACTCGGCGCCGAATATTTGATCATAAGCAGCGCGGCCGGCGGTCTGAATCCTGATTTTACAGCGGGCGACGTCATGATTGTAAATGATCACATCAACTTGATGGGGGACAATCCCTTACGAGGCGTGACCGATCCCCGTCTTGGAGACCGCTTCCCGGACATGAGTCGTCCGTACGACCAACAGCTCGCAGCTTTTGCCGGAGAATCCGCGTCCGAATTCGGACTTACCGCGCGTTCCGGGGTTTACGCCGCTGTTTCGGGTCCAAGTATCGAAACGCGAGCCGAAACCCGGATGCTCAGACTGCTCGGGGCGGACGCAGTGGGTATGAGCACTGTTCCCGAGGTAATAGTAGGATGTCAGGTTGGATTCAGGGTTCTGGTATTAGCCGCGATCACAAATGTCAACATTCCCTCGGAGATGGAACCTGTTTCAATAGAAAAGGTGATTGAAAACGCCCGATTGACCGAGCCGGCGTTACAAGCCATAACCAAGGGAACTCTGTTGAGGCTGGCGCAGGCCGATGCATAACAATTCGAATACAACACTGGTTAACGGTTTGATTCTGGCCGATCCACGGTCAGGCGTCGTAAAGCCGCATGGCAAAACCGTGATAGAGGCTGATCGTCTGGTGGAGGTCAACAGCTCTTTCGACTCGACACAGCCGCCGACGGATGTCATCGACTGCTCAAACTGCCTGATTATGCCCGGTCTGGTGAACGCCCACAATCACGCCGCCATGAGCCTCCTAAGAGGAGCCGCGGACGATATGCCTTTGCATACCTGGCTCAATCAATATATCTTCCCCGCTGAAGCAAGATTTGTGGGTCCTGAATTCGTTTATGTGGGAACCTGTTTGTCAGCTGCCGAAATGGCGCTTAGCGGAACGACCACGTTCGCGGACGCCTACTTCTATATGGAAAAATCGGCTCAAGCGGCTGCCGATGTCGGGTTACGGGCGGTCATAGCCCAAGGAATACTTGACCTGCCCATGCCGGACAGCCCAGTGGCCGGGCAATGGGGTGCCAGAATCACCGATTTCTTGGACAATTTCCCGGATCATCCGCTCCTGACCCCTGCCCTATTCTGCCACTCCCCTTATCTTTGCGGCCCGGGAACTCTCAAAACGGCTAAAGAGATTTCAGCGCGCAAGGGTATTCCACTTTTCTGTCACGTTGCCGAAACGGCTTGGGAAGTGGCTGAAATCAACAAACTTTATGGTAAGAGCCCGGTTGAACATTTGAATCAATTGCGTATTTTGGATAAAGACTTCATCGCTGTACATTGCGCGTGTGTTTCCGAGAAAGATGTTGATATTTTGAGTTCCGCCAAGACCCCTGTGGTCCATTGCCCGGAAAGCAATATGAAGCTGGCGTCGGGCGCGGCGCCGGTTAATACGATGATCGACAAGGGTGTGGTTTTGTGTTTGGGAACTGACGGGCCGGCAAGCAACAACAATCTGGATTTGTTTGAAGAAATGCGGACAGCTTCCCTGTTGGCCAAATTCTCTACGAACAATCCGGAGGGTTTGTCCGCGGCCGAAACCATAAAGGCCGCCACATACGACGGAGCCGAGGCGTTGGGCCTGGCGTCTAAGATAGGGACCCTTGAACAGGGCAAACAGGCCGACCTTATAGTGATTGACTTGAAAAGTCCTCACTTCAACCCCTTGTATGATGTGATATCTCATCTAGTCTATTCCGCCAAAGGATCGGACGTGAGAGACGTGTTTGTTAACGGGTGGCCCGTTGTGCGAGATAAGCGCATTCAGACGATCGGAATGGAAGACGTTTACAGAGAAGTTCAACGAATTGCTGAAAGCATAAGTAAGCATCTGGGTATCAGGTTTCATGGAGCCGACTTGTGATGAGTGACAGAATTACTTACAAAGACGCAGGCGTGGATATAGAGCTGGCCGATAAAGTGATAGCCTCGGTTTCCGATAGGATCAAATCCACTTTCCGACCTGAAGTCATGGGCAAGATGGGTGGTTTCGCCGCTATGTTCCGCCCGCAATGGAAACATATGGCCGACCCGGTGCTCGTATCGGCCACCGACGGCGTGGGCACGAAGCTCAAGATAGCGTTTCTCACGGGAATTCACGACACGGTGGGCATTGACCTAGTGGCCATGAATGTCAACGATCTGCTTGTAACAGGCGCCGAACCGCTCTTTTTCTTGGATTATTTCGCCACCGGAAAAATCCTTGAAAATGTTATCAGCGCAGTGATAAGCGGAATTGCGGATGGCTGCGAGCAGGCCAATTGCTCCCTTATAGGCGGAGAGACCGCAGAGATGCCCGATTTTTATCCCGCGGGAGAATACGACCTGGCCGGATTTTCAGTGGGAATCGTTGACCGGGAAAGATCCGTAGACGGCTCACAAATTAAACCCGGTCATGTGGTCCTAGGGCTCGCTTCATCGGGTTTGCACAGTAACGGGTTCAGTTTGGTAAGAAAGGTCTTCCTGGAACACAAAAAATACTCGTTGAACGCGCATTTCAGCGACCTGGGATGCGCATTGGGGGAAGAGCTTATTAGGCCGACCCGCATTTATGTAAAACCTGTGCTCGAACTGCTTCAATCGGCTCCAGTCTTCGGGATGGCGCACATTACAGGTGGAGGTTTCACAGGCAACATTCCGAGAATCCTACCCGAGGATTGCGGTGTGGTCATAGACAAAAAGGCCTGGGAAGCTCCTCCGATATTCAAGATGCTCCAGCGCGACGCGGCTTTGGACGATGCGGAAATGTATGGCGCCTTTAACATGGGCGTTGGGTTTATCCTCATTTTGAGTCCTGATTCGATTGAAAACGCCCGTGCCCACTTTACGAATAAGGGATTGGATAACTGGGTAATCGGCGAGGTCGTCCGGCGGGAGTCTGCGGAAGCCCAAATCTTAATGAAGTAATCAAGAAGCAGCATGAACTCTGACGAGCTTAACACCTATATAGAAAGGAATTGTCCAAAACTCTTTCAATTCTTTTCCGCATTCGGGACGGAACCGTTTCTGACTGAGTTGACCAATTCGTGTAACCCGGGAAATGCCGCAGGCCGCGTCAACGATTTGCTGACACAAGCCGAGCTCGTAGTCCAAGACATATTGAACGTCCCCGAGACCCGAAAAATCTTCCTTAAGATTGTCGCGGGTTCAAGATTCCTGTTTTCAATCCTTGCCAGGTATCCGGACCTCCTCGAAGAGACATTCATTGCCAGGGGCTACTTGGAGCGAAAAGGTCGGACTGTGAAGGAGCGAGAGCTGCAAATCCTAACGAAGGAAGCCGCAGGAGTAGCCGATTTTGACAGGCTGCTCCGGGAATATAAACAAAGGGACTACTTACGCATAGGAACGCGCGATCTTTCCGAGCTAGCGGATGTCCGGGAGGTCATGGTTGAGCTGTCGGATTTGGCCTGCGCGAGCGTTAAAACGACCATAGATTTCCATTGGAATAGATTGATCCTCAAGCACGGCAGACCCACTCCTGAAGATCACGATTCCGGGTTTGCGGCAATCGGCATGGGGAAGCTATCCGGACGGGAGCTCAATTTTTCGTCGGATGTGGACCTCATCTTCGTGCGAGGGCCCGAAGAAGGCTACACTTCAGGTCCTGACAAGGTCAATGTGACAAAATTTTACGAATCCCTGGCCCAATCCGTGTCTAAATCCTTATCCCAGGTCACTGAAGACGGATTCGTGTTTCGGATTGATCTCAGACTGAGACCGGAAGGAGAGCAAGGCGAACTTGTGCCTTCGGCCAATAATGCCCTAGACTATTATATGGGCTGGGGACGGACCTGGGAAAGGGCCGCGCTGATGAAGGCGGTTTCCCTCGCAGGAGATAGATCCTTGGGCAATGGGTTCCTCAAGGACCTGGAACCCTTTATCTTCCGCAAGTACCTCGATTATTCCACTTTGGACGAGATGCGGGTGATGAAGCTGCAAATAGAGGCGCAGCTCAGAAGAAAGCCCGGAATAAATATCAAGCTGGGGCAAGGAGGAATAAGAGAAATCGAGTTTTTCGTCCAGGCCCTCCAACTGATCAACGCCGGGAGAACGCCGCGGGTCCGGTCCGCTTCCACACTGGAAGGCCTTGATTTGCTCAGAGAAAGCGGATTGCTGGACAAAGACGTTGCCGATCGCCTTAGAGAGGCGTATCTCTTCTTCAGAAAAACAGAGCATCGGATCCAGATAAACCACCAACTGCAAACCCATGAATTGCCTAGGACAGCGGAGGAACAGCAGGAACTCGCGCTCAGAATGGGCTACGGCGTCGACGCTCTGGAAAACTTTCTGGCGGATTTGGACCATCACAGAAAAATAGTGGAAGAACTGTTCTCCGGGATGTTCTACCAATCCGGGGACGGAGCGCCGGATAGAATCTCCCCTTTGATCAAGAAAATAGTCGAAAGCGTCGAGAACGAACCCGTTGCCGAGAAACTGCTTGCTGATGCCGGCTTTGAGGATCCGCCCGCTTCGCTCAGGATTCTTAAAGCGTTGCTCACCCCTTCAGAAAAGAAACTTCTTACGGAGAAGGCCAAGCATCTGCTTGTAAGGCTTACCCCAATTTTTCTGGAAGAACTGGTAAAACAACCGGAGCCCGGGAAGGCTCTGCTAGCCATGGACGGGTACATAGAATCTTTCCACGCTCATTCCACATATTTTTCGACCTTGCTTGAAAACCCGGCGACCATAGGCTTCATTGCCCGAATTCTGGGGGAAAGCCGGTTCTTCACCGATCTGCTGATAAAGCATCCGCAATCTCTGGATTCTCTTATAGGTAAAGGGTCCGACGAATCCATTAAGAGCCGGGAGTCACTGGAAAGCGCCCTGGAAGAACGTCTGGTTTACTGCGAGGACCTGGAAGACGAGTTGGACGTCTTAAGACGGTTTAAGAACGAAGAGATGCTCGTCATCGGCGTCCATCATCTGGAGGGCGAGATCGACTCACCCACTTCCCGGCGATTGGTGACCGAATTGGCTGAAGTTTGTCTCAGCGGCGCGGTGGAAATCGCTTTGAAGGAAATGAGACGAAAGTTCGGCTATCACGATTTTTTCGACGCGTTGCCCTTTGTGATTCTCGGAATGGGGAAGCTGGGCGGAAAAGAAATGAGCTATCTGTCCGATCTGGACGTAATATTCATCTATGATCCACCGACCGGCCAAATCGGCAAATTCTCGGCCCATGAATGGTTTTCGAGATTCGCAAGCAGAATAATATCGATCCTGAGCCTGCCTACCGGGGAAGGAATTGTCTGGGCCATAGACACCCGGCTAAGACCTTCGGGCAACAAAGGCCCTCTTGTTTCTTCTATTGAATCCTTCAGGGACTATCACGCCACAAGCGCGCAACTCTGGGAGAGACAGGCCTTGATTAAGGCTCGGCCACTTACCGGGCCCAAAAATCTGACCGATCAGGTGGACGAGATCGTTCGAGAGCGCATATCCGGCGCCACAATTACCGACGAAGAAGCAGCGGAAATCACCAGACTGAGAATGCGCATGGAAACCGAGCTGGCCATGGAGGACACCAAACATGTGGACCTCAAGACCGGCCATGGGGGGCTGGTGGATGTGGAGTTTTTCGTCCAGACCAATATTCTGAAATACGCTAAAACCCATCCTGGAGTGTTGCGCAGAAACACGCTGGAAGCGCTCTCCGCTTTGAGAAAAGAGGGGTTGATAGACGAACGGCAATTCTCCATTCTGGATTCCGGATACCGTTTCTTAACCAATTTGGAAGATAGATTGCGGATAATGGAGCACAAAAGTATTGATCGGATGCCTCTGGAAGGAGACAAATTGAGGTCTCTCGCCCGGAGGCTGAACTATGAAGAGGGCGCCGCGGGAAAACTCGTTGAAGACTATCTAGGCACAACCAAGTCCATTAGGGACGTATACAACTCTTTCTTCGCGATTCATATTTGAAGGACCTTGGGGACAGGTGGAAGGTGAAATGACCAATGGAATTCAGGATTAGGAACCGTTTTACGCGGGAAGTCATTTTTCAAGGGGAAGCGGCCTCCTTTAAGGCGCTTGTGGAACTGGCGGCCAGATCTCAGGTGGACATGTCCATGGCCCATCTTGTGGAAGCCGATCTGACCCGGATTGACTTGGGAAAAGCAAATTTGGCCGAAGCAAAACTTACGCTGGTGGATCTCAGGGAGGCGAAAATTTACGAGGCGAATTTGGAGGGAGCCGACCTCACAGGAGCGGACCTCTCGGAAGCCCGGCTGCTCGGCGCCAGACTGGTCGGGGCCATCCTCATCGAGGCAAAGTTGTCAGGAGCTAATCTGTTTCGCTGCAACTTGTCGGAAGCGGATTTGTCCGAGTCCGAGCTCCAGCGGGTCACTTTGTCCGGAAGCGACCTGACCAAAGCCAAACTGGCCAAGGCAAACATGTTCAAAGCCAATATGAGGGAAGCGGATCTCTCTTACGCGAATCTGTACAAAACGAAGCTATCCAGGGCCAGATTAAATAGGGCCATCATGAACAGGGTTAAGTTGTCGGAAGCGGATCTCTCGGGAACCGACTTGTCCAACGCTTACTTATTCAGGGCAGACCTGTCAGGCAGCGACCTATCAAATGCGATCGCATACAAGGTCATCCTCAATGAAGCTGACCTCTCCAACGCCAACCTCACGGAGTCGTCACTGTGGGGAGCGGCCCTGGTGGGAGCGAACCTCTCGGGAGCGGTTTCGGTAGGAGCGAGCCTCCACGGGGCCGATCTTACCGGAGCAATATTGGACAACGCGGATTTAACGGGAGCCGATCTATCCCGGGCCAACATCACCGGCGCCAGAGGAATCGAAGCCTAACACCATTCCGCGGAGGTTTTAGCGTTATAGTCCTCCGCTCTTCAAATTGCGGGGATACTCGAATCGCATAAACTCGGAACCTGTCATTGCGAGGGTGTCAGCCCGTGGCAATCTCATGTTCCTCACAAGCTGAGATTGCTTCGTCGGTCTGCTCCTCGCAAAGGCATCTTGGCGGAGAGGCGTTGTCGAAACGATTCTCCAAGTGTCGCGTGAATCTCAAGGAGGAAGACTCTAACAGGCCCGACAATGTGATAAGCTGCGCCCTTTGGGAATGTCCCAATCCATCCTTTATCTCCGAAACGAACGGGAAACACTGCTCGTCTGAAGTATTGTAATTTCATGTAAATCATGTCAAATTCGGTATGGGGAAATCTTACTCCGATAAACAACGTCTTACGTGCATAGTCATATCAAGCAATAACATGGCAATAGCAAAAACCGTTGACAAGTTACACAGGAACGTTTAACACTATTAGATTCATTATTGTGAACCGAACCGGAACCAGGGACGACAAGATGACAGAATCGCAAGACCAAGGCCAAATGGCTTACTCGGCCCCAATAGTGTCAAAGGCATTAAAAGTGCTGAAAATGATAATCACTTCCCCGAAGAATCCGGGCATCAGCGAAATAGCCTCGGCCCTATCGCTGGCCAAGTCCACGACGCACGGCATCCTTGCGGCTTTGGAGGCTACGGGATGGGTGCTACGGGACCCAATTACGCGCAGGTACACTTGCGGACACGCGGTAAGAGACCTGGCTACCAACGCTACCGTCAGGATCAGTCTGGTGGAACAAGCCCGGCCTTTTCTGGAAAAACTTGTGGCCGACCTGGACGAAGACATCTTTCTCGGAATGTGCACCGGGAGCCAGTTGCTAATCCTCGATCAAATCGAATCTTCAAAGGAACTCAAGATTAGGGCACGTCCGGGAAAAAGGATATCGAAATTCGCCGGGGCCCCCGGCAAGATCTTCCTGGCTTACCACGATCACGAAGCCGTGGTGCGTATGCTCACAGAAGCTCCAATGCCGGCCTTTACCGCCAACAGCATTACGGATCCGGATGTTTATCTCGCTGAGTTGGACAAGGCGCGCGAAACGGGCGTAGCGATAGACATTGAAAGCTATTTGCCCAATATATGGTCGGTAGGTATCCCCATATTCTATGGAAAGAAAACCAGAAAACGCATGGTCGCGGGATTCTGGATTGTAGGTATAACCACTGAGGACACCCAGGAGAGGATCCGAAGGGCTGAGATCCTCGGCAAAGCGGCAGGAGAAGCCCTCTCGAAAGCTATCAGCAACAACAACGACAACTGAGTACACCTTTCCGGGGGAAAGGCGTTGCTCATGGTTTCGCCGCCATCATATATCGCTCAGCGATCACGTTTTGATTGCCCCAAGAATCTCTTTTCAATGAAATCGCACATGGGTTTGGGATCATTCAGATCAAACACCGGAATGCCCTTAGGAGGCTCGGAAGGGTCTCCGGCTATGGCCACCAAATTGTCATCCTCCTTGCATAGAAGCTCCCGTTTCAGCTCGCTTCTGAACACCTCGATCTTCGGGTGGTGTTCCCTCTTGTAACCTTCGCTCAATATGATATCCACATCACGGACCCATTTATCCCGCAAGTCCGCTAGGCTGTGATCCATGCTGGTATCCTGAACGACGGCCACCTTTTCCGGCGACGAAATTATAGAAACATCAGCGCCGGCGTGTTTATGCCTCCAGGAATCCTTGCCTTCGTGATCGATATCGAACGAATGAGCGTCGTGCTTGATAGTGGCGATTTTGTAACCCCTGGATTTGAGTTCTCTGACTATTTTCTCTATAAGTGTGGTTTTCCCCGAGTCGGATTTTCCGACTATGGAAACTATTGGAATCATAATGTTTCTCCACAGCAATGCTGTATATTTCGTCCGGATGTGTGAAGGCATTCCGGACCCCGATCGTACAAATTGACGCGCAATATTACAAGTGATAGGATTCATTGATTGGCTGATTTTGGCCTTCGACCCGTAACGCCGGGCGCAGCGACGATATCCAACCAGCCTCAGTAAGCCCGGCAACGGTTGCGCACAAACATTCGGAGTCCCACATGTCTTTACAAGACCAAGTATTGCAAATAGTTACCATGACCCATCAGGCGGCCCGCCAGGCTGCGATTTTGCCTATGAAACTCAAGGAAACCATACTCTTGGATGTAGCCCGCAAACTCAGGGAGAACAAGGACTATCTCCAGGCGGAAAATAGGAAAGACCTGGAAGCGGCCGAGAAAAAAGGAATTTCCAAGGCTATGTTGGACCGGCTGAATTTGTCCGACAAAGTTATCGAACAGACTACTTCGGGCCTGGAAGAAATTGCCGCCTTTCCCGACCCCGTGGGGGAAATAGTCAAAATGTGGGTGCGGCCCAACGGCATGAGAGTCGGACGCATGCGAATCCCCTTGGGGGTGATCGGAATCATATACGAATCCCGGCCTAACGTCACTGCGGACGCCGGAGCCCTGTGTTTAAAAGCCGGAAACGCCGCCATCTTGCGCGGAGGCTCCGAGGCTTTCAATTCCAATCTGGCGATTGTGAAGCTTTTCAAGGAAGCTCTGAAAGAAAACGGAGTAGATGAGAACGTTGTGAACCTGTTGCCCACAACCGACAGGGACGCCATCCTCCATATGCTGAAAATGGAAGAGCTTATAGACCTGATAATTCCCAGGGGCGGCGAAGAGCTGATACGTTTTGTCGCGCAAAACTCCAGAATACCGGTGATCAAACACTACAAGGGCGTTTGCCATCTGTATGTCGATAAAGACGCGGACTTGGACATGGCCGTGAAACTGACGCTGAATTCCAAAGCCCAGCGTCCCGGAGTGTGCAACGCTTTGGAGACTCTTCTAGTGCATAAGGATGTAGCCAAAGAATTCCTTCCCATGGCCTGCGACCAATTGTCCGCCGCCGGGGTTGAGCTCCGGGGATGCGAACAATGCGCAGCCATAGTCCCGGGGAGAATGAAGAACGCGACTGAAGAAGACTGGTACGCCGAATATTTGGATCTGATCCTGGCGGTCAAAGTTGTGGATGGGATTGATGAAGCCATATCTCACATGGCAAAATACGGCTCACTGCATACGGAAGCCATAGTAACGAAGAGCTATGACGCCTCCCAGAAATTCCTCAAGGAAGTCAGCAGCTCATCGGTGATCGTAAACGCCTCGACCAGGATGAGCGACGGCTATGTTTTTGGATTGGGCGCGGAGGTTGGCATAAGCACGACCAAAATACATTCGTACGGGCCTATGGGCGTGGAAGACCTGACCACCACCAAATTCATAGTGCTTGGGGAAGGTCAGATCCGGGAATAGGGCTTCCGGAACGTAATAGCTCACCGCGCGGAAACTCTTTTGCGCAAAAGAGTTTCCCCTGGCTACAGTGTTACTCTGGATCGGAGATAAAATTGAGCGACATAAAAAGCACTATCGATCTGATCATGGAGCGGACAAGAGGATTGACCCTTTCCGACAAGGAACGAGAGGATCTTCACGCGGAAGAATTGCTGAAGAAAGCCAAGGGATTGAAGCTCAAGATCACGGACAATCCCGATGGCGCTGCGGAAATATTGGAATTGTCGGACCTACTGTCTCAAGAAGATAAGGACTTTGTTAAAGGCAAATTATGGGAGCAGCTACTCCAGGATATCCCGCAGGATGAGTCCGTATTCAATTATCTCCGGATGCTTGAAAAGATACCGTTGGCCCAGCCTAGGCTGCCGATTATCGATCAGATGCGACATGAACTACGCAATGTAACCAAGGACAGCGCCGCGGATAAGAAGAAGATTCTAAATCGAGAAAAGAAGAAGCTTGCGGACTCCGGAATTTCCGGCTCCGCCGTGGTTCCTAAATTGCCGAAAGATGTGGTTCTCAGTGATGAATTTGTAGGAGTAGTCGAAAAGTATCGTGTCGAATTAACGCGATAGAGGTCATTTCCACCAACGTAGTCCTCGCAATGGACTTCGGCCTAAAGAACCTACTAAATCGTGCGCCGGAGCCCTCCATTATTCCTTCTTCCGTAAGGGCCACAACCCACCGTGAACTTTTAACGCCGTTTACCTTGAGACGCCGACATCGGCGATAGCTGGAGCGCGTCGCCATTGATAATCACGAGGCGTCGAACGCTATGTCGCTTTTATTGCTTGTCTTGATCCGGACTCACATCCCGGCTATCTCTTACCGGTATTCGCCTCCACTTGGTTGGTCACCCCGGCCCATCTGGAATCGTCATCCTCTTCGCCTTTGCTTTTCTTGTTGATAGAATCCGTCACCTCCAGGAGGGCATGACCCGCGCGGTACTTTGCCTCCCCTTTTCCATGTTCATACTTGGCTATGAGTTTCTTGAGAACCTCGGGATCCGGCTTGTGCCGTAGTTCCGAGACCGCATTCATGCGAACCTTGGGATCGTCGGCGACCACATCATTTGCCATCTTTGTCTGCTTGTCAGTGCAGGAACAGATGACGCACATGGCCAATAAGACAGCCACGTTAGCAAGAAATTGCCGAAAACTTGTCATATGCGATGGAGCCCTCGGTCAAAGTGATTATTGCGCGTCGGTTATATCGGCTACACACGCGGAGAATGCGCTCCCCGAGTTGGAGAGCGCACTTTGTTGTCCGAAGCTTGTCTATTATGAAGCTGGTGGCGGCCGCTTGACTATGGTGGGCGTGAGGAACACCAGCATTTCACTGAGGTTCTTGTTGACGCTTTTGTTACTGAATAGGTAGCTGATTAAAGGCATGTTCATCAGCCCCGGCCATCCACCTCTGGCGCTACCGTCGTTGGACCTCGCCAAGCCACCTATGACCACCGTATCGCCATCCTTGACAATCAAATTGCTCTTAGCGCTTCTTATGTCTATCTGAGTTCTACCCGTAGCGTCTGTGGCGCCCGGAGAGTTGTCCTGGATGGTGACTTCCATGAAAATCCTGCCGTCCGGATAGATGGTGGGTTTACATGTCAGCTTTAGGGTAGCGTTTATGAACTGGGTTTCCAGCAAGTTCGGATAAGGGATCATAGTTCCACTTTCAATCGTGGCTTCCCTATTATTCTGAACCTGCACTTTGGGGCGAGCTATAACCTTTGTCAGGGACTGAGTTTCACCGATGGATATCTGCAAGTCCAGGTCCGTAAGGAAGTTTCCACCCAAAAACCCGAAGGAGAATTCAAGGCCGCCTACATTCACGGCCGACGGCAGGTTCACTGCGAAAGTCGGCGTAGGAAGAGTTCCCTGGGGAAGCGCAGGGGGAACAGAGGCTCCACCTGTGGGAGTCGGCATGGTTCCGGATTGACCGGAAAGTCCGAAGATCGGGTTTGTAGGGCTGCCTGCCGCTCTACTCTGGGCGTTTCTGGCGCCCCATTGGACTCCCAAGCCCCTTGACCAAGCTTTGGATGCGAAGACCATTCTGGATTCGATCAATACCTGGGGTTCCGGGACATCTAGAGAGGCGATGACTTTCTTCATCTGAACAATGCGTTCGGCGGTGTCTTTGATGAAAATCTTTCTGCCGTCGGCGTAGATCATAGAGTTAGCCACTACCGCAGCGAACGCCGGGTCTACCCCTGGTCCGGCCCCACCTGCGCCGAAACGGGCGCCCAGACCGGCTTGCGCCTGCACTGTTTGCGCTTGAGCTGTCTGTTGCTGTGCGGAGATGGATTCCACATTCTGAATTCTGTTTCTGCCCTGGTTCCCGTTGGGTGAGAAGCCCTGATCAATGACCTGCTGAGTCTCTTTCGCCGTAGGGTTCAGCGCGGGAGGCGTAGAAGGACCACATTTAAGATTAAAGAGGCACTGCAGCGTGTTAACTATATTGGCGGGTTCCTTGTAAATGATGGTTACCGTCGTAAAGAAGAAGCACACGTTCTGAGTCCCGACTTTCACGCAGCCGGCTTCCCCGATTTCTTCGGTCCTCGTGTCTTCCACTATTTCCGCAGGTCCGGGACCCGCTCCAGTCTCCTCTTTCTCCAGGTCCCGTCGGGCACGACCTCTGTCTTCTTCTTTAGCTGTGATCTCTTTCAGCAACGATTCCGTTTCCCCGTCCAGGGCTTTCATTCTGTTGCTGAACTCTTGCTCCCGGTCTTTCTTGTATTTGTCAACAACATCTTTGCGGTCAACTCTCATAACGTTGTTGATAATTACCCTATCCAGGTTGTTGCTCTGCAACACCGTATCAATCACCTGTCCGAGTGGCACCTGAAACAGTCTCATGGTTACGTTGCCCTGGACATCATTGCCTACGATCATATTGATTCCGGCCTGTTCAGCCAACAATCTCAGGGCATTCTTTATGGCTATTCCCTGGAAGTCCATGGTAACCGGTTTACTGAAAACTTCCGGATCGGGAGTGAGCTGGTAAGTCTTGACCAGATCGTTCTTCTGTTTTCTCAAATCGTCCAAACGTCTTCTTAAGCCCTCCAGGTCCTTTTCCGCCTGTTCAAAACCGCGGCGCGCTTCGGAGAGTCTTAAAGCGAGTTGGGCTTGTCTTCTTCGTTCCCGCGATTCCTCGAACGTAGCTTTGGTCTGCACGTCGGTGCTCTTGGTAGGTCCGGTCTGATCCGGAGGAATCACAAATCTGGGGGGTGGAAAATCCACCATAAGCACGCCCTTTTGCTTTTCCACTTGATACGGAACGGCGTCCTTTAGCTGAATGAAAATGCTCTGCGCGCCGGGGACAATCATTTCCACTGAGGTTGACCAAAGATCGGTCTTTAAAGGCTGCTGATGCGCCTTGGGAATTTCGGCGTTGATCAAATCCAATCTGGCCTTGGTGGGAGAGATTTTGTTAAGTCTGTAATCAAGGTGGTCACCGCCTCTGATCATTAGACGGCTATTGTGGCCGACTTGGATAAATCTTAACTCCGCAATTTCCTGAACCAGCAATCTCGGGTCCGGCGTCGGAGGAGTGACAGGAGCCTTGACTTCCCTTACCATCTGAGGCCCACCTGGCAAGTCGGACGGAGACGCAGAACCCGCGCCCGGAGAAGCGTCCCCAGGAGCTCCCGGGAGCCCCGGTCGAGGCTTAGGATCGCCAAGAGCTTGTCCCGAAGGATTTGGAGGAGCCGGTAGGACGGCCTGGGCCAACTTCATATTCTGCTGCCCGGCCTCCAAAGAAGATTCCGAGATCGAAGAAACTCCGCCTCTCGATCGAGCGCTCTCCCCACTTTTGGCCAACGCGCGTGAGGCGCCCGGAGTGTTCAATTCAGGTTGCCGTATACCGGAGAAATTGTTACCCGCCGGCTTGACCTGATCGTTACCTTCGGTCGCGGCAGCCTGGACGAAGTTTGGAGATAAGGCCGAACCGCCTTTTTCTTGGTCGTTTTCAGTCGCGTGTTTATCCGGTAATTCGCTTGCCAACGAATCGCCAAAGGTCACCAAAATCTTGTCTTCGGATCTCACCACATTAAACGGCGGAACAGGCAAATCCCTGAAATCCATAACTATCCTGGCGTTGGATTTGAACGTGCCCACCCGTATTTCATGAACGTCCGCTTTGGATCCGTTGATTTTATGGGGAACCTTGCCCACGGTTAGGCTTTCAATATCCATGACAAGCCTGTTGGGTTGACCAATCACCCGCGCCGTATGCTTGCCGACGGACCCTTTGGTGGAAATTACCAAGCGCTTCTTGTCCGGTTCAAAGTTTACATTGGTCATTTCGCCTGCGGGAGCGGCCCACAACCGACCCATGGTCATTGCTACTATTAGGCAGGCAAGCCAGAGAGATTTGTATCTAGTTTCAGGTGACCTCATTTTTTCCTCTCCCGAAGACCGTCTACTAACGATCCAGGCCATGCGGAAGCCACGTTGCCCTGGTTACTGACTTCGTGCTTGGTCCGAGTTGAGAAGACCGGAGTCCTCTGCTGGACTAAGGCTGAGAGGGATAATAGCAAAGCGCTGGGGTATATGTCAATTAAAATTTCCTAAAAACAGTAATCTATAGATATAATTTAAAGCGATTTGTGATGCTTTTGGCTTGAACGGCCTTCTTTTACCGATGGCCAGGCCAGGCGCGAATCAAACGCAATCCCGTTATTCGCATGGTTAATTTCGTGATAATAGGGCCTTACCGCTTCTCTGAAATTCCGATGCGCCCTATGTCCTTACGCACGGCCAAAGATTAAACATCACCTGCTTG
The DNA here is from genome assembly GCA_963747865.1 of uncultured delta proteobacterium. GTDB lineage: Bacteria > Desulfobacterota > Desulfomonilia > Desulfomonilales > Desulfomonilaceae > JBBSBY01. Next base: position 109,570 of record CAVVHK010000022.1, on the reverse strand, counting down.
TTAATGTTTTATCATTAATATGTTAATTTTAGTATATATTTATCTGCAATACCGCATGGCGTTTCCTTTGGAGTCGACGACAACCCTGCCGCAATTTCCGCGTGTGACCAAATAATTGCTTAGCGCCGTAGGCTTTGCCTACGCGAGGTAGATCGCTTTTCTGCGTTCGCAATGACAGGTCCGAATGTCTTTACGACGAGTGAAGCAAGGTGTAAATCTACAAATTTGACGCTTATGGGTGAAGGGTTGCGAAATACCGAATAATTTGCTTTTAAATCGGCTTCGGCAAATGTATCATCATTTCTATGGAAATTAGCCCCATTACCCTTATAGCTCTGACCTCGGCGGCGTTGGCGGCATTTCTCCTCTGGTTCGTTTACCTTAGGTAGAATCCCGTCCACGTGTCAGTGCCCATATCAGAATGTTCCAAATCCGGAGAGCGCTACCGTCTTCCTCTTTGAGATTCGCTGGACATTTCAAGTAGTTTCCGATAGTCCCCTGCCGCTAACAGGAAATCGCTAGGAGAGAAGCGACGAATCAACCTCTGTTATTTGCGATTAGAGATTGCTTCGCTGCGCTCGCAATGACAACTTTGGCGCCAGGAGCATGCGAAAAAAGCTGTAATCTTCAACGTGGAGCGCTATAGCTCCGCCGCCGATGCGACTATTCAACATAGGTTATCGGATTCCAGCGGATTCCTGTGGGTGGAGACGATTAAGCCCACGATAGGGATGGCCTGGCGATTGAGATAAGGTTCTTGAGAGGACGCCGGGTTTGCGCTTTCCTCTGGCCGGGCCAAGGGCCTTGGGGCACCTTCACATGACGGGAAGCGGTTATAAAGGGCAATGGCATGGAATCGAGGAGCGTGTTTTGAACCTTTGTTGTGGGCAGGATTTTCGGGTCAGTTTTCGTCCGGAATTTCTCCGAACAAATCCACTTGATGGGCGCCTGTGATCTGCACGCGATGAATCTCCCCGGCCGCCGGGGCGCCCGCTGTAATGTAAAGGACGCCGTCTATTTCAGGGGCCTGGTCCCACAGGCGGCCCTGCAGAAGCAGATCGGATTCCTCCGAAACACCCTCCACCAGGCACTCATCATATGAACCCACTCTGCCCTTGTTCCTTTTAGCGATGATTTTTGTTTGAATCGCGGATATTTCCTCCGCTCTCTGCCGCTTGACCTCGGAAGGCGCCGGATCTCCCAGTTCAAACGCCTTGGAGCCTTCCTCAGGTGAGTAGGCAAAGACCCCTACCCTTTCGATTTGATATTGTTCCACAAAATCTCTTAGCTCAGAGTATTCCTTTTCCCCTTCAGTTGGATATCCCACCATAAAGGTTGTCCGCAGGACGAGGCCGGGAATTTCTTCCCTCAATCGGTCCACGAGCCGCCGCAATCCGGGGCCCTTCCACGGTCTTCCCATAGATTTGAGAACCGCCGGGGAGATGTGCTGAAAGGGGATATCAAGATACTTAAGTATTTTGTCCGACTGGTTCATCAGTTGTGGAAGCGCATCAGGAATACCCTCGGGATGGAGGTACATGAGACGAATCCAACGGATCGCCTCTATTTTTTCCAACTTTACCAGCAAATCTATGAGAGCGTTCTTTCTCTTCTGATCTCGCCCGTAGCTGGTGAGATCCTGAGCCACCAGGATGAGTTCTAACTCCGTTGGAAGCCAAATATTCCGCCTCTCTTACCAAATCATCATGGGCTTCGCTCCTGAGTCTCCCGCGTATGTCGGGAATGGTGCAATAATGGCAGGATCTGAAGCAGCCTTCGGCTATTTTTAAATAGGCGTATCCCGGAGTGGTGATGATGCGCGATCTGGGCGCTAGACCGGGCGCCGCAAAAGGTTCCGGATTCTTTTCGTAAACAGCGTGAAGAATGCCAGGCAAATCGGGGATTTGGTCCGGTTTCAGGAATAGACCGACTTCCGGAAGCTGACGGCCGAGTTCTTCTTTGTATCTCAGAGGAAGACAACCGGCCACCACGAGAAACGCTTGGGGATTGTCCTCCGAATAATCCAGAATAGTGTTGATTGATTCTTCAGCGGCAGGTTCTATGAATGCGCATGTGTTGATTATTATCACATCCGCGGAGACCGGATCATCCGTGAAATCGTAACCTCCGGATTCCATGGACGCCAGTATTCGTTCGGAATCGACCCTATTCTTGGGGCATCCGAGACTGACAAGGTTAAAACTCTTTCTTTTCACTCGTCCAACTTGAAAGGCGTTGCGGATTCAGACTGCAGCGGACCGGGAGCAACCTGGAATTGAGAGTCCGGTATGGATTCCAGAAACTTTATAGCCGACAAGTCGAACCTGTTATAGTTGCCCAGAGCGTCATAAATTATTGCACGGCGGACGGTGTATTTGTCAGCGTCGATACCCACCATAATGTTGTACGTTCCGGAAGGATTCTTCTTGTCCGTCAATTCCAAGAATATTAACCGCTCATTAGCGTCCATGGCTTTGGACGGGAAATTTATGAGAAAATTTTCGTCCAGCCGTCCGATATTAGCAAAAAAACCAAAGAAATGCTCCAGGTTCAGTTCCGGAGGAATTTCTCCCTTGGAAACGTTCCCCTCACTTGGGAAATATACGGTGTAGGATCTTCCCTGTATAAGAACCTGTTGTTTCTCGGGAGCTTGAACATCAAGCATGATGTTTCCGGGTTTCTTTACGTACATAATCCCCTGAAATTTATCCTTAATGTCCATGGAAACGTTTACCGTCAACTGATCAAAAATCGCCCTGAAGCAGCACTGTTTCGCGTAAACGTTGCGCATGTTGTCAACCACTTCTTTGACGGTAGGCGGCGTCCCCTGAGCGAACGCTTGGCCCAGAAAGACCCAAGTTGTGAATACGACTACAGCTACCATCCGCATTAGCGGTCGCCTCCAGAGGTCATAGTTGAGCGCAACTTATCCATTATGACACGGACGTCATATTCGTCTTCCGGAATGTCCAGACCGGCTTTTCGAAGCTCGTGGGCCAATAGAGCCAGGGGCGGCATAATCCGCCGCAAGGGCTCATTGTCCTGGATTTGGTCGCAGACTTCATGCGGTTTCCCGAAAGCCTTTGCTTCTCCATGCTCCAAAATCAGCATCAAATCGATTACGCGTAGAAAAGGCTCCATGTCGTGCGACACTATGATGACGGACTTCTCTTTTGATTTGAGTCGCTTGAGAAAATCCACCAAGGCCTTTACCGAAGGTGGATCGAGTCCGACAGCCGGTTCGTCCATAATCAGTATGGAGGGATCATTTATTAGCACTCCGGCTATGGCGACTTTCCTTTTGTCGGCGTCCGCGAGCGAAAGCGGACTCAAATCCTTTATAGCGTAAAGATTCAATTCCAAAGATGCGCACAAGTCCGAAACTTGTCCATAGAGCCGAACAGCGTCGGTTTCTCCTGAACGATTCCGCACGAAGGTTATATCTTCGTACACGGTTTCCCCAAAGAGCTGACGTTCAGGCCTTTGAAAGACCAATCCCACTTTGCGCCTTAAGTCCGCCCCGAGAGACGAGGCGTCGCGTCCGTCCAGAACGACTCTACCTTTTGAAGGGACCAAGAGACCATTCAGGGTCTTGACAAGGGTTGTCTTGCCGGAACCCGTGGCGCCCACTATTCCGAGGACTTTCCCTTCCGGAAGAAAGAAACCGATATCCGACAGCGCCTTTAGCTCTAACGGCGTGCCGGGATTATAAACGTATTCCAGGCACTCAACTTGAAGATCCACGTTAATATGTCCCCGAAGGGGAAATTCTTGAAAGAAGGTCCTCTCCGAGATTTCCTTCAAGAACATTCAAAATGTCGCCCTCGCTGGTTGGCTTCTTTCCTCCCGAAAGGGGGAGTCCCGTTGGATACCTATCGGCGCAGCCGATGGTCGCCGACGCTGATCCTATACCTCATCTTCCAAGCTGCGTTACGAAAGCTGGTTGCAACATTTGGGAGTTTTGGGGGAGGGGTCCTGGCCCCGCGTTCCGTGGGTTTGCAAAAAGGGCCTCCCAGGCGACCCATCCTGAAACTCTCAGATTTTGGAACTACTTCCGGAGCTCATGCTCCTTTGATTTTCCAGGTGGCGCCGGATGCGGAATCCTCAAGGATGATTCCCATACGAGCCAACTCGTCTCTAATAGCGTCTCCCCGGGCGAAATCTTTGGCTTTTCTGGCCTCGGCGCGCTCGTCTATCATGGCCTGAATTTGGTCCTCCTGCAGCCCCAATACTTTCAGGCCGGCTTTCCTGATCCCTTCGAAGAAGGCCGCCGGGTCTTCAGTTAGTATCCCAAGCACTTTCTTCGACAGAGTGTCCAGCTCCTGTTTAATCGCCGTCAATGAATCCGCTGTGGGGACACTTTTTTTCGGGACTCCCTGACCGGATAGCCGATTTATCGCCCTTGACGCGTCAAAGAGAACCGCAAGCGCCCGAGGGGAATTAAAATCGTCGTCCATAGCCTCGGCGAATCTACTGGATATGCCCTGCAATTCCTCAGGGAGGTCTTTGGACTTTCCCCCAAACGCGATCAACTTTTCCAGGGCTACCATGGCCGCGTAAAGTCTCTCAAGGGCTACAAACGATTCTTTTATTGATGAATCACTGTAATCCAGCGGGCTTCGGTAGTGGCTGGTCAGGAGGAATAGCCGCAGAGCCTCGGGGTGGACATCCTTGAGGATATCCCTTATGTTCAACTGGTTACCCAGGGACTTCGACATCTTTTCAGAGCTGATGTTTACGAATCCGTTATGTATCCAATATTTCACAAACGGCCTGCTTGTCGCACCTTCTGATTGGGCTATTTCGTTTTCATGGTGCGGAAACATCAAATCCGCTCCGCCGCCGTGGATGTCAAAAGTCTCTCCCAGTCTTGTCATGCTCATGGCTGAGCATTCTATATGCCACCCTGGTCGCCCCGGTCCCCAGGGGCTGTCCCAGAAAGGCTCGCCAGGTTTGGCTGCTTTCCAGAGGGCAAAATCCAAGGGGTTTTCTTTCTTCTCATCCACGCCTACCCTTGCGCCGGCGACCAATTCGTCAATCTTCTTTCCGGACAAACGCCCATAGCCATTGAAACTCAAGACGGAAAACATCACGTCCCCGTCAACGGTGTACGCGTGGCCGCTCTTGATCAAGTCCTCGATTAAGAGCTGGATTTCTTTTATGTATTCGGTCGCTCTGGGCTCGAAAGTCGGCCGCAGTATGCCCAAGGCGTCCATATCCGCGTAGAACTCATCTATGAATCGCTGAGCCAAAGCGTGCCATTCTTCTCCCACCTCGTTGGCGCGTTTTATGATCTTGTCGTCAACATCGGTGAAATTGCGGACATAAGTGACTTCATAGCCCGCGTGTATCAAATATCGATATATGGTGTCGAAAAGCACGGCGGAGCGGGCATGCCCTATGTGGCAAAAGTCGTAAACCGTCACCCCGCACACATACATGCCCACCTTGCCGGGGTGAACGGGCTCGAAGACCTCTTTTTTCCGTGTTAAAGTGTTGTAAACTCGCAAAGCCATCTAATATCTCCCTACGGGCGCCGTCAGCGCGAAGTGATTGTATACCATATTACAGATTTTTGAAGAGTTCCTATGAAAATAGCCGCCGGCACAAATAAAGGCGCAGCAAGGTGCGCCTCAAATCGACTATTCAAAAACTTAAAATAGTAGCCCCTCCGCAGGGCTTGCGTAAGTCATGCGCCAAGCTTGAAGCACGGCGCAATATTAGGAGTTTTTCGGAAGAGCAACCGGGGAGGGACTTTTTGCAAAAAGTCTCTCCCCGGTTGCTCTTCCGAAACTCCTCAAATTTTGCCGCCGCTTCTATTGTTCCCTGGCCTTTTTCACTTCATCTATAGACGTGATTACCTCTTCCGCGGGTATGGTCTCGATGTCTCCGGCGACCAGGAAGTCCTGATCCGGCGAAACCTTTGTCACTCCCACGAACATAGGAAGCATGATCTGATGGTCGTAATCCCTCACGGTGACCTTCCCCACCGGAGAATCAATCGTCATACCCGCTAGGGCGTCCACAAATCTTTCACGATCCACGGAACCGGCCTTTTCAAACGCCTTGGCGATGAAAAGACCCGACACGTATCCGCAAAATGATCCTGCAGTGGGGTACCTGCCGAAAACCTTCTTATAGTTATCCACGAAAGCCTTGTTTTCCGGAAGTTCCGGATAATAAAAGAAATAGGGGGCGGTCCCAAGAACGCCCTCAGGCGCGTCGTGACCCAACGGCTTAAGAGTGGACAGCTCAGTAGCCATGTGGGCTATCATGGGGATCTTTTCGTTGAATCCTGTAGCCTTTGCCGCTTTGAGGAACGGCACGCAGCTGCCCCCGCCGGCGGTTATTATTACAGCGTCAGGTTTTGCCGACAGAATGGACGTGAGATAAGGCGTAAAGTCCGGCTCGCCCACTTTCCACCATGTCTGCCCCATGAGCTGGACTTCGGGTTTCAGTTTTTTCAACTGAGTCCAGGTCTGCTCAGCCATGGCATGTCCGAATTCGTAATCGTCGCCGGCGATCCAGTATTTCAAGTACGGCCGCTTGGCAAGCGCTATCGCTGCAGCCTTCCCGGCCATCGCCGTATTCTCGTTCATGGAAAAAACGTATCTGTGGCCTTTTTTTCCGGTTATGGCCGCGCTCTTGCCGAATGTCACCACAAGAGGAATCTTTTCCTTCTTCGCGAAATCGGACACCGCTAGCGAAACAGCGCTGTTTGTGGTCCCGGCCAGTATGTCCACGTTCTCGAGCATGACCAGCTCTTTTGCGGCGCTCAGGCCCAGGTCCGTCTTAAACTTGTCGTCACGGGTGACTAACTCCAGACGTTTGCCGAGCGCTCCTCCCTTTGCGTTTATCTCATCCAGGGCGAGCTTAAAGCCATCCCGCACATCGTTGCAATAAACGCTAGGAGGACCTGTATAGGTGTCTATCATGCCGATTTTTATGGTGTCTCCCGCCCGGACCATCAAGGGTGGAAGTAAGATACCAACCAATAGACCCACCAGCGCGGTTTTCAAAGAGCGCGACATGACTTGCCTCCTTTCGCTGCATCCGGCGTTGAAAAAACGTAAGCGGCTCCAATGCGGTATGCCGAAGGCCTATGGGCCCGGCGTCGTCGACACAGGGCTCTGAGGAATCCGCTCGAAGCGCTGTTGTTTCGACCATTTAATCAGCCAATATATTAGGAGTCTCTTGGGAAGGGTCCGGGACAACACTTGTGACTTAAGGAAACTTTTGGCGATAGAGTCATATGGCGCCGTCGCCCCCGTGAAAGCGGGGGTACAGGAAACGCTGGAAAAGAACTGGGTTCCCGCTTTCGCGGGAACGACGGGTAAGGACGTCTCCGTGGCCGATAAGATTATTTTTCATCCTTAAGTCACCGACATTGAGGGTCCGAAAACCCTTTTTTGCAAAAAGGGTTTTCCCGGCGAACTATTATCCTTATTTCTTCCCGGAGCTTTGGGCCCCGTTTCGTTGCTTCTTCACGCCCGATGCGCTCAAATCCTGCTCGTTCTGCTTGAGATAAGCTTCAGCTTGCTGAATAAGGTTCTTCAGATCCGGGGCGGACATAGTGTGAAGGTAATCTACCTCCCCTTGAATCTCTTTTAAAATGTTAGCGAGTTTTGCTTGCCTTTCCTCGACTAATACCAGTGTCGACGCCACTTCCGATGACAATCCAGAGAGTCCGATGAGCCTCTTGCTGCTTAGGAGCCAAAGAGTCAGGGGGAACACGACGGCGATGACGAGCAATAGGACCGATATAATGCGCAGGTAACTGAGTGATTCGATGCCCAGCATTTTGTTGTACCAGCTTCGGTCCTCCGCTTTTGTGATCTTTTCGGACATGTCCTTCAGGTTCTTGTCGGTTTGTTCGGACTGTTCGTTGATGCGATTGAGGACTTTCCGAAGCGCTTCCCACCGCTGTTCGTCAGTGAGCCCGGGCTTGTCGACTTCGGCCTGCTCGACGGCTTGCGCCAACCTAAGTATTCGCGTATTCGCCGGATTTGACCCGGCCTGGGCTTCCTTCGACAGTATTTGACCAAAAATGTCACAGAAGGTCGGCGCCGCGAGGGCGCACAAAGCCGCCACGGCCAGGATCACTACCAACGCTATTTTCGACTTTCTGTTTTTCATACTCCATGCTCCATTTTCATATTACGCCCAATTCTTTCCCCACCCTAGCGGTAATCGCTACCACCTTTTCGAGGTCTTCCATGGTGTGGGTGGCCATCAGACACATTCTAATGCGCTGGGAGCCCTCCTGCACAGCCGGGGACAGGACGCAGTTGGTGAACAAACCTTCTTCGAATAGCCTTTTCCAAAGGATAAGAGTCCGGATATCTTCTCCAACCACGATGGGAACTATGGGGGTTTCAGTGGGACCGGTTTCGAACCCGAGCCCTTGGATTTCACTCATGAGATATTGCGTGTTGTGCCACAGATTTTCCCGTATCTCAGGTTCGCTCCGTACGACTTCCACGGCGGCCTGAACTGCGGCTATAGCGGAAGGAGGCATGGACGCCGAGAATATCAGGGCCCTTGAATGGTGGCGAATATAATTGATGACCCTGGCGTCGCCGGCGATGAAACCGCCCAATGAAGCTAGAGACTTGCTGAACGTCCCCATCACGAGATCTATGTCATCCGTAAGCCCGAAATGTTCCAGAACCCCGCCGCCGTTGGCGCCTAGGACTCCGATTCCGTGAGCGTCGTCCACCATGATCCTGGCGCCGAATTCCTTGGAGACCGCCACAATTTCGGGTAGAGGAGCGATGTCCCCTTCCATGCTGTAGACTCCGTCCACTATGACGAGAATTCCCGCAGAATCTCTGCTCGCTTCCAAATTGCGCCTGAGCGAATCTATGTCGTTATGCTTGAACCGCCTCACCTTGCCGAATGCCAAACGCACTCCGTCTACGATGCTGGCGTGAACCCCACGGTCCATGATGACCGTGTCGTTCCTGGCCAGCAGCGGGGCGATGGCTCCTTGATTTGTCTGAAATCCTGTGGAAAAGACCTGGGCAGCCTCTTTGCCGACAAAGCTGGACAAGGTCTCTTCAAGTTTTTCGTGCAAGTCTATAGTCCCGTTCAAGAATCTGGAACCGGAGCAACTCGTGCCGTATTCCTCAAGGGCCTTCATTGCAGCGGCCTTGACTTTGGGATGTGTCGTCAAGCCAAGATAGTTGTTTGACCCGATCATGATCATATCCCTGCCGTCCACGGTCACATGGGGACCGGCGAGCCGGGATATAGCTTTGAAATAGGGATACAAACCAGCTTCTTTGGCTTCCCGGTCACGGTTGAACGAAAAGCATTTATCAAACAAATCGCCCATGAAGGTTATGTCGCCCGGTCCAAATGTTGCCGTATTTGAACCGGTCTCCTATTCCTTGTGACATAGTCCTTGCCGTGCTGCGACGGCAGGAGGCGACAGGGGGGTCTCCGGAAATGCTGTAGCGTCAGGTTCCGAAAATAACTTGTTTGCGCCGCTCTGTCGCATAAATTATCGGGCGATGATACTATAAGAGGCATGATTTCGTCAAGCGCTTGCTTCATCGTCAGTACGAAACAACATTATGTAATCACTACATCATACTCATATCAGTGGCAAATACATATCAATAGATGTGCGATTTGAATAAGGGAGCGCAATTCGTAACTTGTAGCCCCCATTTTCGGCGCCACTTAAATTCGGATGGCTTTTCGCGCGCATAAAGCGAAAGCGGGAGGGTCGACCTCGTGCGGGCCAATTACGGCGTCTCCAACGCGGATGGATAAGGACGGAAAGTTGTAATTGCGAGCGCAGCGGAGCAATCCCCGTTGTCCTACATCGAGAGATTGGCTCGTCGCTTCGATCTTCGTAATGACATCGTGAGATTTCCGGGCCTTTGAGGGTGCGCTTGAGGTATCCAACTTAACTCAAGTGAGGCCGGCATACAATTTGGGACGCGGACCGCATGGATTGGTATCACGCGAGGCCTGACCGACTGGAATCGCACTGCAATAAAACTAAAAACCCGGCGATAAGCCGGGTTTTTGATCGAAATGTAAAGACTAATTACTTCTTCACTTCTGCGTCGCCTGTAGCGTGACCATGGAGTTTGACTTCCACTCTTTTTTCCAGGCCCTGATAGTAAGCCTTGAGGATCTTAACAACTTCGGGACGTGAGAATTCGGGCGGAAGCTCTCCGTCTTCGGACAAGGTCTTGCGGACCAGGGTGCCGGAAAGCATCAGACGATCTGCTTTGCCGTGGGGGCATGTTCTCATTGAAGCCATGCCGCCGCATTTGTAGCAATGGAAGGTCCAGTCTATGTTGAGGGGCTGAAGTTCAAGGGAGCCCTCAGGGATTTCGTCGAAAATTCTCTGAGCGTCAAAGGGACCATAGTAGTCGCCGACACCGGCATGGTCACGCCCGACGATCAAGTGGCTGCAGCCGTAGTTCTGGCGGAACACGCCGTGCAGGAGGGCTTCACGGGGACCGGCGTATCTCATTTCCATGGGATAGCCTTTTTGCACGACTGTATCTTTCACGAAATAGTTCTCAACCAGTGCGTTGATGCAGTTAACGCGCACGTCGGCGGGAATGTCGCCGGCTTTCAGCTTGCCCAGGAGCTGATGAATGATTACGCCGTCCATGACTTCCACGGCGATCTTGGCAAGAAACTCATGGGAACGGTGCATCGGGTTGCGGAGCTGCAGAGCCGCGATTCGTTTCCAGCCCTTGTCTTCAAAAATCTTGCGGGTCTCGGAGGGGCGTGCATAGAGGTCGCCGTAAGTGGCGGGGAAAATGCCCTCTGAAAATACCTTCACGGGACCGGCCAAGTTGTACTTGCCCTGCTCCATGACTTTCTGCACACCCGGGTGTTCCATGTCATCGGTGCGAAAAACAGCCTTGCACTCATAGTTCTTATCAATTGTATATTTTTCGGTGATCTTCATCGAGCCCATCAACTCGTTAGAGTCGGAATCAACCAGCGCAACCTCGTCACCAACTTTTACGTCTTCATCGTCGGTCGACAGGGTGATGGGAATGGGCCAAAACAGTTTGTTGGCCATTTGGTATGTATCGCAAACGCCCTTCCAGTCGGCCTGGGTCATGAAACCTTCGAGCGGTGTGAACGCGCCGCAAGCCATCATGATAAGGTCACCGCACTCTCTGGAGCTAATCATGAGCTTCTTCATCGATTCAGCTCTTTTTTTCTCCTCTGCAAGCGCCTGGCCTTCCAGCAACAAAGGTTTCAATGCACCGCCGCCGTGGGGACTTACCAGTTTACCTTTCGACATTTGTTGTTCCTCCTTGAACTTGCTGCATAAAAATAGATTTACGCCCCTTGGTGAGTCTATTCACCATCAGTTATGGATCAATGAATTCGGTGAGATTGTCTTCTGGGAATTCTGGACCACCCAGTTTTTAAGGATCGGGAAGACACGCTATTTTATTGTCGATTATTTTAGATGTCAAGGACATATCCGGATTGCGGGATGGTTTTATTTGGAGAAGTAGCGGAGTTCAGATCGGGTTCCCAACACGTGTTTCTCCGAATATCTCCTTTGGATGTCCCGAGGGCGTCCCCCGGGACGTTTCCAAATGTAGGAGATAATGACCCTAATCTCCTGCTGACCGAGCATAGCGGCAGCCAACGGCCATGCGATCCGTCGGAGCTCTTTACAACCTGTTGGAAAGGTTTACGCGACCATTTAGTCATACCGGGTTCGCGCCGGGTGTGGAAAACGCGTGGCCGGCTAAGTAATAATCCAACTCGTGATTATTTGTTGGCGGTAAGTAGATCCGGAATTCGCCACTTTGCCCTGATGGGGCCCATGGGGGTCTCTCTGAAACGAGCGGCCATAAGTGTTCCGGTAATCTCCTGTGGAGAGAAATAGGCTAGAGGATTATACATCGTATTGGAGACACGCACTTCAAGATGTAGATGGGGTCCTGTTGAGCGGCCGGAATTTCCGACCAGAGCGATCTTCTGCCCCTTGCGCACGAATTGGTTCTTTTTCGCCAGGATTTCGCTTAGATGAGCATAGTAGGTATAAACACCCTTCCCATGGTCAACGAGGACGGTATTGCCGTATCTGCGGAACCTCTTTCTGCTCCCCGTAAATATGACTCTTCCGTCGGAGCAGGCAAGCACTGGACTTCCTATAGGAGCAGCTATGTCCAATCCTTTGTGAAATCTTCCCCACCGATATCCGAACGGTGAAGTAAGCACTCCCTTGGCTACCGGGAATTTCAGCATAGGCACATCAGGGTCCTTTTTGCCTAGCAACGCATTTACGACGGTTTGACGCGTCGCTCTCTTAACGCCACAAGATTTCTTTCCTTTGTCGGAATCGCTTGAATCAGAAGCTGCTTTTTCATCAGGTAGGAGAGCTTGAGACGGCAGGAATATTGCGTCTCCTTCCTTGAGCGAATAGGGAGCTTCGATCTTGTTTATCTTAGCTACTTTGGTGAGATCCAGACCGTAAACTTCGCAGACCTGCTTAAGCGTTTCTCCGGATCCTGCTATGTGGAATGCGCCATCCTGGTCGTGCTGGAGTTGCTCCATGGCGGATGGGTCGAGCTTAGCCAGCTTGACTTCCGGTTTATCATTTTTGGGTAGCTCTACATTATTCCTAACGATTCCTACCGGAGCTGAACAAGAGGCGAAGAATGGCAGGAACAGAGCCACAACAAATATGATTTTTTTATCCATACCATCTCCAGGGAACAGTGATTGCACTGGAGCGCATCTTATCCAATAATACGTTAAAAGTCAATTACAAACGTATGTTTGTTAAATTACAAACTAGCTTTATTTAAAGCATAACTTCCGGTAAAGAGTTGGCGCGGAGGAGTTGCGTCATCCCTCCTCCCGCCAGTTAATTCGGAAGATATTATTGCTGCAAGCGGGCAAATTCACCCGCATCTGTGGAGGCGATTCTCAGGCAGTTTGTCGCAAGTGGTAATAAACCGATCAGTTACCGGGAGCCGGCGGAACCGCTTGAGGCGCTGCTTCAGGCGCCTTGGGAACAGCTTGGAAAGCTTTTTTCGCTGCCACCAGACTGGAGACCTGCTGCTTGACAGTGTAGAGTTCCTCATCGTAGGACTTGATCTGTCTGCTCAGGTTTCTGCTGGGAATTCTTCTTGAGCTCGTCAATTTGGTTTTCCAATCTGGCGATGTGGGCGTCCAACTGAACTCTTTGGTTAACCAGACTATCCACGGAACCTGTAAGGGCCTTAAGTTGCTGGTCCAAAGCTTGGTCGTTTTGCTGCTTCGCCTGGTTGATCTGGTTTCTGAATTCTCTCTGCTTTCTGCTCTAGAACAGATATTTGGGCGGAGAATTCTTCTGCGTAGCAATTCAGACCAAGCGCAGTGATCAGAAGCAAGGCTATGATCGTGGCTTTTTTCATGTTTCAACTCCTCTGGACAGAAATTTCAGGCCGGGAGGCCCATTCCTTGGGGGATTCATATCACACACGTTCTGGATTGCAAGTAATTTTATTAATAATCACCAAATATTCTGCCAATAATATAAAGCATAACTTTGATAGCGCTCATTGAGAGTGAGGCATCCAGGGCCTTCGAGGGCATCGAACTGACGTTACCAGGACGTTAGCGCCAAAGATATCCGGTACGTGACAGCGGCGGACGGCGCTCAAGCGGAATATCTCGTAACCATTTAGCTCCGCGCAGCACTGCGGTTTCCTACCCCGCTCCACCCAACTGCCTCTATTCCCAAATCTTCGTGGCGGAACTGAGCGGCGCTGGTCAAGGCTTGGATACAGAGACGCGGGACGCCGGAATCGATCTTCGCGACGTTTTGACGACTCCGTAATTGCTCGAACGAAACTATATGGTTGACAACCATATGGCGCTCTTGTAGGTTCATCCCACTGCCCGCTGACGGTCTCCAAGATTCCCCAACACATCAGGAGGCGTTTTGAAGTGGCTTTTGAAACCCAAACGTGTTCAAGCTGGAGTGGCGCCGTTGCAGATAAATTGCTGGGGAAAATCCCTGACCCTGAATAAGGGGTTAAAGGGCCTTGCGCTTTGTGCAAAGCTAAACAGCCAGGCGGCTTACGCATTTAAAGTTTTGAGCGCCGCCGCGGTAATGCAGATCTGCCTTTCCTCTTCTCATGCCCACGCTTTGGCCCCTGGAGAGGGTCAAAATGGCGTAATCTTCACAATCACTCATCTTCACCCAGCGGCTTATTTGATTTTGTTTTTTATTTTAGTTCTCTCGGTTCTCAATCTTGTGGTTCAAGGATGGATATCTTTCGACAGCATGTCGCTATCCGCGCTGCGCAGGCTTGTCAGACGCTCCTCGGTCATCAAGCGGGTCGGCGATGCGACTAAACGCGGTTCATCGCCAAGGACCGCTCCTTCGCCTCAGGAAGAAGGGATAATAGTAGTCAAACGGTCTCTGAATATGGACGGCAAGGTGACCAAGCCCAGAGTAATTACTCCCCTTGAGGGCGTAAATCACCCCATGCCCAATTTCGGCTCCACGGTTGGGGCTCAGACGGGGGCTCCCAGAATACTAAACAGCATGCCGAAAAGGAACTCCAAATCGGACTTCAAATTCTCGTCAGCCGTCGATATCCCCTCTCCCGAAGAGATGGAGCGTCGAGGCAAGGAACAGATGATCGTGTCCGGTTCGGTTAAAGGGCCTGACGGAGCAGGTATCGCTTCGGTCATAGTTTACCTCACCGACGAAGCAGGTAACAGGCTGGGGCAATCGTGTCGGAGCGCGCCGGACACCGGAGAATTCAAAGTCCTCATAAACGATCCGGGCAGGTACATACTAAATGGATACAAACGCGGCTATATTGTGGAAAATCAGGAACCTTTGATAGTCCCGATCGAATCAGGACGGATTGAAGGATTTAATTTCAGGATGATTCCTGAGGGATGCGTAGTCCATGGTAAAGTACTTTCCGAGAATTACGGAGCGCCGGCGCCAAATGTGACCGTCAGTTGCGTTTGCGGCATAGACAAATTTACCAGAGAAACGGTGACTGATTCTTCCGGGGAATTCAAGATTCTGGGTGTCCTGGTGAACTCGAAGTGCCATATTGAGGTCTCAGATGAACGCCGGCAGCTCCTGGCCAAATCTGAGGCTTTCGAGACAGTGCAAAAAAAAGAAATAGTCAAGACCATCGTAATTCCAGAACAGACCGGCGCGTCCCGAGTGTTGGATGAACCGACCGATTCAAAGGCTGGACACGTTGTAGCTGTCCGAAGAGAGAAAGCTTTATCGGACAATGCTCCGGCAGGCGGTTTCGAGATGAAGCGATCGGCAAGCGGGGATGTCGACGATTAGTAGGCCTTCCGGAAGAAGCTGGCCGGTAACCCCCTGTTTGCACAAAGTGGTATCTCGACGAACTATTAGGAAATCTTAAACACCCGGACCGCAGGCTTGAGTTGTCCCGCCAAGACTGCTCTGATCCGGAAGTGACGGATCTTATTGATTTCTGAGGCGAGATTTTTCAAAGCGTCGTCCGGCGCGCAATCCACCTTATTGAGAAACGGTATCACTGATGCGCGATTGGGGATATTCTTGAGCATGCCCTCGGGATGCGTGAGAAGTCTCGCTATTGTTTGCGGTGTAACAGGAGCGCCCGGGGCCTCGCCCGTAATCGTCAGGAATTGTTCCAGTCTGAACACGTTTTCGTCGCTTATCGTCCGATTCAAACAATCCAGTCCCGCCACCGGGATCACCAGATCCGCGTCGGGAGGAATTACAGGCTCCCAGGCCGCCGGAGCCTTTATAGACAGGCCGGCGGCCCCGTCCGCCTCCACCACTATGTGACGGGCCAGTTCCTTCAGTCGGCCTATGGTTTCGGGCGAAACCCCTTGAACTTTGCCTTGCCTCAATTCCAGTCCCACCGTGACATGTCCAAGTCCGTTCAGGCGCTCGCCGAGTTTTTTGAAGTTGGGGTTAGATCCGAGAAGATGAAGGAGAGGGGCTTCTTCAAGCCCGGGTGGGAAGATCTTTGTGGTTGTGACGCTGATAACGGTTCCGCCCTTGGCCGCCAATTCTTTGGCCAGGGTGTACATCAGGCTCGTTTTGCCCCCCGCCCCCACTAGGACGATGATTCCGGTATGCTCCGTAATTTCGAACGTGGAAACCAAACTCGGTTCCGCGCTTTTCACTGAGTAATCTTCGTCGCTACTTGTCATTTGGATGCAGGCCCTAATGTAGGATTCAAGGCGCCGCTTCTCTCAAATCCAAGGCGGACACAGGCTGTAGCGAATTTTGAAGGAAGCCACATTCCCCGATACGATCATGGGTTCCGTGCAATAATCATATTTGTATAATTTCAGGGTGTAAACCCCGCGATTCCCGATGTCATAGCACTTGGTCTTGTTGCCCCACGTGACCCACACTTTGAAATCTTCCAATAGCTCATATGGCGGGGTAAACCGTATGTCGTAGATTTGCACGTAAACCGGCCCCACGTGACCCTCAGGCCAAGCTATTGAATACTGGGTTCCGCGCGCGAATGCCGCCACTGGGATTAATATTAAGATGAGAGCGGTAAGTGACCATCTGGAGAACGCCTTTTTCATCTTTGTGTCCTTGCAACTGTTAATCTAGCAGACCACAAAATGTCTCATCCAATAATATCATTTCTTATCATATTTTAAAAGGATTTATTGAACCAATGGATCAAAGGCGGTTAGCGTTTCTGCAAATGCGGATTCAAGCTGTTAAAAAGATCTATCTGTTCCTGAAAGGAAAGCTTCTTGCACGGTTTAGCCATCGGCCTACACATCTTGCATCTGCTCTCCGCGCAACCCTGACACATCTTGCAGTCAGGGCAGGACTGCTTTCTTTCGTGATCATTTTTCTGCGATTGCATGATTGCGCCGCCTGTGTTAAGTCATTTTTTTTGCTGATTAGTATAACCTTAATCTTCACGAATGGAAGAGCAGTCCGATGAGCCATCCCCCCGTAAGAGAAACGGACCTTGCTCCCCTCGCGCTGGCCGGCCGCGGCAAAGTCAGGGATGTTTACAGCGCGGGAGAGTACCTTCTAATAGTTTCCACCGACCGAATTTCGGCCTTTGATGTAATTCTTCCGAATCCTATCCCGGATAAGGGACGGGTGTTGAACCGGTTAAGTCTTTTCTGGACTGAAAAATTCGGCGCCGAATGCCCCAATCACATAGTCACTGCCAATGTAAAGGAATTTCCTTTGGAGTGCCAAGAGCATGCCGACCTATTGGAAGGACGCAGCATGCTGGTCAAGAAGGCCAAGGTCTTCCCCGTGGAATGCGTGGCCAGAGGCTACATAATTGGAAGCGGATGGAAAGATTACCAAAAGACTGGATCAATATGCGGGATTCCGCTGCCCGCGGGTTTGAAGCAGGCCGAAAAATTGCCGGAACCGATCTTTACCCCTTCGACCAAAGCTGAGTTGGGCAGACATGACGAAAACATTTCTTTTCCTCAAGTTGTCGACATCGTGGGTCAAGAGACTGCGGATTGGTTGAGGGACACCACTTTAAAGCTGTACTCTTTGGGCGCAAAATGGGCAGAGGAACGGGGGATCATTATAGCGGACACCAAATTTGAATTCGGGCTGGTGAACGGAAATAGGACCTTAATAGATGAGGTATTGACGCCCGACTCTTCCCGATTCTGGCCGATGGATCAGGTACCCGTACGGGAATTTCTCCGCCCTCTCTTGATAAACAATTCGTAAGAGATTACCTTGAAAGTATAAATTGGGACAAAAAATCACCTGCTCCAAATTTGCCTGAAGAAGTCATATCTCGAACTTCACAGAACTACAGGCAGATATACCGAATTCTGACAGGGAGTGAACTGTAAGTTCAAGTGGGACGTCCCTGTTCTGGAAGCAGTCGCAAGACCAAGAGCTTTCGGAAGAGTATTCACGGAGAGCTTTTTGCAAAAAGGCTCTTCGTGAATACTTCCACAAAAACTCCAATTATTGCGACATGTTTCAGAGGTAGTCCGATTTTGATGATAAATCCATTTTCTGGTCCGCGCAGCGCCCACGGCTCTGCAACCAACCCCAAAAAGGTTTCGCGACCAGCTACAGCAAAGCTCGTTGAGCATCGGGCCGAATGTCGTCGTTTTGGCTACCGGAACGCGGGAGCGTAAGCGGCGAAACTCGTGTGCCGGGTGGACAATTCCAAATACCTCTACCAACTTTTTCCTTTCTCGATCCATGGAGTGGGTCATGTACAAAAGCACAAAATTTATTTTCATAACAGGTGGAGTTCTCTCGTCACTGGGCAAAGGACTCTCTGCCGCCAGCATCGGCGCTCTTCTGGAATGCAGGGGACTGACGGTCACTCTGCTCAAGATGGACCCATACATAAATGTCGATCCCGGGACCATGAATCCGTTTCAGCACGGCGAGGTATTCGTTACGGAAGACGGCGCTGAAACCGATCTGGATCTAGGCCATTACGAACGCTTCACCAGAGCCATATTACGGCAGAAAAACAACTTCACCACAGGTCAGATTTATGATTCGGTCATCCAGAAAGAGCGTCGTGGTGAGTACCCTGGGGGCCACCGTCCAGGTTATTCCGCACATCACTGACGAAATAAAGCACAAAATTAGAGCATTAGGTAACGGTGTCGATGTCGCTATAGTCGAGGTCGGCGGCACGGTGGGCGACATTGAGAGTCTCCCCTTTCTGGAGGCTATCAGACAGCTGCGTGCGGATCTCGGGCCTCAAAACGTCTTGTACATTCATTTGACCCTGTTACCTTATGTTAAAGCCTCGGGAGAAGTCAAAACAAAGCCCACGCAGCACAGTGTGAAAGCGCTCAGGGAAGTGGGTATTCAAGCGGACATCCTCATCTGCAGGACGGAAAAACAGATAACCGGGGAAATCAAAGAGAAGATTGCTCTATTTTGTAACGTCCGGCCGGAAGAAGTCATCGCGGCCGAAGACGTGAGCTGTATTTACGAACTGCCCCTAAAATTCCATCAGGAAGGCCTTGATCAGAAGATAGTGGAATTACTAAACATCTGGACCAGAGCCCCGAGATTGGACGAATGGCAATCATTTATGGAACAGGTGAGGTCTCTTGAAGACGAGGTCACCATAGGCATTGTAGGAAAATACGTAAACTTGAAGGAATCATACAAAAGCCTGAACGAAGCGCTCTTTGCCGGGGGCGTATCCAATAGGGCGAGGGTCAACCTCAAATTCGTCGATTCCGAGATGATCGAAAAGCAAGGAATATCCGATCAATTCGACGACATCGATGGAATACTAGTCCCGGGAGGGTTCGGGTCGAGAGGGATAGAGGGCAAGATCAAAGCGGTTCAGTATGCCAGGGAGAATAAGATACCTTATTTCGGCATTTGTCTGGGCATGCAAATCGCCGTAATAGAATTCGCCCGCCATGTTTGCGGCCTGGAAGGGGCGAATTCCACGGAATTTGCTCAGAATACTCCCCATCCCGTCATAGACATGATGGTCGAGCAGCGCAGCATCACCGATAAAGGAGGCACCATGCGCCTGGGAACATACGAATGCGTTATGAGCTCGGGCAGTCTGTGCCAGGAGATTTACGGGCTGCCGGCCATAAACGAAAGGCATAGACATAGATACGAATTTAACTCGGCTTATAGTGAAACCCTGGGCGCCAAGGGAATGAAACCCGGGGGCATGTCACCCGACGGAAAGCTCGTGGAGTTAATCGAACTGCAGGACCATCCGTGGTTCGTGGGGTGCCAATTCCATCCGGAGTTTAAGTCCAGGCCCACCGAGCCGCATCCTCTATTCGCGGCGTATATCGGGGCCTGTCTTAAGTATAAGTCGGCAAAAAATTCATGACATGGAGGAGATGCGCATGAATTGTTTTCCGGCCATGATCCCTTGACTGTCGGCAAGTACAGCATTTTTCCGGGAAAGACTTTCTTCTTGATAGCCGGGCCGTGCGTAATCGAATCTGAAAGCCTCACCCTGGAGATAGCGTCCGAGGTGGCCCGGATCGGAAAGGAGGAAGACATTCCGGTATTGTTCAAGGCTTCGTACGATAAAGCCAACCGGACATCCATAACTTCTTTCAGGGGACCGGGTCAGGCGGACGGACTGAGGATCCTGGGCAAAGTCAAAGCCTTAACCGGCATTCCGGTCCTATCGGACATTCACGGCCCCGAACAAGCCTCGGCCGCGGCCGAAGCGCTGGACGTGATTCAAATACCTGCTTTTTTGAGCAGACAGACAGACCTCCTTGTGGCCGCCGCCCGCACCGGCAAAACGATCAATCTAAAGAAAGGCCAATTTCAATCGCCGGAAGATATGCGGCACGCTGTTAAAAAAATCTCCGACACCGGGAACTCGAAGATTATGCTCACAGAGCGCGGGACCAGCTTTGGGTACAATGACCTGGTGGTGGACATGAGGTCCATTCTCCGGATGAAAAAGATGGGATTGCCCGTAGTATTCGATGCGACCCATTCCGCCCAATTTCCTGGATTGGACAAAGGAAAATCCGGTGGGGACAGAACTCTCGTCCCACCCCTTGCGCGGGCCGCTGTGGCCGCTGGGGCCGACGGAATCTTCATGGAGGTTCATCCGGATCCGGACAGCGCCCTGTGCGACGGACCCAATTCGCTGAACTTGGCGGATTTGCAGGACCTTGTGCGAGGCCTCAAGCAAATATTCAATATGGTTCCAAGGCCTTCCACCGAGGTTTGCGAAACTCGGTCGGCTCGCGAAACATCGTGCTCCGAACGACCTGATTGTATTGAAGAAAAGCTCAAGAAGATCAGGATGATTATTTTTGATGTGGATGGCGTATTGACCGACGGAGGGATCATATTCGGCACCGGCGCCATCGAGATAAAATACTTTAATGTTCGCGACGGACATGGTATAAAGATTGCTAAGCGGCACGGATTGGACATAGCTTTAATCACAGGAAGAAATTCTGAGGTGGTTGCTCGCCGTGCTCAGGAACTTGGCATAGAGACGGTGTTTCAGGGCATGAAAGACAAACGGCCCGCTCTCGCGGAAATCATGGCCAAGTTTGACCTCCTCCCGGAGCAGGTTGCCGTGGTAGGAGATGATGTGGTGGATATTCCGCTCATGAGGCGCGTCGGTGTCAAAATAACAGTCCCCGAAGCCCCTATGGACGTTTTGCAGGAAACCGACTACGTGACGCGTCATTCAGGCGGCAAAGGCGCGGCAAGGGAAGTCATCGAAAAAATTCTGAGAGCCCAGGGCAAATGGTCCAGTGTGATGGAGCGATATTATTCCTGAGTTTGTGAGCTTTGGTAATTAACCATGAACCACAAAGAAATTGAGCGCTGGTACAGACTGAAAAAGATCCAAAAGGCATCTCAAGTCATTGTGATCGTCGCGACACTCTTATTCGCAGGGGGCTACGCCGCATCAAAGTTGTTCCCAGGGCCGGCGGAAACCTTTAGTCCCCGGCCGGCTGATTCCGATATGCGCATAGAGAATTTCTCTTATTCCGCTCCAGGTGTTCATCCCTGGGAGTTAAGAGCCAAGTCGGCAACTGTTTCTCAAGCCTTGGACAATGTCGACCTGCTGAATCCGCAAGTCAGTTACCGTGGCGGCCGTGGCGGCGAGATTTTTCTCACTGCCGAGACCGGAAAGCTGGATAAGAGCAGTCGCAAAGTAACCGCTCAGGGCAATGTCAAGGTGGCCTATAATGATTTGTCCTTCACCACCGGACAAATAGATTATCTGGATGACAAGAAAGTTGCGGAAACCCCATCTATTGTGTCTATCGATGGCGGAGATCTTAAAGTAACCGGCAAGGGACTTAAGCTGTCTATAGAAGCCGAGGAGATGCTCATCGAACATGACGTGAAAGCCGCCATTTCCAATGTTCAGATTTTCGGTCACAAGAAGAAGCCGCTTTAAGAAAAGGACGGGCGCCGCAAAGAGCAATCATGCAAGTCAAACGAAAGCATACCTTGTCTCTGAATATCCCGAGGACTGCAGCCGCTGGCCCTATGTCCCGATGCGGCGTCTTACGCCATATAGATAACACTTCCGACGCCCCAGGAGAAGGAACCTTCGTGACGGAATCGAATCGCCTCCCCTCTTACGGCCCCATTGTCATCGCTCTCCCACGGATTGTCTTAAGCCTGGCCACCTTCATCATCTTCCTTGTGGCTTTATATTCGGGTTCAAGGCCGGCCGTCGCTCAGGAAGGCGTCAGCGCCGCTGTAAAGCCGTCAAATTCGCGCATGGAAGTCACATCCGCCAATATGCTGCTCAAGTATATCGGCAAGGACATTGAGGTCACATTAGAGGGCCCGGTCAAAATCAAGCAAGACGATATGGTTCTGAGCTGCGATCGCCTGGTCGGTGTGTTGGAGCAGGAGAAGAGAAGCCGAAGTGACCCTGATGGCAAGCACAAATCCAGAGATGCGACCAATTCGGTAAAATCCGCGGTGGCCACAGGAAACGTCAAGGTGGCGAAAGGCTCCATAAAAGCCGAAGCTGGAAAGGCTGTCTTCGATAACGTGAAGCGAACGGTGACTTTGTCCGAAGGCCCTCCCAAAGTCTGGCAAGGTCCGCATACGCTTACAGCGCCCACCATAATCATTTACTTGGATGAGGAGCGTGCCGAATTGTTGGGCGGCATCAAAACTATAATCGGTCCTGCCGAAGCCGGCAAAAAGAAAGAAGAGTGATTATCGCAGGCAATAGAGAACTCAAGGCTCAAGGGCTGGTCAAACAATATGGCCGCAGGAGAGTCGTTGATGACGTGAGTCTGAGCATTAGGTCCGGTCAAGTGGTCGGCTTGCTTGGGCCCAACGGGGCAGGCAAGACAACGACTTTTTATATGATCACGGGATTGATCAAGCCTGACGCCGGTCAGGTAATCCTGGACGATCAAGATATCTCGGAGTTACCGGTATATCTCAGGGCCAGATTGGGACTCAACTACTTACCGCAAGAATCCTCGGTCTTCAGAAAATTGACGGTCAGCCAGAACATTATGGCCATCCTCGAAACCGTTGATCCTCAGAAATCGTCTAGACTGCAACGTCTGGAAGTGTTGCTTGACGAACTGGACATAAAGCGGCTCAGGGATCAGAAAGCCGAAAGCCTGTCAGGAGGCCAGAAAAGACGTCTTGAAATCACTCGGGCTCTGGTCACGAATCCGGACTTTATACTTCTGGATGAGCCCTTTGCCGGCCTGGATCCGATAGTGGTTATCGAGATCCAAAAGATAATAGGCAAGCTTAAGGAGCTGGGCATAGGGATAGTTATTACGGATCACAACACTAGAGAAACGCTAGGTGTTTGTGATATAATATATTTATTGGACAGAGGAAGGATTCTGGAATGCGGGGACCCCAAAACTATCGCTGCTAGTGAGCGAGCCAGAGAAGTTTATCTAGGCAAACAATTCAGTATGTGACAGCGGGAACAATGGCCCTTGAGATAAAACAAACACTGCGTCAGACCCAGATTCTGGTAATGACACCCCAGTTGCAGCAAGCGATCAAGTTGCTTCAGTACAACCATATCGAGGTCGTCAATGCGCTGGAACAAGAAATAAAGGAGAACCCTCTTCTGGAGATATCGTCTTTCGACGAACCCCTACCTGAGCAAGACAATAGAAACGATCTCAAGTCCATCGAGGAAATGATAAAAGAGCCGGAAAGGCCCGAGAGCGACATCATGGACGTGGATTGGGAGAACTATCTTGAAAGCTATGGGGGTGATTATTCTCCGGCTCAAAAGGATTTCTCCGAACGGCCGCCTCTGGAAAATATGGCGACCAACCAAGACAATCTCTTCCAATACCTTATCCGTCAGCTTCAATTGAGTCACATTGAAGATGATGACAGAAGAATAGCGGTAGAGATTATCGGTAATATAGACGATAACGGGTACCTGGACGTTGGATTGGACGAACTGGCGACGACTTTGGGTGTGTCTCTCGAGGATGTGGAACGAATATTAAAGCAGGTGCAGCAGTTCGACCCTAAAGGCATAGCGGCGCGAAATCTCAGGGAATGCTTAGTTATTCAAGCGGAAGCGTTGGATCCGCCCAATCCGTTGGTCATAAGAATAATCGAGGAAGGTCTCGATTTATTCGAGCGCGAAAAATACGATGTAATCGCAAAAAGGTTCCGGGTTTCCCTAGACGAAGTCAAAGACGCGGCGCGAGCCATATCTTCGTTGGATCCCAAGCCGGGCAGACCTTTTGTGAATTCCGACACAGTTTACGTAGTCCCCGACATTTACATAGCTAAAATCGGCAATGACTACAATGTGATGCTCAACGATGACGGACTGCCTCGACTCAAAATAAGTTCATTTTATCAAAAAGAGCTTCACTCCGGTGTTTCTTCTTCCGTAGCAAAGGACTATATTCAGGAGAAGATGCGAGGAGCAATGTGGCTTATCAAGAGCATACATCAGCGTCAAAGAACCATTTACAAAGTTACCCAATCCATAATAAAATTCCAAAGGGAGTTCTTCGACAAAGGAATCGATTACCTAAAGCCCCTGATCCTAAGAGACGTGGCGGACGACGTGGAAATGCACGAATCCACCATAAGCCGTGTGACCACGAATAAATACGTCCACACGCCCAGAGGCATATTCGAACTGAAATACTTTTTCAACTCGGGCATCAGGCACGGAGCGGACGTAATCGCTTCTGAATCGGTGAAAAACCAGATAGTGCGGATAGTCAAGAACGAAAATCCCAAACGACCCGCTAGTGACAAACAAATCGTGGAGGAACTTGCTAGGTATCAGATTCACATTGCTCGTCGTACAGTAGCCAAGTACAGGGAGCTGCTTGGCATCCCACAATCAAGCAAGAGAAAGAAAAAATACTGAGTTGCGGTATCTTCCACTACGTTTCTGAGGAGGTAGTTTTATGCAACTTTCCGTTACCTTCCGACATATGGAGGCTTCCGAGCCGTTGAGGACTTATGTCCAGGAAAGAACAGGAAAACTTACGAAGTACATCGATAAACCCATGGAAAGCCAGGTCACACTCTCCGTGGAGAAATTCAGGCAAATCGCCGACGTGGTCATCAATGCCAATGGCATACGTATAGCCGGCCAAGAAGAACATGAAGACATGTACGCCGCCATCGACCTGGTCATGGAGAAGATCGAGCGGCAGGTCAAAAAGTTACAAGGGAAAGATCAGGAAACACAAACCTGTTCAAGGCCGCGACCTAAAATGGCGAAGAGAAATCTACCAACCGGAGAGTTTTGAGGATGACCGGGAACCGGTGGTGGTTCGGACCGAGAACTATTTCATCAAGCCCATGTCCGTAGACGAAGCGGCTATGCAGATGGACTTATCCCAGCAAGAGTTTCTGGTGTTCAACAACGCTTCCACCCAGAGCATCAACGTGCTTTATAGGCGCAAAGACGGGAATTATGGACTTATCGTCCCTCAAAGCTCCTAAAATAATGTGACAGGGCGCCGTTTAACGGCGTTTTCCGCTAACCAAAGCCCGGTTCGGAGTCATCTGGACCGGGCGCATTAATAATGATTGCAACGTTGCAGCCCGGCAAGCGATCCTGCAATCTTCGAGTGTCATTACAAATGAGGATTATAGATTTCCTCCGTCTTGACGCGGTGATTCCATCCCTTCAGGCAAGCGCTAAGGAAGAAGCGCTTAGTGAACTGGCGGAACCCATCGCGAACGCAAATCCACAGTTGGACAAGGCCGGCCTGCTCAAGACACTGATCTCCCGGGAGAATCTTGGAAGCACAGGTATAGGCGGCGGAGTGGCAATACCCCACGGCAAATATGATGGACTGGATCACCTGGTGGCCAGCTTCGGTAGAAGCGCCAAAGGGATTGATTTCAGTTCCATGGACCACAAGCCCGCCTATCTATTCTTTCTGCTTGTGGCTCCCAAGAACTGCGCCGGCGACCATTTGAAAGCGTTGGCGAGAATATCTCGCTTGTTCAAAGACCCTTTGCTGAAAAGCAGCCTTCAGAAGGCCGAAACGCGAGAAGAAATATTTGGAATGATTGAAGAATATGACCTGAAGGTTCCTTGACTGGTAATACCGATAGGCTTTCACTGTGGTGAAAGCCTATCGGTATTATAAGGAAGCGAAATTCTTAAGAATCTTTAGTCCGTTTTCTTGACTCTTTTCAGGGTGGAATTGAACCGCATAGATATTGTGTCTGCTCACCGCGCAAGTGAAAGTAATCCCGTAATCCGTTTCAGCGGCTATGTCGGAGGAGATTGACGGAACCACGTAAAAGGAGTGAACAAAATAGAAGAAAGCGGAGTCTTCGATCCCGCGGAAGATAGGGACTTCTTTGCTGAATTTGACCTGATTCCAACCCATGTGCGGGATTTTCAATCCCATGTCCCGGCCAAAACCCACCACTTTGCCTGGAATCACTTTCAGACCTTCATGGACGCCGAATTCTTCGGACTCGTCAAACAATAGCTGAAGCCCCAAACATATCCCCAGAAACGGCCTGCCGCACTGAAGAAATTCAATTATCGGCCCCACGAGGTCATATCCGCTCAAATTCTTCATACATTCCGGAAAGGCGCCAACTCCGGGTAGCACCAGTCTATCAGCGTTGCGTATTTCCCGGGCGTCTCTGGAAACGACAGCGTTGAAGCCAACGCGCTCGAAGCCCTTCTGGACGCTACGCAGATTGCCCATTCCATAATCGACTACTACAATCATTCCAATACGCCTTTTGTTGATGGTATGCCTTGAACCCTGGGATCCAACTCCACGGCCTGTCTCAAAGCCCTACCAAAAGCCTTGAAAATAGCCTCTGCCGCGTGATGAGGATCATTGGCGTTAACCGTAACATGGAGCGTGATTCCCGCCCTATGAGCGACCGCCTGAAAAAAGACTTGAACCAGGTCCAGGGCAAAGTTTCCAGCGCTGCGTTGGGCCAAAGGATTAGAATACACCAGAAGGGGCCTGCCGGACAAGTCCAGCGACACGGAGGCGAGGGCTTCATCCATGGGCAGAAGGAAAAAACCGTATCTGTATATCCCTTTCTTTTCGGAAAGCGCCAGACGTAAGGCGTCGCCAAAACACAGCCCAACATCTTCGACGGTGTGATGATAATCCACATGCAAATCGCCTACGGCCTTGATGTCCAGGTCCAAGACGCCGTGTTTTGCGACGTGGTGCAGCATGTGATCAAAGAATCCGATTCCCGTCGAGATGGAAGCCGCGCCCGATCCGTCCAGATTCAAATTCATGCTGATGTTTGTCTCCGAGGTTTGCCTGTTGACACTTGAGGTTCTCATCACAGCAATTCGTCCTTCTCTCGGCTGATGTCTGCGCCCAAACGGGCGAGCTTCTCTTCTATTCTTTCGTAACCTCGGTCGAGATGGTAAACCCGGTGAATTTCCGTCACACCCTCAGCCGCTAACCCGGCGAGAATCAAGGACGCGCTCGCCCTCAGATCAGTGGCCTGCACGTGAGCGCCTGAGAGCTTTTTGACGCCGCGGACCCCGGCGGTTCTCCCCGACACTCGTATATTGGCTCCCATCCTAACAAGTTCTTGCACATGCATGAAACGGTTCTCGAAAACATTTTCGGTAATTTGGGATCTACCGTTACCAACAGCCATCAACGCCATATATTGGGCCTGGAAATCCGTTGCGAAACCGGGATAAGGATGAGTTTCCACGTCGCAACTTCTGACTTCCCCATTTGACGTAATTCGTATTTCGTCGCCCGTCACATCAAGTTTCAGTCCGGCTTCGCCGAGTTTTTCCAGCAGAGAACCGAGATCTCCGGATCTGCAACCTGCTATCGTGACGTCTCCCCTTGTTATGGCTGCGGCAATCAAATGAGTGCCCGCTTCAATTCGGTCAGGCATTACCTCCTGGACGATTCCGCTCAAGCGGTCTCTGCCTTCAATTACTAACGTGTCCGTGCCTGCGCCTTCAACGCTTCCCCCCATTCGGTTAATTGCGCCGGCTAGTTCCACCACCTCGGGTTCAATTGCGCAGTTTCTCAGGACAGTGGTTCCCTTGGCGAGAGAAGCGGCCATGAGCAAATTCTCGACGCCGGTGACGGTTTTCAGGTCAAAAGTGAATTCAACACCCTTCAATCGACTTGTTTTGGCGTGAATATAACCGTTTTCAAGCTCAATAACCGCCCCCATGGCTTCCAGACCCTTCAAATGCTGATCGATGGGCCTGGCGCCTATAGCGCAGCCGCCGGGAAGACTTACGACCGCCCTACCCTCTCGCGCCATCAACGGCCCGAGAACCATGACCGAAGCTCGCATGGTTTTTACCATTTCGTAGGGCGCTGTGTGATCCGTAATTTCCCAGGCTTTTATACGCAAAGTTCCTGGCGTAAAATCATCCAGTTGCACTCCCAATTGAATGAGGAGCTGCTTTGTGGTTCGAATATCGCGCAGGACCGGAATTCGATGAAGGATCATCTCGTCTCTTGTCAGCAGAGCTGCGCACATCAGCGGTAGTGCGGCGTTCTTGGACCCGCTGACCTCTATTTTCCCGTTGAGAGGCTTGCCGCCCCTAATGACTATTTTGTCCAAAGCATCCTCTATTTTCCGACCATGCCGGGAGTATTGTGGTCCTGGGGCCAAGTCCCGCAGAATGATTGAACCACTGGGGGTGTATATCACTTAAGCGGCTGATAAGCAATGGCTTCACGAACCGGGCGGGGCCCCAAATTGAGGCAATCTCACGATTACGATATCTGGTTCGAAATTGCCCACTCGCGCCGGGGGGCGTTCTTGAAATATCCTAAGTAAGAGGTTTAGCGATACCTCACTTGGTTGAGATCTCACTCCGTGCCCAAGATGAGACACGTTCGATTCCCCTGTAAAGCAGGTTTACATTTATGCCCACTCGTTTTACAGGGAGCAATTTGCATGCCATTAGCTTATGCGTGAGTTAGCCCGTTAAACAGCCGCTCCATCCGATCTCTGCCACTGGCTTACCCTTTGCACCTATATTCAGCACGGATTACTGTGACCATCTTCGACACGTAGCCCATGAACACGATTATGATCCGGTAAGCGAAGGATTACAACCTCACGGCGCGTAACCATGTGCCGTCAGTTTTTATAACAAGTGAAAGGAGAGACTTAATGACAAAACCAGAGCTGATAGCGCTCATTTCCCAGCGAGCAGATATCCCCAGGAAGGCGGCGGGCGTTGTTTTGGAAACTATTATAGATACGATCCGGACTTCCTTGCAGGAAAGAACGGGAAAAATCCGGATATCGGATCTCGGCACTTTCAAAGTAATTGAAGTCAACGCCAGAAAAGGGGTGAACCCTCGGACGGGCCAGGACATGGTAATCCCTGCCATGCGGTTGCCGCGGTTCTATCCGGCTAAGTCTCTTAAAGACAAGGTGAAGAACGGCTCTTAGGATTTACGGCGTTACCGGGGGTAGGGGGATCTGATCTGATCATCTTCCGGGAATCCCAATTTTGCTGACTTTATAACTTGTTTAGCTTGACTTGCGGGGCTCCGCAACCCTGTTATGGACATTTATGTCCGTAGGTTCGCCCCGAAGCAGCTCAAGCATCCGATTCAATATGCTTTAGTGCAGGTGAGGTATGGTTTGTTGTGGACTTGCATTTAGAGGTACTGTTGTGCGTATTAGCGCTATTATGTTTGACGGGTCCATCCTTAGCGCTGAGCCCGAGATATGAGCTTCTAGGCAGAGCCGAAGTGGTGGATGTGGAGTCCTCCAATCTCTTGCGTTTCAGGATGGCGGACCAAAGACGAACAATAACCGTAAGACTTTTGGGAGTGGGTTCTCCGAACAATAAAGACCGGATCAAAGGTTTGAATACCCACATAACCTCCTACATAAGGAACACGGACTTTTTCGAGACGTCACGGGACTATGTCCGCTCCCTTTTGGAAGGGAAGACGGTGGAGATTTGGACGCGCAAGTACGACCAATACGACGAAAAACACAGATTGTTGGTGTACGTGTATATTCCGACCAATAACCAAGCCACGGATCTTAATGGCGAAATCATCAAAAACGGTATGGGCTTTGTTACCCGAGATTATCTCCATGTTACGTTCGTGGACTACAGGCGCCTGGAGGAAGAAGCTCGTATGAATGGCAGAGGACTTTGGAGGGGTCTAATGCGAACTTCCTTGTCCCGGAAATGAGTTGATTTCCGGGCGTCAATCGCGGTCTTCGAGGGGGGAGTCGCCTCAATGCGCCAGGGACTGGAGCCGCTTGCAGAAACTCCCGAGGACCGGTAATATGTGACCTGACTAGGCGGACTAGCAATAAGCGCGTCCCCAAAATGGGGGGAGCTCGGGAATTACTTGCAGCAATTTCGAGACCTTGGCGGATGGGGCCCGGCTCCTCAGTTTGGCGGGATGCAATCACGCCGCCCTATCGGCTCTTTACTAGGATGTGCGCTCGCTTCGCGCGCAAAGACGTGTTAACGTGCCACTGCCGGGAGTGAAACGACTAAGTACGCCATTTCATAAATACAGTCACGGATTCTTCAGCCCTGAACGTAGATCCCATAGGATGCGGCGCCCTTTGCAGCGAATGACCATAAAGAAACCGCATTGAACACTTCCCGCTATGAAACGAGTCTATTGGATTTTCAGGAGTTCGAACGAGAATGCCGCTTATCGGGAATCTCGGTAGTTAGAGATTACATCGAAAACTATCTTAAAGATGAGTCGCGACTATTGGGGCACGCGGATGGAGTTGTTGTGTCGAACAGCCACGACGAGGTGTTTAGGGTTGTCTCCATCGCCAACAGGCGTAACATTCCCGTCACCGTCGGCGCAGGCCGAACTTCGATCACCGGAGCGTCGGTTCCTCAAGGCGGGATCGTCTTGGATGTCAGGGGCCTGAATCGGATTCGGAACGATGACGTTCGCATCGTCGAACCCGGGGTCAACCTGTCGGAATACAAATCGCTGGTTGAGAGCAAAGGGCTCTTTTATCCACCGGATCCCACATCGGAAAGAAATTGCGCTCTCGGGGGAAACATCGCTTGTAACGCGTCCGGAGCCTTGAGCTACCTTTATGGGCCTACTAGAGATTACATACAGGGATTGAGCCTTGTGCTGCCTTGTGGACACACTCTTACTTTGGAGCGCGGCCAAGTTTTGGCGGAACGTGGCTTCTTTCGAGTTCCGGAAAACCTACTGACGCCCGGGATAGCCGAAGGCCTGAACATCCCCTTGCCCGAATCCGCTTCTCGGAGCTGGAGATACTGTAAAAGCGCGGCAGGGCTCTCCTTCCCTGATCCAAAGGATCTGATTGACCTGTTCATCGGCTCCGAAGGGCTTTTTGGAATCATTACCGGCGTGAAGACAAAATTGCTGCCGTCTCGGAGATCGTTTTTCGCATTGCAGCTCTATACCCCCACTCGCGAGCGAACAGTAGAGATAGTGCGGTCTCTGGATCTCCTGAGGCGCTTATTCTCGGATGGAGACGATGAAGCCTACGCCCCCCTCTTAGAAGGGCTACGGCCTTACGGAGGCGAGCGGCGACTGAATATCAATGATTTTAACCTGGTGACTCCGGCCTGTATGGAGTGGGTCGGCGCTTCGGTGGCTCCTCTTCTGGGTCCTGCTCGTGCTGAGAAGTTAGCGCGTTATTATGGCAGCGTGTACATTGAACAGGAATACTCCGGCGACATGGAAGATTGTCTGTCTCAATGGTTCCATTTTCTGGACCTCATAAATCAAAAAGGCGAGCCCGTCGAAACTGAAGTCGCCTTGGATTCATCAGGAATCAGAAAATGGAAGGAAGAGCGGCGCCGCATCCCGGAAAAATTGAACGAATCAATAGCGTCGGGGCTGGTCAAAGTGGGGACTGATTTTGCCGTTCCCATGCATAACCTGGCCAATTTCTTGGCCCTACATGACGACCTGCCGGGCGGCAAGTCCTATGTGTTCGGACATATTGGAAACGCCCATTTGCACGCGAACATTTTGCCGGATAACGAATCCGAACTGGCCCAATTCAGGGAAATGACCCTCGTAATGGCTGAAAAAGTGTTAGGCATGGACGGAACGGTGTCCGGAGAGCATGGGATAGGAAAGCTGAAGAAAAAAGCGCTGCGAATGATGTTGGGCGAACGCGGCGTCGAAGAGATAGCGGCTATCAAACGCATCATGGACCCCAACGGGATACTGAATGTGGGAAATATGATTTGATGGTAAGCGGCGCCGGGAGGAAACTTTTTTGGTAATAGTTCACCGGGAAACCCCTTTTTGCAAAACGCAGCCTGCGGCCGCAACCGAAACCCAACCCCTCTGGCCCCCTTAGGCGCAAACTTTTGACCTTGTCGGACTTGATTTCAAATAGTTAACACCAGCAGAATTACGTCGCCCCCGCGGAAGCGGGGGTCCAGAAGGTATTGAAAACACTGGATTCCTGCTTGCGCGGGAATGACGGCCTGGGTCATAACGAATCCTTAAGTTAGCGCTTATGCTCCTGGCCCCCCTTATCAGGGGGGATCAGGAAGTCCCCCTGATAAGGGGGATTTAGGGGGTTCAGCTTCCGAGTTCGCACAAACTTGATAAGCCTTAATTTCGTAGTAACTGTAGGTTACGGCTATGTGAGGCCAGTTTCTTTTTGCGAAAGCAAGAAACTGAACGTTATTAGTAAAAAGGGGGTTCCCGGTGAACTACTACGGTTAAGCGGCCTCCCCTACTCTTCCGCAAATGGATTTCTGGCCATCCGGCAGGTGCAATTGCCCTCGTCGCCGCTGTTCCATTCGGCTATTTTTAGTCGTAATCTCGATCCGTCCAGGGCAAGCAACTTTTTGACGTTTCCCTGTGTGATTAACCGCATTTTGTAAGCAAAAAAAACGGCCTCCTCCAGAAGACCCGGAGTGAAAGGTAAACGCTCTTTCAAAAGCCCGCGACGATCAAGTAGATCGATAACCTGATCATAAGATTTCCGTAAGTGTTGCGCATTATCGTTCTCCATAGACGCTTGTTCCCTATGTTAGTCAAATGGGCGCTTGGCCCGTTGAGTCATAAATAGCGCAATTCCGAGGCGGCTTAGTTCGCAATGGCGCACGTGATGGTCTTGTTCCCGGTAAATAGACTTGGACCGTATCCATTCAGTTACCCGGGGGAGATTGCTTCGCTTCGCTCGCAATGACATGCCAAAGTGTCTTTGCGAATAGTGCAAGCCCGTGTTCCGCGGGAAAGCAATCTCAGCTTAGCCGCTCGTAGGTGAATGGTTACCTTGGACCTATCATACCCGGGCGCCGAACCGGCGCCTCCGGTCGCAAGTTAATAGATGCGTTTTCCGAGCGATTTCCCTTGAAAGATTATCGCTCAAATTCTATTCTCTCGACAAAAAATAATCACCTGCTGGTGGAATAAAAAATGAGGACCGTTTCAGCAAAGCAGATTGCGGAAGCCGTGAAGGATTTGTGCATGAAAGCGTGCACTATTCTCGGCCAAGATGTTGTGGAAACGTTACAGAAGTTTCACGCAAAAGAAGAATCTCCTGTGGGCAGGGAAATACTCGCCAAGATAATCGAGAACTCGAAAATCGCCGCGGAAGAAAAAATTCCGCTTTGCCAGGATACGGGTATGGCGGTGATCTTCGTAGAAATCGGCCAGGACGTTCACATAGTTGATGGCTCTTTGATCGACGCTGTTAACGAAGGGGTTAGAAACGGCTACGCGGAGGGCTTTCTTAGGAAATCGGTGCTTGACCCCATTTCCCGCCTTAACACCGGAGACAACACACCCGCTGTTATACACACGGAGCTGGTCCCTGGAGCGTCCTTTAAAATCACCATGGCGCCCAAGGGATTCGGGTCCGAGAACATGAGCCGAGTCATGATGTTTCCCCCATCCGCCGGAATCGAAGGAGTCAAGAGCTTCATTATTCAGCGGGTCCAGGAATCGGGAGGCAACCCCTGTCCTCCCATAGTTGTGGGCGTCGGACTCGGAGGCACCTTTGAAAAGTCGGCGATTTTAGCGAAAAAGGCGCTTCTCAGGCCGTTGGGTTCGCCGAATTCCGACCCGGAGCTCAACGAGCTCGAACAAGAGCTTCTGACCAAAATAAACAGTCTCGGAATAGGGCCCATGGGCCTCGGAGGAAGGACGACGGCCCTTGCGGTCCACATCAACAAATATCCTACGCACATTGCCAGCATACCTTGCGCGGTCAACATTCAGTGCCATTCTTGCAGGCACGCGGAGGTGGAGTTATGAGCAATGTTATACACTTGACCGCGCCTGTGGATGAAAAGACCGTTCGCGGACTGAAGGCGGGTGACGCCGTCAGCCTTTCGGGCACGATTATCACCGGTAGAGACGCGGCTCATAAGCGAATGACGGACATTATCAACTCGGGCAAGGAATTGCCGTTCGAAATATCCGGACAAATCATTTATTACGTCGGTCCCACTCCTCCTCCCCCGGGACGACCCATAGGCGCAGCAGGTCCTACAACAGCCTACAGAATGGACGGCGTACGCGCCTCTTCTCATCCAACACGGGCTGAGAGGAATGATCGGCAAGGGCGCCAGGTCCCAGGATGTTAAGGACGCCATGCAAAAATGGGGCGCGGTGTATTTTGCGGCAGTGGGCGGCACTGGAGCGTTGATCTCCCGACGAATCAAAGAAGCCAAAGTGATTGCCTGGGAAGAGCTGGGGCCTGAGGCGGTAAGATTGCTATCCATTGAAGACCTGCCTCTAATTGTGGCTACCGACGCCGGCGGAAATGACCTGTATTTGACGGGACCTCCGCAATACAGAACGGAACCTTAATATCGTAACCTCCGCGATGCGACTCAAGACAGCTAGGCGGAGCGGGCCGCAAAGATCAGCGTTTTTGAAGCGGGGTTCGGAGAGAGCCTGTGTGCGAGAGGCGCTCTCCGACAATTCTTCCTGCGGCTCTAGGGTCTTGCGACCACTTCTACGCAGCTTAGAAGATTTCCGTGAAAAACAGCTTCATGTGCTCCCAGGAACGCTTGTCCGCATTCGCATCGTAAGCGGCGCCTTTTGACTTATCCGTGCCTGCGGCAGGGGCTGTAAAAGCGTGCACGTTGGCGCCGTAAAAGACCATCTGCCAGTCGACTTTTGCCTTACGCATTTCATCCATAAATTTTGCCACTTCTTCCGGAGGCACATACGGATCGTCCGCGCCGTGCAGCGCTATAACCTTGGCTTTGATATTCTTGGCGTCTTCCGGGTGGGGTGTCTCGAGACCCCCGTGAAAACTCACGACTCCGGCGATGTCTGCGCCACTTCGAGCAAGCTCCAGGACCGTCGTGCCGCCAAAACAGTATCCGATAGCCGCAATCCTCTTGGGGTCAACGTCTTTGTAGGTTTTCAATTGAGCCAATCCTGCGTTGATCCGGTCTCTCATGAGCTTACGATCACCCTTGTATTTGTTTGCTAGAGCGGCTGCCTCTTGAGAATTGGTCGGTCTTACACCTTTTCCGTAAATGTCCGCGACAAAGGCTACGTAGCCCATTTCTGCGAGCTTGTTAGCTATATCCTTGTAATGATCGCTAAGCCCCATCCAGTCGGGGACAACCAGCACGCCAGGAACCTTCTTATTAATATCGGGCTTTTGAGCCAGATAACCTTCAAGAACAGCGCCATCCTGCTTGTAGTCCACAGTCTCTGTTTGCAATTCGGCAAATGCGAGTGTAGGCAGCGTAGCCATAATCATTATCATCAGTAATTTGCTCATGCACGCCTCCGTTTTTGTATTCATTATTGTTCGGAGAACATAAACCAACCTTTGAAATTTGCCTTTGCGCAGGCAAATTCCGAAGTCTTAATAGATTACTGATGCGAGGCTTGGGCAATGGATTCCGGGTCCGGTCGATTTCGAGACAGTTAAGATGAGAGGCAAAAAAATGTGAGCCCTGATCCGCGTGACCTATTGCAGAAGATTTATAATAGCTCGCCGGTGAACCACTTTTTGCGTAACGGTTCACCACGCCGGCGTCTTTGACCGTATGTTGGACGTCACCCACCGTAGGGGCGGAGTTTACCTCCGCCCGCTCTTATGACCTCATCGGTCGGGGATAAACCCCGACCCTACGAAAAACGGTTACCGCTCACGCCTTGGCGTCACACGTGGTGAACGCTTACCTTTTTGCAAAAGGGGTTTACCGGCGCCTGCATCATAGCGGGGAGTGAAACTACGAATAAAGCCCGAAATTTGCCGACAATTAGTGAAAGGTAGCGTCAGGGAGTTTCCTTTGTCTTGCTCATGAATATGAGCGTCAAGGCTTCAGTGACGGGCTTCGTCTCAAAGGGCTCATATCCAAGTGAGTGGTAAAGCCGAAGATTACGCTCGCTGCGGTGTCCTGTGAACAATTGGTAATGCGCGGCCTGATCGAAATATTCCTCAATTGCTTTCATCAGTCGAGCGCCGATGCCGCGATTCTGAAAATCGGGATGGACAACGAGCCGTCCGATGTGACAAGTCTCTTGTTCCATAAAACCTCTGACAGAGCCCACGATCTTTCCGTCAAAGTAAGCTTTCAGGAAAAGCTGTTTGCTGAAATCGGCTTGTATTTGTTCCAATGTCTGTGTCAATGGCGGTATGGAGTAATCGTTGTAGATCTCAGCCTCGCTCACATAGGCCACTTTTTGGACGTCCAGGATTTCCTGCGCTTCTTCAACTGAGGCTCTCTCGACGATCATTTCAATATGTCCTTCCCAGATGGATGGCGCTGCCGTCACACGACGCAAAAGGTTTTTCCGGATTCGGCCATGTCTTTGAGCAGCTCGGCCGGTTGAAACCGCGGCCCGTACCGCTTTTCCAGCTCCACCAGTTTTTTGTGCGCTGAGCCGATACCCCATTGGTCCGCATAACGGAATATACCGCCCCTGTATGGAGGAAATCCGGCGCCGTAGATCATGGCGAGATCCATGTCCTGCGGCCTATCGCAAACGCCTTGCTCGACCATTAGGGCCGCTTCATTTATTGCCAGGGCAAGCATGGCGTCAACTATGTCTTGGTCGGAGACTTTCTTGGCGGTCACGCCGTTATCCCTGAGATAGCCCTGCGTCACATCCGCTACTATTTTGTTCGGCGTCGGTTTTTCTCCGGAATAGTCCATATAGCCCGCGCCGGTCTTTCTACCGTAGCATCCCGTTTGATAAATCAGTTCCGTAAGCGGGTGGATCTTGTATCTGGGGCCTAGCCTCTGCTCAAATGTCTTGTTCACACGATAGCCGATGTCGATACCCGTAAGATCGGCCAGCTCAGCGGGGCCCATTGGCATGCCGAAATCCTTCATCGCGGCCTCTATTTGATTTAGGTCCACTCCGTCGGCGAGGAGATACACGGATCCGCCAAAGAGACCGCCAAGCTGTCTGGAAACATAAAAGCCCGGAGCGTCATTGACGACAATCGGCGTTTTCTTGATGGCCCGTGCGAAAACCACTGATGCGGCTAAAGTCAGATCGGACGTCTTCTCTGCGCAGATGATCTCCAGGAGCCGCATACGGTGAGCCGGGTTGAAGAAATGCAGTCCGATCATACGTCCGGGATCCTTAAGGACCGACGCCATTTCCGTGATAGGCAGGGCTGAGGTATTTGTGGCAAAAATCGTTTCGGAATCGCAGATTCCTTCCAGGTTTTTCCATATGTCCTGCTTGACCCGCATGTCTTCGAGCACGGCCTTGATGACGAGGTCCCCGCCTTTCGCGTCTTCTAGAGACGTTGTAGTTTTCAACCGCTTTTGGAGCATTGAGTCGAAGTCGGCCTGAGTCATTTTTTTCGTCTTGATCGCGTGCTCGAAAGTCTTCCGTATCGCCGTCAAACCACGATCCAGGGCATCACGGTCGATGTCCCACAGAATCGTATCGAAGCCTCCCGCGAGCAAAAGATGGACGATTGCTGAGCCCATAACTCCTGCGCCCAGCATGGCCACGGTCTTTATTCCGGGGGGCCGTAGGCCGTCAATGCGAGGGAGCCTGCCGGCGGCTCTAGTATTGAGGAATATTCCAATAAGGTTTTTGGCCACATCCGAGATTGCGCAATCGGAAAACAGATCGCCCTCCCGTAGGATATCGGCTTCGATGTCGAAGGATAGGCCTTTTTCCACGGCCTCAATCACCTTGAAGGGAGCAAGGTAACCTTTGGCTTTTTTCATGGCCATGGATTTCGCGCCGTCGGCGACCGCTCTAAGTTCCGCCGCGCTGGGAAGGCGATTGTCCCTGTTGCGGGTTCTTCGGGCATCCAGCGACATCTCACCGGAGATGAACTTATGTGCGGCTGCGAGAGCAGCCTGACCGAGGTTCTCGGGGTCCGGCGCCTCATCGATGAGCCCCATGGATAGCCCCTTTTCGGCGTCAATGGGGTTTCCGGTGGTCATCATCTCCAAAGCGACGGGCAGCCCGATAAGACGCGGCAGGCGTTGCGTGCCGCCAGCGCCGGGGATTAGTCCGACTTTGACCTCAGGTTGGCCGAGGTGAGCTCCTTTGCAGGCCACCCTGTAATGACAAGCCATTGCCATCTCCAAACCGCCGCCGAGCGCATTGCCGTTGATTGCGGCTATGACCGGTTTGGGGCCCATCTCGATAGCGTTGAAGAAGTCCGACATGGTCCTTACTCGCAGCAATACGGGCTCTCTTTCATCTATTTTGAAGATTTCCGTCAGGTCCGCCCCTGCTACGAAATTCTTACCGGTTCCGGTCAGCACAATGGCTTTGACTGTCTGATCAAGAAAACCATCGGAAACGGCCTCGACCATTTCCTTCTTAAGACGATCGGAGAGCTGGTTCACGGGCGGGTTATTCAGCGTGAGGACAGCGACGCCATCTGTCAGCTCCACGTTGATGGTTTGATAGTCGGTTTTCATGTTCTGATGACTCCTCGTTTGATCCAGCCTGAAATGGTTTTTAGTAAGCGGCGCCGGGAAGGAACTTTTCTTGTGCAAAAAGGTTTCCTCCCCGGCGCCTTTTCGAAAGCTCGTAGGTTTTGCAACCGCTCCTAAATAGTATTGGGTTCCGTATTGTAATGGCACGCCAATGGTTTGGCTTGCAGAAGAGCCTCCATACACTTGTTGCAGGAGACGCAGGTAGCGGATCCGCGGTCGCCCCTTTGCCACCTTGCAATCAAATCGGGCTCTCGGATGAGTGGCCGGCTCAAAGAAACCAGATCCGCCACCCCGTCTTCAAGGACTTGCGCCGTCACGTCAAAATATCTCAAGCCGCCAACCATGATAACAGGAATGTTCACACGCTTTTTGATCTCAGCACACCAACGTCTGTAATAGCCTTCTCGATCCGGACGATTGATTCCGGCGCGATACTCGGAGTTACGGTAGCCGCGCCCTCGCAGCCCCAGGCTGATCTCGACGGCGTCCAGACCATCGCCGGCGAGGATTTCCGCGGCCACAAGTCCCTCACTGAACTCCAGTCCCCCGGAGAAACCGTCTTCAACGCCCAGTTTCATGAGAATCGGAAAGTCTTCCCCTACCGTTGAACGGATGACTCGAACGATTTCTCTATGCAAACGTAGCCTATTCTCAAGCGACCCTCCCCATTGGTCCTCTCGGCGATTCGTATAAGGACTTAGAAACTGACTCAACAGATAAGCGTGGGCGCCGTGAATCTGAACGGCGTCGAATCCGGCGGCTCGGGCTCTTCCGGCCGCATCGGCGAACGCCTTAATTACTTCATGGATTTCGTCTTGCTCCATGCCGCGATGAGGCGCGTCGAACAGGGGGTCCTCGGCCAGAAAGGACGGCGCAAGCGCCTCTCGTTTCTTATAAACCTTGCCCTTTTCACGACCCGCGTGAAAAAGCTGAACCGCACCTTTAACGTCAGAGCCATGAATAGCTCCAGCCAACTGAGAAAGGCCTGCTATATCGTCGTCATGGGCTATGGAATTCTGAAAGGATGAAATCCGACCCGTTGGGTGAACGTAGGCGATACCGGTGATGATAAGTCCTACCTTTCCCCGAGCGAGCTCCTCGTAAAGAGCGATCTGTCGTTCCGTAACTCGCCCACCCTTGGCGGCGCTTCCGTCGTAAGTCGCTGAACGAACGAACCTGTTGGGGATCTCCATACCTTTTATTTGAAACGACTCAAATAGCTCCATGGGTCTGACCTTCTTATGAAAATAGCCGCTGGAGGGAAACTTCTTGAAAGAAGTTCCCCTCCAGACCTCAAGAACTTTCAAAATGGCAATGCGCCTTCCCTAGGGCCTGTGAGGCTTGCCTCAGCACAGGACGCTGACGGATATGGTCGGATCAGCATTACGATCATTTAACCAACCAATATATTAGGAGTTTTTGCGGCAGGGTCCAGGAAATCACTTTTTGCAAAAAGCAGCCTGCGGCCGCAACCAAAAACCAACCCCCTAGCCCCTCTTGTCAGGGAGGAACAGGAAGTCCCCTTGATAAGGGGGATTTAGGGGGTTCGGCTTTCGCATAGATGGGCCTTAATGTCGTAGTAACGGAAGGTTACAGCGATATGAATCCAATTTCTTCTTGCGAAGACAAGAAATCGAACGTTATTAATAAAAAGGGGGTTCCCAGTGTATCATTACTACATTCTCGTGGTTCCTCGTTGCCTCTCACGCTCTACCGAGTCAAATTCTCCCAGATCATCGTATAACCCTGCCCGCGTCCCACGCACATTGTGGTCAATCCGTACCTGGCGCCGGGGTTTTCTTCGAAGAGACCTCCAAGGAACCCGACCAATCGCGGGCCCGAGGCGGCCAAGGGATGTCCGTACGCGAGCGATCCACCCCAGGGGTTTACTCTATGGTCGTCCGCGGCCAATCCCCATCTGTCGAGACAATAGAGAGCCTGCACCGCAAAGGCTTCGTTCATCTCGATGAAATCAATATCGTTCATCTTCAGCCCCGCCTTATCCAGGGCCTTTAGGGTGGCGGGGACCGGAGCTGTTCCCATGATTCTCGGGTCGACGGACGCCACCCCGGTGGAGACCCACCTCATCTTTGGACGCAATTGCAGCTTTTCGGCTTCGTTCCGGGACATAAGCAGGGCCAGCGAAGCTCCGTCATTGAGCCCCGCGGCGTTGCCGGCGGTAACTCTTCCGTTCTCTCTAAACGGGGTCTTGAGCTTGGCGAGGCCTTCCATGTTCGTTTCGGGCCGTGGTTGCTGATCTCTCTCGGCAGCTGCTCTCGTTCCATCCGCTAGTTCAACTTCGACCGGCACGATCATATTCTTCATCTTGCCGGCCTTGATTGCCCGGTCGGCTTTCGTCTGAGAAGCGACGGCATACGCGTCCGACATTTCTTTCGTGAATTCGGGAAATCGGTCATGAATATTCTCTGCTGTCATGCCCATATTGAACGCGGAGGCGTCTCCGTTGACTTCTTCCGCCCTGGGATGCGGATCTCGCATAAATCCCATAGGCACATGACCCATATGTTCAACGCCTCCGGTGATGAGACAGTCGGCCATGCCGCTCGCAATATACGTCACTCCGAACCCTACAGCAGTTAAACCGCCCGCGCACATGCGGTCAACGGAACACCCGGGAATCTCCCATCCCAAATCGGCGAGCATTGGGACCATACGTCCCAGCGTGCCGCCCTGTTCCTTCATCTGGTTAGTGACTCCCCAAATGCTGTCTTCAATCATCCCGGGCTTAACGGAAGGATTCCTTCTTAGTATGGCTTTTACCAGAGGGACACAAAGGTCTTCGGCTCGCGTCTTCCAAAAGAGGCCTTTTTCACCTGCCCGCCCGAAGGCGGTCCTTACCGCGTCAACAACCACGACATCATTTAATTCGGCGCACACTGTTCGTTACTCCTGGGTGACGTTTCTTTCAAGGACAGCAGCGATCCCCAGTCCGCCGCCGCCGCAAATACATTCAAGCCCATACCGGGAGCCACGCCTTTTCATCTCCTGCATGAGAGTAATCAAGACCCGCGTTCCGGTGCAGGCGATCGGGTGGCCAAGTGAAATTCCGGAGCCGTTGACGTTCACTTTTCCGTATTCCCGGGGTCCAATTCCCATCTCCACCAAATCGGCCAGCGCCTGAGCGGCAAACGCTTCTTGTATCTCGATAAGATCCACATCTTTCAGCGTTACGTTCGCCATTTTCAGGGCTTTGTCAGTGGCGCGGGGCACAGTCTTATAGGCTCTTGTCGGATCGTCCCCGACTATTGCGCAGGCTTTGAAAACGGCAAGCGGCTTAATGTTCAGCTCCGCCGCCTTGGAGGCTGAGGTCACAACTACGGCGGCCGCGCCGTCGCTCTCGGAGGACGAATTGCCGGCTGTGCACACGCCACCGAGCACCGGCTTAAGGCGAGCCAATGCATCCAGGGTTGTATCGGAACGGGGATTCTCGTCACGATCTACAAGTATGGGTTCGCCTTTGCGCGCCGGAATTGCGACCGG
This sequence comes from uncultured delta proteobacterium, assembly GCA_963747865.1. Taxonomy (GTDB): domain Bacteria; phylum Desulfobacterota; class Desulfomonilia; order Desulfomonilales; family Desulfomonilaceae; genus JBBSBY01. The sequence continues at coordinate 67,262 of CAVVHK010000022.1, read as the reverse complement.
AACGATTTCTTCCTCAAACTTACCGGCTTCGAGGGCGGCCCAGGCTTTGCGATGGCTCTCGACAGCCCACCGATCGCATTGCTCGCGCGTGATTGAGTGCTCTTGCGCTCCTGTTTCGGCCCAAGACATCATTGAGGGCAAAACGCCGTATCTTTCCTCCGGCTGTGACATGACCCTAGCTCTCTGAATGCGGTCGTACATGGGCAGCCCCCACATTGACAGGTCGCCGTGGCCTCTCGGCATGTCTTTGGAACCGCCTATTCCCCATTTGATACTGCCGGGGAGGTAGAACTCCGCGTTGCTCATGCTTTCCGCGCCGCCTGCTACGATGGTCTCCGCCTGTCCCGACGCGATCATCGCCGCCGCGTGTCGGATGACGTCCAGGCCGCTGCAGCAACGGCTATCCAGGGTCACGCCGGGGATTGTTTCCGGCCAACCGGCTTTGAGCAAGGCCATACGCGCAATATTGACGTATTCGCCGCTTTGATAGGATTGCCCCATAATCACCTGGTCCACCATGTCGGGTTCGATTCCGGAGCGGTTCACGGCTCCCTGGAGCACGAGCGCGGCGAGATCATAGGCCGCCACGTCTTTGAGCGAACCCATGTACCGGCCCACCGGGGTTCTGGCGCCGGCAATAATGACCACTTCATTCATATGCTTCTCCGTTTAGGTTCCGGTGGGAGCCGTTAGTGGCAATCGTTCATCCGGAGGAAACCTCTATGGGCAACCGATCATGCCCTTAGTACTGCGTTTCATAAATACGGTCACGGATTCTTCAGCCCCGAACGTAGATCCCATAGGATGCGGTGGGCCTTGCGAACCGCATCGTTCGAGGTCTTTTCTCGACAGATGCGGTTCGCGAAGGGCGCCACATCCTATGCTTATCCGTGACCGTAATCGCGAAAAGCTGTACTCAGGAATCTTTTCAATCTACGGTTGCGACCATTTAGTCAGCCAATATATTAGGAGTTTTGGGGGAAGGATCCGGGCCCAGCGAAACGCGGGGTTGCAAAAAGGGGGTTCCCGGTGAACTCCTCCTTCTCCCCCTTGTCTTGCCGCGTTATTTCGTCGGTTCTTTACGGGAGCCGTCGGGGTTGTACTCGTACCAGCCTTTTCCGGTTTTGCGACCGAGGTGTCCTGCCATGACCTTGCGCCTGAGTATCGCGGGCGGGTACCATCGAGGGTCCTTGGTTTCCTCGTAGATAGCCATGAGCGCCCCGCAGGTCACATCCAACCCCACCATGTCGCCCGTCTCGAATATTCCCATCCTGCGCCCGGAGGCCAAACGCAATCCCTTATCGATGTCTTGAACCGTTCCGACGCCCGCTTCAACAAGCCGCATCGCCTCGATTGTCGCCGGAAAGTTGATACGGTTGATGAGAAAGCCCGGCACATCCTTGTGGACCATGATGGGTTCCTTGCCGATGGATTCGACGAAGGCCTTGCCGCTAGCGAACACCTCATCGCTGGTGAATTGGCTGCGCACTACCTCCACAGCGTCCATCATAGGAACAGGACTGAAGAAATGGATGCCCAGAACCCTCTCAGGACATGGGACCGACGCAGCCAGAGAACTGATAGGAATAGCGCTCGTGTTGCTGGCGAGCAGAGTCTCGGGTCGCACGACAGCGGACAGACGCTCGAAGACTTCCTGTTTCACGGCCAGGTTCTCGAAAACCGCTTCGACGCAAAGATCCGCGTTCGTCGCCAGGGCGATACCGTCAGTAGGAGTAATACGCTCCATTATGGCTTCCAGCGGCCCCTGGACCTTCCCCTTTTCCACGAACTTGCCCGCGGACCATGCGATGTTTTTGAGCGCCCGGTCCACCGCGTCAGGGGCCGCGTCGAACAGAAACGCTTCGAGTCCGGCGCTTGCGCAAACCTGGGCAATACCTGAACCCATTAACCCGGCGCCGACGACAAATACCTTCTTGATCTCCATGGAGCATCCCTCTAATCTTTGAGAAGTTCGCGTGCAATTACCAAGCGTTGGATCTCGCTCGTTCCTTCGTAGATACGCGTCAACCGCAGGTCCCGGTAGAAGCGCTCCACTGGATAGTCCTTCATGTAACCCATTCCACCATGAATTTGAACCGCCATGTCAGCCACCGTGTTACCGATCTCAGAGCAGAATAATTTTACCATTGCCGCTTCCTTGACCACGGCCGAACCTGTTGTGTCTCTCAAAGAGGCGGCATGATATACCATCTGACGCGCCGCATAGATCTGAGTCGCCATATCGGCCAACATTGATTTAACGGCTTGAAAATGGGCAATGGGCTTGCCGAATTGCACTCGCTGCTTCGCGTAGTCTATGGACAATTCTAGCAGCCTTTGGGCTGACCCCATGGTCGCCGCTCCCAATGTGAGCCGCCCTTTATCCAGAGTCTTCATAGCGGTCTTGAAGCCTTGGCCTACCCGCTCTTCTCCGCCGATGACGTTTTCCATGGGTACCCGGCAATTATCGAAAATGAGTTCGCAGGTATGTGAACCACGCATGCCCATTTTACGCTCAATCACGCCAACATAAAAACCGGGAAACGTTTTTTCCACGATAAAGGCGGTAATGCCGCCTTTTGCTCTCTTGGCGCGGTCGGTAAGAGCGAATACCGTGGCCATATCCGCTATATTCCCGTTGGTGATAAAATGCTTGCGGCCGTTGATAATCCAATGGTCACCCTGGAGTTCCGCAGTGGTTTTGATATTGGACGCATCGGATCCGGCCTCAGGTTCGGTCAATGCGAAGCATCCTATCCATTCCCCGGACGCCAGCTTCGGCAAATATTTGAGTTTCTGTTCGGGCGTGCCATCCAGGACGATCCCCTGGGCGCCGATTCCGTTGTTCGTGCCGATGTGCGTCCGAAAGCAGGCGTTCGCTTTACCCAACGCCTCGTAAACCAGGCACTCGCCCAGACATCCCAATCCAAGCCCATCGTATTCCTCGGGTATCCCCATTCCAAACAAACCCAGTTCCCGCATCTTCTGGATCACGTCTTCCGGAATGCGATCCTCTTCTTCCACTTGTCGGCTAATGGGCTCCAGGTCACGTTTCACAAATCGCTCAACCGTGTCCACCATCATGCGCAGATTATCCGGTATTTCAAAGTCCATTTTCAGTTCACTCCTAAATCATGTCGGATGATGGCTCTTCACCGCACATCGACTACTGCTAAGAGCAACCGCCGTGCCAAAACGTCCGCGAGGCGCGGTCAGAATGTAAGTGTGGAAGTTTATTTGTGTTTTGGTAAGCGGTAAGGCAAACTGAAGATCTGGTGGCTAAATCGGTGTGTAGATAATTATCTACACACCAAAAGGCAGGCGAGAAACGTACTGAGTACTCCATGTCATAAATACGGTCGCAGATTCTTATATGATGCGGTGAGTTCCATGAACCGCATCGTTCGAAGCCTTTTCTCGACAGATGCGGTTCGCGAAGGGCGCCACATCCTATGGCAAGGCATGACCGTATTTACGAAAACCTGTACTAAGTCTTTAAGGAAACTGTCGTCGGACCTGCGTGTATATAATTCTAGACATATAGATAGGCCTCTACAGCGCGGCCCGATGCGACTCTCTTTCGGTAGTAGATCACCGTGCGTCCCTTTTTTGCAGAAACTCCCATGACCTGATAGGTCACAACGAACGATGAAAATGCCTTAACTTATCCGTAGCGCTCGGATGTTCGTAAACGACGATTCGACCTGTCGCCATTTTCAAAGTTCTTTAAGGGAGGCCCGGAGGGGACCTATTCCCTCGAAAAAAGTTTTCCTCTAGGCGCCGATTGTCTCTTCCCGATCAGCCCTTCTGTCTCGTGTCCATGCCGTGCTGCCGCATTTTCTGGTACAACCCTGTGCGATGGATGCCCAGTAACCGCGCGGCCTCGGTGCGATTGCCTCGGGCGAGGCGCAGAGCGCGATCGATGGCGCGGCGCTCTGCGGCTATTAGTTCATCTTTCAAGCTCACCGATTCATCATCGGCGCCGGCTGTGACCGCGGAGTCGAGCAGTTCCATGGGCAAGTGCTCTTCCAAAATGGCGCCATTTCCAGCCACGGATGAAGCGCGCTCAAGCACGTTGCGCAGCTCGCGCACATTGCCCGGCCAATCGTATGCGACGAGCCGTTTCATAGCTTCGGGCGCGACGTGACGGGGTGCCTCGGCAGGATTACGCGTGAGAGAAAGTAGATGATATGCGATTCTGGGGATGTCCGCTCGAATTAGGCGAAGAGGCGGCGTCTTGAGGAGAAATATGTTCAAACGGTAGTACAGGTCTTGCCTGAATTCACCCCTGGCTAACATGGCCTTGAGATCGCGGTTTGTGGCGGCAATGATTCGGAAGTCCAGCTTCAGAGTCCGGGAGCCGCCTATGCGTTCGACTTCGCGCTCCTGGATCACCCGCAACAGTTTGGCCTGCGTCGTCAAGGGAAGCTCTCCCACTTCGTCGAGAAAAATGGCGCTTTTGTCGGCCAATTCGAACTTGCCGGGTTTACCCTTGGGACTTGCCCCTGTAAACGCGCCCGGTTCGTAACCGAACAACTCGGATTCAAAGAGTTCGTGTGGAATCGCCGCACAGTTTACCCGGACCAACGGCCGCTCTCGCCGTGCGCTAAGCTGGTGTATAGCGTGGGCGAAGACCTCCTTACCGGTTCCGGTCTCACCGATTATTAAGATCGGCAAATCCGAAGCCGCCGCGTGCGCGGCAATTTGCTTGGCTTCCTGCATGGGAGCGGATTCCCCCACCACTCCCTCCAAGGAATAGCGGTTGCGATACGCTTGCTGGAGCTCTTTTTGGTAGTAATCCAGGCGACTTTGTAGCGCTTCCACCTGCCGCACAAGCTCTTTGACCTTCTCCGGACGCCAAAACATGAGCTTTCCCACTGCGCCGATGATATTTCCGTTCCGATCGCGCAGGGGTATGCGAGCTATGATGCGCTCTTTTTCACCCAGCCGGAAGAGCCGGCCGATTTCGGCGCGCCCTGTTTCAAGCACTCCGGCAAGTTCGCTGTTGGGGTTCAGCTCCCGGATATGACGACCGATTACTTCATCTCGGGACACCTGATAAAAGGCCTCATCCGAAGCGCTCATATAAACGACGATTCCTTGAGCGTCCACGATAATCTGGGATTCGTGCGGATTGTCCAACAATGCTTCCAGGAGTTCAGCGGGCACATTTTGATGCGGCAATTGAGACATGTGGCCTCTCGGGCGTGGGAGAGCGGCGTATCTGGAGTTGCAAGAAAAAAGGCTGAAAGTCACCATTGCGGGGCGGAGCGACGAACCAATCCTCCACGCAGCGCCAATGGAGATTGCTTCGTCGCTCGGCTCCTCGCAATGACACCGTGAAGCGCTCGTTGGGATTTGCCGTGAAAGGCGATGGGGACCACTAAAACACGGGTCTCAACGTAAGTGAACATATATGCGGATAAACTCTATTCTTGACGTCAGTGAGTTTCAGGCCTAGCACTAGGCGACCTAAGCCCTCCGCTCGGCGCTGATTATTCTGCCACCCGCGTCTGCCGGCGGTAAACCATTAGGCTATCTTTATAGTAGGCTCCCGGAACAACAGAAATCTCAACCACCTGAAGGCAAATTTCAACAGGGCCAGGTCGTCGTCTTGCATCTGCGCCACAACTTCGTTTTCCACATCGAATTTTTTCAGGAATCCGCTCTTGAATATAAAGTCACGGAATTTTTCAGTGTTGTAACAAGACATCACGAACATTTGGATGTGTTGAGAGTTCAGTTCAACGGACTTCCCCCGAGTTCGCAGCACATACAGCTCCATCAGCATGTCGTTGACGGCGTTGTAATCCTCCATGCCCTGATCGTCCAACCAGTCCCGGACTCTCCATTTCTTTGTTTGCTCAAAGCCGCGACAATGGTCCTCCCGGACTGTGAAATAGAATTCCCTTTTTGAACCGTCGAAAGGATTGGTAGTTGCTGCTCTCCCCAGTGGATATATTCTACAGGCTCCCGGTCTATGTTCATATACCGAGCATCCCGACGGAGTGACAAACGGACAACGTTTTGTATCGGCAAGCATTTTCATCAGGAATTCAGGGAATCCGTGGCCGCTTGACCATCGCATGGTCGTGTGCTCGTCCAGGAATTCCTCGGAAGTCATGCCGACGCCGGTCTTAAGCTTCAAAATATCATAAGGGGTGAGAAGGAGTTCCAACTTGCCGCAGCATTCCGTAAAACAGGGGACGTGCGGACCGCAGGCGAATACGAATTCGTCATCCGGGGACAAACGGTCGTTAACGGGTGTGTTCGGTCCTGTTTCCTTGGCCATCAATTGCACCTTGTTCTTGGGATAAAAATTCGGCGAAAGCCAACAGACTGGGGAAACAATGGTTTGCTTCCTCGTCGGGTTCGCTGCAAATGCGTATTGTGCGGAGACCCGCTCTTTGACCCGCCAAGATGTCGGATTTGGAATCTCCCACCATGTAAGAAGAGTCTACGTCGATATTGAAGTTCTCCATCGCAGCGAAGATCATTCCCGGTTGAGGCTTCCTACACAGGCAGTTTTCGTAGTTCTCGTGAGGGCAATGGTATATGGCGTCCAATGTGATATTGCGTTTCCTCAGCTCTTGGCGCATGTGATTATGGACTTGGTCCAGATCCCCGGGCGTCATCATTCCCCTGGCGATTCCGCGCTGATTTGTTATGAGTATCAGAAGATAACCCATATTTTTCAGGATGGCCAACGCCTCTATAGCCCCCGGAACGAACTCGAATTCCTCTACGTCTTTGACATACCTGTTTTCAGGTAATTTTATGTTAATGACGCCATCCCTATCGAGGAATACCGTCTTTAAAGGCTGATGCGCCAATTCAGCGAATGGGGGCTGTGGTCGTTTATCGTTCATATGGTCGTCTATGCGCTTTATTTTCGGTTTGTTGTCTTAGAATTCGAAGACTGGGCCTACATAGGTTGTAAGACACTACGATATATCGGTAACCATAGACTGCCTATAACTAAGTGCGCCTTTTCCTAAATGCGGTGTCGTATTCCGTCGCAGATGCCCCGAAGGGGCAATCCCCATGAATAGCCATGGGCGCAGCCCATGGATTGGAAAAACAACCGATCCCGTCTTCAACCCCGCACGGGGTTGAAGAAACCGGTGGATAGCCAGGTACCATGGGTTCCACCCATGGCTACTAATGAAGAGCGCCCCCTCACGGGGCGCAAGAGGCTATGAATTTCATCTGCGTTACCCTGCGGAATACGTAACCGTATTTACGCGACGGAGTATAGGTACCGCATTTCTTAAATTAGGTCGCACATTTTGGGTCAGGATTATGACATGTGCTCAAAGTCGGATTTCACCCTGCCCCAGCTCCTAATACTTGTGACTTAAGGATGAAAAACAGCCGTATCGACCACGGAGAGCTCATTATCCGTCGTTCCCGCGAAAGCGGGAACCCAGTTCTTTCCTGGAGTTTCCTGGCCCCCCGCTTTCGCGGGGGCGACGGCGCCATGTGACACCATTGCCAAAATTATCCTTAAGTTACCGGCATTGCCCCCAGCCCTTCCCGTCGAGGGAGGGAGGCTCAAACCCTCTCCCCTGGCTGGAGAGCGCAGGGCGCCGGGGATTTCAAAGGTTGTAAGCGCCTTAGGTATGCGCCCCCATTAGTGTGCGACCCAACTTATAGAATAGACCGTTAACCAGCCGTTTGTTAGGTCCAATCCTGAGATTTTGACCCCTTCTCAGACGGGGGAGCTTCCCTCGTGGGGTCTTGTCGTCTCTGGGGCATTTTCACCGTGGTCTCGGAGATTGATACGCCAAGAAAGCCCGGAGACACTTTGAGCGAGTATTCGTAGCCCTCTCTAACAAAAACCACATGCGGTTTCGTTTTTTCCTTTTTGGCCGAGGCGCTGAGCGCAATGAGCCTTTCAGCAGTCAGGTCTCTTACGCCGTTATACTCGATTATTATGTCGCCTCTGCGCATGCCCGCCTTTCTGGCGTCGGATTTCGGACTGAAATCCAGGACCAACAATCCCTTCAATACAGGCTCTTCAAGCTCCTCCACTTTGGGCTTGGTCTCCACGGCGGCTGGGGATTGTCTGGCTATGCGCTCCTTCTCTTTGGCCTCCATTGTGGTCACATAGCGCTGGTCGCTACCCGGAACCCATTCTTTTGTGAGGAAATTTGTCCCGAAATAGAATTCTCGGAGAGTATTCGACGGTTCGATCTCCACCCTGAAACCACTATTGTAAAAGGCCATATCAGGCCGAGCCCACCCTCTGAAAGCGCACCGCAGATTGATGGCGCCGAAGGTCCATTCTCCGCCTTTCATCACCCTGTTTTCCCCGTGCCCCGGCCCTTCGGGGTCGATTTCCGGAGAGTATCTGTAATAGTCCTCTCCGTAATAATCCCGGACCCATTCCAGAACATTACCCGCCATGTCGTACAGCCCGAAGTTGTTGGGCTCATAGCTCCCAACCGGCGCCACGAACTTATATCCTCCGTCCGAGTTACGGTCGCTCCACTCGAAGTCTTTGTTTTTATCGGCATAATTTGCTCTACGACCATCCGGCAACTCGTCGCCCCATGGGAATTGAGCGGCAGGCAGCCCTCCCCTAGCGGCAAATTCCCATTGAGCTTCCGTGGGTAATTTGTAAGGAAGTTTTTCCTTTGCCGTAAGCCACTCGACAAAAGCAACCGCGTCGCTGTACGATATCATAGCCACCGGCTGGTCGGGTTCTGATAGCCCAACCGGGGTTTTTCCACGAACTGCCCTCTTTGCGGTCAAAACGTCTTGAGCGTGTGTTGTATACTTGCCCCCCCTTGTCGTCTTCAGCGTCGGTAACGTATCCGGTTTCGTCTACAAACGCCTGAAACTGACTTACCGTGACTTCCGTGGAAGCCAAGTAGAAGGGCCTTGAAATCCTTACCTTGTGAAATGGAAATTCGTTTTCTATGGATGCGGGTTGGCCTTGAGCCAAAGTGGCCATGGCCCAGGAGATATCGGTCTCGGAACTGCCCATGATGAACGAGCCCCCGGGGATTCGCACCATTCCCATGCCCAGCGTATTCGTGAGCAACTGAATTTTGTTGTCCTTGGAGACATCCACTACGGATTCGAGCACGCTCTTTACAAACGACTGAACATCCGCCGGCAGTAGCTTCACCTTCGCCTCGTCCTTGAAGGCTTTTTCGATAACCTTCCGCGCCTCAAGACGCCGCCCTGAGCCCACAAGTTCCTTTATTCTTCCCATCATGAGCTGGATATATTCGGGATTAAGAAAGTTTTCTCCCCGGCGCTCTTCTGGGTTTTCTCCCATTGACGCTGCAGCCACCCGGAATCCGGTGAAGTCCGTACACAAATCCGTCTCCACACCGAATCTGAAAGCGTTTCGCGCGATCTCCGCGCCAAAAGCCCAATTGCCGCCCCTGACAACTTTTTTCTTTCCGTTGGCGGGCCCTGTTGGGTCTGTGGTAATCGACGAGGCCAAGCCTTCGTACGCCTTTGGGTCGTAATAATCCGAACAGAACTGCCAGACGTTCCCGACCATGTCGTAAAGCCAAAAACCGTTGGGGTCATAATTTCCCACGGGCGAAGTTCCTTCGTACCCGTCGTTCAAGAGTCTGTCGGCCCAAGGCAAATCAGATTTTCTGTCGGCGATATTACACTTATTCCCGTCGGGATATTGGTTCCCCCAGGGAAACCTTTCTCCGTCCTTTCCTCCTCTGGCCGCGTACCTCCCACTGGGCCTCGGTAGGCAAGTAGTACCTGCGGTTTTCTCTACGGCTCAACCAGTCACAAAAGGCTTCCGCATCAAGGGATGATACGCACGTCACGGGGTGGTCATCCCATTTTGCGGCGGACTTTTTCCACGACAAACCTGAATTTTTGGTCCAGTGCTTCTTGGATTCGTCATAGCCCCAAGCCCAGCCCTGCTTCTCGGCGGTGGTCCTGTAGCCTGTTTCAGACACGAATTTCTTGAACTCACCGACTGTCACAGGATATTTGCCCATCAGGAACGGCCGGCTTATGCGAACCTTATGATTGGGTTGTTCAGCCTGTAGTATGTTCTCGTCGGCGTTCCACTCATTTCGGATACGGCGTATTTCCGCCGGAGAACTTCCCATTTCAAACTCATCCGGACGCAATACGGCCAGGCGCATGCCGATTGAGTTTGTCAACTCGCCGCCTACAAACTTCTCCTCGATACTCTGGGACTTCTCCTGAGCCGTGTGAATCATGCCTTCCAAACGCTCTTTTTCCGAGGCGGCCATCCGCACATTGGAGCCCAGGGCGCGTTCAAAGGACAGCAATGCCAAATTCCACTCACCACGGTCGGCTCTCTTGGCTCCCAGCCTCTTATCGGATTCGAAGACGGCCTCCTCATTTCGAGTCGTCTGCTGGGGCGCAGGTTTTGATCTGTATTTGTCTTCTTCCGAGCGTTCGCGCCTTTTGGGGACGGGGCCGCGTTTAAAACTTTCCACATACCCCGATACCGCTTCGTAAAGCCTGGAGGGACTGACTACCGGTTTTTCCTGGGCCGCTCCTCCCTGGGGCTTGGGCTGAGCCATGGCGCCATTCGATTCGCCAACGATCGCTGCTGCCGGTAGTATTACTGCTGTAAGCAAAACGAGTCGCCGGAAAAATTTGTGCCGACTAACCAAAATTTCCCCCATTAAGAAGGCCGGAACACCGATCTAGATGACCCGGAAAAACCGATTGATTAGCTTTCAATTCGCAGACCTGTCAGTAGGAAGACCACAGTGGAATGACTCGGCCACCGCAAGTGTGAATGAAGCGCTTTGAGATGGATCGGATCAATTTGCCTTACCGAATCCCTTCCACATGCGTTTAAATAGCGACCGACGGATGCGCTGCTTCCATAACGAAGCTTTACCCTCGGGGGGGGAAGGAACGACTTTGATAGAAGGGCTGATGCTGCCTAATAGTCGTTAATTCCCGCCCGAGGGTAATCCTCGGTACGCTGCCTGGAGCAAATTATTTAGGCGTTCGCCGGGAGGATGAAAATGCCTTCACCTAATCGGCGGCGGCGACCGTGGGCTGCGCCAAATGTCACACCGGAAGCGCTTTTCTCAGGGAAGGAAAGCCCAAACGCTTGCCTCGCCGCCGTAACAGTTCTTGAAGACAGGTCCAGAGGGGAACTCTATTGCAGGAAGTTCCCCGCCAGGGCTATTTCCATAAAGAGGTTTCCCGGTGAACCATAACCAAATCTATTTGTAAGTCACCGGAAAACTTTTCTTCAACTGCTCCATCAATTCGTTGTGAAGCTTTTGACCGCGCTCGTCTTGAAGCCGCTGCTTGATCATATTTCTAACCTGAACGAAGGCAGGGGTGTCCGGCTGCCGCTTATCATCTACTTTGAGAATGTGCCAGCCAAACTGTGACTTAAGAGGACCGTCTATTTGGCCCTTGGGAATCTTGAACAGCGAGAACTCGAAAGATTTCTCGAAAGTCCCTTTGGGGAGCCAGTCCTTACCGTCCATCAATTCCAGCTTACCACCCTTGGCCGCCGCAGGGTCAATGGACTTCTTCTTCGCTAACTCCGCAAAGTCCTGGCCCGCCTTGAGCTGCTCCAGAATCTTGTTGGCCTCCGCCTCAGTGCCTACCAGGATATGCCTGGCCTGAATTTCTTCAGGAGGCTTAAACTCGTTCAAGTGCTCCTTATAATAGGCCTGCAACTCATCCTCGGATATCTCCGGAGCCTTTCCCAATTGTCTTCTGAAAAACTCTCTGGCCAAATACTCCGTTTGGGCGTACTCCAGACGCGTCTTGATAGCGGGTTCCTTGTCCATGCCCTTGGCCTTGGCCTCCTGAGCAAAGAGCGTAAGTGACACCACCTCGTCGAGAATCTTCTTTTGGCCGTCTGGGGTTAGGAAAGGAACTCGGTTTTCCTCGGGGATGGTAGCAATTATATTCTCGATCATTCCCCTGGTGATCTCTTGGTCCCCCACTTTGGCCAATACATCGGAAGCTCCCGTCTCAGCCGCCGCGGGGCCTGCAAGCGCCAGGACGGCCAGAATGAGAAGGGACAGCCAGAATTTCATTTCTTTACCTCTCTCCACTCGAGTTGAACCCGCGTTTCCAACGCCGGTCTTAAGCGGCACTGATACTAGGATATCAGTCCGGGAAAATCAAGTAAGGTCCCTTATGTATCGAAAGGATTATTTGTCTGGTCTGTCGTCGACCTCGGACTCATCCTCGTCCGAGGTCACCAGCTGCAGGACGCGGTTTGCCGGCAAGCTTTTGCGGAGGGTCGTAATTGAGTTTCGCTTTGGCTATGAGATCCGAGAACTTCATGAAATCAGATGGTAAGAATTTGATGGTGAAGTGAGGCATATTGATATGGATGACACCACCCGAACACACCGTCACTGCGCCGAAATTTTCCGAACTCGCCAATATCTTCTGATCGTCCAATCTCCGCCTCCTCATTTTGCCTGCCCAGTGGCCGCGCCGGCTTGGTCGCACAGCCCTGGACGGTCTCGTGAGTGGTTACATCTATAATTTTAAGGCCAGGCCATAATCTTTTCAAGTGAATTGTCTCGGCCGGGAATAACCGTCCGATTACTTGCGGCGCCCAGGCTGCTTCGTGATTTAGGAGGGGGCCGTCGACCAACAATTTTCTTGGCAAGCCTAAATGGGTCGTTGCTTGCGGTAGGTTTGCATGCCCCCCTCAGAGTCAGGCTGAATTAAACGGGACGCCTATTTCGATGGACTGCCGCCCATGGCTACCCAATGGGATTGCCCTTTCAGGGCGTCTGGGACAGAATCCGACGGCGCATTTACGAAAACGATCGCTGATTACGCCACTTCTTAAATGCGATCACACATTAGCGAGAACCTTGATCTAATACGCTTTCGGGCCTTGGGTTCCCACCTCCCCCCTTACGCAAGATAGTTTCCTCCCGGTTAACGGTCACGAACTCCGCTGTACACGGAAGCCGGCGCCAGAGCCATCTTTTCTCGAAGTCAGAAGAAATCAGCCGGCTCCATCGATAGTCGACCTTTCGCGTCAGGGCCGCATAAATAGCGGCGCAAACTCTCTCCGTATCCCTGGAAGCATAAGCCGAAACTTCCCCCCTGAAAAAAGCTCGAATTTGCTTTTTTGATCGTGTTTCCGGCGCGTAGGGATCTTAGTCGCATGCACAGCTCGTTTTATGGGATGGCGAGCAATAATTTGGAGATCCGAGGGCCTGTTTAATTAAACTATTTTCTAGGTTATTGACCTAAATCTTCGTTTGTAAAACTGTTTTTGCTTGACATTATTTTCAATCTGTTTAATCTCCGAATTGCAACACATTAGAACCCTGAGGGAGGGTGTTATGTTAGAGAAATGTACTAAGCACTTGTTTGTATTGCTGATTATCGTGGTGATGGCAGCAGGCGCCAGCTCCGCGTGGGCCGAACAGTTGTTCGCCAGCTACGACCCATGCACAGGCGCACAAGTGGACTGCGCTCCAGGCTTAAAATCCATTACCAAAGTCAAACCCGGGCCGACTCCGGCTCCCGCGGTTCCTACCGCGCCGACTGTTTCTACCATGCCCTATAAGGTCAAATCCGCGCCGGGATTCGCTTCCAGGCTGGAAGGATTGTCCCAGTACAATCCAATGGCTTGGTGGGGGGATTGCTGTCTTCCGACGCCGGCGAAGGGTCAATTCTGGGTGGGGCCCAGAGTGACATTCGCCAGGATACACGGGCAGGCTCGCCGAAGTCAGGATCTGGCCGCTTTTCAGACTTCCATGGTGGACTTCGATGATCATCTGAACATCAAGAAGAACGGAAACGCCATCTGGAGTATAGAAGCCATGTACCAGTTCAGGCCGCGCTGGGGCATTCGGTACTCGTTCAGCCCGATTTTGTTGGAAGGAAGCGGTATCCAAGCACAGCATTCAACTTCGGAAGCCAGACATTCGCGGCAGGGACTCAAATCTTCTCGAAATGGGAACGCTATCAGCATAAGGCCGGTCTGGTATTCAATATAACTCGCTCCATGAACAGCCAAGCCAACTTGTTCGCCGAGTGGCTCAACATTCAAGATCGCCTCACCATCGGGGCGGCCGGCACGGTCGGCGCTTCTGCGACCTGGGATGACACCAAAAACCTGGCGGAAGTCGGCCTGGAATTTGACAAGTGTTTAAAAAACTATCACGGGAATACGCTTGCGTTAAGCGGTAAAGCAGGTGTCGCCTTTCTCAACGATAGCCTGGGTTATGAGGTCGAGGCTGCGCTGAGCTACCTGATTCCGATAAAAACAGGAAGATTCGGATTCGTTAAGGGCGGATATTCCTACGCGAGTTTGAAAAAGGCCAAACACCACGAGGTCTTCGGCACAACCATGGACGGACCGTTCCTTCAACTAGGATTCTTATTCTAATTCTAATCACAATTACAGTTTACCGGTAGGCTCCTTCCTCCCCCGATTGTTAGGTTTGCCCTTATTGGACATACCCTCCATAGCCCGACCGTCACGGTCGGGCTTTTCTTACTCCCCGGTCCCCGGTAAGCGTCCGAATTTCTTATGCGATCCAGATGGTCTCCAAATACGAGCCCGAGAAATCTACTACCACTTTGGGCTGATTGGCCTCGATCTTCCAGGACACAAAGTAACTGACATTGCCGGCGACGATTTCGTAATTCTTGTCCGTCCTCGAATCAAGCCAGTCCTGGGCCCGTCGGACTGTGCTTTTCACAAGCTTGTCCAGGGTCATGGATTTATTGAGGCTTCGCAGATGGTCGCAGGTTTGGAGCTGCTCTAAGGCTTCTTCCCAGTGTATGCCTTCGACTTTGCAGCGAAGCGCGTACGCGTTTCCTCTGTCCCTGATTACCAGTAGAGGCGGGTTGGTTCTGAGTTCAGCGTTTCGGACGCGCGTTCCCTCCTTCTCGGGGGCCACTTGCGCAAGCATTTCCATTCTGGCTTCGAGTTCCGAAAGCAACCTTGCTTGCATTCGTTCAAAAATATAGGGCTCACCGTGGATAGTTATTTCCTTTAACCTCGAAGGATCGAAGCCCAGGTCAAGCAGATCCCGTATGGTGAGCTTCGATTCCCAGTCGCAGCTCTTTTCGGCTATCCAAGCGGCCAACTTGGGTCTGCGGTAATTTGGCAGAGCTTCTATTTCCCGAGCGGGATTATTCTTCAACTCTTCCGGAAGATTCAGCCACAGCTCTCTGTCTCCGGACAGGAAAGAACATTCCCCCGACAGAGCCCTCGGGGCGTACGATTGAATGTTCAGGCTGCGTATTTCTTCGTGCAACACGATTTGTTCCAAGGATTCACCACCGGTGTACCCCAAAAGTTCTGCGATGCGCCTTCTGAAGCCCAGCAACTTGGTGACGAATCTGGTGAACATAAACCGTTTCAGCAGGTCGTTTTCTCTGCCCGGCTGCGTGCGTTCAAAGTATGTGATCAGCGCGGAATAGAGGTCCTTGAATTCCTCGATGGTGCGCTTCACCATTTGTTCGTTGTCACGCATGTCTATGGAAGCGCGTTTTCTCTTCACGTGGTGGATAAGCTTGATCACCGCATCTTTTATATCCTTGCCCTCCATGGCGGGTGGAACAAATATCATGTAAACGCCATCGCCGGCGGACTCCGCGCCTGTGACGCTTTGAGCCGGCTTCCAATCGAGTTTTACATATATGTCATAGGTGGGATCGTCTTCAGGAATGATATTGTCCAGTATCCCCACTGCGGATTTCTGGATCAGGAAGCTTCTGAATGCGCTCAATATCCGGTTGCCCAGACCCTTGTTCCGGAATGGAGCCGCGACCTCAACATAAACAAGGTAATAGCACGGGATGGGCTTCTTGAGATAAAGCAAGTTGAGTCTGCCCAGGTTTTCACCTGTTTCTGCGTTTATTTCGAAGACCTTAAAGCTATTGCCGCCGTCTCCTGATTTCAGATGATCGATTCTCGATCCCGAAACCGTGGCGCCGACCAAGTCCCCAAGATCACTAAAAACATCCGCAAGGGGGGAATCTACAGATCCCACCCGCAACCCCTCGTCGATGAGGCTGATGAGGGCGAGCCTATCATTGAGACTGAGCCTGGCGCCGGCGGCGTCTCCTTTCGGGCTGTCTTGAACCAGTGGGCAGGTCATTGCTTGCTCTCTTTCAAGATTTCGGGTCGCGAGAAAATAAAAAAGCGGAGTGGCCGCTCCGCTTTGGTTTCCCGTGTGATGGTCATGGTCGCTCAGCGCAGCGGCATACCTATATTCCCACTAAAGTAAAAAAAACAGCGGTATGCGTTTCGAGTAGTCGCCATTTTCATCTTCTCCTGTGTGTGCTCACACTAGCCCGCGTTGTGCGGCCTGTCAACAAGAATTGACGGAGCCCGGTCGCTCACCGCTGCACGAAGCTTTCCCGAAGCAATAGCTCCTTCATGGATGGGTCCGGTCGGGATAAGGAGCCTCGATGGGCGGTCAATTCTCCACTCTTCCTTACCCAATTATTTGTCGGCGTCGGGCTTGCCCAGCTTTTCCCGCAATAGTTTGACCCATGGCTTGATCATCACGGCATGGGGAGAATCAGGCCCAAGCTCAAGAAACTTCTCCCATACCTCGAGCGCCCCTGGCTCGTCTTTGAGGTCGTCTCTCAACACAATGCCCATGTTAAAAAGCGCCAGTTGGTGATTCGGGTTGATCGCAAGGGCCTTACGAAAACAGTTGATACTTTCTTTCGGGTTTCCGATTTTCCTGTAGCTTATAGCCATATCGGTCCAGACGTCGGGGGAATTCGGCTCAATCTCCAAAGCCTTCGTATAATGATCTATGGCTTTTTGATGATTACCCAGGTCGAAATAGTCGTTTCCAAGTTGGACCAAAAGCTTGGCGTCGTCAGGTTTTGTGATCAGCATTTTTTCCAGAGAGGCTATACGGGTCATGATTTCCACATTGGCGTTCTGATCCGTCTGCTGCTCCCTTGCCTCAGTCGAACCCGGACCTGTTGACATCACAGCGCCTAGCTTCCATGCGGAAAAGACCACTCCCGCCACAAAACCCAAAGCAAAAATTCCCAAGACAGAAAGTAATTTGGACTGTTTTTTCATCAACACCTCAACTGATCGAGCTTTCCCTGTTTAGCGCGCCCCGGCGTCACATTGGGCGCTTGCCGCTCAAAGGCTTAGTCGCTTTTGATTATATTACAATATACCACTCCGACCCGGTCGTGCATAGGGTTCGTCCGGAGCTTGTAGCGGCAGAGAGTTATCACCCGGCGGCTTTGGATAAGCGCAGGCTATTCGCTATTACGGTAACGGATCCTTATAGGATGTGGTGAGCCTTGAGTTCGGGGATGAAGAATCCGCAACCGTATTTAGGAAATGGTGTACTAAGCGCTGATTTTCAGAAATGAGGTCTCGTGTCGCTGCCTTGCATAGTCCCTGTCAGCCTTAACGCTTCCTGGAGTTTCGCCCTCACTTGCGCTTTGTCCAGCATCCAGGCCGGCGCGATGAGTTCCTCGGGGTGCGGATCCGAAGTGAGTCTGTGGATCACAATGTGTTCCGGAATTTCCCGAAGAACCGCCAGAGTCGCCTCAATGGCTTGTTCGGCGGTGAGAGGATTATACTTTCCGGTCATGTAAAGTCGCTCCAAAGGAGTTCCTCGAATAATATAGAGCGGATGAAGCTTTACTCCATCCACGCCGGCCGCGGCCACGGCTCTCGCCGTGTCAACCATGTCGGTTATGGATTCGCCGGGAAGCCCGAGAATCAGGTGAACAACCACAAGAATGTTGCGCTCCTTCGTACGCTTTACGGCATCGAAGAAAGCTTCCGGACCGTGCCCTCTATTGATGAATCTGAGGGTTCCTTCGTGAATGGACTGGAGTCCATATTCAATCCAAACCAGCTTGTTCTTGGACAAATCTTCGATCATATCGAGCACGGGATCAGGAACGCAATCCGGCCTGGTTCCTATTGAAAGGCCCACGACTTCATCCGGTAGGATCGCGGCCGAAAACATAGCCCGCAGTTTTTCCACGGGAGCGTAAGTATTGGTGAATGATTGAAAATAAGCTATAAATTTCTTGCACTTGTAACGTTTGGAAAGAGAAGCGATTCCGGCATCAACCTGTTCTTCTATCGATTTCCCCTCGGCGCCCTGGCCGGTCCCAGAGCCTCTATGGTTGCAATAGACGCAGCCTTTGAGCCCAACGCTTCCGTCCCTGTTGGGACAGCCCAATCCAGCGTCAAGTGTGATCTTGCGTACCGGTTCTCCAAAAATCGTTTTGAGCCAATTAGATAAAGAGTAGTAAGGCAATTGATTCATCGCTGTTCCATTCCGGCCGGGTTGCCGGACACAGTTGATCTCATTTTCATTGCATCCCTATTGGAAGCGTTCAGTTCGAGAGCCGTTCATGGCCGGCGCCTTAGAGTCCCCATCCCCTGTCTACAATGCCGGTGACTTAAGGGAACTTTATGTGGGGCAGGCTTTCCGAAACTGTCTCAAAACTCCCCAATTGTCGGGAATCGTGGCACGGTGATCGTAGGGGCGAGGTTTATCCTCGCCCGCCTAACTAGTTTGCGAATAACGGGCGGGGATAAACCCCGCCTCTACAATCATTTTCCGAGATTATGACGAGGACCGCAATAATAATCCTCATGCAATGTATCATGTTTCAGGTAAAGATCGTGCTACGAATTACGAGGCGCCAATAGTTTTGAGACAGTTTCTCGCAGCCTGCGGTAAATTCGATGGTAAAATCGGCAGGCTGGAAAGCCTGCGCCACATAAAATTCAAGATCGAATTCTTAAGTCATAAGCATTGTCTCCTACCCTTTCCGCGAGGCTGGGGAAGGTGGTCGATCGCCACTTCTGCAAGCTTGAAGAAGGGGTTGGGGGAGAGGGTTCATGCGGTCCGCGACGAACGGGGACTCTATTTCTTCTCGCGAAAACAAGAAATCGAACGTTATCAGTAAAAAGGGGGTTCCGGGCGGACTGTCGCTTCCTATTCGCCGTGACCTGACACCGTCGGGCTATTGCGCGGGGCCTTGTATTCATCTAATCTATCATAGACAATTGAAATTTGCTTTGGGCTCGGCTTTTCATCATATTATCATCATCCCACAATTAACGCTTTCAGCCTCGTTTACGAGTTTTCCTATACAAGCCTGACACAGGCTTGGGAACAGGTTACAGTGAAGCACGAAATTACCTTCATGTGCAGCAGTTGCAAGAAGCCATTGCCCAAATGGATGGGCCGGTGCCCGGGTTGCGGAGAATGGAACACGGTGGTGGCCAAAGAAGCCGCCCCGAAAAGCGCCCTATTCCGGATAGCGGCTCCGGGTCCGGAGTCAGGTGTCGTCCCCCTCGTCAATGTGGATTCCGATCAAAATCCCAGGATCAAGACGGGTATCGAGGAGCTGGATCGCGTCCTCGGAGGCGGGCTCGTGCGGAAAAGCCTCGTGCTGGTCGGCGGAGATCCCGGCATCGGCAAAAGTCTCTTCTTATGCAGGCCCTGTCCAGCCTTGCGGAGTCGAGAGAAAGCGTTCTATATATTTCCGGGGAAGAATCCGCTGAACAATTGAAGCTCAGGGCTGACCGTCTAGGAGTCGAGTCGGAATTGTTTCTTGTTTTCATCGAGAACCAGCTTGAGACAATCCTTGAGAGAATGGCGGAAGTTGAAGCTTCCGTGATTGTGTTGGATTCCGTGCAGTCAATCTTCAGCAAAACATTCGAGGGGCACGCCGGCAGTATTTCGCAAGTCAGGTACGTGGCCGGTCGGGTATTGGAAACAGTGAAGCGTAGCACATCGGCCTGTTTTATCGTAGGACATGTGACCAAAGACGGGGTTTTGGCCGGCCCCAAAGTCCTTGAGCACATGGTGGACACTGTGGTGTATTTTGAAGGCGAGCGCAATCATCCTTACAGGATTTTAAGAGCCGTGAAGAATCGCTTCGGCTCCGTCAGCGAAATCGGCGTATTCGAGATGGGCGACGCCGGCCTGATTGAAGTGTCCAATCCGTCTGAACTTTTTTTGTCTGAACGCCCCAAAGAGGTCTCGGGGTCTATAGTGACGGCCCTGGTGGAGGGTTCGAGGCCGATTCTCGCCGAGATCCAGGCGCTTGTCGGCGGACCCGTGCCCGGGCAGGGGCGCAGAACGTGTCTGGGAACCGACGGCCAGAGGCTGGCGCTGCTGATCGCTGTAATTGAAAAGAAACTTGGATTAATATTTGGCGATCATGACATTTTTCTGAACGCCGTCGGTGGCGTCAAAGCGACCGAGCCATCAACGGACCTGGGTGTAGCAGCGGCCCTTCTGTCCTCCTTCGCGGACAAAGTGGTTCCTGCCGGGACCTTGATATTCGGTGAAATCGGCCTCTCAGGGGAAGTGCGCCGAGTTTCGCGGGCCGCAGCCAGAATTAATGAAGCATATCGTATGGGATTCAATCGTATTATCGGTCCCAAAAGCAATTTGGACCAGAACGCAGGCCACGACATCCAACTGGTGGGCCTGTCGAGAATCAATGAGCTGATGCCGGCGCTGTTCGAATAATGCCTGTAGACGATTTCGATATCGGGTCCAAAATCAGGGCATACAGACGAAAGAAGAATCTTTCGCTAATGCGCTTATCAGAGCTTACCGGCATAGCCGCGTCCAACTTGAGCTCCATTGAACTGGGCAAGTCGTCTCCCACTTTGAGCACCCTGCTGAAGATCGCCACGGCATTTGAAACTAAAGTGACCGCATTCCTGGATGAAGTGTTGTATCAAAACGCGGTTCTGTGTCCTCCCCTTAAAGCCTCGAAGTTCTTAGACGGCGTGGACATAGTTTCACTTACGGCGGGCATACCTCTCAGGAGCCTGGAAGCTCGAATCGTTCGGCTTGGCGCCGGACATCGAGAGTCCATCGATGATTCCGGAGATTGCTTCGTTTATTGTCTGGACGGCGCAGTCGAAATAGAAACAGAGCAGAATAAGTTCAGGCTGGACCCCGGTTATTCGGTTTACCTTATGTTTGAGGCCAAGGCTGTCATCGAAAACAATGGGGACGTGGACGCGTCGGTTTCTGGTGGTCGGGCAAATGGATTGACCTGGAAACCGGCTTGAGACTGATATGGCCACGAGGGCCGTAACGAATATGGCGGCTATGCGAACCGCCCTCCACTATAGTCGTCCTTCTTGAGCTTCGCGGGGGACTCAAAATGTTGCTTGAAGAGCACGAAACACAACAATTTCATTGCGAGGAGCAAAGCGACGAAGCAATCCCAGTTTTTTGGGGTTAGAGATTGCTTCGCTGCGCTCGCAATGACAACTTTATCGCTCTGCCATGTGAAAAGCGCCGCAATTTTCGACGCGGAGCGCCGTAGCTTTTGCGGCTTGCTCTACTTTTTCGTATATCCGTGGGCGGCGAGTTGAGCCAGGAACTTGGACTTCGCGCCTTTCGGCACGTTAATCGTGTGCTGGATATAAGTGCGGCCGGCTTTCGCGGGGAAGACGCCTTTCTCGGGAGCGATTTGAGTGTTCAACGACCAGATCTCGCGAGGAGTCGAATTCAGCAACTTGGCTGCCGCAACGAAGGTAAGATCTTTCCGGAGCTTGATCTTCTCAACCGTGTCGAAGGGAGCGAGCTTGTTCGACTGGATCTGAACTCCGTAGAAGTCTCTGTATCTGTGTATCAGCCATATGGCCATCCATCTGGGAACATATTTTTCCGTTTCCACGGGCAAAGGCGTATCCCAATAGGAGTTCGCTTTGTATGCGTTCAGTTGTTGAGTAACCCGCGTTGGGCCGGCGTTGTAGGAGGCAGCGGTCAAGAGCCAGTCCCCGAAGCCATTCCGGTCGGGCTGACCATCAAGGCTGACTTTTTTTATCCGGTTAAGCCAAGCTAAATATCTTGCGGCGGCATGGGTAGAGACCTTCAGATCCGCGCGTTCGTCCCGCCAATTGGCTACATTCATCTTCCAGTCATACTGGTCGCATCCCTGGGGACCGCAAACAGCCGTGGCTTTAATGAATTGCCAGAAACCGTAGGCGCCCGCCGACGATAGAGAACGACTGTTGTAACTGCTTTCTATCGCAGCCAGAAACATGAATTCCGTCGGCAAGTCATACTGCTTCAGAATAGGGGCGACAGTCGAACGATACTCATCCACTTTGGAAAGCCACAGCAAAACCTTAGACCGTCGATCCTGGAGCAGGTAGTTGATCTCCTTGAGAATTCTGTCGCGCACATCTTTCCGATCAATGGGAATGTTGCTTTGAGCGAAAACCAGCCCGTCTTTCTCAATATTGGGAGGGAAAGAATACCTGAAGCCGTCCTGCAAAGATGATAAGTGCGGCGCCGTGCACGCGGCAAAAGCGGCTTCCACTAAAGGGGAAGCCATCAGCGCGAAGACGACCAACGCCAAAACCAGTCCACGGAATCTCACGCCGTAAGTTTTCATGAAGAAATCAACCTCGGAATTGTCGTTTGCCGTACCCATGCGCTTGCGATAACATTCCACGCGTCTTTGCGAAGAGTGAAACGACGAATCAATCTCCCGATTTGCCGATCATGTGCGAATGCTAAGTATTGCCTACAGCACTATGGCCATGACACGTTCCAAAAGTATCAGTTCCGATTTTCGCAGCACCATGTTCTTGTAAAGAGGATTCATGGATTTCAGTATCAGACTCTCGCCGGCAAACTCCACCTTTTTGACGTACGCTCTGCTGTGCCGGCGGTCCCTGAAAATCACCAGGTCTCCGTCCTTAATTTCTTCCCATGATTCCGGCTTGATGAACAAGAGGCTGCCGTCGCTGAAGAATTCCCTTAAGGAATCCCCCCTCACTTTCACACAGTATAATATCTGGGCCAGTGACGGGTCAACCCCGGGCGGAAGGTCCACCTGATCGAATCCCTCGCCCGTCGAGAACCCCCCATCCGTATATGCGAACCCCTCACCAGCGCTCACATGGCCGACCACTGGGATCGTTCTCCCTGGGGCAAGCCATTGGGGATCAGAAAACAGCGTGTTCACCTTGTAAATGGCTTCGCGGATCCGGTCCGATTCAGACAGGAAACGGATTTCGTTAAGCTCAGGGTTCCATGACCAGAGGAAACGCTGATCCTGAAAGAATCGGGTCAGATCTCTCTCGATGAATTCTTTGTTGGCTTTCGCGGCCACACACACCTCTTTGAATCTAACCGGGCCGTAAGCGCTGCCTTGCTGATTATCCTCTTGCAGAATGAAGAATATCTGAACCATGGCGTGAAGTAATCTGCTTTCCGCCGGGTGCAGCTCCATGGATCCAATTTCTTCCACGAGTTCTTTGTTCTTGGACCTGAGCCGGCTCAACAAGAACTGTCTCATATTACGGAATCGAGGATGAGGCCTCAAAGGCACTCGGTGAAGCTCGAATCGCACGAGACCCAAGAGTTTCTTCTTCGGACGCGTCCAGAAATTTGCACCAAGCCCTGAGTTGGGCGCCGTTTTTAGGCTTACTCAGATCAGGTGGATTCTTCTTGCCGCTGATGATCTGAGAAATGTAAGCCGGAGAAACACCAAGCTCGACAGCGAGCGCTTTTTGGCTCCTTCCCAGAGAGGATATTCTATCTCGAGCATACTTTGCGAATGTTTTCATTGTGGGGAAATAACCAAAAAGGTTACTCTTAAACCTTGATGAATCTATTAATATTCCAGGTTGTTAATAAGGATGGTCTCAGGACTGAATTCTAGAAGCAGGTAAGTTAACTGTCAAGGGAAATAAGAAATCCGCGGGCCGAAGCCCGCGGAATGGCATGGGCAAGGGGCTGATGTCTTAAAATTGCAGTGAGAAATCCAGGTAAACGCCTTCTACGCCGATGTCCGTGAAAAGTCTGTTCCTGTTTCCGTCCATCCTCCACTGCTTGTAGCCGAGCTTAAAACCTGCGTCAACATTTCTGCTCACCGGGGGAGCGACGCCGGCGCCAAGATCCCAACTGGACAGCCCCAGGCTGCCAAAGCTCATCCAGTCGAACCTGCCTTCCATGAAAGGCTTAAACCAGGAGAAATACCCCGTGTTTGTAGGTTCGTATTTCAAGTGAGCTCCGATAGCGGGCTGAATTATGGTCTGGTTGAAATCTACCGACTCGCCCATATCTTTTCCGACCCGCTGGGACCACTTGATTACATACAATTCTCCGTTGGGTCCGAACGTAAGGTCTCGTCCGAACGCCACGTCGTAATCAGCGCCGATCAGAATTGTGGTCAGGCTAAGGTCCGTGTTAAGCGCGTCGTCTTTCTTGAAGAGGAGCCCGCCAAAATTACCGTCAGTGCCGGCGTGCCCCGCGCCGCTCCAAGTCCAGGGAAGGTATTCCAGCCTCAGTGTCGCTCTATCCCACATCCTGACGTAGGAATAGAACTCCCATAACGTTTTTTCCGTAGGCAGCCTCAAGTGCCCGCCGAGGCTCAGCAGCGTGCCTTCATTGCCTTTGCTGAGCACCTTTGTGTTTCCGGATAAATTACTGAAATAGGGACGCATGCCCAGGGCCAGGGCAAACCCTCTCTTTGGGCATAGTATCTGTCGTTTCGCCTGTCCGGCGGCCACATCCCACTCAGGGGGGGTGTTCCTCGGCGCCGTGCCAATACCTGCCGTTCGGGAACCGGTCATACCGGCCGGATCAGAATCAGTCTCCGACGCCCTAACCTTGATGGGATACCGATATTCTTGTTCCCAAGCGGGCGCCTGATTCGCAGTCAATAAGAACAGGGCAAAGGTCGCAACAGCACAAATAATCCCCATCGTGCCCCTTGTAGCCATACTCGTACCTCCAGACGGTAATGAACCGAAGACCCGTACGCCCCCATTCCTTTGCGAACGGACGGCGCGTGGAACGTTGACTCCGGAACGCACCGGATTTCCCGCGCTTCGAAGACTCTTACAAGCCTTCGCATGATGCTATTGACTCGTACCGTAATCCGGAGGAAATGTCAAGATTTTTCTCAATTTAATCTATATGATGTGGCTAATTATTAAACCAAAACTTTACACTTGGAGGGCTCCAATAATCACTTACCTACGCAAAATCGCTCGAAAATTCTCTCCAATATTCCTGCGTCAACTCGCTCGCCGGTCATTTCTTCCAGGCGCCCAAGCGCCCCTCTTAATTCCATAGCGGCAACTTCCATACAGCTCGGAGCTCCTGACTCGATATATTCACCCAGATTCTCCAAAGTTTGGGCCACCGCTTCGAGCAACAATAGACATCTCTGGTTGACCCCGGCCTTGTCGCCTTGGCCCATTAGGATCCGTCCCGTACGCAAAAGACACTCTTCCAGTTCATCAATTCCGACGCCGGCCTTGGCGCTGAGCGGGATAGTCGATTCCGCACCCCCGAGTCGAATTCCTTCATATGTCTCGGCATTTTGAGGTAAATCAGTCTTGTTGACCACGATTACGGGTCTCTGGTGCGAGCAGGCGGCAAGGACTTCCATGTCATCGTTGGTAAGCGGAGAACTGCCGTCTATTACGGCTATAACCAAATCCGCTCCTTCGAGGCGGTCTCTAGTCCGACGAATCCCTTCGGCCTCGACGGGATCCGAGCCGTCACGGATTCCGGCAGTATCCGTCACAAGGAAACAAATATCCTCTATGAGGAGGGTTTCTTCCACCGGGTCACGTGTTGTGCCCGGAAATGGAGTCACGATCATCCTGTCTGACCGCAGTAGGGCGTTAAACAGGGTCGATTTTCCTACATTGGGCTTTCCTGCTATGACTGTCTTGATGCCATGTCGACGCACCCGGGAAATGGCGCTTCTCTTTAGCAATTCTTCGACCGACAACCGGATGCGATTCAAAGGATCAGCGATTGCAGGCTCGGGTTCGAGGTCGTCTTCATCGAAGTCAATGTGGGCTTCAAGTGTTGAAAGCAGATCCTTCATGGCATCCGATAACATCATGACTTCGTTAGACAGTCCTTTTTCAATGCCGGCCCTCGCCTCCATCGCCGCGGCAGGACTCCCGGCCTCTATCAAGTCAACGATGGATTCGGCCTGAATTAAATCCAGCCTCCCTGAAAGGAAGGCTCTGCGAGTGAACTCACCTCTCCGGGCAAGACGGGCCCCAACCCCGATTATAGTCCTAACGGCCAGATCAAGGACCACGGGGCTCCCGTGGAGGCTGATCTCGACGGTGTCTTCGCCCGTATAGGAATTGGGACCCCGCATGACAACGGCCAAGCCGTCATCGAGTATTGTTTTGCCGTCCGAATGGAGAAACTTTCCGTAGACAGCTTGGCGATCGGGAAAATAATCCAAGCCGCTGAGAGGAGAGAAGATACGCTTTAATATGGTAATGCTTTCCGGCCCGCTAATCCGTATAACTCCGACGCCTGAATGGCCCATTGGAGTGGACAGGGCCACAATGGTATCCGACGATTCGATCGATAGGTTTTTCATGGAAAATGAAAGAAAATTTTCAGGTAGGGGCTCAGCAGGCAATAACTTGATCTTGGGCGGCCCGGAGGTCATAAGGACGCCTCCGGGCGTACGAGTTATCTCCTGCGGCGTTTGTTGGATGACCCTTTTCGCGGATAGACTATGATCCGTCTCATGGGTCCTTCGCCATAGCTCTTTGTATACACTTCTCGGTCGTCAGCAAGGATCAAATGAATGATCCGTCTCTCGTGAGGCGGCATGGGGTTGAAGGATACGGGTTTGAGCGTCCTCTTGGCCTTTAGGCTCATCTTCACGGCCATGTCCCGCAGGTTTTCCCTCTTCCGGAGTCTGTAATTCTCAGTGTCTACTATGATCTCAACTTTTTCGCCAAGTTGGTTGTCTTTGTTTATAATTTTGTTGACCAGGAACTGAAGGGCGTCAAGAGTTTGCCCTTTCTTCCCAATAAGAAGGCCTGAGCCGTCTCCCTTGATGTTTAGATATATAGCCGCTCCCTCCATGGAAGCTTCGATCTCGGCTTCGACGGGAATCCTTTTGAGAAGCTCCTCCAACACATCGCGGGCGTCCCCTAGTCTGGGGGAAGGCTCCTGCGGAACCGCAGGTTCGGGCTCGGGTTCGGGTTCGGCTACGTCGGGCGTGGACTCCGAATCGTCTTCCTTCCAGAAATCGTCACCAGGCGCCGGCTCCGGAGATTCGGTCTCGACAACTTCCTCATGATGCTCGGCCTGGAGCACTTCTTTGAGAATGTCCCTTTTCTTTACTCTTATTTTGGCATCTCTTTGACCCACCAATCCCAAAAAACCTCGAGCGCTCTGTTCCAGGATTTCCACTTCAATGAGCGCTTCTTCGGTATTAAGGTCTTCACAGGCTTTAGCAATGGCCTCCTTTACGGATTTACCGGTAAATTCGTAAAACGACATGTTGATTTCCTCTTAACTGGCCATCTTATTGGTAATAATCTGCTGCGCGATTGTAAGAATGTTGCTCACTAGCCAATAGAGCACAAGACCCGCCGGGAAGCTTAAAAACAGCCAAGTGAAAACTACCGGCATAATAAGCATCATCTTCCGTTGAGTAGGATCGCCGCCTCCTGGAGTAAGCCACTGTTGCAGGAGCATGGTTCCGCCCATGAGAACAGGGGTGATGTAATAGGGGTCAGGAGCCGACAGGTCTTGAATGCAGAGATAAATAGAGGGTACACATACGAAGGGAGCGTGTCTCAACTCTATGGCGTAAGCCAACGCCTGATAAAGGGCGATGAATACGGGGAGCTGAAGAAACATGGGCCAACAACTTCCCAGGGGGTTCACTTTGTACTCTTTAAAGAGGTCCATAGTGGCCTTGTTCACAGCCGCTTTATCGTCTTTGTACTTTTCCTTGATCTTGGCCAATTGAGGCTGCAGATCCTGCATCCGCTTCATGGACTTCATACTCTTATGAGAAAGCGGAATGAACAGAAGTTTTATCACTATAGTGAGAATTATTATGTCTACGCCATAATTGCGGGTGCCGGGTATCTTTACGCCGAATATTTCAAAGCCTGTATTGCAGAACCTCAGAAAGATCATTAACCCTTCGGCCATTATGTTGAGCAGCCAGTAATAGCTGTACACCAGAGCCTTTCCCAGGTTGTCACCAGCGGCTCGCAAGGCCGTGCGTTCTTTGGGCCCCATGTACAGTGAGAATTTCTGTTCGGAGGACTCTCCCGGCCCCAGGTCTATTGCCCCGGATCTGACTCTCATCTCCGCCAGGCCATCGTTAGGCTTCAACAGACTCACTTTGGCGGCGGGCTTCTCGGCAAAGACAAGCGCTTTAAAGAAATACGTGTCTCCGAGGCCGGCCCACTCTATGCTGCCGGACGGTTCTTCCTCACCCTTAATACTCTTAAAGAGGTAATCTTTCAGTTGTCCATTGAGTAAGATTTCCGCGCTGTCCCAAGCGAACTTTTGCTCCGTTGAGGTTGAAAACACCTTTCGCCAGGGCAGAGTCAAAAGATAGTTCCTATTTTCAGCGGATTTGTTAGCGAGGGACAAACCGAAATTAACCTCATAGGTGTTCGGTTTGAACACAAATTTCTTGGCAATGACAACGTTGGCGTTTGTGGCGGCCTCGAACGTGACAGTGGCGCCTACGCCTTTTGGCTCCAATTTCACGCTCGGAGGGGAATCGGTGCGATAATCCACTGCGGAGTCCACAAGAGTCTCGTCTCTCGTGGTCAACATGAGCGTTGGGCCTGCGGTGTCCGGGCCTGTTTGGTTAAAAATATCCACAAGCTCGTCACCGTGCAGAGACACTTTGTAGTCTTTCAGCTTGAATGAGACAATGCGTGCGCCCCTCGTGGACAGTGTCGCCTGGTATTGGGGCCCATCCACCACAATAAGGGTCTCTTGCCGGGCGCCTGCGGCCTCGGCATTCATCTGCTTGATGGAGGAGGGCTCCGCTGCCAAAGTAGGGGCTTTGTCCTCAGGGGCCTTAGCAATTTCCGGCTTGGGCTGAGAGGCCTTTTCTGCGCCCTTGACGTCTTCTTTTGTTGTGGGTTGCTTCGGATGAGGAGGGGCAACTGATTGAAAATAGAACTGAAAACCTAGGATGATTAGTACCTGAGAAGACAATTGCAAGAACAAGATTACGATCCATTTAGCTCTCCCCCGAGAGGGGCAAATATTTTGGGTTTAGTTGCTCATGATTTAAGGGACGGGATCGAACCCTCCGGGGCCGAAAGGCCGACACCGGAGGATACGCCTGAAAGCCATCCAAGAGCCCGCGAGTACCCCGTGGGTCTGAACGGCCTGAATCGCATACTGGGAACAGGTGGGATGAAAGCGGCAAGCTGAAGGCACTAGAGGCGAGATCAACAATTGGTATCCTCTAATAACGCCTATTAACGCTAATTTACCGACATTCAGCATTCGTTTTCGAAAAATCGGTTGAGCTCATTCCAGAGCTTTTCAGTATCGAGAGTGGAAGCTCCCTTCAGGGCGATGAATACGATATCCGTTTCGGGAGGTAATTTGTCCCGCTGAAGCCTGAAGTATTCTCTGAGTCTCCTCTTAATCCGATTTCGTTCGCAAGCGTTCCCAGCTTTCCTGCTGGCGGCGATTCCCAGCCGCGTGACGCCCAGCCGGTTCTTTAGCATTCGGATATGAAAATGGGAGGTGCGATGCCTGGCGCCCCTTTTCATTATCGTCTGATAATCAGAGGATTTCCGAACCCTGTCTTCTTTCCCGAGACCGAAACGTCCCGTATTACACGGACAGGCGGTGTCGTCCCTTAGCTCTTCTCCGCTGGATGACAAGTCTCCCATTTTTGGTTCTCATCCGAATGCGGAAACCATGAGTTCTTTTTCGTGACAGATTACTCGGTTGAAATGTTCTTTTCACGCTGGTTCCCCGACCTAGTAATAAAACCTCTAAAACGTTAATTAGACCAAAGAGTACGTCTAAAGTCAAGTCTTTTGTCGCACGGCCACTGCGCAGGGACTCTCCATGAAAGCCTCCCTGCGGACCCGCCCTCTGGAACCCTCAATATCTTGAAAGCAACGGGCGGCTTCTAGGCGCATTCTCGAATAAAGACCCCATGGAGTAACCATTCACTTATGAGCGGCGAATACCGAGATTGCTTTCCCGCGGAACGCGGGATTTCACTCCTCGCAATGACATTTGGACTTGTCTTTGCGAGCGAAGCGAGGCAATCTCCCGCGCGTGACTGAATGAATACCGCCATGGAGTCATTTTCAATGTATATCGTTGTGGCAGGGTTATTGCGACTTTTTCAAACAGACCGCCCAGGAACTCGAACACCGCAAACACCGTCCACAAGCAACCACAACTAAAGCGTAAACAATCCTCGCTCACTTGTCAGTTTAGTTCACCTCTTGCTTTAAATTATTATTGCATTATTCTAATTTTAATGGTAATTCAGGTGCAACATCCTTTGGAGGCCGGCATGACATTCCAGCTCCTTATTATCGTCTTGCAATTGGCAGCGTTAGCCGCTTTCCTGATCCTATGGTACTTTTGGGTCAAAAGAAAGCTGGAAGCTTCATTTCTTCTTGAAGAGGAAGAGAACGTCCTGTTTCCCTTCAGGTATTTTTCCTGGATTTTTATAGGCGTCATTCTTATCACTTGCCTGGTTCAAATCCATTTCGTGCGGGTCTCATCTTCCGTTTATGAACGCATGGCTTCATTGTCATCTTCGTTCAAAAAACAAGAGCAGCATACCAAGGCTATTGACGACCTAAAATTGACCGTGGACAAATTGAGGGCCGACCTGGAAAGCAATTTCAGAACCCTGCGCGCGCAGAGCATAAGCTCACTCGACCGTATCGCGGAGAATACCGCGGAAACCAAACCATTGGCCGCTCCAAAAGACACGAGGACCGCCTCAAGCCTTAAAGACAGAAGCGCTCTTCTCACCGGACAAGGGCTCAAACCCGAGGGTCAAGGTTTTGGCAGAGAAGCCCGCGCTTTTTTCCGCCCCTAAGACCGATGAAGGACCCGTACGAAAGCCCAAATCAGGGGAGGAAGACGCTGACAAAGTCTACTCCATGCGACTTAACAGAAACGGACGCACCACCATTGACAATCTGCGTGTTCGGAAGCTCCCTGTTTCCGATGCCCCAGTAGTAGAGAAGCTAATGTCGGGGCAAGAAGTCAAAGTCACTGAGAAACGGATTGTGAATGAGGGTGTCTGGTTCAGGATAGTCACCCCTTCCGGACGCGCGGGTTGGGTTGATTACCGCTATTTGAAACTGGATGGGAGTGTTTGACTTGGAATTTGAACCCCGATGAAGCCGGTCCGGGACGCCCAATCTCTTGAGACGCAACCAATCTCCAATTGCCCCCTTGAACTCCTCAGTAAATTCGATTATTTTATTGGGGGGTTTTGTCATTTCCGCAGCTTTCCAAAACAACTCCGTCTTGGAATCTAAAGGGGGGTTGGCGCATGGCCAAGGCTAGGATCCTGGTAGTGGCGAAAGAGGGCCAGATTGCAGAGGATATCCGCGCCGGCCTGTCAGACCTCGCTTATGAACTGGTCGTCTCGTCCTTCGCGGACGAAGAGGCTATAACACAAGCTGAAACGGCGATGCCGGATCTGGTCTTTGTAGACGTAATCTTGGGCCGCGACCTGCGGGTGATGTCAGCAGCCGGGGACTTAGCGCAGCGCCTTCGGATTCCTATAATATTTTCACCTTTTCGCACAGAGGAAGGAATTCTCGAGCAACTTGCCGGCGCAGGGCTGTTCGGATATCTGATCAAACCTTTTCAGCCTGCCGGACTCGTTTCCGCTGTGGAAGCCGCCCTACTCATGGACCGGCCTGAAGCGGCGCCTCCATCGGCCGACAAAGATCCGGAGCTAGATTCAAGTTATATTGAAAAGAGGGTCAGAGAGAGGACCAAAGACCTTGAATCGTCGACGGCCGAACTCAAGAATTACGCGGAGGGGCTGGAGAAAACCAACGAGGCCTTGAGGGTAATCATACAGGGCGTTGAGGAACAGAAGAAGGAAACGGAAAAAAAGCTGTCTCAAAATTTGAACCTTACCGTCCAACCTATTATGGAACAACTGAAAACCCAGGATCTTCCGAAGACCGTAGAGTTCCTGGTGAAATCGCTGGATTTTAACCTCAACAATATCTTTTCGTCTTTCGGACTCAACATCATCCGAGAAGGGCATCTGCTGACCCCGAGAGAACTCCGGATTTGTGAAATGATCCGGTCGGGACTTTCCTCCAAGCAGATCGCCAAGGTCATTGGTATTTCCCCTCAGACCGTGCTGGTTCATCGGAAGAATATCCGAAAGAAGCTCGCCCTGGGCAGATCCGGTCAAAACCTTGCGTCCTTTCTTAAGGCTAACCTATAACGCGTACGCTCGCGTTGCAGTTTCAGCGTCTCTACATCCGGTTCGGCACGAAGAACGCAGAACGCTCCGTGGTTTCCATCCTTGCAAGCGCCCTAAGAGTCGGCGGAACTTTTAAAGCGCTTGTTTAAATCTTTCGTTAAATCCTATGAATGGAGCTATGATTCTTGGGGTAGGAGCTGTCCCGGCCCGATTCGCCTTATAGGTTTAAGTTAGCTTCAATTAGTCATGTTATATTTCCGATAGTAAAGCCCAATAGGGATATCAATAATTTAACGCATCTATTAAGTATTGTATCAGCAAGAGATAACGTCTAGTTTTTGTATCTGCAGCTTATAATACTGTGGAATTAGGAAGATGAGAATTTTTTATAAAAAGCTCTTGACAAGAACTCTGTATCCTATTAGAAGTTGCGCACCTGCATCAGCCTACCAAATTTCCTTCCTGAGATTCCAGCCCAAGCGTCCTACCCGGTGCCCCGTAGGGGGTCCCGCCTTTTCGAAGGCATGACAGCGCCTTTTTCTGCTGTTATTTCCCTATGTTACCTCGACATACTTCATTTTTCGACATCCTGTCTGAAGACGGACACGCTACCGTAAAAAAGAAATTCCCTCATCATCGCTAATTTTGAGGTCTCGATTCTACATTTATTAAAGTAGAATATATCCGTCTCAAAGAGTATGGGTATTTTAGTGGTTATAATAATGAGTTACTTCGTAACGCGTTTAGAGATAGCGGATGGCTACTTGAGGTCGATTCTTGGCAATGATTGCAATACTAGAAGTTTCTCGGGAGGGATTCTGAACGATGCCCCAATATACTAACTAGATACTTTAAGTAACGGAGACTCTCACTTGAGGATCAAACAAGCGTCGCCGTAGCTGTAAAAAAGGTACCCATGTTCCACTGCCCTGGTATAGGCTCTCTTGACAAGCTCCGTGCCGGCAAGCGCGCATACCAGCATGAAGAGCGTCGAGCCTGGGAGATGAAAATTGGTGATGAGGTTTTCAACGAATTTGAATTTATATCCCGGATAAACGTAAAGGCTCGATTCACCCTTACCGGCCTCTATCAGGCCATTTGAATCCACCGCTGACTCCAACGTCCTGAGGGAGGTGGTCCCAACGGCTATGACTCGGCGTCCTTGTCGCTTGGCCGAATTCAGCAGAGTGGCTGTTTCTCCGGTAATCTCATAATACTCGGATTGCATTCTATGTTCCCGTATGTCCCTATTCTTCACCGGAATGAACGTGCCTGGGCCGACATGGAGCGTTATCCTGGCCATCGAGACGCCCTGTTCGCCCAATTCATGGATCAGGGAATCCGTGAAATGCAATCCGGCCGTGGGGGCGGCCACGGACCCCGGTGTTCCGGAAAAGACGGTCTGATACCCGACGCTGTCTAGCTCGTCATTCCTTGAACCGGGTTTTATGTACGGAGGAAGAGGAGTTTTTCCGTATTTGCCCAAGAAATCAATAAGTTCATTCTGCGGCACAGGGAAGAGAACGCGAGCCCTACCCTCTCCCACGATTTCCTGGACTGCCAATATCGGGCCGTTTTCAATCACCAGCGAAGTTCCGGCTTTCAACCTGCTTGTTCGGGTAAGGCATAGTTTGACGGATGAAGACTCGTTCCCGACGCCCGTGCGCAAAGCTGGGTCTAGGACGAGCAGCTCAATCTTTCCGCCGGTGATTTTTCGACATGGCAAGAGGGCCCTTACCACCTTTGTCGCGTTGACCACCAGTATGTCACCGGCTTTCAGGATGCCGAGGAGATCCCTGAACGTGTGGTGTCCGAGGGCGCAGGTTCGGGGGTCGATGCACAGCAGTCGAGAGCTGTCCCTGTCCGGTTTAGGCGCCTGGCCTATGAGGTCTGGAGGCAGATCATACTGATAATTGGCAAGATCGTATTGTTCGGGGATGGGTAATTCATGGGAGTCAAACTTAAAATCAGCGCCGGGACGACTCATAGGGATGACAAGCCTTTTCTGGCCAAGAAAATCACAGTGAGTCCGAAGAACATCAAAAGGCCGCCTACAATCCTGAGAGTGAAATCATCCTGCTCTTGAACAAATCTCATCAATTCCTTCATTTTTTCGGGAAATCCGAAATACGGCAAACCCTCGAAAACCATCACCATGCCTATCACACACAAGAAGAACTCCAAGTGCCTCTGAGACATTTCTATCCTTTACCTCAAACATTATTACGTAGCGGTGGTGTGCTCATTATCCAGCCTGGGGTCTTGTTCCGGGTTCTGCTTGAGATCCAAGAGAAGTATGAACAACGCAACCATGTACATGCCGAAATACGCCCAAAAACCTGCGGTGAAACCCGGGCCTAGAATTCCGTACGACAGGTCGAGCAGCACCGGTGGTATCATGCCGAGCGCGGCTATTCTTATGGCCTTCCCGTACAATAGCGGCGTAGAGAGAATTTTAGCCAGGAATAACGCAAACAAAGCCATAAGGAGTAACTGAATGGGTTTTATAATAAAAAAATAGAAGAACACAGCCGCGGCGAGAATCCTACTAACCACCGGCTCGAACTCGCTTAATAGCTTTTCGAGGCTCTTGGAGTTGATCACTATGTTCGGTAGATCCTTCAAGGGAAACACCTGAATCCGGTCTTGACTTTTCACCACCAGGGAAGTCCTGGTAAGCGCCGCTCCATTTTGCGCAGTTCCGAAATAATTCAGAAACTCGTTTTCTTTGCCTTCACGGGTGTCAATAACAACGACCAGATTCGGATCGCCGGTGTTCACAGTGAATGGCTGCTCTCCGCTTATGGAGGCGAACCCTTTGTCAACGGTCACTTCGGGAAAAACGCCATCATAGCGTCGAACCGCTTCCTCGGCGAAGACCTGTAGCCGTTGTCCCCCGAAGCTTATGATATTCCAAGAGCTTATACCTACTAGCACAAGGATTATCAAGGCAGTCGCCAAACCGGACATATTTACGATTTTTCTAGTAATTCCCATGGCCGCCCTCGATGATATAGCTGAAAGAGTATCCATTCACTTACGTGAGGAAGATTGCTTCGCTGCGCTCGCAAAGACAAGCTCAAATGTCATTGCGAGGAGTGATACGACAAAGCAATCTCCAAATTGCCGCTCATGAGTGATTAGAACAAACACTCCGCCGTCATTGCGTTATAGGGAAGACTTCTCCTGAGTTAACCCGAATCAATTGCCCCGCTCTTCTTACCATCAGGGAGCCGTCGGCATCCAGGGACTCCGCAGTGCCCTCAATATCCCGGACCACAACAGGCAGTCCCTTATGCGCCCACCGTACTTCCCATAATTTCGGAATAAATTCCGGGCCTTCCAGGTCAACTCTGTGGCGTAGAGCCGCAACATTTGACAACAAACTCTGGGCTGTTTCCACCAAATCCGCCTTCCGCCCGGTCTCAATTAAGAAAGACGTAACGAGCGGTCTTAATTCCGGCGGGAAGTCCACCAAGTCCGTATTGAGATTCAAGCCTACGCCTATGATAACATATTCTACACGGTTGTTGCTTAGATTCGCCTCCGAGAGAATCCCGGCAATTTTCTTCCCATTGACTAGAACGTCATTGGGCCATTTCAACGTGGCAGAGGCCAAGCCCGCAGCGTCCAACACATCGGCCACGGCTATGGACGTAAGCAGGCCCAGGAGAGCGGCCTGGGCTGGGGGTAGTTTCGGTCGCACAATCATGGACAAGGCGATATTCTTTCCCGGAGGTGAAGCCCACGCCCTGCCTAATCGTCCCCTGCCCTTATCTTGTTCCATGGCGAGGACGGCGGTTCCTTCGGGTTCGCCCTTGAGAACCAGTTCTCGCGCGAAGTCCTGTGTGGAAGAAACCTTGTCCCGTATGATTAACTTGGGCTCCAAATTCACCTTGCCTGAGAGAATGTTGAAATGTGCGAAGACGCCAGTACACTGACCCTGGTTCCCAAGTCAGTGTGTGGTCACGGATAGATTGGGGAACTTAGTAGGCCATGGCGTAAGTTCGGTTGCGTATTCGCGTAGGCCTTGATCTAAAGCTCTCTCGAACTTTGAAGCGCCTCCTCTCCCTTCCCTCTCCCGCAAGGGGAGAGGGTTTTAGACCCCCCTCCCTTGACGGGAGGGGCTGGGGGAGGGTGAAATGTCGGTTCAAGTAAGCGCCATATCCCCATTAAATCCGTGACCGAATTTAAGAAAACCTGTACTAAATCACCGAGATTGTCTTTCAGGCCCCACTGCGCTCTCGGTGACCGACTGACGAAAAGCCGCCTCAAAACCGACCCGAAACTGAAACAAATCATTGATCCGAATTGATTGCAATAATTAGAGTTTTTCGGGAGGGGTTCGGGGAGGGACTTTTTGCAAAAAGTCCCTCCCCGACAATTCTTCCCAAGGCTCCCAATTTATTCAATTGCTCTTAAGCGCCTGCATCTTTGCCAGGGCTTCGGATAAGCCTGCGGCCTTAGCGGAAAGCTCGGTTTGCCTGTCGCGTTGCTTCTGAACCGCTTCTGCGCTGGCTTTTGCGACGAAATCCGGTGTGGAGAGCTTTTTCTCCACGCTATCCAGGTCCTTCCGGATTTTGGTCAGATCCTTGGTGAGCCTGGCAATTTCAACGTCAGGGTCAATGATCCCTTGAAGGGGAACAAACACTCGCATTTCACCAACCACAGCCGTGGCGGACATCTTCGGGGGCTCAAACGCCGAGTCCTCAATCTTTATGTCGTTGGTCTTGGCAAGAGTCTGAATAATCGTCCGATTAGACGCTATTAATTGATTTTCTTCCGCGTCATGGGGGACAAATATTACAGACAGCGCCTTCCCGGGCGAGATGTTCATTTCAGCGCGTATGCTGCGCACCGCTGTGACCAATCCCATGATTGCGGTCATCTCTTTTTCGGCTTCCGGATTAAGCAGCGTCTCGTCCACGACCGGAAAAGGGCCCCGCATTATGGTGGAGTTGTCGCCCCCCAGTTTCGAGGCGATCTCTTCAGTTATGAACGGGATAAAGGGGTGCAGCAACCTCATGAGAGAGTCGAGCACGTGACGCAGCACGGCGGCGGCTTGGTTGGCCGACTCCTTGTTTTCGCCGCCCAAGGGGATTTTGGATTCTTCAATGAACCAGTCGCAGAATTCGTGCCACGTAAAGTGATACAAAGCCTGAGCCGCGTCATTGAAGCAATAGGTTTCCAGGGAGGTTCGGACATCTTGAATAGTCCGATTCAATCTGGAAAGTATCCATTTCTCCGTCAAGGAGAGATTCTCCTTGTCAATTTCAGCTTCAGGATGTTCCGATATGTATGGAAGCGCGAACCGCGCGGAATTCCAAATCTTGTTCATGAAGTTGCGGTATCCCTCGATACGGGATTCCGAGAGCCTAATATCCCTTCCTTGAGCCGCCAGCGCAGCCAAAGTGAACCGAAACGCGTCGGTTCCCAATTTGTCCATTACCTCAAGGGGATCCATAACGTTACCCAGGGACTTGCTCATTTTCTTGCCTGCTTCATCCCTGACCAGCGCATGAATGTAGACATCCTTGAACGGGACGTCGTCCATGAACTTCAGCCCCATCATCATCATCCGGGCGACCCAGAAGAAGAGAATATCGAAGCCGGTAACAAGGCAAGAGGTGGGATAAAACGCCTTAAGTAACGGAGTTTGGTCGGGCCATCCCATGGTGGAAAACGGCCATAGAGCGGAAGAGAACCAGGTGTCTAGAACGTCGGTTTCTCGAACCAGCTTTGAGCTCTTGCATTCGGGGCACTCCGTAGGCTCCTGACGAGCTACT
Source organism: uncultured delta proteobacterium (assembly GCA_963747865.1). Lineage (GTDB taxonomy): Bacteria > Desulfobacterota > Desulfomonilia > Desulfomonilales > Desulfomonilaceae > JBBSBY01. Next base: position 29,292 of record CAVVHK010000022.1, on the reverse strand, counting down.
ATCACGTGTCCGCAATCCTCACAGGTCCACGCGGGAATGCGGTGTCCCCACCAGATCTGCCGCGAAACGCACCAGTCACGGATGTTGTTCATCCAATCGTAATAGGTCTTGGTCCAATGCTCGGGAATGATTTTCGTGCGGCCGTCCTGCACCGCCTTCAGAGCCTCCTCGGCCAGAGGCGCGACCTTTACGAACCACTGCTGCGAAATCAAGGGCTCGATCACGCTTTTGCACCGGTAACATTTGCCGAGTCCCACGGTGTAAGGCTCAATGCTTACCAGAAAACCTTTTTCATCCAGCTCTTTGACGATCGCTTTCCGGCAGTCATATCGATCCATCCCTTTGAAATGAATTCCGGCAGCATTTATGCGCCCGTGGAAATCCATAATGGTCACATGTTCAAGGCCGTGTCGTCGCCCAATCTCGAAGTCCGTCATGTCATGGGAGGGCGTCACCTTAAGCGCGCCGGTCCCGAAGTCCATGGCCACTATGGGATCGCCCACTATTTTCAGGCGTCTTCCCACGAGCGGCAGCAGCGCGTGTTTGCCGATGAGATGCGAGTAGCGTTTGTCTTCGGGGTTGACCGCTACAGCCGTGTCGCCGAGCATGGTCTCCGGCCGGGTTGTGGCCACTACCAAGGTTTCTTCCGACCCTTCCACCGGATAACGGATGTGCCACAGGCTCCCGGCCGCGTCCTCATGTTCCACTTCCAGGTCGGACAAAGCCGTGTGACATCTGGGACACCAGTTGACTATATAATCGCCTTTGTATATGAGGCCTTCCTCATAAAGCCGCACGAAAACTTCCTTTACGGCCCGAGAGAGACCTTCGTCCATTGTGAATCTCTCTCTGTCCCAATCGCACGAACATCCCAATCGCTTGAGCTGATTTATGATCACTCCGCCGGAGTGTTCCTTCCAGGTCCAGACGCGCTCGACGAACTTGTCTCTGCCCAAATCTTCACGTCTTGATCCTTCGGCCGCGAGTTGGCGCTCGACGACGTTTTGGGTCGCGATGCCCGCGTGATCCATTCCCGGCATCCACAGCGTATTATAGCCATTCATGCGATGATACCGGATCAGAATGTCCTGGAGCGTATTGTTTAGAGCGTGCCCCATATGCAGAGACCCGGTCACGTTTGGAGGGGGAATGACTATGGAATATTCCAAGCTGGTTTTATCGTCCTCGGCTCGAAATAACTTATTATCCAGCCAAAACGAGTACCATTGTTTTTCGATTTCCGCCGGTTCGTATGCCTTGGGCAACGAGTCTTGACCCATATAAAAGCACCTCAGAAGTATTTCGCAAAGTCGCTACGGGCAATCGTCGAGTTTACCTCTTGAACGCCCATGAAGCAAGCTACGCCTCGCTCCCAACATTATAATTTTTAAGGTCGCAGAACAAGATTTTTTGCGGTCATAATTCGTATTGATATTCCAAAGGTTTTTTCAGATAGGCTCCAAAAAGCTCGACAAAAACACATTCAGGCCTTAAAATTAGCTGCCTATTTAGCTCTGTGACAACGCTCGGGGATCATTCCATTGGGCGCGTGGCCGGTAAACGGCCATTTAATCTTCGATTTTTGCCGGGATCTTCGTGATTTTATGATAAGCCAAGCCTCTTCACGGACATTCAATCGAGTCTTACCAGGATGGGTGGCTTTGTGTCTGGTATTGGGCCTGGGACTGTTCGGCGCCCCGGCTAATTCGATGGAGTTTTCGCCGGTTCCTCACAGCGCCCCCTTATTCTCATCGGACAAGTCCATTGTTGAGGCCAGGGCCGGGTATATGTGGGGGACAAACGGGATCAAATATAGGAACGGCGACAACGGCTTGATACCCGCGAGCAGAAAAGACATATCCCTGGACAGCCCCATTTTCGGGATTCAGGCGGGAACCTTCGTCGCTTCGGACCTGGCTGTGCGCGCCCAAGCCTGGATCAACATACCGCTGGTTTGGCGCAGCAATTTCCTTTTCGACGGCCAGTCGTTGGGTTGGGACACTCAGGCGAATTATTTCGAGGCCGATCTGTCGGCGATATATCACTTCGGCCTGGGGCATATGCCCTATTCGGCGGCGATTGTCGGCGGTTACAGGTTCTACAAAATAGATTACGAATCTCACAGAATCACTCGGTGGTCAGATTCTTTCCACGATCATTTTCAGATACATGTGCCGTACTTCGGGGTCTACTATTCGCACAGCGATCTGGCCAATTCTTTGGTCAGGCTGGAGATACTTTTTTCGCCCATCCTTCTTACCGGCATGGATGCCAATCAGGTCCTGAATAATCAAAATACTCAATTGGACGGCCAATCCTATATAGGTCAATGGGCCGACGTGAACTTCGAATGGTCGAAGAGGCTGGGCAAGAACGTCCTGCTGGGCGCTTCCTCACGATTCAACTTCATCAATCCGGTCGCGGGGGCTAAAGCCCAGCACGTTAACGCCAATCAGGAATTGCAGATAACCCATTACACCATGGACATGCGTTATTGGCTCTTGAGCGTGGGCCTGACATTTACTTACACGTTTTGAGGGGGCGGGCTTCTGTGGGAGCATCGGTATAGCAGTGCAAGGTCCCGTAGGACGCTGTGAGTGAAGCGAACCGCATCATTTGAGGTTGTTTTCCTAACTACGCCGTTGATACTATGGAAATCCCGGACCGACCTTGTCATAGAGATCATTTAGTAGTTTCGGAAACGTTCTCGTTGTCGATGAATGCCCTGTTAAGCAACAAAGGATGAACCTATGCCGCGAGTCGAGGTCCTGCTTTATATGGAGAGGATGGCACGGTTCCTATTTCAGAATGGCTTGACCGGCTTCCCGTCAAGGTTCGAGATAAATGGACGGCGCGGATAAAGAGATTAGGAGACTGTGGGCATGAACTCCTCCGCCCTGAAGCTGATTATCTTAGGGATGGCGTCTACGAGCTGCGGATAAGATTTCGCCATACAAATTATCGAGTGTTATACTTCTTTTATGGGAACAAAATCGTGGTGCTCACTCACGGATTGACTAAAGAACGCGAAGTGCCTGTAGTAGAGATTGAGAGGGCCTTGCGGCTACGACGGAAGTTTGAGGCCGAGCCTCAAATCCACTTATTCCCATGGGAGCCTTGAATATGGAAGAGAAGCATCGTTCGGACGCCTTCGATTGGGCCTATAACAAATACATCAAAGGCGATCCGGAGCGGGAAGCGTCGTTTCAGGAAGAGCTGGTCAAAGCGGAGATCGCCCGACAAATCTACGACCTACGCGACCAAGCCGGCATGACTCAACAACAGCTTGCCGACCTCGTGGGTATTGAGGCCTCGGTCATAGACGACCTCGAAGAAGCGGACTACGATGGAGACTTCTTTTCGATGGCGCTAAGAATAGCCGCCGCTCTCCACAGGAGAGTGGAGGTTCGATTTGTGCCGGAAGAGACTCCGGAGTCCACTGGCCAGAGCGTATAATAACCACAGACCGTATCGTTTACTCATCCCGTGTGATACGCCGAGCCAAGCGAACCGCATCAATCCCAAGCGGGACTCAACCGACGATGGGCTCTTCTTCGGGGGCCGCATCCTGCGAAACTGAGACTGCTATCGAATCTCATAGCAGTTGCTTCTTAAGTCCGACTTTGGGGGTGGATTTGGAATACAATCTGACCATATTGATAGCCTGTCTGGCCTTCGGAGGGTTGGTAATCTTTGTTGCGCTCATTCATTGGGCAGGTGACCAAGACGGGCTGCTCAGGGTAATCGTCAACAGTGCTGTAGGGGCTGTGATTACGCTCTGGGGACTCGCGCGTCTGGCGGGATTTATCTATAACTTGCCCCACAAGCTAAGTATGCCGGACGCAGCAGTCCTGGACTCCATCTTTGACCAATTTGTGGTCCCCATAGTGGTGGTCTTGTATGGCTGGTCATGGCTCAGCGACCCGGGAATGGGAATAGAGAACCAGGACGTCGATTCCGAGTCTTTGGAGTTGCTGGAAGCAGGCAAGAGAGCCAGAGACACGTTGCCCTATTTTGTCGACCAGGCTCGACGGCATATCGATGGGGCATATATCCGGTTCTCCCTTGTGACGGACGAGGAGCCGGCCGAACATATGTGGGGTTACGTTCATCACTTCGAAAACGGTATCTTCAACGTCTCTCCCGTAAACGAGCCTTACGCCAAAAAGAGGGAATTCGGGCATAGAAGAGACGTCCCGGAAAGCGCTGTGGAGGATTGGCAGATTATCCTGGACGATGGCCGAATCAAAGGAGCGCACACATATATTGGGGCATTTGAATACCTTGAGCGTAGGGACCTGTGGCTGAACCGAGCCCTGCGCAAGCAAAAATCGCTGCTTGTGGACAAATGACCGGCCTGTTCACAGCGCAACGAATGCCGTTGGTTAAAACTTACCGATTGGTCGTCGGAGACAATCTTTTCTCTCGCCCTGGGGTTCCAGCCTGGGAACGCATGCCGGGAGGCTTCGGGCCCGATTTTAAGGCTGGACCGAAATTCCACCATGGAAAGCGAGCTCGGGTATTCGAAACTGTCTCAAATCTCCCGAATTGTCGCGAATCGTGGCACGGCAATCGTAGGGGCGGGGTTTATCCCCGCCCGCCTAACTGGTTTGTGAATAACTGGCGGGGATAAACCCCGCCCCTACAACCGCTTTGCGAGATTATAACAAGGACCGGCATAATAATCCTCAAGCAGGGTATCCTGTTTCAGATAAAGAGCGTGCTACAAATTACGAGGCGCCGGTATTTTGAGACAGTTTCACTCAGTCTGCCTCCGGCACGTGATCAATGCGTCAGGTTCGCCTACAGGGGCTTGGATATGCCGTCCTTCCTGACCCTCCAAAAGTGCCAACTCACCAATATTGCGCATAAGGCCGGATAGAAAAGGACATGCCACGCGTATATCCGGATCAGGGTCATGTCTCCAGGGTCCGCCGGCCCGAAGAGAAGCCCGGCCAGTTCAGAACCTGCGACCGGAACGGATTGAACCAGATTCCTGGCTATGGTCCAAGCCCACAGCGACCGGTCATCCCAAACCAGAATATACCCCGTGAAATCCACAAAAACGGTTACCACGAGCAACACCAGCCCTATTGTCCAGTTGAAACGCCGAGGTGGAGCATAAGACCCGGTTAGGATCACTCGGATCATGTGCAGCACAACAAAAATCACCATGAATTGACCGAGCCAATAGTGCAGGTTTCGTATGAAGAAGCCGTACGGAGCCATGAAGGTAATATTTTGGATGGAAGCGTATGCGCCGGAACCGGTGGGCATGTATTGAAACATCAGCAACATGCCCGTGGCTATTTCCAAAACGAACATCCATAGCGCAAGCCCCCCCAGGCACCACGTGAACGGTATGTCCGCCGCGTGCTCGGGTATAGACCTGGGGTGAAGGTGAAGCACTAAAGACTGGAATGATTTGGGTGAGTTCATGCAATGAGAATTCGCGACCGAATTTTGGGAAATGGGCTATTAGGACGCGACCAGCTTTATGCGTGTCTTGTCCGTATCATCAATCGTCAACTTCGCCAAAGGAGTTGTGGCCGGGCCACGCTTTACCATGCCGTAAACGTCGAATTCGCTTCCGTGGCACGGACATTGGAATAGCTTCAGCTCGGGATTCCATTTGTGACGGCAGCCCAAGTGGGTGCAGCGGTCGTCAAAGGCGGTCACCTTGTCTTTTGAGTCCTTGATGAGCCACGCTCCGGCCTCAGGGCTGTGAAAAGGCTTGTCCCGCTCAAGCTTGGCAATTGCGTCGGGAGGAATTTCCCGGATTTTGTTTTGCGAAGAGCTGAAGAGCGCGAATCGGCCGGCTCCACCGGCGATAACGGCCGCTATTGTCGCAGCGAGAACGCCAAATATCCACTGCAGTAATGAGCGTCTGCCCACTTCGGGGATTTCGCGTGAGATGACCGTGATCTTTGCGAGATCGGCCGGTCGAGGTTTAGAAACCACTTAAGCTCCTAAATATTCCACAGTGTAAACATGCCGGTTCGCGCCACGCCTCTATCCCGAGGACCTATGGGGCTTGCGTCGGCGCAATCGATGAGATATCCGGTCTAAACACGGTGAAGACAATTTAACCCAATCAATATATTAGCAGTTTTTAGGGAAGGGTCCGGGAAACCCCCATTTTGCAAAAGGGGCTTCCCGGTAATCTATTGCAAGCTTTTCAGCAACCTTGATCCGGAAGCTTGGGCTTTGTCGAGGACATAACCTTCATGGCCTTCTCGGCGTCATCCTTGGTCTTGAACGGACCCTTGATAAGGGACTTTGCCTCAGTTGGTTTGTTCTCGCTAATGCTCATTTTCCCGGAGGCGTCTTTAACGACATAGAATTCCGCGGCCAGAGCCATTGTCGAAAGCCCGAAAACAAGAGCCATCAGCACCACCATGACGCGAATCAATTTACCCATGAAAAACCTCCGTAGTTAATTTGGTCTATTTTGGCGCCAAAACCACGCAAACACCATGGTTATTTGTCGTAAGGCGCCCACTTCTCGGCCAAGCCGGCCAAATAGAACGCCACCAGAGCCATTGCCACCACAAGCCCGGCCATATCCAACATAGGGATGCCGAAAACCTGCCATAACGTTACGCGCCCTAGATCCGAACTCATGTAAAAGCTTCCCCACAGGGGAAAACCCGCCGCAAACACCCAAATTCCCGCAATCATTCCCGCCATGAAGACAATCGCGTCCAGTTTACCCGAGACTATCCCCACAACCGAAGTTCCTGGACAATAACCGCCTATGATGAATCCCAATCCAAATATTATTCCGCCGACCAGTTGGGGCCATAGGTAGGTCTTGAGCAGGGAGACGTCGAGGAGGACCGAATAATCGAAAAGGCCCAACAAGCTCAACACAACTAATCCAACCATAGCTGTGAGCACTGCTGAAAACATTACCCTCAGCACTCGCATGTCGCGAAAGTAGAATATATTGGTAAGGTTTCTGGCGTCGCCGAAGCCGGCTCTTTCCAGGATAAACCCAAACAGGAACCCTATGCCCACGGCAATCGCCAAGCTTGTTCCGTATTCAAATGCGCCGTTAAGATATAGCGGACCGGTCATGACCATTCTCCCCGTACAAAATAAGCCGCTGCGAACGCCGTCGCGAACACGGCCATCATGAACACCCAGCTTCCCACCGCCATGGTCGCGCCCCCGCTCAAAGCCTGACCGCTGGTGCAACCCAGGGCAAAACGCGTTCCAATGCCCGCCAGGACGCCCCCGATCAATGCCATGCTTAGCCTGAGCTCGTTAGACGCAGCGGGTCCTTTACCTATTCCCGGTCTGAAGCGTCGGGCCGTGATCACGGCAATGGCCGCGCCCAGGAAAACTCCTGCGACCTCAAACACGATCCAGTTGATCCACGGCGGTTTTGACTCCTTGTAGAACTCGGAGAAATAGGGGTGATGTTCGACCGTGGATGGCGCCACAGCGTGCGCAATGACCGCTGCCATCCTTGCAACCGCTCCGGATGCGCCCAATCCTGTGCCCATGAGATAGAATGTCAACAGCAGTACAAGCCCGAGCGCTATACCGGCCAGATAAGGATTCCAATATCCCTTGGCGTAATCTAAATCCTTCATTTGCTTCGCCTCCCGTACATCGTCCAAGTTTCCGATTTGTTTTGTCTTATTGCGAATCCGTGGGAGTCTGCCCGGTCTTGAACCCGGCTTGGTTCTTCATTTTTTCGGGCGTCCCCATGGTTTGGTTTGAAAGGCGCCCCGAATTCATGTCTTGCCAGAGCGCATGGGCCGGGACTGAAAGAGGCGCGCTGTTCGGGGACGGATCCCGCCACCTGGCGGTGAGCTGAAACAGACCTGCGACAAATACGGCCACAAAACAAACTATGGCCATGGAGACAGCCGCGGCCCGAATGACGCAGTTTCTCGGAGGAACGCACGGCTTTACCTCATCTTCCTTGTCGTCTTCGGCGGCTTTTTCCTCGAGTGGGGTTTCGGACTCTTCGGATGGCCTCAATTCCGTATCTTCATCTTCAAATTTTTGCAGCTTTTCTTGATCCGGCATAAACAACTCCTTTTTCATCGGCGGATGCAAAAAATGGTGAGAGTTCACCCGGAGGAAACCCTTTGCGCAAAATGGCGTTCGCCGGCGCCAATCACAAAAAATTAGACTATCCTCGGGCCTGTTCCGGATAGTATGATCAAGGCCCTCAGACTCATCCCTCCCACCAACACCAACAGCTCCGACGCGACGACCAGGTTCTTGGGCAATTCGCCGTATTCCAAGTATTCAAGCAAACTTAGAATCAGCGGAATTACAATTCCCAGGGCTACGACCAGAATCCAGAAGTAGGAACCTAACTTCCCTGATATCAGCATCCCTGCGGACGCCGCGGCTTCGTTCGATGCTGTCAAGGACATGAACAGGTAGAGCGTCAATACTATGAACTCCGCCATTAGGAAGACAATGTGCCCCAGAGAATAGTTCCCCAGGCTCCCTATAGCTTTGGGATCCGTTAGGTAGGCTCCGATCATTGTTGTCGCCAGGCCGGTTGACACTGCCGAGGCCAGAAACAGGAGCGGCAACACGGGGCTGTTCCAAAAGGGCATGCCGTTTATTACAGCGATAAGCACGCCCGTATATCCCGCCGTGCACACAGCGAGGAAGCCGCCCGCAATCCTGAACCCGGCTTCGTGTCGTTTCGCAAAGCGGCCAATGAAAGCAAGGTCGTTCACCGCCGCGGCGTACAGGAACGCCACGGGAATGAAGGCCGACAAAATCAGCACACCCCAGGTGATCATGCTGGTCAAATTGCTCAAAAGGTAAACCTGTCGCCATGGCTGCCGGAGGCCGGCTTCGAGGTCCAACACAAGGCACATCGTCCCAATTGCCACCAACGGACCAGAAATCAGAGAACCGACCTTGCGCACGGGCTCGGGCCAATCCGGGGCCAGCAGTTTTGCCGCCGCTGCCGCGAGAAAAGCTCCCGCGCCTACCCCGGCCAGGAATAAGTAAGTGATTATCAACCATCCCCAGGCGTTCTCGGGCATGATCAACTCCTTCTATAGAAAATCTTCGGTTTGGTGTTCAGATCCGGCCTTAAAGGTTCTGCACGATGTCTCGCTATGAACTGCGAAACGCTGCTGTCGGGATCGTCCAAATCCCCAAAAATCCTGACCCGAGTGGGGCATGTGGTTACGCAGGCAGGGGCGCCCCCGGCCTTAACAAGGTCGGAGCACATCCAACATTTCACGGAAATGCCTTCATGTTCATCGATGGTTCGCACCCTGTATGGACAGGCCTCAATGCAATATTTGCAACCCACGCATCGATGGCGATGGACGAGCACTATGCCTTCAGGGGAAGTGTAAATTGCGCCCGTCGGGCAAACTCTCTGACAAGGCGGGTTCTCGCAATGGTTGCACTGCAACGGAACGTATTCTTTTCCGTAGGACGGGTACTTGCCTGAATCCACTTCCTTGATCCAGTTGAACGATTGGTTCGAGTCCAAACCCTGCTGGTTCTGGCATGCAACTCTGCAGGAATGACATCCGACACACTTCGTCGTGTCTATCGCAATGCCGAAGCGCGGCATCTTGTATCCGTTTCAATGTGATGGTCTGGTCGCAATGATAATAGTTTTTGGGGAGGGGCTTTTTGCAAAAAGTCCCTCCCCGACCACTCTTCCTAAAGATCTTAGGTTTTGCGATCTCACCTAAGCCTTCTCCACACGCACGATTATCTCATTGGACATTGTGTGGCCCAGCACGGGATCGAAATAGGTCGGCAAGAAGTCGTTGTAAGACAGACCATACCCAAACCCGGTCCGCAGATTTCTGGAAAACACGCCGTAACCGCTTGGCATGTACACACACTCCGGATGTATTCCATTGGTTACCCTGGTCTTCGCTTTACCCTTGCCAACAGAGGAAGTGAGCGTTATCAAATCCCCGTCCTTGATTCCCAGAGCTTTGGCCCGGTCGGAGTTTATCCAGACCCGGGTGGAGTCGTTAATCCGAGTAATTTCTTTGAGATATTCTTGGTTTACCGTCCTGGCGTGAGTCTGATACGCCTGCTTGCCGTGGATGAGCCGGAAAGAGTTAGGGTCCTTCGTGTCGGGCTCGACCAGCGGCTCCTCCCACTCGGGAACGGCCGGCAAACCCAACTCCTTCATCGTGGACGACACGAATTCCAATTTGCCGCTCGGGGTCCCGAATTCCGGAGGACCCGGTTGCCAGGCGCCGCCAAGGTCAATCACCCCTTCCCTATTTAGCTGATCGACCGTGATTCCCAGGGGAGCCAACGACGCCGCGTTATACTCTTGAAGAGTGAAATTGAAGTATTGACCGATACCCATATGGGGCGCCATTTCTATCAGTATTTGAACCATGGTTTTGGTGTCGTACAGCGGCTTGATCACTTGCTGACGAATTGCCACTTGCTTTGTTTTATAGGAGTGGTTTGTGTGGACAACATCATCGCGCTCCAGATAAAAGGACTCCGGCAAAATGTAGTGGGCTATTGACGCCGTTTCCGAAAGGACGTAGTCGAAGCTCACCAACAGGTCTAGCTTTCGATAGCCTTCGATTACTCGGGCTGGATTAGGATTAGTCCTGAGCGGATTGTTGTGGTAAACGAAGCCCGCCTTGAGCTTGCCCTCAATCGCCAATTCGGGGATCGCCTGGGCCATCCCGTGACCTTTTGGCGTCAGAGGATAACGCTCCGGATCAGTGCTGCCGTCAATCATAGGGGAATCGACTTTGGGCGGCGTCGGATGCCTCTCCTTATCCAGCTTGCCAAGTTTGGCCTTGGGAGGCTCGAAAAGTCCCCCGAGCTGGTTGAAATTGCCCAACAAGCCGTTAACGCACGCCACCGCCCGTACTAACTGCAGACTATTCTTGTATTGAGTGCCCATCGCCCCATGATATCCGCGATGAATTACAGATTTTGGCGCCGCTTCCCCAAGCTCCCGGGCTATCCGGACAATTGTTTCTTTTGGTATTGTAGTCTTTTCAGCAGCCCACTCCGGAGTGTATTGCTCCACAGTCGTTGCGAATTCGAGAAAACCCTCGGTGTATTTTTCAACAAAGTCCTTTTGGTACAGATCTTCCTTGATCAGTAGGCGCCCGATTGCAAGAACCAACGCCAGATCAGTTCCGGGTCTGATTCGGACCCATTGGGCGCCCATGGCCGCTGATTCGCTGAATCTGGGGTCCACGACCACGATGGCCGCGCCTTTATCTTTCCCGATAGCCATGTCTCTCAGGTGCCGTAATTGCAAACCAGCCGCCGGATTCCTGCCGACCAGCAAAACCTGCCGAGTGTTTTCAAAATCGTGCTCAGGCTTGCTGGAACCAGTTGTAAGCCACCAGCCTATGTTCCTGGGCATGAAGCATGTGCTACCATGGGAGAATACGTTTGGAGAACCCAGAGCGGTCATGAATCTCGTGGCAAGCTCGGCGTTTCCCTCGGGATAGTGCAGCCAGAATAGTGACTGAGAACCGTGTTTCTCTTTGATTTGCTTAACTTTTTCGCCGATTTCTCTGTAAGCCTGCTCCCAGGATATGGGCTCGAACTTGTTTGGTCCCACACGTTTTAGCGGCTGCGTGATCCTGTCTTTGTTTTCTACTTCATGGAGCAGACCATGGCCCTTGGCGCACATGCGACCCATATTGTTTCCAGCCATGGGATTCCCTTCGGCTTTCCATATGCGGTCGCCCCGCGTGTAGACCTTGATGGCGCACCAATTGCCGCATCCATCACACAGGGTGGGAGTGACTTTCACATCGCCCGAAACAGGTTCCTTGGAAGCCCACGCGTCAAACCCAAGACGCGGCGCGGTGGCTAGAGCGACTCCACCGACTGCTGATTCGACGAGGAACTTCCTTCGAGTGATGCCGCGTTTCTTCATATTTCCTCCGGGAAAGCTATATCTTGTTTATAGTAATATATGAATACCAATATGTTGTCAAGAAGTTTGTGATTACTCAAAAGGATTTCGGATGTCCAGAAAGGATCGATTATGACGCAAATAGTCGAATTGCCATGGGGCGCGGGGCGGCTGGAAGCGCGGCTTCCGGCCGATTGGCGGATACTGGGGGAATTGCGTCCCAGAATTACGAACGCGCCTGACGATGTCGCTGCGGCTTGCAGAGAATCCCTCTCTCAGCCTATTGCGACAACTCGGCTTTCAGAACGGAATCTGGAGCGCAGCAAAATTACGGTGGTTGTGGACGATCATTCCAGACCAACCCCTGTGAAGGACTTCATAGGCCCTGTGCTCGAAGAGCTGGCTAAAGGCGGCGCCAAACCCGACCACATAAGCGTCGTGATCGCAACAGGGGTTCATAGAAGCAGCCGACCCGAGGAAATCGAACAGAAAGTCGGGCTTGAGACCCTGTCGAAATATACAGTGGCCTGTCATGACGCCTATGACGACGACAACCTGGTCCGCCTCGGAGTAACTTCCCGTGGCTCCAAGGTAATCGTCAATAAAACCGTCGCGGATTCCGACCTGATTTTGTGCGTTGGCTCCATAGAACCGCACTTGCTCTTGGGTTTCGGTGGCGGCCTAAAGATGATCATTCCAGGGTGCGCCGGCGCCGAAACCATAGGGACTAACCATCTCCAGAACGCTCACGCGGATTCATTCGATTTTGTAGGCGTAAACGGAAACGATTCTCCCATGAGACTCGATCTCGAAGAAGGGGCGAAGCTCTTAAGAGGCGAAATCTTCATCGTAAATTGCGCCATGAATGAAAGAGCGCAACCTATACGGTTTTTCTGCGGCGACCCGCTGGAAGCTCACCGGGCCGGGGAAAGATTCGTCGAGGAGCATCTGAGCCTGTTTGCGCCTGAGCAATCCCATGGAGTCTTGGCCAACTCATTCCCCATGGAACTGGATCTTAGGCAATCCATTAAATGCGTAGGCAACTCCTTGTACGTGTGCAAACCCGGCGGTGTAATGATGGGATGCCTGAAATGCGAACACGGAGTCGGTGAAATGCCTCAGTCGGGACGCACGCTCCCTTATCCTTTAATGCGCGGGATAGTGAAAGCCATCGGCAAGCATCGCATTTTGCCGCTGATGAGAAGGGTCAAGGCCGGGCAACCTGTGGAGGACGTCTTCATCGGACACTTCGGCCTGCAAATGCTGCGTAGGAACCACCTGGGATTGTTCACGGACAGCGCTACCGTTCCGGCGGACATTGGCCGGAAAATGGGTTTGGCCAGAAGTTTCGATAACCTGGAGGCCATGTTCAATTGGGCCGGAAAACAAATGCCGCGGAATCCAAGTATATGGATCTTTCCCTATGGGGGAGCCACCTACGCCAGACCCACGCATTTGATGGAGGGGTGAGCCAGGGATCTTGGAGGAATCCAGAAGGAATTTGTCGCAGGAATTGCCTTTCACCTCAGATACACTGACTTTCAAAGGTTTTGCCCCCGCTTCTCAATTCATTGGCCTTGCAACTGAAGAAACCGGACGCAAACTTTGTTTAGCGCATTAATTGATATTTTTCCCGGGAGTTCGCCAATGAATAAGCTAAATAATAAAGACGCAAAGCCTAATCGCCTCGTCAATGAGAAGAGTCCCTATTTACTGCAGCACGCGTATAATCCTGTGGACTGGCACGCCTGGGGGGATGAAGCCTTTGAAAAAGCGAAAAGAGATGACAAGCCGATATTCCTGTCAATCGGGTATTCCACCTGCCACTGGTGTCATGTAATGGAGCACGAGTCCTTTGAGGACCCGGAAGTCGCCGCATTGATGAATGAGGCCTTTGTGTCCATCAAGGTGGACCGGGAGGAACGCCCGGACATAGACCACATATATATGACCACGTGCCAAATGATGACAGGCTCCGGGGGCTGGCCTTTAAATGTCGTCATGACGTTTGAAAAAAAGCCGTTTTTTGCAGGGACGTATTTTCCCAAGGAGAGCCGCTTCGGCAGAATAGGCATGATGGATCTTGCCCCGAGAATAACCGAATTGTGGAAAACCAGGCGTGGGGATATGCTCAGGGCTGCGGATCAGATCTATGCGTCTTTGAAGGGCCTCCCCGAAGACTCGCCCGGCGGCGTGCCCGGTTATCCCACTTTGGACAAAGCGTACGATGAATTCGTCGACAGATTCGATCCGATGAATGGTGGATTTGGGCCTGCGCCCAAGTTTCCCACGCCTCACAACCTGTTTTTCCTGTTGCGTTATTGGAAACGCGCCAAAGAAAGCAAGGCCCTGAGCATGGTGGAAAAGACCCTAAAGGCCATGCGCAACGGCGGACTATATGACCATGTGGGATTCGGCTTCCACAGATACTCCACAGACCCGGAATGGCTCGTGCCTCATTTCGAAAAGATGCTTTACGATCAGGCGCTGATTTCGATGGCTTACATCGAAACATATCAGGCGACCGGCCAGGAAGAATACTCTCAGGTGGTCCGGGAAATATTCACTTACGTGCTGCGGGATATGACCTCCCCGGAGGGCGCTTTCTATTCGGCTGAAGACGCTGACAGCGAAGGCCACGAGGGAAAGTTTTACGTCTGGACCCACGACGAACTGGTTGACGTCCTCGGAGAAGACGACGCCAGGTTGGCTTCACAGGTCTACAACTTCCGGTCCGGAGGCAACTTCAAGGAAGAATCGACGGGTATGCTCACGGGCGCAAACATTCCACACATGACGAAATCCGTGACGGAAATATCAGCCGAACTTAAAATGGCCGAAAGCGAACTCGCCCAGACCTTGCGGGAAATCAGGCGAAAACTCTTTGAAGCCCGAGAGCGCCGCGTGCGCCCCCACAAGGACGACAAAATCCTCACGGACTGGAACGGCCTGATGATTGCGGCTCTCACCAAGGGGGCAAGGGCGCTAGGACGCAAGGATTACGCTGTGGCGGCCCGGAAAGCGGTGGACTTCGTGTTGGAAGCCATGCGTGACAGCAACGGCAGACTGCTGCACAGGTTCAGAGACGGCGAGGCAGCGTTGGAAGCCAAAGCCGATGATTACGCGTTTTTCATTTGGGGCCTGCTGGAGCTTTATGAAACCACTTTTGAAGCCCGTTACCTGAATATCGCTCTGGAGCTCAACAAGGAGTTCATGGACCGATTCTGGGATGATTATACGGGTGGCTTTTACTTTACCTCGGCTGACGCCACGGACCTGCTTGTCCGAAGAAAGGAAGTCCACGACGGAGCCACTCCTTCGGGCAATTCCGTGGCCATGATGAATTTGCTCAAACTTGGCCGTCTGATCGCAAACCCGAGATTGGAGCAAAAGGCCGAGACGATTTCAAGGGCTTTTGCGGGCAATCTTGAACAGTTCCCATCCGGGCACACTCAACTGCTGTGCGCTCTGGAGTTTGCTCTGGGAAGTTCCCACGAAGTGGTCATCGTGGGCAAACGTGACGCGAACGACACAGAAGAAATGTTCAAAAAGTTGAGGCGCTCTTTTCAGCCGAACACGGTGGTACTGTTCAAACCGGAGGGCAACGGCTCTGAATCCTCCTCTCTGCCGGAATTCGTGGACTCCCACGGAGCCATAGACGACCGGGCAACGGCTTTCGTATGCCTTAACTACAACTGCAACCTCCCGACCACTGAGCCCGACAAGATGTTGGAATTGTTGGAGGCGTAACGGCAGGCACCCGCTTCCCATGAATATGCGTCTGGAGGGAAACTTCTTGAAACCCCGCGTTTCGCGGGGCCTCCAGACTACCCTTCAAGAAGTTTAAATATGGCTAAGCATCGGCTTCTCCTTCTCTTTCTCGAAAGGGGGAGTCTTCTTGAGTAGTCATGGGCGCAGCCCATGGACGCCAACACCAATAAGATCAAGGCACACCTATTCGGTTACGCTCAGGAGATTGCATGGCTGCGCTCGCAATGGCGGGCCAAAGCGCCTTTGCGAGGAGTCAAATCCGCCGTTCCTCGGTAAAGCAATCTCAGCGTTCGCCGGCCATAACTGAATGGCTACCCTCCCGCCGTATGCCCACACCGAACCTTGCGAATGCATTCATCGAATCAGCGACGGCAAACTTTCTCTGCTTGATTAGTATGAGTTCGTGGGCTACCCTGAGAAACAGTCGGCGCAGGCGTCATCAGCACAATGAAATAATACAAAGAAAGCGGGCGCGCCTATGGAATTTCAGGGTCATAAAAGAGACGCTCTTATGGCTTTTAGACGCATTTCTCTGCTCACGACCCTGCTCTTCGCCGTGGCTATTCCCTCCCCGGCGCCGGCCGATGTGGCGTCGTTCTCAACGGTAGTACCGTCATGCTTTCCATCATGGGTTCGAGACGGTTCCGATTGTTTGACGCCATCCAGAGTCCACCAATTGGTTCTCGATCCTAATGTGAAAGGCGATGAGGCGGCCGCAGTCGCAGCCATCCATATATATTTTCGGAGCCATAAAGGGGCGACTTGCCTAATGAAGGCAGACTTGCTACGGGCTGACATGCTGGAAGACCAGCCCAAGCGTTCGGAAGACTTGCCCCGAACCCGTGGATTCAAGAACCGGTTTAGGAAATTCAGTCAACATATTAAAAGGGTCCCTCGATTCGTGTTCGCCGACAATGCGCCTCGCCTGGAGGGGATTCATCAGGGGCCGCTCGGCGACTGCTGGGTCGTATCCTGCGTTGGGGCGGCGGTTCATTTTAACCCTTTGCGTTTGAAAGAGATGATCGTTTCCCAACCCGACGGCTCTTGCGCCGTCCAGTTCCGTAATGGAAGCCAAGTTCGGGTGCAATCTCTCACCGACGGTCAGATTGCCCTCAGTTCCACTTCCGGTGATCAGGGGCTGTGGTTGAACGTCCTCGAACAGGCGTTCGGGCAGGTCCGGCAAGAGTTCAGCGCTAAATACCGGGATGAGCTTGGCCTGGACTCCATAAGCCGCGGCGGTAACCCTCGTCGCATCATAACCCTTCTCACCGGCCATGCGGCAAGGCACGTTCACATCCGTCGCAAAGGGGCCAAAGGTTTCCCTCCAGATCTCGGGCGGCGTCCGCAACTGGTTGCGCAAGTAAGAGACATCATTCGAGAAGCTGTGACCCATGGCCGAATCCTTTGCGCCGGAACCACGGTCCGGGGGGAAATTCCGCCAGGAATTCGCCGTTCCCACGATTACGCGATCATCGGCTATGAGGCGCAGACCGACACCGTGACTCTATGGGACCCGCATGGAGCGAACTTCGAACCCAAGGGTCCGCCCGGTCTTCAAAACGGGTATTCAATGGTAAAGGGTATATTACGCATGCCGTCGCGTGACTTCACGCTCATTTTTGGAGGCTTGTTCGTAGAGCTTCCGGGAGTGTGAAGCCGATTAAGCGCCGCGGGCCGAGCAGGGGATGATAAACGCTCACCGCACTGGACAACGCGCAAAGGCTACGAACTGCGGAATTAAAAATACGCTTAACGGGAGCGCTTCACTGTGCGAGTTTTCACAGGCAGCGCCTGAACCGAAGCGACCAGGAAGCGTAAGACATGCAAGACACAAAGCCTCTCGACAGGAGCCCATTAGTCTCCCTTCCATTTTGGAATAACCGGATGCGTGCTCTCATTCCGTTGTTATTACTATTTTCTCTCTTGTTTGCCGGTTCGTGTTCCCGGACGCCGGATTCGGCCGGCAATCCTGAAACCTATTCCATAGGGCTGGTCCTGCCCGAAGGACCACAAAGCAATGAGACTGTGCGTCAGGGCTTGGCCATATTCCTCAATCACTACAA
Source organism: uncultured delta proteobacterium (assembly GCA_963747865.1). Taxonomy (GTDB): domain Bacteria; phylum Desulfobacterota; class Desulfomonilia; order Desulfomonilales; family Desulfomonilaceae; genus JBBSBY01. Next base: position 11,589 of record CAVVHK010000022.1, on the reverse strand, counting down.
CACGGAATTAAAGCATCGGCTTGCCGAAGAATTCGGAACACCAGCCCCTAATATTGCTTTTCGCAGTGTGGATCGCCGGGAGCCGGCAGCGCTTCGCGACGCGCCCTACGAAAAAATCGCTACTTACATGGCCGACTCGCTGACACGGGAGCCGAATTCCGTCGCTCTCATAGGAAACCCCTCCGCCGACTACGAGTATGTGGATCACGATTTCTATAATGCCAACAGAATACCTCTGATGGCTCTTGCCTCCTCCGACCCTGACGTAACCCGCAAATCGCCGTGGGTGTTTAGCATGGTCTATACCGACGAATGGCAGGGGGCGCTTATGTCGGCTTATGTCAAAGAAATCCTTGGGTTCGCAAGTCCTGGTGGTTCGGGCGGATTACATGAGCGGGCTTAGCGACAGCTTTGCGCGACACTCAGGGAGCAATGGGCTGAAGATAACCGCAGACATTGCGTTCGGCTCGGAAAAGGGTCCGGCGGATGACCGATTGATAAGGCGGATTCAAGAAGCCCCGGACGCATACGACGCAATTGTGCTTCTCGCCCACGTGGGCCACGCCCTTGAGATTGTGCGGCGGCTTTCATCTGCAAATATCAGTGCGCCTATATTGGGGCCGGACGATCTGAGCGCTCCGGAATTCGTAAACGGCGCCAAAGAATTGCCCGGAAACAAGGTCCCGAAACACATAACCGTGGCCAATCCTTTTTTCTTCGAACTTGCGTCGCTCAAAGCCGGCGAGTTTGTTCAGGAATATCAGAGCTTATATCGAGGCGAGCATCCCAGCCAGTCATCGGTTTACGCTTACGATGCGGCCTATTTGATAGCCAGAGGCCTGATGAATGGGCTGAAGCGAGGCAAGACAAAGACTTCGGAATTACGTCAGGCGATAAGGGACTACCTGTTGTCGATTCAATCTATGGACAGCGCAGTAGAAGGGATCTCGGGAAAGCTTTACTTTGACGAACATGGAGCTATGCGGCGGCCGGTCCTCTTCAGTAGGCTCAAGGATGGACTCTTTTTCCCGGAATATACGCAACTCCTACCCGTGCGCCGGGTTCGACCCGAAAAGAATCATAAACGGGAGTCGGTGGCCGATGACGAGCATCGGCTGGGAACCATTGCCGTTGACGGGGTTCTCATGAAAAAAGTGGCTGTCGTTTACGCGGGAATAGATGTGGAGCAAATAAGCGATATTCGCCTCGACGCCCAAGAATTTGAAATGCAAGGTTTCCTATGGCTGAAATGGAAAGGAAATATTCACTGGAATGAAAAGCACAAGTTCTTTTGGAACCAGGTCCTGGGCGGCGATGAGGGAGTCGTCTCCCTCGGCAAGAGCCTGAAGGGACCTATCAACTACCGGTCCTTCAAGCTGCGAAGCAAGTTTACAGCGGATTATGACCTGAGACAGTTTCCTTTTGACACCCAAACCCTCAGGCTCGATCTGTCGGCCGCGAAAGTGAATGTGGACGACGTGTTGTTCGTCGTGGACAGGTCCCATTTGCGCAGCAGGGATGATATCATGGCTTCAAAGAAGGTCCTGCCGCCTGGTTACAAGCTTATGGGGATCGATCACTTCTCCGGGACAAAACCTTTCGAATCTTCGCTCGGAAAGGCCAAGCTCACCCGTGAAGGGCCTGATTTCTCGGTTTATCGGGTATCGCTGAATGTGAAACGGCAGCCGTTTCCTTATTTCCTGAAGATGTTTCTACCGCTCTTTATCCTCCTGGGTGTTTCCTTGTCGGTCTTCCTCGTCCCTGTTCAAGGATCGTTTTCAGTCAGGATGTCGCTGGCGACCACAGCGCTTCTGAGCGCAATAGTCCTGCACCTATCGACCAGACAGTCGCTGCCTAACGTGACTTATCTAACTCGCATCGATTACTATTTTGTTTTCGCATACTTATTCATGGCGACCACTATCGTGGCGTCCATACTTAAGGAACATCTGTCCCGCAGGGATGCGGGGCACGTGGCAGGAGCCGTTAATCGAGCAGTAGGACTGATGTTGCTCTTCGGCGCGGTAATTGTTTTTGGTTTGCTTTCGGCGCGTGGAGTCGGTGAAATCTGGCCCTCCATCATAGCAGTCGTGACGATACTAGCTGTTTTCGGCTATAGCGGCTATCTGACTTACATACACAGACAAGCCCAGCGGAGAGAGGCTCCCTCGCAATAACTGCGACTCGCTCCAAGATTCCGGATAGTTGATGTCTCGTTATTATGCGCCGCCGCTTCCCCACTTGACTACCTTCATCGGCATCATTGGCGGAGGCGCCATAGGCACGGGACCGCACGCGGGCTTCTGCTTGATGTAATTAGCCTTTGCGTACCTACGGTGGAAGTCGTCGCATAGTTTGATCCTTACATAGGCTTTGGGATCGGGCTTGAAATCTCTGATTTCGTAGCGGGCCACATTCTTGAGAATCGTCTTCGGCGCCTCAATGGCCTTCTCCGCGATGAGTTCCTCCCTCGATCCTTGTGCGAAATAGGTCAAGATTTTCTCCGGACCGCCTACCTCGGTGCTGTCTATGATGAAAACCGCCTTTCCGATGTTGTCCTTCCAAAGCGAGCCGGTTCCCAAAAGATAGGCCGCTTCGCATGACTCGTTGCAATAATCGGCTTGGTATCTTATCCGAATCGCGGTTGTGGCGTGCCCTGGAAAGGTAATATCACTTACCAGCCATTTTAAATAGTCCTTCGGATGCTTCCAAGTCCGAAGAAGAAAGGAGTCCCGGAAGGTTTTGGCGCCGGGAATGTCTCCTTCCGCCACCCGATCCTCCTCGTCTTTAAATTCAGTAGATACGCCGTTGACCCAGCCTTCGAATTTGAGGAAGCTCGGAAAGTGATCGCCGGACATTACACATTTGGGAAAGCCGGTCAATTCAGTCCTCGTCTCGCCGGTGTTGAACATATTGAAAACAACATCCACCACGTAGCTATTGCTTTTCAGCCGAATTATGACTTCCTCGGAATCCATGCGAATCGTCTTGTGCTCGGAGCGAGGCGCGACTACCCCGCCGCCGTTGAGCTGTAGGATAGGCCCCAAGAAGTCCCAGCTCCAAGCAGGCGGAAAAGGCAGTATCAGCGCTGCAACTGTCAAAGCCAATAGCAATCTGTGTGCATATTTCATGTGATTTCCTCCGTCACACCGAGAGGGTCCTTATTACAGCTTTTCTAAAATACGGTTACCGATTCTTCGGCCCCGCACGCAGATCCATGGGATGTGGTTAGCCTCGCAACCGCACCGTTCGAGATATTTTCCGGTTGAAAAGGCGCCGGCCCCACCCTGCTCAGTTCTACCCGCCATGCGCCTCCAGTAATTTCATAGTTTCCTTGTTGCGGCGATCTTTAGCGTAATCCATCGCCGTCCGGCCCTTATCGTCCTTTGCGTTTACCACGGCGCCCTTTTCCAACAGAAGCTCGACCACTTCCGGATAACTCGTCGCGGCGGCAAACATCAGAGGCGTTCTGCCGTCCCAAGCCTTTGCGTTAAGATCAGCTCCCTTTTCCAAGAGCAAAGCGACAAATTTCCTTTCACACAGAATATATGTGAGAGCTTCCATTAGGGGTGTCATTCCGCTCTGGCCACTGGTATTGGCGTTAGCGCCCTTGTCCAACAGCAACTCCGCCACGTCGAATTTTCTCGACCGGATCGCCTTGTGCGACAGAGTGTCGCCGGTGGCCTCCTTCACATTCACATCACAGTTTGCCGACAGCAGAGCTTTGATCATTTCCCACTGGGGGTTACAGCTGAAGGCCAGTTTTAATGCGCTCCTACCCTGGTCGTCCTTTATGTTGACGTCGGCTCCGGCTTCCACGAGTAATTTCACCGTTCCGAACCGCCTCGAGGACACAGCCTCCATCAGGGGGGTCCGGCTCCCCTTTCCTAAGGTTCTGTTCGGGTCGGCTCCCTTATCAAGGAACAGCTTCACAATTTCAATGTCTCCCCAGTTCAGGGCCTTGCTAAACGGTGTCATCCCATCGGAACGTATTGCGTTCGAGTCAGCCCCTCTGGCAAGAAGCAGCTTCACGATCTCCGTTCGTTTATCCGCAACAGCGTCTAGGAGAGCGGTCGAGCCGTCCTCTCGTCGCGCATTGACGTCAACTCCTTTGTCCAACAGCAACTCGATCATGGGCGCATCGGCCTTGTAGACTGCGCTCATCACAGGAGTCCAGCCGGCGGTGTATTTTGTCTTCAGGTCGGTTTCAGATCTCAGAAGTCTGTCAACCTCGTCCTTGTCGCCGAGAACGATAGCGACGGATAAGGTCATTTCGGCGCCACGTGATTTTAGATACTCTACGATTTCCTTCCGGTCCAGAACCGCGGCCCACATGAGGGCCGACGAACCCTCTTTGGCCCCGGCGTTGATATCCGCGCCTTTATCCAGCAGTAGCTTGACTATGTCCATGTCCCCTGCAAGCACGGCCCACATGAGAATGGTGGACCCGTCATCAGTCCTGGCGTTCATGTCCGCGCCTTCGTCCAGCAGGAGTTTGACCATTTCGGTATTCTTGTTATCCACAGTCCTTTTCAAAGCTGTTATGCCATGGAAGCTCCCAACGTTGACCTTGACGCCTTTTTCCAGGAGAAGCCGAGCCATTTGCACATCGCCACGTTCTGCGGCGCTTACGAGAGCCGTTCCGCTCCGCCATTCGTCTGCCTTAATGTCGGCTCCACGCTCTATGAGCAGCTTGACTACTTCCAGATGTCCCTCGAAGGCTGCAGCGACAAGATTCGACACTACCAGATCGCTGTTGGCATTCACATTTGCTCCTCCGTCCAGGAGGAGCTTGACGACTTCCACATTACCTTTCCAGATGGCCGCCCGCATGAGGCTGTCCCTTGGCTTCCCTCCCTCCATGCCGACGCCCTGGTCCAGAAGGGCCCTTATCCGATGTACATCACCATCGTTCACCGCCGATAGAAGCTTGCTCTGGGCCGATAACTGGCTTTCGTCCGACACCGGCCAGCGGTACCTTTCAATGGGAAGGAGTGTCCCAGGAGGGAAAAGCCGGTTCCCCCGTGGAACAAGCCACGAGGATCTGTCGTCAGGATTCCATGGTCCTGGAGGAGGTTTAAAGAAATTTAACTGTGGAGATTCCGCATTTGCGGGGGGAGCAAACCACGGAATCACTGTCAAAGCTATCGCGGCGATAATTAGTGACTTGGTTATCGGCCCGGAGACTCCGGTATTGAACAAGGTGGGAGATAACTTTGCGGGCGCCTTTCCAGGAATCGGACAATCCATAGCCTCCTCCTTTGAGCGAAAACAGGAACGTGAATGAAGCCGCCGCAAACCGCAGCATTATGCGGCGGCAGACACAACCGCATTCATAGCATAGTTGGGCCTGCAGCGACAACTCTGCCGACAAACCGCAGCGAATCCCCACAAAATAAGGGACGCGCTCAGACTCTCAATCATACTCTATTCTCCTAGTCCGAGTCCTCGTTCCCAGGCTCCAGCCTGGGAATGAGAAAAACATGAGGCGTTGTTGCGATAATTGAAAAGACAGGCTGGAAAGCCTGTCCCACAAGAAGATATTCAAGACATTTTGCTTAAATCCACATTTCCGCAATGCTCGCCCCCACAACCCGGCGGGGGCGAGCCAATCACATTATCGATCTCTTCAAGCAACTTGGACTTTGGATGTGACCGCTCGTTCTTCCGCTTCAGCGGCCCTGGCGGCAGATGCGGCCAAATGTCTTTGGAGGATAATAATGGCACCTGCGACAAACAACCCCGTAATGGCGTTGACGAAGCAGATTTGGGTCACGCTCCATTTCCAGCTCAGGAGGACGCCTCCGATCATAGGCGCCAGCATGGAGCCAACTTTGCCCACGGCGTAGGCCCCACCAATCCCAGAGGCCCTGATGTTAAGGGGATAGGAAAGCGTGGCGAGCGCCATGATCCCGGAATTGCCGCCCATGACGAATATTCCTGTGATAACGCATACCAAAGCGACAACAATAAATGGGCTACCGGCGGCCAAGCCGAAAAGAGCTACGCTGATGAAAGCAAGCACAAACGCGAATTTCAGCGTGCGGAAAGGACTAAGCCGATCCATCAAACGTCCGATGATAATGGTGGCCAGAGCCGCTCCCAGGTTGATGCAAGCGAAGGCCAGACTGTATTGGCGCACAGTGGCGCCGCTTTGGCGCAGGAGAGTAGGCGCCCACGTAAGCATAATCCACAGAAGATAGAAGCTGAAGAAGAATAGAACCCACAATAATAAAGTGCCGGTCGCTCGGCCTTCCGTGAACAGGTGTTTCAGCGGGACTCCGGCGAGTTTCTGCTCGTTCGAGTAAATCTGAATGGTTTCGTCTGCGGCCACCACCGGAGATATCCTGGCAAGGATTTTACGAATCCGCTGCGGTTGGGCGCCTTTGCCGACCAGGAAAGCCAGTGATTCAGGCAGGAGCAAAGCCACCAGCCCCCCTATTAACATAGGCGAGACGCCTCCTACCACGAAGAGCGACTGCCAGCCATAGGTAGGCAGCAAATATGCCGCGGACAACCCTCCGATTATAGATCCTATGGGCATTCCCGACCACATCATGGTTGTAAGGGAGGCCCGCAGTCGGGTCGGGGCGTATTCACACCCGAAGGCGAGAGCGTTGGGGATGGCCCCACCCAGCCCGATTCCGGCAAGGAGGCGACACACGGCCAGTTGCTCCACACCGGTGAGATAGGCGTTCAGTTGCTCCACGCTGTTGATAAAAGCGGTCAACAGAGTGAATAGACCGAATATGAAAGCGCAGATAAACAGCATGCTCTTGCGTCCCAGGCGGTCGGCGAGCATGCCCAAAACAATAGCGCCCACCAGCGGCCCGAGTTGGCCCGCGCCCACTGCCATGCCCAAAGCCTTGGGATCCGAATGAAGGAATTCGGCAATCTTAGGTAAGGCCACTCCGATGACCGTTAGGTCGAAGCCGTCTAGGAGCATTACGCTAAAACACAGGAAACAGACACCTGCCTGGTACGCTGAAAATGGAGTGTCGTCAAAAAGTTCAGTTACGCTTACTCTCCTGGTCGCCATGTCTACCCCTCCTGGAAAACAAGTTTTCTCCACAAATCGTGAGCGGTTCGGAGCTAATGCCGGTTCGCGCGAATTAAAGTGATCTATGCGCTCGTTCCGGACCGGGGCCTGGGAACGAACAATCAGGAGTTACTTGGAAGCGTGCGAAATGGTATGAGCCTGCGGATTCCGCCACATCAACTTTTCCCTATTTTTCCGGCCGGAGTTGTCAAAAGCCTCCTTAACAGGATGCCGTTGAACAATTTCTCCAGCGCGAGCCGACATATGCGCGGGGACCCGTGAAGGCCGAAACCTCAGAAATTGGTGAACGGGTCCTATACTTGGGAATCTACTATTAGAGGGGCAAAACTTTTTGTTCAATTGCTTTAGACTTTGATCGTTAACGTGTTAACTATCAGGAGCGGATCACTTTGTCAAATCTTTTGACCTATGACTCCGCGGAATCTTCCCGGACGGCTTAGTGATCGTTTGGATTATTCCCAAAGATAGCTCAGCGGTTTCGCCCTCCGGAAAGGGATTAACCCGACCGGTTTAACGGGACATTGCAAAAATATGTATTCTTTCAGTCAACTGTCTGATATATTGGTTAAAACCACTTCAATGCGGGATGCGTGTCAACGGGAACCTATAATCAAGATAAGAGAACCAATCTATCCGCCTACGTTAGTCGTTTCATGGGGCATACTAGACTTCAGCGGCGCGTCCGCTAGTGCTGAGCAACGCGTGCGACTCAACAGCGGCTATAGGCTCGCCGTCGCTCCGGGATTACGACAAATCGCGTTCTCATCGCATGATCAGATGATCGCGGCTCAAACGACGCGGTCGGCATTGTGCGTCGCAGCGGTTAGGAAATGGCGCAAAAAGGCTTCACCAATATTAACTGGATGCGCGCAAAGCGCTCCAAACTCGGAGGGAGAAAGATGCGAAAAGCGGTTATGTGTCTGAGTTTCGGAATGGCCCTTGTTCTGTTGATTGGGACCACGGCCTTTTGCGACCAAGAGGCGGAATGCAAAGCTCTGGTGGACCAGGCGGCCGATTCTTTCACTAAGTCTGGAGAAGACTATGCTCTGAAACTCATAAATTCCAGCAATGGTCCTTTCAGAAAGGGAGAAATTTACGTGTTCGTGTTGGGTTTCGATGGTACCATGCTTGCCCATGCTGCTAACCGCAACCTTGTCCACACAAATCAATCCCAACTGAGAGATGGAAAGGGAAATTTGATTTTCCAGCCTCAACTGGAAGTGGCGACTAATCAAGGCTCCGGGTGGGTCGAATATTATTGGCTGCGCCATGGCGAAAAAGAGCCTACTCTCAAACGCACGTTTGTAAAGAGAGTTCCAGGTAAGGACATTTTAGTGGCGGCCGGTTATTACGTTAAATAAGTGGTGAAAACTGCAAACGCGTAAGCTGAATTTTGGACTCCTATGAAGGTGACCCCGGAGGGAAAGTTCTGAAAGAAGTTCCCCTCCGGATCTCCCTTCAAGAACTTCTACAATTACAATGGAAACGAAACGGTTTCCGCTTCCCTTCTCTACAAATTTTTCCCCTCCAGAGCAATCCAAGCCTTTGTTTCTATTCTATAGCCTTCCTCCTGGAGAAGAGCGGGATATTTCAACTATCTTTGCTTAGCGCCCTGCTTTCACCATGTCATTGCGAGGAGAGAAGCGACGAAGCAATCTCGGCCTGTGCGTTCGACACGCAATCCTGGAATCTTCAGTCCGTGGTGGAATAAGGTACTGGGCGACTTAAAAAAAACTTGACAAGGGGGGTCCAAAACGTTACCAATTAGTTAACATGTTAATGATCAACATATAACATAATTAACTCTTAGCAATATGCCGACGCCCGAAACGGAGGCTGTACAGTGAACGTCGAGTCTAAATTGTCTGAAATCCTGGGAGCTGAAAACGTCTCCAACGATTCCGCCCTGTTGCGAGCCTACGCGACCGATTTCAGCTATTATCCCGCCGGAGCCCCCAATTATGTCGCCAAGCCGTCAACTTCCGAGCAGGTTTCCGCGGTTGTCAAATTGTGCGACGAAAACAAAATTCCTGTCGTCCCCTGCAGTTCCAAGGTCCATTTCTACGGCGCCACCATTCCAAAGGAAGGCGGTCTTGTCCTCGATCTATCGAGAATGGACAAAATTCTGGAAATCGACGCGGACAACCGACGGGTGAGAATCGAAGCAGGCGTTACCTGGGATAAACTTACCAAGGCTTTAGAAGAGAAGGGCTTCAGAATAATTATGCCTCTGACGCCCCCTGCCGAACGTTCCGTGCTTACGGACTTCATGGAGCGTGAAGAGCCCACCAACCAGGTCTACGATTACGGCGAGCCTCTTCAGGCCATGGAAGTGGTATGGCCCACCGGTGAGCTTTTCAGAATGGGATCGGCTAGCGTCAACGGTTATCCCGATTCTCCTTCCAAGGGAGGCAATCCCTCCGGGCCGGGTCTCGATTTCTACCGATTTTTCCAATGCGCTCAAGGCACCATGGGCGTCGTCACCTGGACGAATTTGAAGATCGAATCCATCCCGAAGATGGACAAGATCCTATTTGCTCCGATTAACGACCTCGCCCGCGCCACGCAATTTCTGCATCGCATACTCCCTCGCAGGATCGGACAGGAGGTTTTGCTTCTGAACAACGTTGATCTGGCAGCGATACTGGCGGAAGATTGGCCCGGCGACTTTGTCAGATTGAAAGCCGCTCTGCCTCCGTGGACGCTGATCCTGGTAATCAGCGGGCTCCTGAGAAGACCTGGAGAAAAGATCGCTTACGAAACGAACTTTCTGGCTCAGGTGATGCGACAAGAGTTTACGGACCTGACGTTGGGAGAAAATCTCCCCGGGTTCCCCGGCCTCAGGAACAAGCTCCTGCCTATACTTCGGAATCCCTGGCCCGCAAATACGCCTCACTGGAAAAACCGAGTCAAAGGCGCCTGCCAGAGCCTATTCTTCCACACCCGCCCATACAGGGCGCAGGAATTCGTTACCAGGATCAACGACATCGCCAACCGTTACGGCTACCCGGCCGGAGACATCGGCATGTACATTCAGCCGATTGAACACAATAGAGCGTGCAGGCCGGAGTTCACCTTCTTCTACGATCCGAGCGACGAATCCGAGAAGGCGACCATACGAGCGCTCTACAAAGAAGCTGCGGCGAAATTTCTTAAGGACGGAGCCGTGTTTACAAGACCTTACGGCGATCTGGCCCCCATCGTATACGAGAAGGCGGCTTCGTACGCCATCCACCTCAAACGGCTGAAAAAAGTGTTTGATCCGAACAACATTATGAATCCTTCAAATCTGTGTTTCTAAGGAGGGAGAAATCATGGCCGGTGAGCTGCCTGTGAGATATTACAAACCCAAAGAAGAATTTAAGCTCGACATCACCGACATACAGAATTTCGTGTACGACATGAGCCGTTGCATCAAGTGCAAAGGTTGCTCCTGGGTAGACCATACTTATATGCCGGGCGCGAAGTTCATGACCAGATGCCCCAGCGCCGCCAAGTACGAGTTCGACGCATATGGCGCATACGGGAAGATGCGAATCGGACACGCGATGGCGGAAGGTGTGCTTGACTGGAACGAGAAAGCCCTCGAAATCATGTACGCCTGCACTCTGTGCGGCGCTTGCGACGTGGGGTGCAAGAGGAATCTGGACCTGGAAATCGGACTCACCCTGGAGTCCCTGAGGGTCAAGGCCGTCCAGGACGGCGTAGGCCCCCTGCCCGCTCACAAAAAGATTTCCGGAAACCTAGCTCAGCATCACAATAAGTACGGGGCTCCCCACGAGAAACGAACCGCCTGGATTCCCCAAGGGGTTACCCCGGCCAAGAAAGCCGATGTCCTGTATTTCGCGGGCTGTACGGCTTCATATGTAAACAAAGAAATAGCTCAGTCCACAGCAAAAATCCTGAAGGCCGCCGGCACGGAATTCATGCTCATGCCTGATGAATGCTGCTGCGGCAACACGGTGTTTTCCGCGGGCCTTTACGACGAGGCCAAAGCGCTGACTCAACGGAATGTCGATGAAGTGCGCAAAACCGGGGCAAAGACCCTGCTAACGAGTTGCGCCGAGTGCTACCGGATGTGGAAAGTCGATTATCCAAAATTGCTGAATATTTCCACCGCGGACCTGGGCTTTGAAGTTGTCCACCTAGTGGAATTCGCTAGCGACAAGATAAAAGATGGCGCTCTGAAAATGACGAAACCTTTTGAGACTCGCCTGACCTATCACGATTCATGCAGTCTGAGCCGTTGTAGCGATCCTTGGACGCCTTACGAAGGAAAACGTGGATGGATGGGCTGCGTGGAGCCAAGACTCAAGAGACGCCGCGGCCCCCAGGACATTTATGCCAAGCCCAGAGAAATCCTGAACGCAATCCCCGGAGTGAACCTCGTAGAAATGCCCCGCACGAGAGAAAACACTTTCTGCTGCGGCGCCGGCCGTGGGGTCCAGGAAACCTTTCCGGATCTTGCAAAGAGCTCCGCCGAACATCGGCTTGAAGAAGTCAGGGAGATAGGCGCTGAGACGCTGGTG
>CAVVHK010000021.1:0-347808 GCA_963747865.1 uncultured delta proteobacterium | reverse complement strand
CACTCGTTTATTGGCTTGGGAGGCGAAACCGCCGGTTTTTCGCCGTCCCTGATCTTTTGCTGGACACCTCCGGGTGTCAGCCATCCGTACCCCACACAGCCCAAAACATCCACCAAATCCGCGAAGTCAGCCTTTGTCATCTTGCCGCGTCCTTCGATGAACGAGGCCAAATAAGGAGCCGCTCCGGCGTCCCAGTCCACATAGGGCCGTTCAGCCAGATCCCAATCCAGGTTCCAGACTTTGATCAGGTTATCTCCCGCGGCTGAGATCGCAACCATCCCGTCAAAGCTCAAGTCCGCGGCGGTAATGGGACCTACGTGTCCCAAGAATGTGCGCAGGCATTCGCCTGAATTCAGGTCCCAAATCTTTATGGTTTTGTCCGCGCTTGCGGACATGGCGTACCGGCCGTCGGCAGTGACTTGTACGGGCGGAAACCGCCGCTTCGTGTCCTTCCAGAATTCTCTCACAAAGCACGCCGGCCGTATTCCATGTGCGCACTGTGTTGTCGGCGCTTCCCGATACGAGCTTCCCTCCGGAATAATCCGTTGCTATGCAGGTCACAGCGTCGGTATGCCCCTTGAACGTCGCCACCACCATCTCAGAATCCGTGCGCTCGCACTCTATGTTGTCGCCGTCAGCCCTAAATATCCGTCGAGAGTCGCACGTAAGCACATCTTTGGGAGGACAGTTCAAATCAAACGTGGCGACATCCTCACGATCCGAGTTGAATACAATTTTTATAGTCCGGAACCGGGCTTCCAATGTAAAAAGTTCGGACTTGTCCAAAACTTGGCCGTTTAAGGGGACGTGCGAGAAGGCGGCCAACAAGACCATCCTGGGAACCTTGTAAACCTCCGCGCTTCCATCTTGGAGCACAAGTAGATAACCGGAGCAGCGACTAAGGGACAGACTTGCCGCATCGCTGATAGTCATTTTCAAGGCGCCTATGAGTCTTCCCGTTGAGAGGTCCCAGAGCTTCAGCACTCCGTCCCTGCCGGCGCTTATTGCCGTCTTCCCGTCCCGATCAAGCGAGATACGGTTTACCGTATTTTGATGCCCGGTGATAGTCAGCCTGTTCCATCCTCCGAGAAACGATTTCTTGGGCAACTTGTGCGCCAGGCTTTGCCAAAGTTCCATCGCGCGAGGATGCCTTTGGTAACCCGGTAGCGACCGGGCTTTACGCACTAGGTTTACGGCTTCCAATAAGCCTCCCAATTCCATAGTCTCAATCGCCTTTGTGATATACTCGTCAAACGCGATTTTAGCGGACAGGGCGCTTTCACTGGTCTGAACATCCGACATGGATAACGGGGCGGAATAGTGAATTGTCTCCGTTGGCGCTTGCCATACTTCAAGGAATGTGTTCGAGTTCAACGACACAATTCTGTTTGTCTCAGGCGCCAAAAAAAAGAAATCTATTTCGGATTCGGCTTCGTAATTCCTTAAGCATTTTCCGGTGGTCACATCCCAGAAGCTGATGCGCCGGTCCACAGAACCCGACACCAAAAAATCGCCTCCGAGAGTTAACTGCAAACCCACAATTTGACCGCTGTGAGCCTGAATTTCCCTAACTAAGGTCTTTGCCTGCAGATCCCAAACCTTGATGACGCCGTCAGCGCCTCCGGAATAGGCGGTCGAATTGTCGTAGTGAAGGCGAATTGCGGTGATCTCGGACGAATGTGTGCCCACTACGCCAATGTGGGCTTTGTCGGTCAAATTCCATAGTGTAAGAGCGCCTTGTTTATCTCCGGACAGGGCCAGCTTCCCGTCGTCGCTTACCACTATTTTAGTGGGCCGGTCTGTTTGGCCGTCCGGAAGTTTTTCCGCTGTCGGCGTCGAAGAATCCCAATGCAAGAGATCACCTGCTCTAGTGCAGGCCATGACGATCGTTCCGTCCGCATTTGCCCCCAGATCGCTGATTATTCCCAGGCCGCTCCTGATCGATCCGACAAGCTCCCCGGTTTTTGCGTCGTGGCAAATTATACAGTCTTTGCCACCGGCGATTATCCGCTTTCCATTCGCGGTTACGGTCATGCAATTTATTCCCGGGACGTCCGTGGTGAACATTCTTGCGCGCTTGCCGGATTCGAGCTCGAGAGATGTGAATTCTTTCAGATCGGAAAAGGAGTCATCCGGCAGATTTTCAAAAGTCTGACAGAACAAGATCAGCTTTTCTTGACCGGGAATCAGTCCCGCTAGGGCAGGCGGCTCCCCGGCGATCATAATTTTGCTGTGCTCAAGGCGATACTTCGAAACAAATATCCGAGGCGACTTCGAACGCTTCCTGGATCTCTTTTTTATCCGGTTTCAGCGTGACAAGAGCCGGCAAAGCCTCTCGCGCCTCGAGAAAGCGACCCAGCTGCATGTGAGCAAGAGCGAGCAAGTAGCCGGCCTTCCAATATCCGTGATGCGACTGGACCATCTCTTCCATTTCGTTCAGGAAAAGCGTGTCGTCCATGGATCCGGATCTATACCTGATCAGCCCCCGATTGTATGTCGCCTCGGGATGATGGGGCTCCAACGCCAGGGCCTGGTCCCACAGTTCCAAGGCGTCAGGGGTCTTACCAAGGTCCAGTAGGGACAAAGCACGGTTATTGAGGGAGTCCGCGTTGAGTACGGCTGTCCTGGGCGCCACTCGGCGGTAGGGCGCCCCTGTAACGTCCCAATAGACATCTGAAAGGGCCTCGATTGCAGATGAAAAATCTTGAGGGCGGTCGTCCGGATTGGAATTCAGGCAAGTGTTTATAAGCGCCGCCAAGTGCTTGGGCAATGTGGGAATAGAGCTGTCCGCGCCGCCATGGCTAACGAGCTGAACGAAAAATTCTCCTACTACGGGGCCAAACTTCCATGCGACCCCGCCTACCAACATTTCGACGAGGGTAACCGTCCAATTCCAGAGGTCGCTTTTCTTTGTGATAGCGGCGCCGTTTACCTGTTCGGGGGACGCGTACTGAGGAGTGTAAGCTCCCGCCCGGTCGAAAACCGTCATTCCACTGGACGACGGAATCTGAAGAGCGGATATCAGGGCTTTGGACCTAGCCAACCCAAAGTCGGTTATCTTAGCTGTTCCTTTGTCCGACATAAGTATATTGGCAGGTTTAATGTCCTGGTGGACCACTCCGTGCTGGTGGGCATATTCCAGGCCTCTAGCGATCTGCATGGCTATATCCAATATGCGGCCCAGGACGGCTTCTGGCGAACCCTGATAGAGTCTGCGGCCGCTGATCCATTCGGCAAGGCTCCCACCGGTTACGCATTCGGCGAAAATTCTGGGAATTCCGCCCAGAATACGAACGTAATAGCAACTCACGATGTTGGGATGAATACCCAGGTTGACCCAGGTTTCGGCTTCCCTGGAAAAGTCTTCGGCGCCGGCTCTCTTGACGATCTCCAGCTTGGGGCTTTTTACCGCCAAGTCAGTGTCCCAACCTTTGTGGTGGACGCGGTAGACCCGACCCATGCCGCCTTCGCCGAGAATTCCTTTTACCGTGTAAATGTCTAAGATCACATCGCCAATTTGCCAATCCACTATGCTGTCAAGCTCTTCTCGCTTCAGTTCTTCATTGTCAATCGCCTTACCAGCGTAAACTGTTCTTGCCAGGAGTCCTTCCCCGGGTCGGGCAATCCTCGGGACCGGCCGCGTGACCGCCGCTCTCTCCGGCTCGGTGGCCTCGGGAATAAGACGAATCTCCTGCGCGGCGGCAACTGTCGGGAGCGCTTCCTGACTGGATTGAGCCTTTTCAGGCTTGTCCTTGCGAACCTCATTTTGTTCGGGGACGCCCCTGTCCGCTTCATCGACCGCATGACCGGCAGGTTTGCGCTTAAGAGCGTTGGCTATTTCAGGGGTGACGGCGGTTCCGGACAGATTGATGGTAGGCTCGGAAACCTTGTTGAGCAAAACAGCCGGCGCCGCTGCGTCCAATCCATGCCCTTCCGGAAGCAGAATATCGAACCTGCAGCCGCACTTCTTGCATCTCCCGGTTTTTCCGAAGTGTTCCGGCTTGATCTTTAACTTGGCGCTGCAATTTGGGCAGGTGGTTTTCTGCGACATGAGTCAGTCATCCGTGGAACAGCTATTTTGAGGGATAAGTGACGGCCTGGCAGAATCCTCAACACCAGACCGCGACAGCCGCCGTGACATTGTCCCTTCCGCCGGCGCGGACAGCCAAATCCACCAGTTGAGAGCATATTTGCGGAGGACTATCCGAAGCCCCTAGAGTTTCAGCAATGACGTTGTCAGAGACCTCATTCGTCAAACCGTCAGTGCACAACAAAATAATGTCTCCTTCAGTCAAGTCCGTTCGCCGTATCTCCGGGACAAGGTCGGGACCCATGCCCAAATACCGGGACAACTGTCCTCTCGCTGGATGAGATAGAGCTTCTTGGGAGGTGATCAATCCTTCTCTCAACAGTATCCGTACCGTGGAGTGGTCTTCTGTGAGCTGCGACAGCAGGCCCTCGTGGAAGCGATAGGCCCTGCTATCTCCGATCGAGCAGATTATGACTTCTCTTCGTAGGAAGAGAGCTGCTACCAACGTGGCCCCCATTCCACTGTTGTTGAATTGATTTTCCGCGCGGTCTTTGATGAGAGCGTTGACCCTTAAGATCGAATCGGTAATCATTCGATCCGCCGTTTTCGCATCAAGCAAGTCAAGGACTGGGAGATTCTTGGAAAGGAAACGTGATGTAAACTGCACGGCAAGCTTTGACGCAAGCCTCCCCCCGTTTCTGCCGCCTATTCCGTCGGATACTATCATCAAGCCTTTTTCGGGGAATAACCCGAAGGCGTCTTCATTGATGGTCCGCACATTTCCGGTCTCGGAAAGAGCGGCCATTCTCACGTTTCTGAGGTAACGCTTTGTCAGCGCCATTAGTACCCGCCAGATGGGAAAAGCTTATACGGAGAGATTTCGAGCCCATAGCCGACAACGACCCCGACGCGACGAATATGCCGCGCTGGTTCTCTTCAGAGCCTCTGTCTACCCAATGCGGTCGAATCAAGCCGTATTCCCCCCTTAATTACTAAATATGACATGATTATTCCGGCTTTTCAACAGTTTCGGAACTCAGCAGACCGCCCGAGCAACCTTCCAGCCCGTGACGGGATTAACGAAGCTCTTCGGGAGTCAGCGGCGCCGGAAAGGCACTTTTTGCATAAAGGGGTTTCCCGTTGAACCATTGCCTTCTCGACCGTTTATTTCGGCCGTTCAAAGGGTCCGATGGTCCATTGGACGCTTTATCGCGCCGATTCCAGGGCCTGTTTAAAGTCCTTCGCAGTCTGAATGCGTTTTGAAACGTCAATGGACAAAGCCTGATCAAGCACTTTAGCCAGTCGGTCGGGTATATCCGCTAAACGGTCCCGCACGGGGACCACATGGCCTTTGAGGACCGCCTCCACAGGAGACGACGCCTGGTTGAATTCGTAAGGGGAAGAGCCCGTGATCATAAAGTAGAACGTAGCGGCTATACTCCACACGTCGCTGACGGGCTTCATGTATTTAAAATTGATTATTTGTTCTTTGGGCATATATAGCGGAGTGCCGCCCGCTGTGCCCGTCAGTGTTACCCCGCTGAATCCGGCTTTCTCGAAATTCTTCGCCAGCCCAAGATCCGCTATTTTGGCCACCCCATCAGATTCGCTGGTGAGCAAAATATTTTGCGGCTTCAAATCCCTGTGGATGAATCCTTGGTCATGGATGTATATGAGACCTTCCAGGGCCTGGAACATGATCTGGAGGCCTCTCTCCAACGAGAGCTTTCCTCCGCAATTTGATGTTAACTGATCTAGGCTCCCTCCGGGGCAGTATTCCAAGGTAAAGTAGAAATTGTTGTTGTGAGATCCGTAGTCTATCAACTTCACTATATTCGGGTGCGAAAGATTCTTGGTGACTTCTATTTCTCTGTTGAATGCTGCCTTGGCGTTATCGCTTACAGAGATTTTTGACCGCATCACTTTGATGGCGACTTCCTCCCCGTCGGATTCGCGTTTGGCCAGAAAAACCAGACCCATTCCCCCTCGCCCCAACATTTTCACGAACTGATAACCAGGGAGGTCTGTCTCGGAACCGTCCGCTATCTTGGCATTCTTGTAAGCGTCGATAAGCCTGCCCTTGATCATTTCCGGCGATATCGACTGATCGACCAGGATCACATGATCGGCCGCGTCGTCAACAAGCTCCACCTGGTCGCCGGCTCGTTTCTTTGCGCACTCCGGACATATGAATAATCCGCCTTCCTGTTCGCACAGTGAAGCGAATGGAGCGGGGATTACGATCCCGCACCGGCCACAAGTATTCGAAGCTTCTATGGATAATTCAAATACGGTCTCACCGACTCTGATAGTGTCTCCGTTCTTTAAATCGACTTCAGGGAATTGCTTTTGCGCGGCTTCCTCCGGAGATTCCCAATCCGGTCTCCCCCCGCACTTTTCTTCGTTAACATAGGTTCCGTTCAAACTGCCTAAGTCGCGAAGCCGCGCGAAAGGCGGATTCACTTCCAGCAAGAAATGATGTCGGGACGCCGTTCGGTCATCCGGCGGAAGCTTCGCGTGGCAGTCAGGGTCTCTGCCGAAAACGAAAACATCATGTTCCGTGAAAGTGTATACTCGCTCCTTATCAATGCCTCTCATCACCTGCAAGGTCACCTTGCCCGGCATGTTCCGCTCCTGAAAAACCATCCTTGGGACTGCGCTGAAACAATACCGCGCTAGAGTGTCAAAACAGGTCAATTTTCGCAACGTTTTTCGCCAGGAGCAAGAGGCTTCTAAGGGCATTTCGCATTCGAACCGGCAACAAAGGAGGACAAGCCCCGGCGCGAACACAGGCTGTTTTACTGGTAAGAAGCCACAGCGGTATGAAAAGAAGGGTCCGGTAGGAACCATTTTTGCAGAACGGGCTATAGTTTTGTTTCCTCATGATATCAACACACTGACGTTCTCGTGTTACCCGGTTCCGTAGGATGCGGCGCCAAACGGGGAACCGCGTTGTTCGAGGTCTTTTCTCAAAAGACACGGTTCGCGCAGCTCATACCAAGTTGCGTTCATAGAAGTACAAGATTTCTGCCATATAGTTATGTCCTCTTTTGATCGCAACTTGGTATCACCGCATCCTACAGGGATGCACGACCGCATTAACGAAATGCACCGCTTAGGGACGGCGCGCTGGAACGCTAAGGCAATAGTTGTAATTTATTGGAGGAGGGTAGGGGACTATGCCGGAGACTTAAGGAAAATCTCGGCAACAGCGTCATATGGCGCCGTCACCCCCGCGAAAGCGGGGGTCCAGGAAACGTCGGAGAAGAACTGGGTTCCCGCTTTTGCGGGAACGACGGATAATGACGTCTCCGTGGCCGATGAGGTTCTCTTTGTCCTTAAGCCACCGATATTGAGGGCACGTGAGGGACCTTTGCACAAAAAGCTCCCTCACGATGAACGCTTTGGGGGCGCACGATTATTCGTCCAGCTCGTTGGGGCTTGAAGTCAGTGACAGCGGGTGATGCGTCAAGACTACGAATGGTGAGTCGCCGCATTCGCAATTGTCCTCGAGATTCATGCCGCAAGCAGTTTTGAGACGCGTCTTGGCATATAGATCTTTGACGCCTGTAGCCCACGCGGAAGGGGCTAGCTTCTCCAATGTCCAGAAGCACAAAGCAAGAGTCATGCACTTTATCCAACCCGCCGAATAGGGGAAGATACCGTTCATCTTCTGGGCGCGCGCATATTCGAGCCAGTATCTTGGCGCAGTGTCCAGATCGGTGCTCACTCCTCCGTTTGAGAATCCGGCTATAACCATGTCGGGCATATAAGAGGCTTTCGCGGATTTCAATTCTCTCAATAACAACTCGTAATCGCCTGCAATCTTGAAAGACTCGTCGAAACTCCCGTGGGTTTCGAAGAAACTCCGATGATGGAACGTTCCCTGATGCGGAAGCCCCCAAATCTGGTGATTGTAGTCGCCCCACTCTCCCAGCGCAGAGCCTTCGTCAGACACGACGGCAACTCTGCCGTAAACGAGCCTGGTCTCGCATCGTCCAACGCAGATGCGCTCGGCCACCCTGCGCAGCACGTCCGGGGCCATCAGAAAATCGTCGGCGCCCAAAAACATTATCCAATCGCCCGTGGAACGAGCCACGCCTTTGTTCATGGCGTGGTAAATCCCGCGGTCCCGCTCCGAGAGCCAGCAATCTATGCGGCTCGAGTTCTCCTGAATGATTTCAACGGTGCGATCGGTGGACGCTCCGTCAATTATGATTAGCTCTTTATTATCGTAATCCTGGCATGCCACACTGTCGATACAACGTTGAATCACGCAGTCTCGGTTCATTACCACAACAATTATCGTGAACCGCGGAGAGTTCGGCGCCATTAAGCGCTCCTTTCAATTTCGATTCGGGCATTATAGAGCAAAAGGTTTTAAAAAACACGCCCAAGATGATAAATTTCCAAGCAAAGAGAAGCTCAGCATTGAACTGTGACGCCTGACTTGTAACTGAAGTCAAAACGGCGCGGAGTCCGCAGTCTATGGAAACCTATTCGTAATTCGTAGGAGAATCGTTCACGGGAAATGAATTATTCGTTGCTCTGCGCAATCAATCTGTCAATCCGGATGCGCAGTTGTTCAAAGTCCTCAATTTTTCTTCCCGTCAAACCGGCCAGCAAGGTATTTAGCTTTTTCACATCATCCGGATCAGCCAACTTTTCATCATAGGATACTCCCTTGATCCCTGAGAATGGCACGCTGGTCCTCCGGTCAAATATTGTCATATATTTGTTAAATGGACCCTCTTTATATGAACCAAGGCTGATGATCTTACCGGCATTACACCGCAACCGAGCCTCCGCCAACTTGATTTCTCTTTTGCCGATAAATTCCCAAACCTTAACAATTCTGTCATTGTAGAGCCGCACTTCCCGAAAAGAAAGTATATCTATAAACTTTAGGCTGCAGTAAAGAAGCCCGACAGCGCCCGCAACCTTCAAGAACAAATTTTGTAGCCAAAATGGATCCGTTAGATGAAATACGGCGGACCAGCATACGACCAAAGCGGCAAAAATGACGATCAATCTCCAGATTACCTTTGCTCTGCTGTATTTCAGCACAAACAAAGGCTCATCGCATGAGTCGCTTCTTGATTCGGAGGGACGGTTCATATTTGATTCTGCCGGGTTGGATTGAGGCACGATTTATAATTCCCTTCTTTATACAAAGCTGTTGTCAGCAAATGGCCCATTCCGGACAAAATCTCTTGGAATTGTAGCCTTTCTACTCCGCCGAAGTCATGATTATTGCTTAAGTGCTTCGCCCGCCGGCGCCGATTCGCCTTGGTTTACGCGCAGGAGATTGCTTCGCTGCGCTCGCAATGACATGCCAAATTGTCTTTGCGAGGAGCGCAACGACGAAGCAATCTCTCAGGCGCAAGTGAGCGGCTGCGTTAACCGGCCAACTTCCCTGCGATCTGCGCTACGTGCTTTCCCTGGAACCTGGCTATGGCCAGTTCGTTTTCCGTGGGAACCCGCGATCCGTCGGGTCCGGCCAGAGTAGACGCCCCATAAGGGGAACCGCCCGTTATCTCGGTCATGGTCATCAATCTTGGCTCGGAATAGGGCACGCCGACGATGACCATCCCGTGATGCAATAATGTTGAGTGAAAACTGGTGATCGTGGTCTCTTGTCCACCATGTTGAGTCCCTGTGCAAATAAACACGCTTCCCACTTTTCCCACCAGCCCGCCTTTCATCCAAAGCGAACCGGTTTGATCCATGAAATTTCGCATTTGAGCGCACATATTTCCGAAACGCGTGGGAGTCCCGAATATAATCGCGTCGGCCTCGGCCATTTGATCCGGAACGGCTATGGGGATATGCGCGAATACCTTCCTGGCTTCCTTTGCTCCTGTGCGCTCAAGAGCGGCCTCGGGGACAAGCTCCGCGAACCTGGAAAATTGACACTTCAGCGTTCGGGACTTGCCTGGCCCCCTCGGCGACTGCTTCGGCCATTTTGTATACATGGCCGTACATACTATAGAAAATAATCTGGACTTTCATAATTCCCCCTTCAGCAATTAATTCAAATTCATCTAATACCATGATGTCAGATTGATCGTTGACTTGGCAAGGGGATTCGATTTAGGGCCTGGCGCCGCGGGGCAGGGTTGCGCCGCCGAAGGGCTTTGGGACTGCGTCAACCAGGGAAGGAGGAGGGAGTTGAGGAATAGTCGATCGGGAAATCCCTTCACATGCGAATGCGACTGGAGGGAAACTTCCTAAAAGAAATTTCCCTCCAGACCGCGCTTAAAGGACTTTCAAATCGGCTGTCAGACGGTTTAGCTTTTCCTCCTGCGAAAGGGGGGAAGTTGCGTTGCCGGTCGTGGGCGCCACCCAGATTTGTCGCCGCCGGACAGGCCGAATCACCACTATTCGGAAAGCAAGGTCTTCAATTCCTTGTTGAATTCCGGCATAACCTTGAAAAGATCGCCGACTATGCCGTAATCCGCTTTGGTGAAAATGGGGGCTTCAGTATCTTTGTTGATGGCGACAATTACCTTGGAAGATCCCATACCGGCCAAATGCTGGATCGAACCTGAAATGCCGCACGCTACATAGAGATTCGGGGTAACGGTTTTTCCGGTTTGTCCTACCTGATCTGACTGGGGTCTCCATCCGGCGTCCACAGCGGCCCTGGAGGCGCCGACAGTCGCCGTGGGACCGAATATAGCGGCGGCTTCCTCCAGCAAAGCATAATCCGATCCGCCCATGCCTCGGCCGCCTGAGATGATGATTTCCGCTTCGGTTAGATCCACTTTGCCGCTGGTGTCCAGATTAAGGTCCTTTGTCGTATAAGTGGGTCGGCTCTTGTCGAGCGCAACGGCAACGGCTTCCACTGCGCCTGCTTTTGCAGTCTCGACCACTTCGAGGACATTGGGCCTGGCTGTGGCAATTTGCGGGGAGACCGGCGCCTGCCAAGTTGCGGTACACTTGCCCGCGTACATTGGATGGCGGCCTACCAGCTTGTCACCTTGCAGCTCGAAGGAGACACAATCCGCTATGACTGCTACTCCGAGTTTCGCAGCAGCTCTGGGGGCCAGATCCTTGCCTTGCATCGAATGTCCGATGAGCACTATCGCCGGCTTCTTTTCAGAGATCACCTGCGCGAGGGCTTGAGCATAATACTCCGAGTTGTAAGTTTCAAAATCAGGGGACTCGACCACATAAACCTTGTCAACGCCATAACGCGCCAAATCCGGTGCGAAACCTGCGGCTTGAGACCCAACGACAAGGGCTTCCAGCTCGCCTCCTAAAGCGTCTGCAAGTCTGCGTCCTTCGCTGGCGAGCTCAAAGGCGGTTTTCTTGAGCTTCCCGGCCTTTATTTCTCCATATATTAAAACGTTAGCCATAATTAGCTTCCTCCTCTCTAATCCGACCACTTGCGATCAGATGACTTTAGCTTCGCTCCTGAGAGCTTGAACCACCAATTTTGCCGCCTCCGCGGGTTCCATGTCCTCGAATTTCTTTCCGGCCTGTCTTTCCGGCGGCATGGAGTAGCTCACAGATTGAAGCTTCGGATCAACTGAAATTCCCAGGTCTGCGCTGGTTTTCTTGTCAATCGGCTTTTTCTTTGCCTTCATGATCCCGGGGAGCGAAGCGTAGCGGGGTTCGTTCAAGCCCTTTTGCGAGGTCACTACACAAGGCAGCGGAACCTCAACTGTTTCCTTGCCGCCTTCCACATCTCGCTCGACCACGGCGCTTTTCTTGTCCGCGGCCACTTCGATCTTCGTGACCAGAGTGACTTGCGGGAGTTGAAGCAACTCGGCAAGGATTGCGCCGGATTCCCCGAAATCGTCGTCGATGGCGCGTTGGCCGCAAAAAATGATGTCGTATTCCAGGCCCTTGACCACTGCGGAAAGGGCTTGAGAAATGTTGTAAGGATCAGCGCTGTTAATTACGGCGTCGTTTATGTGAACGCCCTTGTCGGCTCCCATCGCCAAAGCCGTGCGTATCGCTTCGGTCACTCTGTCCGGACCTACGCTGAGGATTGTGACATCGCCCGCTTTGAATTTCTCTTTCAGTCGAAGAGCCTCTTCAACGCTAAATTCGTCGTAAGGATTGATGACGTATTTGATGCCGTCGCTAACGATTCCGGTCCCGTCTCCGTTCACTTTTATTTGAGTTTCAGTGTCGGGAACCTGTTTAAGGCATACCAGTGATTTCAAGGTAAAACCTCCTTTCACCTATTCATGAATGAAAACCCTTTGTGTAGGCTTCACCAATTCGGATCTCAGGTGAACTGATTTGCGGTAGCTTTCAAGTTTCAACGCTAAGGTTATTGATAGCTAATGTAAGTAACAGCGTGCTTGAAATCATAATGAATCAGTGGCCGCCGGAAACCCCTCGAGACCATTGTCCAGCAAAAGGTCTCAAACACGTTTCCGACGGACCTTCATCCCGGAAAAATCGTACATCGTCTTATCGCCTGAAATTTCCGGGGCGTTTGCCTCACCAATTTGCGATTACGAATTGATACAACCTGTAAAAAACCGTTAGATTTTATTGTCGGAGCAAATTGGAGTCAAGAGAATTAGTTTCGGGCGGCTGAACTTTTGACAGTGGCACGAAAATATCGGAGAAGTACGGTCTTGGACAACTTAGAAGAGGCATACTATAAGCTGTATGGTTAAGGTATAAATAGTAGGATGTTAGCATAGAGAGAGCTTCTCGTAGAAGTCAGGAGCTGCGACTTGAGCGCTCAATTTCGAGTCAAAGTTTCCAACGCTGTTTCAGATTTTTTGATGTAAAATAAAGATAGATGGTCCCGCTTTCATCAAGCGCACAAAAAAGCGCGCTCTATTCGCTCGAAGGCGCATGGCCAGGGGGGATTGAGCGCCGTCGGAGCCTTTTTCCTTGGCCCCTTCCGTCTTTTCCGGCCGTCACTTTCCGTGGACCGGCAGGGAGAAACTGTCTCAAAACTCCCGAATTGTCGGGAATAGTGGCACGGTGATCGTAGGGGCGGGGTTTATCCCCGCCCGCCTAGTAGGTTTGTGAATAACGGGCAGGGGTAAACCCCGCTCCTGCAACTGTTTTCCGAGATTATAACAAGGACCACAATCATAATCCTCATGCAATGTGTCATGTTTCAGATAAAGATCGTGCTACGAATTACGAGGCGCCAATAATTTTGACACAGTTTCGGGACGTCGGCCCTCATCGGGTAAACGGAGGTTGCGACACAAAATTTGGCGCCGTACTCACGAAATAGAGCGCCAAGGCGGCAACCGCTTCGGCTTTGTTAAAACACGAAAGGCGGGTTTTTACCCGCCTTCGATAGGACGCCCCCAGAAACTGTTCTAAAGAGCTATGCTTTGAAACCTACTTAATTGCCATTTTCAATTCTGCTCACGGTCTTATTTCCCGCGCCGCTGTGGTCCCTGGGGAAGAAGGCGAAGAAGTCTTTGCTGTACCCGTCGTCGTATCGTTTCAGCGTGTACTCGGACTGCTCGGGGGAAAGTCTCTGCTTGGCGACAAGCGCTCCGTTGACATCCCGCACGTAAATGTTGGCCACGATATTGTGGGGATTGGCGTCCGCGTGCATACCGCGTTCGCAGCCCGCCAGAACAAGGGCCTTGGCAAGATCCTTGCTTCCGATATGGTGACCGATGGCGAACACCAAATTGCCGTCCTTACGTATTCCAAACGCGCTTCGGTGAGCGACGAACCAAAAATGCTTGCCGTCGAAATTTCTCCCACCTCCGCCCAGGAGGAACCCCAGTCCGATCTCGGAATCTTCCATGTGACCGTTACGATAAACCGACTGAACGACCATTCCGTTCTTCACTATGAGATGCCTGAGCTGGCGGGCGTCACGTACAAGGTGAACCGGGATGTCCGGACCCCATTCTTGAATGTCGGGCGATCCGTCTTTGTAAACGATCAAAGTGGCCATGCCGTCCACCATAGGATACATGACTTTCCCGCGGAATATGGCGCCGGCGCCTTTGGAATGCCGTTGCATCCACATGGCGTTGGTTACGGCCATGATCCGAGCTCGCATGTCCGGTTCAACTTCGGATGTGGCCATCCCGGCAGCCGGTTCCTGAGACCCTACGTAGTACTGCATGAAGGCCTTGGACATGTCTATGACCATCATGTACACGATGGCGTTTGGAAAATCCACGCTGGGCCTGTAAAAGGTCTTATGAATAATCGGATTACCATTGGCGGCCCTGGGGGAGTTTGAGCTGTCCCACACGCCTTCGCCCGGCATGCCCGGTGATGTGTACAGAGGTTTTATGTTTTCCAACTGTATGGGGAGGTCACTCGGCGTTGACTTTTCAGTCGTTTCAAAGATCGGCTCGGAACCCTTGTTCGCCTTCGAGGTAGCCTTGGCGATCCTGACCTGAGCAAGTTGCACGTTCTTGGAAGAAAGCCCCACTGAGCTGTCAGCTCCCATTCGAATGTCCGAAGGCAGAGATTCGACCGCATCCGTTCCCCCGAATGACTGTGGCGCTCCCAGAAGCATAAAAGCGGTTGCGACGACTAGCAAAAATGCGCTGCGCAATTCAAGTCCCTCTATTGTTATGAATAATGACATTGCTACTGGAGAATCGTCGCTCAAACGTCTGTGCCAATTTGAGCGCTGTATGAGTAGCAGCCCTTGCGACAAGTCCCCAATTATCACATCAAGAAAATCATAGAGGACTTGCTCAATGGTTTAACTGTTATAGCTCAAAATGCGACAAAATTCAATGACAAACCGTTTTGTCCTTATATTGAAGCCGGATAATCGCCTCCAATAAGCCTTCACTTCTCATTCACTAATCTTTTTTGTAAATTCGGTGACGAATTCGTCCGCTCCCGGGATTACAGTGTTCGGATCGGACAATTTGGGGATCGCTCGGGACTACTCAAGGAGGGCCTTAACGATGGTTTCCTTTGGTACAACGCCGTAGAATGCGCTCTTTACTTCCCCATCCTTTATGATGAAAACGGCGGGTATTTTATTGATTTGGAATTTTCTGGCAATCAAGTTTTTGTCGGTATTTACTTTCCCGATTATGGCTTTCCCTTTTAATTCCTTGGCCACTTCCTCCAAAATGGGTTCGAGCATGCGGCACGGAAAACACCATTCGGCGTAGAAATCCACTAAAATAGGGGAGTTCTTGGATGCGTCAACCACTTCGGTCTGAAAGTTTTCATCAGTAAAACTCTTCAGGTCAACCGACTCATGCTTTTCCGCATCATCCGTTTTCTGGTAGGACGACCACACTATGATTAAACCACCGGCCAGTAAAAGCACAAGCGCGGAGATTATGATAATGCCCGTTCGTTTCATGTTGCCTCCGGGTAATGAATCCTCTTTCATATTCTACTGCATGTGGGATCGCTTTGGAAATACTATTCCGAAATTATTCCGCATTCCGACCGGAACCATGGGAAGGGCTAGATCCCGTGAATTCGTGAGCGGTTGCCGAGCCTTCTGCCGCCAAACCTCGCCCCTGCAGCACTCTCCAAATTGTGATGAGCATGATCTTGAGATCCAGCCAAAAGGACTGGTTATCCACGTACCAAAGATCCAGAGCGAATTTTTCTTCCCAGCTTATCGCATTCCGACCGTTTATTTGCGCCCAACCGGTTATACCGGGGACTACATCGTGTCTGCGCAATTGTTCGGGGGAATAGAGACTCATGTATTTCATCAAGAGCGGACGAGGTCCCACGATGCTGAGGTCTCCCCTGATTACGTTGATCAGTTGAGGCAGTTCATCTAGGCTGGTTCTGCGGAGCAATCTTCCGAACGTCGTCAATCGGACTTCATCAGGTAGCGGCTTTCCGTGTGCGTCCGTGTCGTCGGTCATGGTCCTGAATTTGATCAGGCAAAAGGGTTTGCCGCGAAATCCGGGCCTCATCTGCCTGAACAAAACCGGGGTTCCCAGGAACCAACGCACCAGAATGGCGACAATCGCCATCAACGGCGCAAAAAGGGCAAGACAAACGGCGCTGAGCAGAATGTCCAAGAATCTTTTAGTTATAGGCATCCGGAACTCGCAAGGCCGTTTATCCCGGTAGGTTGGCGTTAAAGCCGGCGTCAGGTACTGAACTTGGCGCAGCTTCAGTGACAAGAATCTGCACAGGTTGATCCCGATTTGAGGATAAACCTTCATAATTTCCTGGAATTGATGATGCCTCAGCACATACGCCTCAGTTTCTTCCACAGCCACGCAAGTGGCATTGGGAGGGAGTCTGGTAAAGAGGCTTAGCTCTCCCAGGAAGGCGCCTTCACCCACGGACACTTTTTCCCGCTGTTCCGGTGTGCCGTATTTTTCGAATATAGTCACATTTCCCGAGACAACCAGATAAATGGATGAGTTTTCCTCACCTTCACGTATCATTATCTCACCGGGAGGGAACTTTTCCGCAGTGATAACCGAAGCTATAGCATGAAGTTCGCGTAACCCCATGCCTTCGAAAATGGTAAAGGTGTGAAGCTTGTTGATTTTCTCAATGATATCCGGCATTGGGACTACCTCATCCCTGTTTCTGCGCAGAGCGTAACGTGCGATTTCCTGAACATAGGGGAATTTGTCGGTTAATCGAGCTTCGACTATCGGAATAAAGGTTTCACCCAGTTTTTCCTGACCTATCACGAACAGGGCCAGCATTCTGGTCAAGGGATCTTCGGAATCCGCCAACAGGGTTAGAAGTCTTTCTTGAGTTCCGTTCCGAATCAGCGGAAGCAGCTTTCTACCTCGGTCTATTTTTTCATCTATGGGAATGTCTTCGATCAACGGAATGAGATAAGGGGCGATTTCTTTGCTAATCGAGCTTTCAATGAGTTCAACGGCTATGGAAGCGGTTTCTGACTTGAGGGCCTGGTACATCAGCCTCATGTCGGCGTGGTAAACCCACAAGGCGTAAAATATAAGGCTGAGAGTCTCTTCGTTAAGCTCCAGGAGATGTTTCCTGAGCATCTCGGTGCTCAGGCCGCCATTGGTTCCGGGGTCAAGGAGGCGATATGCTATTAAATTGGTGTAGGCGTTGGTCAGCTCTTTTCCCAGGAATGGAACGATCTCGAAGTCATTGACATTGGAAAGGCGTATGACCTCCAATAGGCCTTGCTTGGTCAGGGGCGGCGCCTCGATAAGGGAAACTTCCAGAAACGGCAGAATCCGTTCCCCGTATGAGGTTAAGGCGTCTATTGCCGCCTTACGCACTTCGTCATCGGTGTCTTCGAGCAGATAGAGAAGCTTTCCTACGGCCCGCAGGTCTTTGGATACGGAGAAGGATACGGCCGCCTCAGCGCGAGTGACTCCATTAGTGTCATCAAGCAATCTCAGAGCCACCTCGGGGTCCATGGTGACTTGTTTTCTTTGGCTGGCCCGGGAATCTACTTCCCTCCAATTTTCCGGAGTCACCGGGCCGACTTCCATGGCGGATCCGCCGCTGTCGAACGCCCTGATCGACTCGATCTGGTCGAAATCAATCTGTTTTTCAACGATAACCTGTTTGAGCGTTCTCGTGTAGTGCTTGCGGAACGCCAAAGTCTCAATCGTCCAATAAATCGCAAGGATTAAGGCGATTATTGAGAACTGGGGCACAGTGAGCACCGGTTTGAACGCGATCATCATAAGGGAGCCTATGAGCATTCCGACTTTCAGGACCGTGCCCCTTATGAAAGTGCGGCTCCAAATGACGAGATCCGAGGGAATGATGCTATAGAGTATTTTATTGATAGGACCGGCTATTGCCCGCTGTATGAGAATGGTTGAAAACTGGCCATAACATGCCAAATAGATGTTGAACGAAGAGATTAGTCCACCAAATAGTATTGCAAAATTGATGGGTTGGATCAAAGACGAATTGGTAACTCCAAGGGAGCTGTATAGCCGTCCCATGAAGAACAGTAAAACAAAAGTCAACGAAGTGGTCATGCCGCGAAATAGGCTTAGAAACGATATAAGACTCTGTTCCGAGGTAAAAGTATGGTTGGCGATGACGCTGAATTGATAGAAGAATATCGGCAGGAGCACATTAGGAATCAGCCCGGTGATAATCAGGTACCGTATCATCGGGTATTTCTTCATCAGTGAAGGCACTTCAAATATACTTATTTTGCCGGCGGATTTGTCCACCACAGTCTTGGGGACGTATCGACTGATCATTCCGGGGCCGGTTCTGAACAGGTGAATGGCCGTCGCAAGAGCGATCGCTCCGAATAATATCAATGAGCTGTTTTCCCCGGCTATTGCGGTGAAAGGGGCTGTGGAGAAGCTCCCTACCGTAGTTCCCAGGACTTGACTTGCCGTAATTAGAGGAAATATCCTTTTTCCTTGACGCGCGTCAAATAAATCTCCTGCAATATTCCACAGATAAACTAGCAGGATCGAGTCCAGCAAGTACATTAATTGGTACAAGATGGGGTAAGCAATGAGAAAGCCACGCCGTATCATGCAAAAGAGTATGACCGATGAAACAGCGTATATACCGAGGCACCACGAGAGCAAGACATGGTCGAGGAACTGTCGCCCGAGCCGATCTATTATCCCCATAACGACGAACGTCAGCAGCGCGTTGATGACCAGCATCATCGGGATGTAACTTGGTCCGTACCTTTTCAAGAACGCAGCGTCAACATAATTGCGGAATATTGCCGTGATGAAGAAAATTACGAAGAAGATTGCGGCAATCCAGAGGAAGCCGGCGGACTCATGGGAATAGATCTTCAGGTATTTTTCCAACAACCGTTTCATAGGATGTTCATTTCACGCTGTTAATGAGCTTGGATCGTATAGTGGCGCTGAGTTCAGTGTCGGAAGCGGCGTCCAGCACTTTACCATCATTTGTAGAGATGAGCACACTTTTTCCGAACACATGTATGGCATACGCCTTGAAACTCTCAACCTGGATTGTTTTGTCCCAATGGGGTTCAACTCTAAGGATCACGTCCTTTTCCACCGTCACCCCGTTATCGTCGGTATAAGGTCCCCGCACCGGTCCCAGTGAGTAATACCTCCCGTGAGAGCCGAAAAAATTCTTCTCCGCTTGAATTGCAGATTCTATGGACCGAGTAGCCTGTCCATCTATTTCAGCCATTCTTTTAGGCAAGAACACGTCGAACATGAGGTGAAAAGCAAAGTAGACGAATATGAGATTGACGCACAGCGTGGACAACACCACGCTGCCCATACTTTTCTTCTTCAATTTGGCGCTACGGCCCACCACATAGATCCAGACAGCGTACAGTGTGGGCGAAAACGCTATAACGAGCAAGCAGACGTAGACTAAGACTATTATGGAAACACCTACGAGATTCTTGATCATGGTTGCTATTCCACTTCATCTAAGAAATACGTGTCTTCAGGAGCCTCTTTCTTGGCTATGAATTTGGAAGCTTCTTTCAAAAGCAGCGGGTGGAGATCCGGCCGCTCCACAATTTCCAGCAGATCTTCAAAGGCCATGAAGGTCAATAGACGCAGCGACAGCCCAAGCGGGGAATAGGGGTTTAATATTATAACTCTTTTTATCCTATGGCGGGTTATCCATCGACGATGATTATAGACTTCCTCTATGACCTTGACGGAGGTGGGCCTGGTGGACGCGATCCTGATGACGTCGGTCTCGGTTAGCCTCGGATTATCCAGCAGCACACGAATCACCCTGTAGTCTTGATCTCTCGCTATTCGTTGTATCAGCTTGAAATCGGGCCTTCTGGCCAACGCCTTTCTCATTCCCAGCGGTGTCTCCTTCAAGCCGCCGTCCAGGAACGGCTGATAATGGTGGTGGCCTCCCGGATGGGAAGGGGAGTCAAATAGCAAAGCGCCGATTTCGTAATATTCCATTTCCCGGGCGACGCAAGCCAGTTTCGAAAGGCGACCCGGCCCGAGAACCAGCCGGAAGGCGTCTGAGCGGACAATGCTGCTGTAGAGGGAAACATAGTCTGCCTCTCCGCATGCCGCTTTGTCACAAATACCTTTAATAATGCTGATTAACGCTTCATCCTCAAGGGGTTGAAGTCTCTCAGCCAAGGCAAACCCTCTTTGGACCACATCCTTGATGCCACTCAGATTCCGGACGAGTTCCACGAAAAACAACCCCTCGTTGAATGCTTCGGTACTCCGTCGCGTAAATACGGTTACGTATTCCGCAGGGTAACGCAGATGAAATTCATAGCCTCTTGCGCCCCATGAGGGGGCCCTCTTCATTAGTAGCCATGGGTGGAACCCATGGTAGCTGGCTATCCACCGGTTTCTTCAACCCCGTGCGGGGTTGAAGACGGGATCGGTTGTTTTTCCAATCCATGGGCTGCGCCCATGGCTATTCATGGGGATTGCCCCTTCGGGGCATCTCCGACGGAATACGACACCGTATTTAGGAAAAGGCGCACTTAGTAGGCTTCTCCATAGATTCGGCCACGTATTCTTGTAGGACGTGGCGGCTTAGCCGAATCGCGTTGATTGCGAACAAGCCGCGAACGATGCGGTTCGCTTGGTTCACGGCATCCTACAGGACCTGGAATCGCCGGAAATCAACCACGCATATTTCTTCCGGAACCCCATGGAGGGGCAGTACCATTGGCCACCGATGTAAGAGCGCTCCATACGGAGGGCATTTCCCTATCAACCGGGCTCAAGGCGCCTGTCATTCAGATTTGACTATCACCCTCTCTGCCGGCACAGGTATGACGTCCAGGTAGTCGGCGATGGGAGCCTTTATGAATTTGAGGTCCTGATGAGTTATATGCACGGGCGCAGCCTGTCGCAGCTCCTCTTCCGACAAAACAAGCCTGCCGCTTTCGGAAGGCAATATTATTCTGTAGGACAAGCCGTTAAGACTTTCGCAGCGCTCCGGAATGCCGAAACCGTAGTTCAAATGCCCCGTCCCCGCGATTACCAGCATGCGCCGACTTTTTTCTTTGTCCAAATTTATGAATTTATTTACCGAATCGGCCATAACGCAGTCGCGCAGACTTTGAGCGGCTACTATCCTGTCCAAAGGCATGTGCTCAAAAGCCTTGTGAACACGTAATCTCAACCTCAAGAGGCGATCATAATCCGGGTTCACTTTTTGAAAATCCGGCGGGATCAGGCTTCTTTCGGTTTCGGTGAGATGTTCCGCTCCATGGGCGGCCACCTTCTTCACCAAGTAATCCGGGGCGTTCAAAGCGACCAACGGAATGCCCATTTTTCTGACGGCGAGAAGGATCGGCTCGTAGTCCTTGAGATTGGTCCAGTGCTCCAGTCCAAGTTGAGTTATCAAATCATCGACGCTATCCCGACTTTTTACCCACGAATCAATCGTAGTTTGCTGGTCCACCGAGAACATCTCCATGCCCACGGCAAGCGGACCGTCCTCGGAGGCCAACGCTTCAAGTATCCGTTCCTGTAATCGGTGGTGTATGGCAATAGTATGGATTTCACCGACATAGACTATTCGCGCCTGCGCCAAATCCTCCATCATGGTGTCAAAGTGGACCGGTTCACCCTGGTAAACATCCACGATCACGGATTTGTCGTCAGCGCTCGCCATCACACACACTAAACACAGTAGAACTGTAAGAATGCACGGAGTCAGCCCTTTCTTAATCACCAAAAATCACCTCGAACATAAGTAATGTCGAAATCGGCGAACTCGCCAGTGGCTTGCTCGTCGTAAACATTTACTTTTTCTACCCTGCTTGAAGGCGGTCCCGTCTTACACCATTTGATTACAGAGTCAACACTACCGGGTTCGCCCTCGATCACCGCTTCAACTCTACCATCTCGCAAGTTGCGTACCCAGCCTGTGGTTTCGGCTTTTCTTGCCACAGATCTCGTGTAGGCCCTGAACGCCACTCCTTGTACTCGTCCTGAAATAATTACTCGCTTGCGAATACTGGCCATAGCAAAATTCTCCACGCATATAATCTATCCGACACGGAACCGTGTAGTCGGTCGTTGAAATAATGCGGTGGTTGAATCGGGGCGCCGCGCGCCTGATACAAATGCTACGACAAACAAATAATGATTCTCGTGGAAGGGCGCAGATACGAACGTCACGCCGGCGATCAAGAGACAGGAACGACACCTGTCGCTCTGCAAAGAGAACACCGCTTTTTCGCAAATTCAGAGCGTTATTTGCTGCTCCCTCCTTCGACCCTTTACAATATTGCGTCCCTTGGGACCCCCTTTAGATTCCTGCCGACCGGCTTGCG
Source organism: uncultured delta proteobacterium (assembly GCA_963747865.1). GTDB lineage: Bacteria > Desulfobacterota > Desulfomonilia > Desulfomonilales > Desulfomonilaceae > JBBSBY01. Next base: position 325,630 of record CAVVHK010000021.1, on the reverse strand, counting down.
ATTTGGTTCCACATATTCTATTATTTGTATTTATAAGGTAGCTCAATACGGGTGGACTTGCAAATGCCGCGCGCAATGCGGAACCAATCGTCCTTTTGCTGAAACCTCGGAGCGTGCGCCGCTTGGGAATTAAGTAGGTAATTACTTCATATTATAATGCCCTTAATGCGGAGCGGAACGCCGCAATGTTTGAAGTCCTGCGCAGGGCTCTCACCCAAGCGGGTCTGGAGTTTGCTTGCATCTTAACTGTGGGTCGGTAATCGTGTCGAATTATTGAGACGGATTGGCCGATAAATGATTCGGATTGGTAACGGTCGGATTCGTTTGGTTTCTACCTTAAGCTGACTTGACTTTGTCGCTCACTCCAGTAGAACTGGTTGCGCATCCGGAAGCTTTCCGAAGAGTTGGCGGGGTCCCATTTTTCATTCCCGCGAGACTTAGGAATCCGAACCTCTCCTGAGAAAGTTCCAATTGTTGCGATCAGTTCCTGAACTCAGGCGATCGGCGGGAAGGACACTACTGTTTCTTCGCGTGGACGGCCGTTTTCGGAACCCACCCGCTGGAGGCGTAGCAATCGGCTCTAGCCTTAAATAGTCAGCTATTAAGCCAGTATGGAGGATTCATGGCTTTTGGGAGCAGAGGTCCCGGGGACGAGGTCGACGCATGGTGCACTCGTTGCCGCATGACTTTGAACCATCGGGTTATTGCAGTTGTAGGAAGTGTAATCCACAGAGTGCAGTGTTTGACCTGCGGAGGAGACCACAAATATCATCCGCCAAAAGATCAGAAAGAGAAGAGCAACGGCGCGAAGCATGTTCGTGTTTCGGCAGGGGATAAATTTCGCAAAGCCTCTTCAGCTAAGCCCAGCCCCGAGAGGTCCCACGGGGAGTGGAAAACATTTATGAAGGATTTTCCCGAAGGGGCGGTCCCAAAGCCATACAGAGTCTCCGAGGACTTTTCAGTCGGCGAATTCATCGAGCACGCTGTATTTGGGACAGGTCGTGTCGTGGACATAGTCGGCGCGGAAAAAATTGAGGTCATTTTTGAGAATGGCCGCAAGGTGCTGATATTCAACAGAAAGGCATAATACTGCCACAAAGTCTTACTTGCTTCAGTTAATACCGGCAAGCCTTTACTAATAAGGTCTAAGGGCAAGTATCACAGTCCCGATGCTCTCGGATGAAAGACTCCACAATGTCATTTATCTCACTACTGACTTGTTCCGGGGATCTGAGAGCGTCTATTCGCCTTATTTCAGGTCCTTGAAACCTGCCGTATATTTCCGCCACCCGTCTGAGATCGTCAATTTCCTCGAATATGGAACAATCTGTTTTCCGATACGATTTTATTCTCTCAAGAGCTTCTTCCACTGGGAGATCAAGGATGAACACCAGATCGGGTTTGGGAGCGAAAGCATTCGCCCTCACGACCTCATCCGGATCCAAACCCCTAGCGCCTTGGTAGGCCGCAGAGGAATACACGTATCTGTCGCATATTACGGTGGCGCCTGAAGCCATGGCCGGCAGGATGGTCCGGCCCACGTGGTCGCGTCTATCGTCCCTGAACATCCGTTCTTCTTCGGCAACCTCCGGACGCCGCGTCAAATTTCTAATCGCGGCGCCTACGAGACCGTCGGAAGGCTCAGCTGTAAGCAGAAACCTCCAGGCCTGCGGATCTCAATCGCACTGCCAACAATTGAGCCTGAACACTCTTACCCGAGCCGTCGATTCCTTCAAACACTATGAATAGCGGTCTTCTTTTTATAGACATGTGGTAGGCCTGGTTCTTGAATTGTTGCGAGCGTTCACCGGGAGGAAGCCTTTCTGCAAAAAGGGGTTCCCGGGGCGCCGTCGCCTCAATTCTCACTTGGATTCCGCCGCTTCTCCGTTACGCAACACAAAGGTCTTAAGCGCCTTGAAATCAGAAGCTTCTGTGGGCAAGGTATCGCTGCCTAACACTTCCAACATTACTTTGTCGCCCTCTACGGTAATGAGACACCAGCCCCAGTAACTTTTCTTGTCCCCGTCCCAGGGCCAGTTGACCGATGCGCGAGGATTCTGCGGTTGGCCGTCATAAAGCTTCAAATTGGGTTCCTTGCCGCCTTCGGCTCCATTCAAAGCATACAACTTCTCCGTGGCCCCGCCTGAAACCACGTGCCAGACTCCTTCCACTTCTTGAATTTGAGTGTCGTGCTCATGTCCGCAAAAGTACGCTATGACTTTGTTTTCTTTCAATATGTTCCAGAAGCGGTCCCTTTCTCTGCGCTTATCCATGCCGAACCTGGGATCATAGCCGCTGCAAGAGTAGGTGGGGTCATAGGAAGGCAAAGAATCCCACATGTGCTTGCTGCCCGGAAACGCGGGCGGATGGGACGTCACAAACGTCTTACGGTTTCCGGAGGAGGCTTTTGCCAAATCATCCCGCAGCCATTGGATTGTCTCCTCAGAAAAGGAGTTCCCATGAAGCATTGTATAAGCGTTCAGGACGACAAAATGACATGGCCCCATGTCGAAAGAGTACGTCAGGCCCAGATCCGAGGCCGGTCCGCTGTTATCTCCTACCATGTCCGCCATTGCTTCATGCAAGACCATGAGATTGTTCGGGTCCGGAGTATACGCTCTGCCGTGTTCTCCACACGCGATCGGTTTCTCGGGGACTGATATCGCCTCATGGTTGCCTGCTGTTATCCGTATGGGAATTCCGGATGTCAGCAGCGGGGAGACCTTTTCCCTCCATTTCGTCAACTGGCGCCGGTTGCACTCATGCACGGAGGGCGCGTCACGTTTCATGGCGCCCGCGATAAGGTCGCCCGGAAATAAAAAAAGGCTAATCTTGTCCTTGTGATCTCTTTCCGCGATGCTCTCGATAAGAGGCCCCAGAAACAGGAGAAATACCGAAATCGTTATCGCTGCAACGAGGAGCTTTCAGCTCGCCTCTTGCGTCGCAGGCCATGGCAAAACGAAAGATCTCCGCCGTGAAGGCCCAATCTGTGTTGAACAATAATAAGAGTAGACATAGACAACCGGAGGCGTATCTCATGAGGGTTCCTTTATCCGCAACAATTCAGATAGGATCATAACCCAAAGTGTCGCAAGAGCGCGCTAAAAATACGAGGACGACCGTTTTTTACTTGCACTTTCGTAAAACTTTCGATATAAGCATACACGTGGCTGTGACTTGCCGACCGCAACCGTGAGCAAAAATGCCTTCATCGGATCGATGTCGGCAACCGCGAGTTCTGCCCATAGCTGACCAACGGAGTTCCTTCTTTACCGTGGGAGCAGCCGATCCCGTTTCATGGCCATTCCAAAAGTGTTTGAAGGGCGGTCATGAGGGAAACTTCTCTCAAGAAGGTCCCCTCCGGCCATAGGTGCTAACTTTTGAGCTGGTCTAGCGTAATTTCAAATACTTAACGCCGGTAGAATACGTCACCCCCGCGAAAGCGGGGGTCCAGAAGACGCTGAAAAGACTGGATTCCTGCTTCCGCAGGAATGACGCTCGGAGAGCTGAACGCTCTTATGTTAGCGGCTACGTCCCCTCCGGCGGCAATTTTCATAGGAAGCTCGATGCAGACTCTCACCAAAAAGCAAAAAGTGGTATTGGACTATATTAGTAATTTCTTGGAAGAAAAGGGCTATGCCCCCTCATATGAGGAGATAGCGAAAGGGGTTGGGCTGTCGGCGCCTTCGACGGTTCACGTCCACGTCGAGAATCTGCGGCTGAAGGGTTTTTTGGCCAAGAAATGGAACGGGCACAGATCCCTGGATTTGGCCCGATCTTCTCAAGAAGATACATATGAGGCTCCTCTATTAGGCCTCATTGCCGCAGGATCGCCGATTGAAGCCGTTACTGAGGGGGAAAACATATCCCTTCCTTCTTTTTTGGCAGGGAACACCGGAACCTATGTGCTGCGCGTAACGGGCGATTCCATGCGTGACGACCACATTCTCGATGGCGATTACGTGGTGGTGGAACCTCGTAGTCATGCGCGTGACGGAGAAATGGTGGTAGCGCTCATTGATGGCGGCTATGCAACGCTCAAAAGGCTTTACAGGGAAGGGAAGACGATAAAGCTGGTTCCTGCGAATCCGGATTATCCGGTTCAGATATACGATGAGGGTCGTGTGAGAGTACAAGGAGTGTTGGTCGGCATTTTGAGAAAATACTAGAAGTCCGGGAAGAGAGGTCGGAAGGGTGGTGTCTAATAGGCCGCCGAGAAACCCGTTTTTGCAACCCCGCGAAACGCTGAGTTGCAAAAAATAGTTTCCTCCCGGTGAAGGCTTAAACTGAGCCTCCCCAGAGTCTACCCATTTCGGGATTCGGATAGAATGAACTCTAGTATTCCGAAATCTTCGACGTCTGAAATTCGAGCCGCCTCGTCTTGGAATCTTCAGATCCTTCACGTGGATGCCGACGCGTTTTTCGCTTCTGTGGAACAAGCTCTGCAACCGGAGCTCAAGGGCTACCCAGTGATCGTCGGCGGCGGAGACAGGGGCGTTGTGTCCGCGGCGTCCTATGAAGCCAGACGTTTTGGCGTAAAGTCGGCGATGCCAATTGTCGCAGCGAGGAAGCTCTGTCCTAAAGCTATTTTCTTGCCTCCAAATTTCAGGGCGTACAGCGATTATTCCAGTCGCATGTTTGAGATAATGGCCCGATATTCACCCTCTATTCAACGAACCAGCATTGATGAAGGATACGTGGATCTTTCGGGAACAGAGAGATTGCACAAGGCTCCACCATGGGAAATTGCCCACCGAATACTTCAAGAGATCCGGGAAACGTTGCGTATCAATGTTTCAGGCGGACTCGCAGCAACAAAATGTTGGGCCAAGATATCCACTGAATTGGCCAAGCCGAACGGATTACTGTGGATGAACCCGGAGACGGCTCACTTAGTAATATTTTCGCTGCCTGTGGGCATGATTCCCGGGGTGGGCAAGAAAACGGAATCCTTATTGAACCAGGAAGGCATCTACTTCATCAGGGAATTGGTTTTGGCCGCTCCGCATCTAGTCCGCCATCTGTTGGGCTCCTGGGGGCCTCGCCTGGTGGGAATGGCCAGAGGAGAGCAGAGCCGGAATAGCTTTGCGACTAATTCAGGGGCACAGAAATCCTATTCCAAAGATCGAACCCTTGAAGCCGACACGAAAGATTATGGTTATGTCTTTTCCGTAGCCCGTCATCTATTGGAGCGGTTGGCAGCCAAATTAAGGAGAGACGGCAAAGCAGCCGCCACTTTAACCATAAGAATCAGGTACAAGGATTTCAAGGAGCACAGCAGATCCACGGGCGTCAAACCGGCTTCCAATGTCACATCCGAGCTTTTGGCGGTGTTGGAGAGAGAATTCCGCAAGGCGATCACGGGGCGATTCGCCATTCGATTGGTTGGGGTGAAGCTCTCCGGCATTTGTAATGACTGCGTGCAGACTAACTTGTTTGACGATTCGCTTCCCAAAAAACAGGCTCTGGATCGAGCTGTGGACCAGATTAGACAGAAACACGGTTATGATACCGTTCAATTTGCCTATCGTACCCCTTCAGGTCGATCATGACCAGGCCTTTCGCCAGGTCCGCCACGAAAGGGGGCGATTTGTACGCGTGCGTCGGCACAAATCGCGGAGGGATTTGCCGGAAGCGCAGATGCGACCATTTGAGGAACCAAACTATTAGGTTTTTTGGGGGAAGAGGCCAGGGAAGCCCTTTTTGCTAATGGACTATATCTCTTGCTCCGCAAACTGAGTTACTGCGGTTACGGATTGCCCGTGAGCAAACGCACACTGACCTGGAAACCAGGTCAGTGCCACTCAGCAGGCTGAATCGCGGGCTAGAGTGGGTCACGGATGTTTTGGGTGGCACTGACCCGGCGAAGCCGGGTCAGTGTTTTGATCCCGGGCTGCGGAGTAAATGGAATAGTCCGTTTGCTAATAAAGTTCAATTTTATGTTTTCGCGAGAATAAATCTGCCTCACGTCGCTGTAAGCTGCTGTTACTACGATATTAAGGCTCATCAGGTTTATGCAAGTACGAAAGCCGAACACCCTAAATCCCCATTGGCGCTAACATAAGAGCGTTCAGCTCTCCAACCGTCATTCCTGCGGAAGCAGGAATCCAGTCTTTTCAGTGTCTTCTGGACCCCCGCTTTCGCGGGGGCGACGTATTCTACCGGCTTTAAGTATTTGAAATTACGTTAGACCAGCTCAAAAGTTAACGCTTATGCCCTAAATCCCCCTTTTCAGGGGGACTCCCCGATCCCCCCTGACAAGAAGGGCAGGGGGGGTGGGTTTGATTGGGCCATTCGGTATATGTGAACGCGAAAGCCGAATGAGCTGATATGAATCGGTCGAGTTTTGTTGCGGCCGGAGGCGGCGTTTTGTAAAAAAGGCTTTCTCGATGAACGCTGACGGTTCCGCTCTATATTGCCGCTTGGATTTCAGGTGTCCGCTTTTTTACCTGATAACGAACGTTGCCGAGATTCGCATTAACGCCGGCTACCACCGCGAGAATCGCTTCCTTGCCCAGGAAGCTCATCACTATTATTCCGTCTTGAAATTCAACCATCCCCTGGGTCATTGCTCCGACATTGAGCTCCCGACCCATAACCTCCGCGGATCCTATTCCTGTTGATATAACCGCCCCTACAGCTTCAATGTCCAGCGCGCCGCCATTGGTAAGGCCGTCGATGACAAAGCCGTCGCGACCTACAACCACCGCTGCGTTTATTCCTTCCACTTTAATGAGATCGCTAAGCTGCGCCTTCAAGCTCGCCATATCGCTCCTCCTTGGTAATCGAAGAAATTAAATAGAAGTAGTTATTTGTCGAATAATTCCACCACCAACCTTGTGTCTCCCGGTTTGCCGACCGGCTCAAGCGTTTTCAATCTGGCTCTCTTGCCGAGATTCTTCTCTGCGATGGCTATTGTAAGAGCGGCAAAAGGACAACCGAATGGCGGTATCCCTTCCTCCTTCAACTTCATCGTGAGGGGATAAAACGAGCATTGAGTAATGTTTGCGGTCAACTCCGCGCCATCGAGATGAAACTGCATGCCTTCGCACATGCCGGTCTGAACCATTGTTTCACCCAGCTTCGTCGAAAGCTTATCCACATCGTCCACACATGAAAAATCGACGCCCAGCTTGCCGAGCATATCCAAAATATCCGGAGCGGCCTTTCGCATGACCGCCGAGGCGCTGTCGCCAACCACATTGTGCAATGCTTTGTAGACTCCATAGAGTATACCTTGCACTGCTCTCACATCTATTTGTTGAGCCATTCTTCACAACCTCCCCTGAATACATCCTGACCTTCAAGAGCCCGGACCCGAAACTTATTCGTTTTCGAATGCTTCACTCGCCGTCTATGGTGTTTATCGCCCCGCCACATCTGCAGGAGCAAAGGCGTTATGCTCTTCTTCCTTTAGATTTGCGACCGACTTCAACTATTTTCGGACAACGCAGGCCCCTGGAGCTATCGACGCAATTGGCAAAGTGAGGAAGCAATCTCAACCCGTGTGGAACATGAGATTGCCAGGGGCCGTCGGCCTGGCGACCACAGGCTCAGGCTGTGCGCGGTTTGAAGGTCCCTGCAATTTTGAATGCGGCTGACCAGAACGCCGATGAGCTTCAAGATAGAGATTTTCTCGAATCTCCTTCCTGTAACACCTTGCTCAAAAGGTCAAGAGGCCAATAGCTTCTTCCAATTTTCCTTCTCGAAGCACTTCCAGGGCCTTTTCGAATCTCTGGAGACTATCTCCATCAGCGCCTGATTGTTTGAGTTGTCGAATCCTTTCGCCTAGGGCGATCTGGAGCGCCAACGCCTGCTCCTCTTCGCTTTCCGCGGCGGACAGCATTTCCTTGAACCGGTCCGTCATGGTCTGCTGAGCTTCCGGGGTTTCCTTTCGAGTGTCTTGGGGTGGAAACGTGGCCTCATGCTCGGATTCCTGTGGACTTTCGATGGTAATGGCTCTCGCCATATCGAGGGTCACGGACGAATCCGAAATTTCACTGAGGGTAAGAAGTTGCGACACCGCCGCCTTAAGTCTGCGCACATTGTCTGTGACGTTCCGCGCCAAATAATCCACAACATCGACGGGGACCGGATGTTCCCGGAGAAAATGCCGGAGTAATTCAATCCGTTCCGCCTTGTTTCCCATCTGCAGACTGACAATTACTCCACCACCCAGGCGTGACAGCAACCGGGTTTGGATCCCAGCGAGCCTGGTGGGAGGCACATCGGAGCTTATCACAATCCAACGGCGCGCTCTGATCATGTGATTGAGAATCGAGAACAACTCCCGCTGCAGTTCTTCGTTTCCCTCACACATTTGGATGTCATCAACCAGAAGTATGTCCACTGAAATAAGCCATTGCCGTAATTCAGCCCTGCCATTAATTGCTCCGGCACGCTGAAATTCCACTTCCAAATCCACTGTGTTGGCCAGGACGGCGATTTTGTCCCGAGCCTGGTTGGCTATGGCCGAAAGCAGGTGAGTCTTGCCTAATCCGACATCACCGTAAATGTACAAAGGATTATAGGGCAATTGCGAGGGGGATCTTGACGCCACTGTCCTTGCAAGCTCAAGGGCAAAGGAGTTGCCTTTGCACTGCACAAAGTTATCGAAGGTGAGATGTGGGTCAGGCGCACTGTTCACCAGGCAGGAGAAGGTTCCCAGCCGGCCCAATCCGCGTGACCTCCGATGCAATTCTATGCGTTGCGCAGTGTGTTCGTCTACAATCCCTTTTTCTACAGTCACCTGTAAGAAGTCCGGGAGCGCTCCCGGCGGGGAGGTCTTTTTGCTCTGGTCCCTCATATAAAATCAGCCTTAACTTAAGGACATAGCGAATCTACTCACATTCATGGAGACCGCGCCCAAAGAAGCTTCTTTCCCTGCCATCACGATCAAACTGTCTCCGTTACCGAGCTTTGTCAGGAGCAAGGTTCCCGCTCCATCTAGAACATACACTTTGTTTAGTTTTCCGCCCGGATAATCACGCAAAAGTGTGTGGATAACGGATCGAAGTCTTTGGATGTCTTCGGGCGGCTCGCTCTTGAGGGTGGACGCGCCCTTCAAAGCGCCATCCTGACTTAGGACGCAAGCGTGAACGGCAAAGTCGTTGGATGAGACGAACTCGGAAAGCTTTCCTGAAAGAGATTCATCTTCGCCTTTTGTCTCGACGCTTTGTTGGGCCTTCCGACGCAATTCGGCTTCCTTCAGCTCATCGTGGATCTTCAAGGCCTGCATGACCGCCCTGTGGAGGTCAAGGTCGATGGTTTTTTGAACCGAACGCTCCTCGCCTATGAACTCGAATGCGCCTTGGGTCCAGTCAACTACTTGGACCAGCGCTTCTATACCTTCAACGTCCCCAAGGGAAGCATGAATCAAGGCGCCTTTTTGATAATACAGCCGGGCTTGGCGTCCATCGGCGTTGATGACCAGTTCTCCTGTCTTGCGGCCCGCGTGAGGAAATTGCATCAAGTCGATTATCCCTAGATCTTCCAACGTTCCCTGAAGCGCCATTTTCGAGTCTCCGTGACGTGGTTCAAAGCTGAAATTTCTCGATAACCTGTCGGCTGGCGATGCGTATGGTCTCCATGACCCCCGTGCCGTTGACGGCGACAGCTTGCGTGCCGGCAATGCCGTTCAATCCCAGACGTTTTTCAATCGTTCCCACTGGAACGGGTTCAGGCAAGTCTCTTTTATTGTACTGAAGGACTAAGGGAAAGTCAGTCCAGTCAATGCCGAAGCTATCCAAGTTTTCCTGGAGCATCCGGAAGCTCTGCAGATTATCATCCAGCCGTTCCGTGTCCGAATCAGCCACGAAAACAACGCCGTCCGCTCCTTCCAGGATAAGCCTTCGGCTTGCCTCATAGTAGACTTGGCCCGGCACCGTGTACATGTTAAAGCGCACTTCGTAGCCTTCAATCCTGCCCAAATCCAATGGAAAAAAATCAAAGAAGAGCGTTCGTTCCTCTTCAGTGTCCAAGATCACAATATCGCCTTTACGATCCTTCTCAAGGGCTTTGTGAATATAAATAAGATTCGTGGTTTTTCCACTTAGTCCCGGGCCGTAGTACACTATTTTAAAGCATAACTGTCTTTCTCGGTAATTTATATGGGGCATGGCCGGTTCCTATTTCGCCTCGAAGATGCGGTCGATGAGGTTGAGGGCGTATTCTTTGAACTGAGGGGTAGCGATCTTGTCTGAGGATGGCTTGGATTTCTCCTCTGCAGCTAAAATTGAGGCCAGCTTTTCCGCAGTTCGCCTGGCTTCGTGACGAACCAGTCCTATTCTCTGATAATCCTCGAAGATTACCACCATCATCTTTGAGCCCAAGATCAGCGATATATGGATATGACGGTTTTCCCCTTGCTGGAGCAGTATGGAGAACTGATCTTCCCCCACCATCCTTGCGACTTCACGGGTGGCCGCAAACATTCCGGCTACCAACGCCGCCATAGCGGTCACGTTCAGATACGAGCTATTGCCCGCTTCCGCCACAGCGATCCCCTCTTTTGTGACCAGCAAGGCCGTCAGCGCTCCCGCCTTAGCTATTAGTTCGCGGAGGGCTTTCACCGCGCCGCCATTGGATTCCACTGATGTTTCCACCATTCCAAGCTCCCCTTGTTGGTATCGTATCATTCAGGCCGGCCTTGAGGCCGCTCTGAATCGGATCCGTCGCTGAAGCAAAGTTGCGGCTCACACATTGCGATCTTCAGAATTAATGCTCCCTGGTGAACTCCCATTTATCATCGAACCAAGCCGAATACCACGGCCTTGGTGGTCGTTTTCATAAATTCGAGCACGAATCTCCGGGCCCCTTGAGCCGTCGAAGATGCGCTCCGGCGCCCCTGCCGGATTAACGGGAGGCCGTGACCTTAAATATGACGCGGTAATTCAGAAATAGAGCAATCAATCGCCGTCTTGGGCAATATCCTATTGAGCTTCGTCTCTGAGCCGAGCGGCTTCAATAAGCACGAATTCTCCGGGTCTGTTTATGGTTTTCTTGTGGCTATTTGTCCAGGGGAGATTGGAGAAACTGCCACCCTTGAAGCTGAGACATCTATACAAAGCCGCTTCGCCTTCCAGTTCCCCGCACACCGCATGCTGAACCTCCCCTTTGCATATGAACACTTGCCCGTGCGAGCCGTCAAGGCCGAACACATCCAGTATTACCTGCTTTCCCGATAGCATCAACAATTGCAGATAGTCCAGAATATCGATTTCGTCTATGCTTCCACAGAAGGCGGATCCATTATCCATTGTGGATAACACATCTATGAGCATGTCCGGATCCACAGGCTTCTCCAAGTAAAGCATGGCGCCTTTGCCCAAGCTGAGGCGCCTGATCGATGGGGAACCAAAGCCGGTCATGACGACTATTCTCATACCCTGCCTGTTGTTGCGAACCCACTCGATCAAAGACAAACCGTTGACAATCGGCATCCGGATGTCCGTAATGAGCACGTTAAAGCTTTTGTTTTCCATTATGGATATGGCTTCGCCGCCGTCCGCGCAGGTCGTCACCGAAAACCCGGCACGCGCCAGACATCTCCCCACTCCCCACATTATTTCGCAGTCGTCGTCCACTAACAGCACTGTTTTGTTTGCGGTCATCATCACTGGTTTCCCGCCCCTGTTACGCGCCCAACGCTTGGCTCCTTTTGCCTCTCCACTCGATATGTGGTCGTCCGCCGCAACTGACAATTTTGAAATACCGTATGTACAGCGCCAAGTTCCAGACGGCGTCAAAAAATCAGTTGTGTGTAGAAATCGAGCAAAGCTAAACCGGTGTCATCGTTGAAGTAAAGCCATGTTCAGAGGAATGCGCCCGTTATTTCGTTCACAGATCTACGCGGCGGACTTCAGGAAACAGGGAAACATACTCTTCCACCCGCGGATAAACGCCGAGCAAAGAGATTCCGCCCGTGAATCCCCCCGCAGGCGTCGTGAGACACCCTCGAATTGTCCCCGCATAGATTATCGTCCACATTCAGTTTACAGATTCACATCTCCTCAGACAACCCTAAATTCTTCATAAGTCTAAAGAGGGCGTGTCGAGATATGCCAAGGAGCTTTGCGGCCCCTTGCCTACTACCCCCCGAGCGCCGCAGAGCCTCTTGGACTATTGAATACTTGACTTTTCGGGTTACATCCAAGAACGATTCGGTTTCCGGGAAGCGAATCATGTATGACCACCTGGCAGGGCTCTCCCGGCGCCAAAGGTCCACTTCGAGCGCTTCTTGGGAGCCGGATACCGTGACTGCCCGTTCAAGGACGTTTCGCAATTCCCGGACGTTTCCCGGCCAATGGTGTTTGTTTAAAGTTTCTAGAGAGTTGAGGCTTAGAATAGGAACCCGGGGGAGGCCCCTCTCCGATGCAATTTCTTCCAGCAATTCCTCTGCCAGAACCGGGATGTCTTCGGCCCTGTCTCTCAGCAGGGGGAGCGCAATCACATTGCCGCTGATTCTGTAGAAACAAGTCTCTTCTGAATTTTCCATTTGACACCTGCTGATCCAGATCCTTATCGGCAGTCATAAAGACCCTTGTGTTCACGTTGATTCGCTTTGTCCCACCGACTCTTGTAAAGTACCGGGTGTCTATGAAATCCAATAACTTGGCCTGAAGTTGTAAGTCCGCTTCGCCGATGTTGTTTAACAGCAGGCTACCGGCCTTGCACACGTCCAGTATTCCCTTTTCGGCAACCTGAGGTCCGCCGAGAGCTCCAGGGGCCCGCCCGAAGAGCTGAACTCTCACCGCGTCGCCCGAACCCGCCGAGCAATTCAGCGAACAGAATGGGCCTGAGGATCGGCGTGAAGATTCGTGAATATACCTGGCCCAAAAGTCCTTGCCGGAGCCGCTTTCTCCCACAAAAAGCACGGTCCCGTTATCCGAAACGGCCTGCTGAATAAGATTCATGGTCGCCCGCATGGCAACGGAAGGATAGATCCGTGGGCGTTTCTTTTTCTCAGGCGCGTGGTTGGTTTCCTCCTGAAGACTCGCCGGAGCCTCGCTGAATCGGGTTCGGTCCGATGGAGCGAGCTTGGGGCTGGTTATATCAAAGGCGATGCCTATTATTCCAATCGGCCTTCCCGTTTCGTCTTTCTGGGGAATTTTGTCGGTCCTTACCCAACGTTCGCCACCATTGACCACGATTCTCTGTACGATACCGTTTTTCGGGCGTCCCGTGTTTAGCACTTCCTGATCTTGCATCCAGTAGTCTTCCGCATCTCTCTTGGGAAAAATTTCGTATAAGGATTTCCCTATCAGGTCTTCTTCACGAAAACCTGTGGCATCCAGGATGGCTTTGTTGACTCTTAACAGACGATTGTTGTTGTCCTTGCAAAAAATGTATGCAGGAATGTCTTGGAGCAGCGTGTCAAGCTCGTTAAGGGTGATTGTGCTTTCAGGGTCGCATGCGGCGCTTAAAGCTTTCCGTTGGAGATCTAGCCTATTATTTGGAGATCTGTCCTTAGATTTTTGTTGGTTTCTCATGGGATGTCACCTGGCGCCGGTCGGGCGTCAAAAAATGAATGAGCAATTGTTCCGGGGTCTGAACGGTGTGAAATTGCGGCTCTAACCACCGGGAAAAGCTGCCGGCATAAATTATCGGGGTCAATTTCGCAGCCTTACGGTCGGTTTCCCACAAACTCTATTCATTCCAATTGGGAAGCCAATTTAGCCACGTTCATCGTCACGACCCCCAAAGGGGCGTCCTTGCGCGTCAACACCATAAGGCTGTTCGTCCGGTTCAATTGCTGAACCACTATTGTGAATGAATCGTCATCCAGTATCATCTTGTTGACATCTTTGTGCGGGTATTCACACAGAAAGCGGTGGATAACCGTCCTTACTTCTCCGATCTTTTTCGGTGGGCTCGCGGTTTCGGCCGCCTCAGCCAAAACGGCGCCCTCCGGCGATGTTATGCACGCGTAAACGGCATAGTCGGTTGAATCTACGAAATTAGTCAGGTGAAACGACACAGTCTGATCTATCGCCATTTAGCTGACCTCTCAAGCGGAGAATGTTCTGTGGAGCCTGCAAAATAGTGTATAAATGGAGCGCGGGAACAGCTATGCGGATCGCAGTCCCCGTGGGCTTATATTAAGACCGGCGTTCTTCCGGCAATTAGATTTTACTACAAGAAGCGCTCTACTCAAAAGCTTTCGTAAGCGTTTGTTGGAAGCAGGTCGCCGGGACCCGGGGAGGAGTCATTGTGAAAGGAAAACTCTCCTTTCCGGGCAATGCCGAGGCCGTAAGAATATTTGATGTGGAGCAGGTTTTCCGGTCGGCGCTCGATCCGGTTTTGAATCGGTAGGCTGGACAACCAGCCCCACACAGGGAATTCCGGGTCGAATGCTTAAATCGCTAGCATTGCCTCCCGGAAGAGAGAGCGAGTAACTGTTGCTCGGCCGTGTTGGAAATTGTTGAAGGGAGATCCGGAGGGAAACTTCATCCAGGAAATCTCCATCCAGTCGCATTTTCATAGGAAGTCCGGCAAGTTATTCCAAGAAATTGTCGCAATGGAACCGAAGGAGGCCCGAGACGACAACAATTAGCTTGGGCAAAGTCATCAATAAGGCCGCCCGGGAACTGAGCGGCGCCGGAACAAGGCTACTGGACCGTCTCAGGGGCACGTACGCTCTCCATTATAGCGGCGAGAATCTGACTATTCCACCGGACTCACCGGTTCCGTCCGTGATTCATCTGGATGCGAATAGGGACCTTATTTTCTCACTTTGTCGGAATTTTGCGCAACATAAATTCGATGTGCTTGGGTCCGGCTGGGTGAAGTTATCGACGCACAGGTCGACCGTCTTCACGATCCTAAATAAACAAAATGCTCAGGAATCGGAAAGAATCAGGCAATTAATAGGCCGTTCCTATGAGCGAATTGATTGGCGTGCCGACTTTAAGTCAGGCTACACATGGGATCCCAACATACATTACACCAAGATCCGTTTCGGACATTTACCCGGAGTGGATGTGAAAACGCCGTGGGAACTCGCCCGTATGCGGCATCTACCGGTGCTGGCCCTTGCCTACGCGCTTTCAGCTAAAGAGGACCCCGAAACAGCCGAGTCTTTCGCCGTGGAATTCAGGAATCAAATCCTTGATTTTGTTTCCGCCAATCCCCCAAGGTTCGGCGTCAATTGGGCGTGCGCGATGGATGTGGCCATCAGGGTGGTCAACTGGGTCGTGGGCTACCATTTATTCGAGGCTTTCGGAGCAAAGTTCGATGGCCCTTTCCGAGCTCTGATCTGTCGCAGCGCGTACGAACACGGCTTGCACATTATAAATAATCTCGAATATTCCCCTGATTTTCGCGCGAATCACTATCTTGCGAACATAGTAGGGTTGCTTTTTGCCGCCTCCTATCTGCCGCGCTCTGATGAAACATCCGAATGGTTGGCCTTTGGAATAAGGGAACTGGTTGCCGAGACTTCTAATCAATTCCTACCCGACGGCCTCAATTTCGAGGCGTCAGTTTGCTACCACGGCCTAGCCGCTGAAATGGTCCTTGTCGGCACAGCCCTTATCCTGGGATTAAGCAGCCGAAGCAAATCGCTTTTTAGACCTGAGAATTCGATTGAGGCGAGGTTTCGTCGACGATTCCGGAGCGCGCATCCGAAAATGTTTCCGCTGAAGGACGCTGAAGTGGAGACCCCATTTTCCTCCGACCATTTCCGACGCTTAAAGCTGATAGCCGAAGCCACTGCTGGAATTCTGGATAGGGATTTCAGGGCGCCTCAGATCGGGGACAATGACAGCGGTAGGTTGCTGAAAATACAGCCTGCGGTAAAGAGAGCGCCCATAGCCCAATTTGCCGACGACGCTCTAACAAATCGTCCGCAGCAGGAGCCGGCGCGGGAACATGACATTCCCATCGACGACGATCTGGATTTTCGACATCTATTGGCGGGCTTCAGCGGTCTCTTTGGAGAAGATTTCGGAAGCGGAGAACTCCGGAACCGTCTGGACTTCGATCTCATAAGATTCTTGGCGAACGGTGTTACGATTCCCTGCGAGGGTGGCCGAAAAAACGAAGAAGCTCCGAACGGGAGTTTTGCATTGACCCGATTCCCCGATTTCGGACTCTATGTTTATAAATCCGGCAGGATCTACTTCAATATACGTTGCGGTTCGCTAGGGCAAAGAGGCAGGGGAGGGCACGCGCACAATGACCAATTGTCCGTTGAGCTATCATTTCGGGGCGTTCCGATAATTGTGGACTCAGGGACGTTTTGTTACACCTCCAGAATAGATATGCGCAATTTCTTCAGGTCTACCGCCATGCACAACACTCTGCTGGACGGCGACAAGGAGCAAAACCCGTGGAGACGAGGGCTTTCGGGTGTGTTCCGCCTTAGCGACCGTAGTCGCGCTGATGTCGTTGTGGCGGAAAAAAACCGATTCGTCGGCCGACATTTCGGTTTCGGCTACGAAGTGGTGAGAACCGTCAATCTTGCCGA
Source organism: uncultured delta proteobacterium (assembly GCA_963747865.1). Lineage (GTDB taxonomy): Bacteria > Desulfobacterota > Desulfomonilia > Desulfomonilales > Desulfomonilaceae > JBBSBY01. The sequence goes on along the minus strand of CAVVHK010000021.1, from coordinate 309,162 downwards.
CGGCGCAATTGAAGGACGGGATCAGTTTCTAACGGGCGTGGAAACGCCCAAATCCGTCCTCTTTCACACCGCGCCGGGTCTGGAGCCGCTAATAAAGCAAGATGCGGTCGAAGTGAGCGCCGAAGGAGTTCGGGCGATTTTTCGTTGCGTCGGAGGTAAGTGGTTTGTCGAGCCGTCGATGTGCTCTCCGGGGTATGGAATTCTACTGAAAAATAAGGTAATAAGGCTGACCTGTGCGCAAAATGAAGTGAAGTGGTCCATTGAGTTGAAGTCGGAATAGCGTGCGAAGGGCGCGAATACCGGAGAAACCGGACAGGCAAGGCAAGCTCATGTTTTACGTGGTGGATTAAGAACCACCAGCGCCTCTCGGATTCGTCATCGCCGAAAGCAGAGTCGCAGCGCAATTTCTTCCACTTAAAGAAAGCCTATTGGTTCGCTGAACCGGACATGACCTCGTTCAACCGACAGGCATCCGGCCCGGAATGACCGGACGCCAACCGTACCTGCGCAAACCCGGAAAAAAAATCGGAGGAGCTTTTATAGCGCCTCCGAATCTTGCTTAGCCCTGCAATCAGCCCGTTGGAAGATGGCTCAGGGCCATCGATAAAGCGGGTCATGCAGATTAATCGGGTTAAATCAATACCATGCGACAGGCTGAGGACACGAAGGCGGCATGCACATGGGCGGACCGCACTGGATCGGCCCGCAGGCCTGGGGCATGGGCATGCACATGGGCGCTTTGCACTTGGATATCTGCTTTGGGCCCATTCTCATCATTTGACGGCCATGGCTGGGTGCGCCTGTAGGCGCGTACACGGCGCCATCCAAGGGCTTGGGACGATAACCTGCGGACGCCGGGAGCTGATAGCCGGGCATGGGTTCCATCATTTGCATCGGCGGCATGGGCTGCATCGGCGCTCCTGATGGGGAACCTTCCATCACTGCCGGCCCCTGGCCCATAGGCATGGGCTGACCCATGGCCATCTGCTGACCCACGGGCATCTCCGCCATTTCGTAATCGGCGTGAACCGGCAAGCAGGCCATCAGAACTATGGCAGAGGCCAAAACTGATAGCAATCGTAACATTTCTCGACTCCTTTTCTATGCTAAAACACTTCCTTAACCTTTTTGGGCTCAATCATTCACTTAAGGTGAGGAGATTGCTTGCCTTGGCTCGCAAAGGCATTGGGCGTCTCGTTAGGAGGAGCGAAACGACACATCAATCTCAAAATCCGTCAACCATGAAGAATGATTGCCTAACAGACTACAAGCGTGAGCGGCGCCCCGGTGGAAGCCGCACACGCGGCATTATAAGTCTTTCGTCGGAGTTGAAATTACGCTTCTCTCAGCCTTCTCGAGTCGGAGGAGAGGGCCTTGAGCCCGCATCCCCGACAGGATGCGGAGTCTTATTTCTTCCCCTCCCTTGACGGGAGGGGATAGAGGGAGGATGAAACCCGTGCGATCCAGAAACTCAACTATGGTCTAACGTTCGTTTTCTATGCCGGTAAGCGGGATGTTGCGCATGGGCGTTACCTGTTTGTCAGCTCGTTGATAATGGTCGCCGATCCACTCAAGGAGTGGAATCGGCCTCATCGTTTAGGAGAATCAACTAAGTCTAGGATGTCTACCCCAGAAGTCACCCGCAGGCGGGTTAATCTGCACCGGTATCGTGCCGGTCGTCACGCCGGTGGCTCCAGGTTGAGCCTGGCCGGTTCTGCCGAGATCGTTAGCCGTAACGGTAATCAGCGTTCTGCCGGTTGTGAAATCGCTCATGTTCGGAGTGAAAGTCAGTCCGTTGAGATCATTGTTAATGTTGGCAAGGCTGCCGGTGAAGGTCATTGACTGATCGTGCGCGCCGGTGCCCTGAGAGAAAACCAGGCCCGTTGTTGACGGCAGGGACAGGTCTCCAAGACCCGCCGCCGACAGAGTCATCTGGATCTCGCCGCGCATGATATCCGCACTGGGGTTAGGGACAGGGAGCGGCGGAATGACTGCCGCCGTTTCATGGGCGTCCACGTCGAGAGCTATGATCGGGTTACCATTAGCGGTGTTGAACACCAGGTTCTGCCCCGACGTTATAGTCTGGGTCCCCGGGAAAGCCGGCACTGTGGTCGGATATCCGGTAATCGTGTACGGGGCCGCCTGGTTCAGAGTGGGCGAGTCGTCAACCGGCGTCACGAACACCTGGAGTGGCGTTATGGCGCTCAGATGATTAGGCGCTCCCGAATTGTCGTCAACCTGCACGTTGATCAGATGGGTTGTGCCGTTTATCGCATCAGTGTTGTTATTGGAGTCTCTCACCAACAGAGCCTGCATATTGGACAGGATGTCGTTGATATTCCCCTGTTGGGCCCAGTAATCGATGTTTGCCGTCGCCGCCGGCACTTCCACTTTCCAATGGGTAGGCGTTATTTGAGTCGATGTTACTTGCCCCACGCTCGCAGGGAAGGTCAGGCTGGTGAAACCGCTGACCGCGTTGACGTCAACTGTAAGCCTGTTCTGCATGTCGGGATCGAAAACTCTCAGAGCATTGGGAAGAGAGACGTTGGTATTGGTGTTGTTGTTGTCCTCAAGGACGGTCTTGTTCAAAACGTATGGAGCTGTCGAAGAAGGGACCACGGCCTGGGGACCGCTATTCCCGATGGTGAAAATCTGATCCTGGTATCCCGTCACAACTCCGTTGGCGTCAATTATGGGCGCGTGAGCCACAAAGGCCGGGTTTCCGCCGCCTGCATCGGTCAAATATGCGATATTGGGTTCACCGAAGCCGAAATTGGTCCTCTGCATCTCTACGGGAGGCGACCCTGCAGTGGGTGAGGCCTGTGTAATGTCCACACTAAAGAGTTCCCTGGACTTATTGTTCACCGAATCCGCTTCAAACCACAGGGTGTTTCCGCCCGTAAAGGTTATCAACTTGATATGAGGATCAGTGTGGGCAGGGGTGTCCTGAAGAAGCGGATCAAGGGAATTGATGCCGCTGGGCAGCCCTGTCGGGTGAGCTATCGCCGCTGAATTAAAGTTGGTCACGAGCTCCACCGATCCGGCGGCTGTAGTCGCTTTCACCCTGTAGATCTGGTAATTGGGGGCCGCGCCGGTTCCTCCGTTGGCCACAAAGTACAGATCCGTGCCGTTGGCGGTTAGCTGCGAGATGTCGTCCTCAGCGCTGGTGAATGCTGTCTGCTGGCCGAAGTCGGTGCCTCCCGCCGGGGCTACCCCACCGTTGGAGCGCCAGATTTGATCACCGGTTCCGGTGGCGTTGGCCACGAAATAGATGTGGTCAGTCGCCGCGCCGCTGTCATGAACTGCGATTAGGTCACGGATATTGGGATTCCCATTGGTGAAGTTGGACACGTTACCGAAATCCGCATTGGCGTTGTTCACACGCTGACCACCTACGCCGATCTGAGCTGCGGTCGGCGGTGTTCCGTCACTTCTCCACACCTGGTAGCCTAACCCCGGCTGCGCCGCAGGGTTCGTGTCATTGGCTACAAAATACAGGGTTGATGTGCTGGCGGCCGACACGGCAGGTGTGAGCTGAGAGATGTCGGGGTTGTATGTAGGCAGTTCGGCGTACTGACCGAAGGCCGTTATCGCTCCGTTATTCGTTGCGACGTCAGTGACCGAGCCTGCTGCAGGCACGCCCCCGTTGGAGTGCCAGATTTCCTGTCCTTGTCTCACCGCAACCGCTGTGTCACCGACTCCTGCGCCCCAGAAGCCATCACCTGTGAAATAGATGCTGGTCCCGTCCCTGGCTGGAACCAGTTCGGTAATGTGGGGATCCACAGCCTCGCCCTGAATACCTATGAAATTAGTGATGGGCGCATCCGGGCTGGCGGGATTATCTGTGATATGCCCGGGATTATTGGTCCCGAAGGATTTCCACACCTCAAATCCGGCGCCTGTGCTGGCCGCGACTCCGTGACCCACTCCACCCTGCTGGGCGACAAAGTAGATCGCCGGCCCTTGAGGCGTTATAAGTTGAATGTGAGGATCATAGTTGTTGATTTGGGTGTTGCCGGCAGGTATGGCGGTCTCACCAAAATGAGTTATGGGCGTGGGAGCGACGCTGCTGTCACCCGGGTTGGAACGTAGTAGTTCCGTGCCGGCCGTAGCGCTGACATACCCTGAATAGTAGATGGAGCCGTTGGCGCTTACGAGGCCGCTAATGTGAGGATCAAACGGTGTAAAATTGGTCATCGCGGTTTGTCCGGCAGCCCCGCCTGCGGCCACGCCGGCCACGTTATTGGACTGATAGACCTCAAAACCGTTGCCGGTTCCGGCGTTTGCCGAAAAGATCACCGCGCCGTTCGCGACAGGCATGCGGCTGTCATTACCGGGAATATGCCTGCCGAAGCTGTTTATCTGCGGATCGGGGGAAGTCAAGGTGGTTACCGGCATTTGGGCTAGATCGCCCTGGACATGCTCCAGTTTTTCAGGATCCAACACCGAGGCCATGGGCTTCAGCGGATCGGAGGAATATTCCAGCGACCAATTGTTGGGCTGCGCGCCAGTGGTGTGTTTGCTGGCAAAAACCTCAGCTCCTGTAATGGCCGCAATGCTGTTGACAAGAGACTGGCCTTCGCCGGCTGCGGCCACGTTACAGCCGTACAACTGAATTTGAGCGTTGGGGGACAAATTCTGAGCCAATTGCTCGAACTCGCCCTTGTGCTCGTGCAAGTTGGTCAGGTCGATCTTCTCCGAGCCAAGATAGATGGCGCCGGGGTCTCCGTGAGAGGCCACCGCCAGATGATCGATCTTCTTTCCAGAGGCGCTTACCAGGTTACCCAGGAAGGAATCTATGGCGTCAAGTTTTTCGTGGTTCGCGTCATATATGACCACTTGTGTATTAGGGTTTGCGGCCCTCGCTATACCGGGAGCGTCCGGCACATCATTGGAAATCAGAAACCACATCCAGGCCCTTCTCCTGCGCCGAGGGGGCCGCAGCGTTAGCCTGAGTATCTGATGCGGGGAATGGCATGACAGCTTCTGCAATTCTATCTTCCGTGGCTGTGGAGGGAGCGGCTGCAGAAACCTCTTCCCTCTGCTGAGAATCGGGATTCATGAGCCCGTGCCCCATAGCTATGGGCTGGCCCACACCATGGAAAGCTAAAGAGAGATCCGACGCCTGCGGGTTCATATCACGATGCAAGAAAGGGTTTTCCTGAGTAATCGTATCCACAGCGGCGTCCATGACTATGCGCTCTTCCAGCGCTTCTAAGATCATCTTGCGACCGTAGATTGTCGGCCTGTTCCAGAATCGGAATGCCATCGTAGTCTCCTTAAATTCTGTCATTTTCTTCTTCAGGATACCCCATCGAGTTCCCCGCCCTATCGCTGCCTGGATGCATCAAGCAGTCTTGGCGCCCAAGGCGTTCCTATGAGGATACCTGCTAATTTCTGTTTCGTTGCCGTCCTTGAGTCTTCAGAAATTGGCATTTATTGCTGCTTTCAAGGAACCGGTGTCGGGTCGAATTCCCTAGTGACACGTTGGCTCGTTGTGTTTTCATTCAATCGGGTTAAAGCGCATGGTTTACCACCATCATTTCGCTTCGGCCCGTCCCGGCATTACCCGCGCCGGGAGAATCGCTCCGCCGGTTTCCTTAGAAAGGAGATCCGAAAGCCAAACTGGCGCTGCCACCGAATATCCAGGATTGGCGATTCATGTCCACGTCAAAGGTTTGAGACAGATTCAGAGCAGCCGGAATCGCACGCGACGAAGACAACTGAGTTTCGGTATGCGAGGTTATCCCCTGCAGACTTACGAATGCGCCTACGGTTGCGGCATTGCAGAACTTGCGTCCGTAATTCAGGGACACTTCATACCAGGTTCCGTATTTGGAGGACTGCTGAGTCAGAGTGTCTCGGATCGTAGGAAGGCTGCCCGGATCGCCGAAGGTCAAGCCGAAACTGGGGTAGCAAGCGATCCACGGCGTGCCGACGGCCCTCAGCAACAGACCGCTGTTACACGCCGTCCAGGCGGATTCAAAGCCGAGGTACGGAATTACGCTACTCAGGGTCAGGTCACCTTCATCACCGGTGGTGGAAAAACTTGATATGTTGGGGGGATTCCACATGTGCACGTCAAAATAATCCCATCTAACACCGCTGAGGACCGAGAAACATGGGGCAAGCTGCATGGCAACCGACCCGTCCAACACACGGAAGACATACTGAGCCGAGAAAGTGCGGGAGCCCGGGGTCCCCACCGCAAGCTGAGTAGTAGTGTTAACGGTCTGATTGTTGTTGCCGTTGGAACAGTTAGACCCGGTAAACAGATTCCTAGCCTCAACCCTAATGTTGAAGCAGCGGGATACAGGAAGTCTGCCGGAAACCCCTAGCCATAAGCCATCATAGTTGAAGTTCAGAGTGGTGCCCATCTTATTGAACAGATTGACGCCTTCTGTGGTCAACTTGACCAGGCCGGGATTGCTGTTCGGCTGCCAACCGACAAACACCGAAAAAGAGGCCGGGCCCAGGGGCGGCTTGCACATCGGAGGGCCGCACACGGGCGGAGCAGGGAAGAGCGGCTGAACACCCATGTCACATCCGGGCGCGGGGCACATAACGGGAGGCGGCGCCCCCACCGGACCGGGTGACCAGCCTTGAGCAACTGCAGAGACAGTGCAGATGGAAAAAAGAGCGCACATAAAAAAGAGGACCAGTCGTTTCATGTCAACCTCCACGGATCAGCCTTTAGCTCTATCAACTTAACTTAAGAGATAATGATCTCTGTCCTTTCACGGTTATGCGTTGGCTTTTTATATCAAAATGTTATAGATATGTCAATTATTACATGCGGCAATTGATGTAACATCTGTTAAATACGTAAAAATAATGGCAAGAAGCCTAGATAGAAGACATACAATAAAGATGAGTAAATAGAGTTAACAGCCAGTAATATATAGCTAAAACTCCACAATTAATGGCAGCGCGCTGGCCGCTCAAAGAGGCGGGCGGAATGGCTTTATCCCCGGTCGTTCTTTTGGTGGTGGGGTCGTGATTTTGGTGACCCTTGGCAATAACTGCTTGACTCAATAAATAAAAATGACTATATGAATGGCGTTATTAATAATTAACACGAGTTTTTGGTAATAACACCATGAAAATAAAGATAATTATAATTGCAGTAGCAATCGGCGCTCTCTCCGCTCCCGCCACTGCCGCCGACAAACCGCTTCCAGCAACTAGAAATCAGACGGCGGCCATTAAGGATTACGATCTTCCATCCTTTGAAAAAGGCCCTGTCACAGGAGATTTATCCATAAAGTCCGCGGTCATCATGCCCGTGCGATTTGCCAACGTGCCGGCGGAGCTCAGCGGGGTCATTGAAGCAATAAAATTTGAGAAGGGCGAATTTATTCAAAAAGACCAGGTTGTTGTAGAGCTTTCCAAGAAGAGACATTCCATTATGGTGCAAATGGCCCAAGAAAAGGTTAAGGGGCTGCAATTGGCCCTTAAGACCGCTGAACAGAATCTAAACTTCAAAACTGAAGTCTATTCCAAACATTATGGCACACGCCAAAAGCTGCTCGAGGCGGAATCCGAAGTGGCCGCCACAAAGCTGAAGCTGGAAGAGACAGCGCGTGAATTAAATCTCGCTCAGCTCAACCTCCAGGCCTGCACCATTAAGGCGCCTTTCTCCGGATTCATGGTTGAACGTTACAAGGAGCCGTATGAAGCGGTAAATCAGTTGGACAAATTGTTCGCCATTGCCGATATGCAGCGCGTTTATGCCGTAGCGAACGTCCCTGAAACCTTGTTGAGCAGCTTCAAAAAGGACTCACGAGCCGTTTTCGTGGATGCGGCGGGCGGCAGGTTCAAGGGGACAGTGGACAAGGTTGAGGCCACTGTTTGTCCGGAATCCAAAACCTCCAAAGTGTACCTTGTGATAGAGAATCCCAAACAGGACCTGAAGATGGGTATGACGGGCAAAGTCGTAAGACAGTAAGGGCTCATCTTGAAAAAATCATGTCTGAGCCTTGCGCAGGAGTCCCAGAAGCTCTGTCTCGCAAGTTAAGGGCCACAATTTGCGCATTCTTCTGTATAGACCCGTCGGAGGCCTCCGTCGGCGCCGGCTGTGAAGATAAATGTTAGTTCGCCGAGAGACCGCCTTTTGCAAAAAGGGATTCCAGGACCCTTCCTCAAAACTCCTAATATGTTGCCTGGTTAGGCGGTTATAAGGAAATATGAACCGAATCAGATTCCCTTCTATTCAAGTTTGTCGACATCAGCGAGATTTACACGCGACACTCCGGAAACAACGGCGCGCTTTTCCGCAGAGAAGAAAACAGGTATGAAGCACAGGTACACGGTATTAGTTTCAATTCTCTTGTTCGGACTGGGAGGATGCCAATGGGCGTTGTCTCCTATACGCGCTTCCGTAGGGGGACCAACCATGACCGCGGGCGCTGTTCCCATCGTGAATGTGGCGCCGCCCTCCATGCGGATGATGGATACACGTCGGGAAAACCGCGCGCCGAGAAATTTGCGCAAACTTTATACTCTAGATGAATGTAGATCTATAGCATTGCGAAATAACTCTGATCTTCAGGTTGAGTTATGGGAAGAAATGGCTCGCGGAGAGATAAAGAACGCCAATCTGTGGCGCACTCTTCCTCATCCGATTATTTCCGCTGATTTCGGATCCAAAGGCCATCAAATGTGGCCTTACAATGCGGGCGCCGACGGTTGGCAAGACGTCTACAACGCTGGGACGTGGCGGTACTTCCTTGAATTGCGATGGAGCCCCAACGACGCAGTTTTGGGCTATCTCGTGTCCAAGACCGATTGCAACGAGGCCACAAAGTCCCGGTACATGCGGATACGTATGGCGCAAAAGATCTTGGGATCGTTGGAATCCGCTTTCTTTCGTTTGCTGAGCCTTCAGGAATGTCTTCCATTGGCTGAAAAGCTGTCCTCATTAAGAAACAATTTGTCTAAGGAAACCCAGGAGTTGAAAAAGGACAGGCTCACCGATCTTGAAGAGTATCACAGGGCCGAACAAAAGGCTGCTCAAGCGCGGCTCATGGTGAACAAGCTGAGGACGGAGCTTGAAAGGCAAAGAACTCTGGTGACTCTGGTTATGGGCCTTCCGGCTGACACTTGCGCCCAGGGGGGCTTGTTTGCCACAGGGACTCAATCCACTCCGGATTCGCTGCCCCCAGCTTGCGACTTGGAAATGCAAGCGCTGAGATGTCGCCCTGAAGCGGTCATCGAAGGGCTAAATCAGGCGAGTTGTTACAACGACGTATTGAAATCCATCGTGCGCTTTTTTCCAAGGGCGACGGGTTTCATGCGGTATGGAACCGTGGGAGGCAATCAGACCAACCAAAAGGACATAAAAGAAATGGACCTGCTGGTGTGCGCCGATCTTCTGGAATGGGTAGCCAACATACAGGAGTATAGGGCCGCTAAGTCGAGGAGCGTTAAGTCCGCTCATCGCAATGGCGCAATGGCCTTGGCGATCATATCGGACGTTAGGATGACCGCCATAAGATGCATGGAGGCCCAGGAGGATCTGAAAAACATCGAGGAATCCATAGGCCGCGGAAAAAAACAGCTACAGGCCGCCCAGGGCAGAGAGAAGGCCGGTGTGTTGGAAGAGGTTGTAGTGGATGAGTTGAAAGGCAATCTGTTCCAAGAGGATATAGAACGCATCCGGCTTGTAGGAGAATTAAACGCACGACTCGCCGAGCTCTCCTGCGCCATGGGAACTAATTATACGGAAGGCGCGCCCGTCAATTCCATTCCATGTTTGAGCGGCAGAATGGCCGCCGGGAATTAGCCGCCGCCGGCCCCGCTGGTCACTCAAAGACATTGGAATTCGGCCTCGTTAGGAATCCGGTCATATGGAAAAGCATCCCAAATTCAGAAAAGATCTAACCGCTTCCGAATATATCGAATCCGGCGGCAAGAAGTCCATAATTCTCAAGGAGCCTGTCACCGAGCGCTACTTCCGGATTTCTCAATATGAATACGATCTGTTGATCTCCCTGGACGGCTCGCGGTCGATGGAACAAGCCATCGAATATCTCAAGGGCAGAGGATGCTACTATACGAAAGAAGACGCCCACATGATAATGTACAGGGCGGCTCAGTACGGTTTGCTGCTGGGCACTGCCGTTGCGACGGCAAAATACATCAAGTCCATGAAAGAGCAGATCAAGAAAGCCGGCAAGGCAAAACTGCTGTCCAGTTCATTCTTTTATTCCATACCGTTATGGAATCCGGATAAATTTCTTGAACGAACTGTCTGGATCTTCCGACTTGTGGCGAATAAATGGCTGCTCTTACCGTTTGTCACCGCCGCGATAGGAGCCGTCTTGCTTGTGTTGTTCGGGTTTTCCAGAATCCAACGGGAATACCTGTACTTCTTCAATGCTCAGAATCTGTTTTTTCTCTGGCTCACCATCTCTCTGACCAAGTTGATCCACGAATTCTCACATGCGTATTGCGCCAAGAATTTTAACCTGCATGTCCCTCAAATGGGCGTTAGTTTCTTGTTGTTTATCCCGTGCCTTTTCTGCAATACGACCGACGCGTGGCAATTGGCGGACCGCAAGCAACGCATGGCCATAAGCGCCGCCGGCATAATGGCTGAAAGCGTAATAGCGGTCTTGGCCGTGTACCTGTGGTACTTCTCGAAACCCGGAATACTTAACTCTCTGGCCTTTTATTCCATGACCGTATCGTTTGTGTCTACAGTGATATTCAACGGTAACCCGTTGATCAAATTCGATGGGTATTTCATTCTGATGGACTATCTCAGAATTCCCAACTTGAACCAAAAATCAGTGGATCATGTGAAATACCTGTTTATGAATAGGGTCTTGGGGATAAACCAGTACCAGAGCGCAGCGCAGAGTCCTAGAGAACTGCTGATATTTACCTTGTACGGCTTTGCGACAATGGTCTATCGAGTATTCCTATATTCAGGCATGGTTGCGGGAGTTTATTACAGATTCGACAAATTTATCGGGATTCTACTGGCGATCCCGGCCTTTTGCCTCTTTGTGGTGAGGCCCATAGTCAAAGGTCTGCAGACAATCTATTCGAGACGCAGCCAACTGTCGTTGCGGAAGAAGGGGGCCCTGGTTTTTGTCAGCTTGGCTCTCTTGTTGACGGCGATATTGGTGGCGCCCTGTCGTCTTCATTCAACTTATGCGTGCAGAGTCACTTCTCAGAAGATTCAAAAGATCACGGCGCCGTTGGATGCCCCGATCAAAGAGGTTCTCATACGTCAAGGCAGCTCGGTTGCGGAAGGCGACTTACTGCTGACACTTGACACGTCGCTTCTTCATGCTTCCCTGGATCAAATGCGCATCGATCGCGACATTGTTGAGCAGGAAATGAATCTTCTGCTTCTGGACGAATCTCAGCGTGCTCAAGCGGAGATGAAGAAGGTCGAGTTACTTAAGATCGAGGATAGTATCAAAAGGCAATCGCATAAGCTCGACATTGCGGCCAAGGGGATCAGGGCGCCTTTCGAGGCGGTGATCACCTCGCTGGAGCCACGGGCTCAAACCGGTTTTAGACCCGGAGAAGGAGCCATAATCGGCGAAATGGAATCGGTTGCTGAAGAGGAAGTCCAGGCCCTAATCCCCGAGGAGGATCTCGCCAAGGTGCGCAAAGGCCAAATGGTCAAGGTAAGTTTTCCAATCGGCCAGGGCAAAGTGTTCAGTCGGCCCGTCGAACACCTGCGGAGATACAGCGAGCGAAATCTTGCCGATTCGCCGTTTTCCAGCCGCTTCGGCGGTATGGTGGCCACTGAGCAAAAAGAACACGAGCAAGACGCGCCTCTAAACGCTTATTACACGTGTAGTGTGACCCTGAATGGACAGGACGTGCCATTGGGAATGACCGGTAAGCTGATCGTCTCCGCTCGTCCCACCAGCTTGCTTATGCGATTTGTGGAACACCTGGCGCAGACCTTCAATAGAGAGACTCTGCTGTAGCGGAAATGACGAAAAGGCTCGCCCTCGTGGACGTCGACAACCGCTTCGATATGGTTGAAGGAATATCGGCGGCTTTTTCCATCGAATTACATTAGGCCTCGGACAGCAACAGGAGATCATATGTTTGCCCAACCAGGAGCGGCGCCAACCCAGGGACAAGGGATAGACCAGCAAGCCCTGAAAGATTTGGTGGATCGCGCCCAAGCGGCTTTACAGGCGCTGGAGTTCTCTCAGGCGGTGACAACCGCAGATACTCTTGACGACATTTTTCTCCTGATCACTAACGATATCAGGGCAATCCTTCCTTTCGACAGATCGTTCCTAATTACCCATCTTGGCGGAAAGTCCGGATTCATGGCTGCCGGCGGGCTAATGGCTCCTGAGAAGAAGTCCAAATTTTACAAAGAAGTGTCTATATTAGCTAAATCGGTAAAGCCTTTGGACAGGTCCATTTTCGTCGCAAGAGACCAGATTGGAAAGCTTTCCGAGTTCAATATCAGCCAAGGCCTTCAAAAAGCCCTGCAGCGGTTCACGGATTTCACCGCGTGCGCTCATATTCTGTTCGTGCCGTTAAAACGTATGGGCGTGGTTATGGCGCATCTTGTTTTCGAATTTATGGACGAAACGGTTGTCGATAGAAACTCAATCTCAGTGGTCCAACATGTGGAGCCCATAATTTCATTGGCTGTAGCGGAAAAATGGATACAGATAAGGAAGCCGGGGCTGAGTTCAGTATTGATTCCGAACGCCGCATCGGGAAAAAAGAAGCTTGAAGTCCTGGCAAAAAGGGTCTCGGCCGCTGTGGTGGCCGCCGTTCTGGTTCTGGGCGTGCTGTTTCTGGTTCCATTCCAATATACGGTGGGAGGAGAGGCGGAAGTTGCCCCAGGAGAGCATTATTACGCTTTCAGCAAGATAGAAGGACTCATCGGCAAGATCCACGTCCAGGAAGGGCACGAGGTCAAAAAAGGGGCTGTGCTGGCAACCTTGGATCCCAGGGATTTGGACTTCAAGATACTGACTCTCCACAGGGAGCTGGACATCCTTACCAAGGAAATGAATATACTGTCGGACGGAGCGGCCTCCCAGACGTCTAAATTGGCCCGAGCAGAAATAGTGGAATTGAATAGAAATAAAAAGCTTAAAGAATTACAATACTTAAAATCTCAGCGTGAGTTCTTGGAGATCAAGGCGCCGGTATCCGGAACCGTAGTAACCAAGAACATAGAAAGCCTGGCAGGAAAAAGAATCGGGTTAGGTGAGGCTTTCTGCGAATTGGCCGCGCACAGCGAGCTTGAGGTGGATGTTTATGTGCCAGAGGATCGCGTCACCCGTGTCAAAAAAGGCCAGCCGGTTGCTGTATATCTCAACAGCGAACCCACAAGGGCTTATAATTTGACCATAACGGAAATCGCTCCCAGGGCTGAGGTGACTCCGAGACTAGGAAACATATTCAGGGCTAAGGCGAAGTTTGCCGACGTGCCGGATTCTGCGGTTGTGGGAATGAAAGGGATTGGCAAGATCCACACGGGGTCTTGCTCCCTGTGGAGCATGATAGTAGACAGAATAATGACCAGGTGGAACAGTTTTTCGGCCACTATTTGAGCTTTCTAAGAAGATGTTCACGGAGAAGAGCTTCTTGAAAGAAGTTTCCCTCCAGACCACCCTTAATCAACAATTCCCGCTGCCATCCGGGCGTTCGATAGGTAGGGCCGAGGGGACCTGGCTCCCAAGATATCAATCCAGGGCGCTTCATCCGTCGTTTCCGCGAAAGCAGGAGTTACGGGAAGCGGCGTCGGGCTGGAACGGGCCCTTTCATCATTCGGGCTTTCATGGAACCTTCGCATTTAGTCATACCTTACACCGTTACCCCCGGCCGCGCGGATCGAGTCCTATCCCAATTGCCGGGGCGCAATCGCACGAGATCGCAGATTGCCCGCCTAATCCGTTCGGGTCTGATTCTGGTCAATCAGAAACAAATCCTGCCTTCCACCATAATAAATGTCGGTGACGCAATAGAGTTTCTACCGGAAGAAAGCGCTGAAGAGTGTCCTGAAGAAATACCCGAGCTTAATATTCGCGTCATAATGGAAGACGACGACGTAATCGTAATCGACAAACCCGCCGGAATATCGGTCCATCCGGGGGCAGGTCGCCCCACCATAACTTTAATGGATAGAATCGTGGCTTCCCGACCCGGGATGGTCGGCGTGGGGGCTCCGGGAAGGTGGGGCGTGGCGCACAGATTGGACAAGGACACGTCGGGCGTAATGGTAATGACGAAGAATGAAGCGGCTCACGCGGCGCTGTCGGCTCAATTCAAGGAGCATTCAATTCACAGAATTTACCTTGCCCTTGTTAGAGGCAATCCGGGGAAAGATGCGGGAACAGTTGACGCCCCGATAGGGCGTCACCCGAAGGATCGAAAGCGCATATCCACGCGCGCCCCAAAGACACGTCACGCAGTCACAAATTGGAAGGTCCTGGAAAGATTCGGGTCTGTGACTCTTCTACAAATCGCCCCGGAAACAGGCAGGACTCACCAGATCAGGGTCCATCTGGCCTCAATAGGCTTGCCGGTCGCAGGCGACCAGGTATACGGTCGTGTGCGGAAGGATTATTCGGCCCGCGACGCGTGCGAGCGCCTCACGATCAAGGGCCTTGCAAGGCAGGCCCTTCACGCTCACATCCTGGGATTCGTTCATCCATCACGCGGTTATTTGGAATTTGTCTCGGAACTGCCCGAAGACATGGCGGAAGTGATAAAGCAATGTCGAGGGGAAAAGTCTTCTGGGAGGGACTTTTTGCAAAAAGTCCCTCCCAGAACCCCTCCCCAAAACTCTTAGTATTTGCCGCGACTTCGGCTGCTGCTGAAATTCAGGTGGATGAAGCGTTTGGTCGAACCCGGCGCCGAAAAGCCTCAAAGTGGCTCAGCGTAGGTTTTGCGACCGTCTCCATCAATTCTCCTGCGCTTCGCGAATCGCTTCCAGCAGCAACGCTTCGGTTTGATCAATCATGGACCGCATGGAGTATTCAGACAAAATCACTTGCCTGGCCCTTGCGCCCATCTGCCGACGAAGCTGCTCGTTTTGAAGGAGGCTTATCATCGCGTCGGCCAAAGCCTGTGGGTCTCTCGATGGAACCAGCAAGCCGGTATTTTGGTGGTCTACAAGCTCCGGAATTCCGCCCACAGCCGTCCCTACAAAGGGCAGGCCTGTCGACATGGCTTCGAGAATAACGTTGGGAGAGCCTTCCCTTATTGACGACATAGTGAAGGCCCATGCCTGCCTTAGCAGATCGCGATTGTCGGGTCTGCTCGGAAGTATTGTAACCCGTTCAATTGAACGCGCTCGAATTTGCTCTTCAATGTCATTCTGCAAATAGCCGTTGCCCACCAGTATCAATCGAGCATTGGGTATTCGTTGAGAAACGAGTCGGAATGCTTCCAGCAAGGTGGCGTGATCCTTTTCGACCACGAATCGGCCAACTGATATCAGCGTAGGATCTTGGGCCTTAGGGTCTCCATTGGGGCTGAAGAAGTCGGTATTCACAGCGTTTGGCGCCACGGTTATGCGATCGGGGTCAATGGAATACTTTTCCGTCAGAAGCTGCTTGAGGGCTCCGGCGTTACACACGATCCTGGTGCTGAGACGCCACAAGATCGATTCCCATTGCTTTTCCGCCATGCCCCGCCAGCTAGAAATTATTACGGGAACGCCGAACAGCCTGCCAAAGGGCCGACCCCAAATGTTCGGCACGCCCGTTAAAGTATATAGAATGTCCGGAGGGCTGCCCATGATCTTTCGAAACAGGTTCACAATCGCTATTGGGCCGACATTCCGGGAGTGAGACAGCCAGAGCACTTTGTCACAGGCCGCCCGCGCCATGGGCGCCATGTCCATGCCGCCGCGAAGAACCCAGAGTTCGGGATCAAATAATTCTCTGTTAAGGTGCTTCAGCACATTGATAGCGTATCTTTGAGTGCCCCCGAACTCCAGGTCTTGAAGCAAGAGAACTGTTTTATAAGGCGCTCTCAATTGTCTTGTCTTGTTTTGCATTAAACCCTTTTCTTCACTCAGCCGGCCAATGGTCCGTTCGTCATAGCCGGTCCCTCCTCCGCCCGGGCTTTACCTGTCAACAGGTCAAATATCTTGCCGTGGTTCGTCTGTTGATCGAATTCTCGCACTACGAGTGTTCGGCCACGCTCAGCCATCTCGATAGCGCGCTCGCGATCACTTAGCATATCTATGATTGCCCGCGCAAGAGCCGCCGGATCATTTTCATGGGTCAAATAGCCTGTTACCCTGTTTTGGACCACTTCTTTTGTGCCGCATACATTAGTGGCCACAACGGGCAACCGATGCATAAAGGCTTCCATGATTACGGTGGGTAAGCCATCCCGTTCTCCCGTTCGGTGAACAGCGCTTGACATCACGAACACATCGGCCTCAGAAAAAAATTCACTCACCTTGTTATAGGTCACGTACCCGGGATAGGAGATAAGTCCTTTGAGACCGAGCCGCCAACTCAGAAATTTGTAAAGGTATTTCCTCCAACCGTCTCCCACGAGGGTTAGGCGAAAATCAACGCCGGAATCTTTCATTATTCTGCAAGCATAAATCAGCATATGAAACGCCTTGATTCTGTCAAAGCGTCCTATTGCCAGCAACCGGTAAGGCAGGCGCATGTTCACCACCGCATCGGCATGACGCTCGAGGGGCAGCCCATTGTAAATGCCGTGAATCTTTTCGGGGCGCTCCGGGCAAAACCTCTGCAGGTATTCGATGTTCGTCATATTGTCTGTGATCACAAAGGCGGCGTCCCGGAGCTTTTCTTCCAGCGCGCCGTCTGAGGGATATATGTCGACCGCTCTGCCGGTGAAACTGTAGGGAATGCCGGTAAGTCTGCTTGCAACCCAAGCAGCGGTAGCAGGCCCATTGGCCCATACCGCATGGATGTGATCCATTCCGTTTTCTTCAAACAATCTCGCCAACGTGAATCCACAAAGGAAAGCCCAGATGTTTTCGCCGGCGACCTCGAGAGACCTCCATTTTCTTACCGGAATGGTTCTAAAGAGCCACATTACCGAGCGGCGGTCTTTCTTCCACCAGTATGCGAGATCTCTGGGCAGTCGTTTCAAAAAAGCAATACCGAGTCGGCGCACCCTCTTAGAAACCTCACGCATTTCCGGAGAAAGGCTTTTCGTCAGCTCGCCATAGGTGGTGAACACATGTAGCGGTAGCCCCAACTTCCACAGATTAACGACTTCTCTCAATACAAAAGTCTCTGATGGTTTGGGAAACCATAGAGATATGTAGGCTACTTTGGGTAGAGTCAAACGATCCTCCGGAGGCTGAGACTATTCACGTTCGAACAAGTCATGAAGACGCGGCAAGGCAGGCGCTGAGGCCGGCTCGTGCGGTCCCCTATCAAGCGCCGTCGAAGGGAAGCTTCCAGCACGAAATCCGTCTCTGAAGAAAAGTTTGAACCAACGCGCAACCTGACGCCGAATCGCATGATACAACAGCTTTATGTGTCAGGACAAACACGGCGTGGAAATTTTTGGATAATAGTCTAACGGGACAGTCTTTGAAGGACTGGATAAGGTTGGAGACAGCCTCTGTTGACGGGGAGAGGAGACGAAACCACATGTGGTTAGTCGTCCTGCTTGAGCTTCGCGGGGGACTTAAAGTATTGCTTCAAAGGTACGAAACCTAACGATGTCGTTGCGAGGAATAAAGCGACGAAGCAATCCCAGCTGTTTGCGATTAGAGATTGCTTCGCTGGGCTCGCAATGACAATTTTTCGGCTCCGTCCATGCTAAAAACGCCGCAATTTTGAACGCGGAGCGCTATAGCCATATTAACAGTTCTTGAAGGGTAGTTCAGGGGAGACTTCTTTCAAGAAGTTCCCCTCCAGCTGCATTTTCACATGAAGGACATCTCCGCCGTCATTGCTTCAAGCTTATAAATTGTGGAACCGCTTCCGGGGAAGAGGTTTCGGCGGACTAATCGGCATGCTTTCTCAAAAAGGTGGGGATGTCGAGATCCTCCTCGTTGTCCAGAGCATAATCGTCTACCAGGCCCAAGTGCCTGCCTTTTTTCTCGCGTTGGCTACGGCGGATAAACGAGGGAACGTTTAGGTCGTGTGCTTGGCCTGGGATTATGGTGCGCGCAACAGGTTTTTCTTTTCTCACCTCTTCCTGAACAGGCAGAACACAAGTGTGAGTCGTCTCCGTTTTACCGGCGCTTTCGGCTTTCCCGAATCCTGTAGCCATAACCGTGACGTTCACCGCGTCGCCCATCTCCTCGTCGATAACCGCGCCAAAGATGATGTTGGCGTCTTCGTGGGCTTCGTTCTGAATGATGGAGACGGCGTCGTTGATCTCCGATAGTGTCATGTTCGACGAGCCGGTTATATTGATAAGCACGCCCTTGGCCCCCGAGATTGCGATGTCTTCCAACAACGGACTATTTATGGCCATTCGAGTGGCTTCTTCCACTCGGCCTTCGCCTATGGCCGAACCTGTGCCCATAAGGGCTATTCCAGTGGCCTGCATGATGGTTTTCACGTCGGCGAAATCCAAGTTTATGAGCCCGTTGACAGTGACCAGATCCGAGATGCCCCGGACGCCCTGAAGCAACACGTCGTCGGCTTTGCGGAACGCGTCCAGGAAAGAGATGTCCTTTTTCAGGGAGAGCAGCTTCTGGTTAGGAATTACTATTAGTGTGTCAACTTCTTTCTTAAGGCATTCAATTCCTTCTTCGGCCTGCCGCATGCGTCTTTTGCCCTCAAAAAGAAAGGGCTTTGTAACAACCGCCACCGTCAGGGCGCCGACTTCTTGCTTGGCAATCCTGGCCACAACCGGAGCGGCTCCGGTGCCTGTTCCACCGCCCAGACCGGCGGTTATAAAAACCATATCTGAGCCTTCAAGGGCGTCACGAATATTATCGTAGTCTTCGTTGGCGGCTATTCTGCCGATTTCCGGGTCAGCGCCGGCTCCCAGGCCTTTGGTCTGTTGGGCTCCGATCTGAAGCTTAACCTCCGCCAAATTGTTCTGAAGAGACTGAGCGTCGGTATTGGCGCCGATGAACTGCACACCGCCCAGACCGGCGCGAATCATATTGTTCACGGCGTTTCCGCCACCACCGCCTACACCGATTACTCTAATTACGGCGTTCCGGTCAGGGTCCATTTCAAAGTCCAGCATAGCCGGCACCTCCACAAAATTAGTAAGGCGGTTATTCACCCCAGGGCGCACAATTCTTATCACGATATTCTGTTGATTCCAAGAAAAAAAGGGGTAATAATCCTTGAAAGTTAATAAATTAACACAATATTATAATGGTAAATGGTAGGTTGAGGGCCCATTGATGTGGGGTCAAAGAAGTTTCATCTTGTTCCTTGGTTGGAGCCCGGGAACAGAAAATAAAAATGAGCTTATGTCATTGGAGTTGGTGTTGGCGACCATGGGCTCCGCTCATGCTTACTAAAGAGGATTCCCTCCATCGGGGGGGGAAGGGGAAGGCGATGCGTAGCCGTATCACAATTTACTGAAGGAAGGTCCGGAGGGAAACTTCTTTGCTCTCATTCCCAGGCTGGAGCCCGGGAACGAGAAAAGACGGTTTTCGAGTCGGCGTACAGGCGCAGGCTGGAGCCAGAAAAGCCATCTCAAAATGCCTCAGCGAACCACTGTTTCATTCTGCCCACAACCCTGTCGAACACTCCGCCCGCCTGATATGGGGCCACCATATCCATCCCCTTGTTTCTCGCTCCCCACAACACCAATCCTACGCCTGTGGCGTAAATAGGCGAGTTGACAACGTCCACAAGGCCGCTGATCCCAATCGGATAGCCTATGCGCACAGGCACGTCAAATAGCTGCTCAGCGAGTTCGCCCATACCTTCGACTGCTACAGTTCCGCCGGTCAGGACTATACCTGATGCAATGCTGTTGAGAAGATTATGTTTTTCCAGTTCTCGACGCACCAGGCCCAGGATCTCCTCAAGCCTGGGTTCCGTTATATCCGCAAGCATGCTTCTGGAGAGTACGCGCGGTTGGCGGCCACCCACTCCCGGGACTGTGAAAGTCTCATCCTTGCTAACCATGGATCCCAGGGCGCATCCATATTTCTTCTTTATTTTTTCGGCCTCGATCATTGGAGTCCGAAGGCCTACGGCGATATCATTGGTGAGCTGATCTCCGCCCACGGAAACCACTGCCGTATGTTGAATAGCGCCTTCGGCAAATACCGCTATGTCGGTTGTGCCGCCTCCGATGTCCACCAGCGCGACGCCAAGCTCTCTTTCGTCAGGAGACAGCGCCGCTTCGGCCGAAGCCATCTGCTGCAGGACAAGGTCCTGAACTCTCAGCCCACTTCTATGGGCGCAACGTATGATGTTCTGCGCCGCGGACACCGCTCCCGTGATTATGTGGACTTTGGCTTCCAACCTTACGCCGGCCATGCCGATAGGTTCTTTGATGCCTTCTTGATCGTCGACCATGAACTCCTGGGGCAGTATATGGATAACCTGTCTATCAAGAGGGAGAGCCACCGCTTTCGCTGCGTCGATTACCCGGGCTACCTCGACAGGGGTGACTTCGCGGTTTTTGATTGCGATTACCCCGTGCGAATTGATTCCTTTTATGTGGCCCCCGGATATTCCGGCAAATACTGTTTCCGCCGGCGCCCCCGCCATAAGTTCGGCGTCTTCGACGGCTTTTCTTATGCTCGAGACCGTGAGGTCGATGTTAACCACTACTCCCCGCCGGAGGCCACGGGAGGGGGCGGTTCCAACTCCGATTATGTCAACCATTCCATCAGCGTTCACTTCGCCCATGATGGCGCAAATCTTGGTTGTTCCCACATCGAGACCGACGATGGTATTCTCGCTTCGTGACATATTGTTACCCCTGGAGGCGTGACCTGTCCGAACGGACTAAGGCACGATCCTCGAAGTCGAGATTTATTGTCCGGGCGTTATTCCACTCTCCGGTTTGGGTCAAGAATTTCTTTAATCGCCCGTATCTGCTCAATTTCAATTCGAAATCGCCTCTACCGAAGATCACCATTCTCCCCGATCTCGTTTGAAGCGCTATTCCTTCGTCAAGATTAAGCCTGGTTTCAGCTATTCCCGACGGATCTATCTCCGAGCCCGTTCGTTCAAGTAGGTCCATGAGATTGAATCCGGTACGGACCAGTTCCTGAACTTCAGCGGCGTTTCTGCTTGAGGTCTTCCGGATCTATACCGGTGAACAACGGGAAATCTATTGATTCCCCAGGCAGCACTCTAGTGCAAATTTCTCCCTGATCATCCAAATAGTACAATTTTCCGGCAGCTAATATGCCCCTTGGAGTCCGCTCGTCCACTTCAATTATCATCGTCTGTCCGGAGAACCGTCGATAAACCGAAGCGGCCCTGATCCATGGATGCCGCCGTAGTCTATCCGCAATAGCATTCAAATCGACGGTCAGGAGATTGACGCCACTATGGACTTCTGAGGCTTCGACCACTTCCTTCCACGAAAGGCGTCTATTTCCGACTACTTCCACGTGCTGAACGTTGAAATAGGCCGTGTGCAAAAACATCATGTAGACTATCAGAATTGCCAAGACCGCATCTATGCTTAGGCAAACAACCAGCGTCCTCTTGAGGATCCTGCGGTTGTTTTGCCTAGTCGCGGACAAGTCTGAGTCCGGAAAGGCGGTCTCTGCCGCTAAGAGTCGAACGTTAACTCCCATACCCGCCATCCTCGCCTACTACTCGGATTTCCAATTCCAGCGTTACGCCCTCTTCGGCCAGCGCCTTGCGGCGAATCACCGAGATGAGATTCAATACGTCCGCCGCCGTAGCGGAGCCCAAATTTACGATAAAGTTCGCATGCGTCTGCGAGACCTGCGCGCCGCCGGTTATAAGCCCTTTGAAGCCGAGCTTATCGATCACCGCGCCCGCGGGACGATCAGGACTCGGATTTTTGAAAACACATCCAGCGCTGAATCTTCCGATCGGCTGGGTCAGCTTTCTGCGAGACTTCGTTTCTTCAAGGAGGCGCATTATCAGGCCGGAATCTCCTTTGGTCAGGGCCAAAATTGCGTGAAGCGCCACCGAATCCCCGGGAAGATCCATCTTCCGATAGCTGTAGGTTAGCTCGGACTTAGTCAACACGGTTTCTTTCCCCAGGGAGTCCAGTACGGTCAGACTCTCAATCAAGCTCCCGATGGCGATCTCTCCGGCTCCGGCGTTTACCGCCACTGAACCGCCTATTGAGCCTGGAATACCCCAGAGTGTCTCTAAGCCGGTCAAATTCAGTTTGCAGGATTCAGCGATTAGTTTCTGCAAAGAAACACCGGCTTCCACAGACGCGTGGACCGTTTCGGACCCGTTGCTTAGGAATTCGATCCTGTTTAACTTGTGGGCGCGAACTATTACGCCTCTAAATCCCTCATCGTGGAAGAGTATGTTGGAGCCTCCTCCGAGTATAAGCGCTGGTATTTGCTCTTCATTTACAAAACGGACCAGTGAGGCGAGCTCGGCGCGATTGGTCGGTTCTGCGATGATATCCGCAGGGCCGCCAATTCTGAAAGTAGTGAGCTTGGACAGAGGGATGCCGCGCTGAATCCCGCCGCTCATCATTCTTTCAATTTGTGCTATTTGCTTCTCCGTCAGCCTCAACGGGTTTGATTCTCCTTTTCTTCCAGCGCCTTCAGGATCTCGGGCCCAAGATGTGTCACATCCCCGGCCCCAAGAGTGATAAGCATGTCACCGGCTTTGAGATCTTCGACCACTTCAGCGGGAATCCCCGCCCGGTCTCCCAGATACTTCACGGTCTTGTGGCCCCGCCTGTAAATCGCCTCGGCTAAAGCCTGACCCGTGACTCCGGCTATGGGCTTCTCGCTTGCCGGATAAATGTCCGTCACATAGAGCAAATCAGAGTCATGAAAGCAGGTCGTGAAGTCATCGAATAAGGCCTTGGTGCGGGAATAGCGATGTGGCTGAAACAGAATTGCTATTCGCGAAGGAGCTATTTGTCGAGCGGCTTGAATCACGGCTTTGATTTCCGCGGGGTGATGGCCGTAATCATCGATGAGCGTCACGCCGGCGGCCTCGCCCCGAAGTGTGAAGCGCCTCTGAACTCCCGGAAATGTGCTGAGCGCTTTCCGGATCACGTCAAAGGGAACGTCGAACACATCAGCGACCGCTATAGCGCCCAGAGCGTTCTGCAAATTATGCGTTCCCGGCATTTGCAGTCGAATTTCGCCAAGAAGCCTATTTTCTTTGTACACGGAACAACCGGAAAACGCTCCCTCGAACGAAAGCTTGCGACCATGGAACATCGCCTGGGGCGAAAAACCATAGGTTATGAACCGCTTCTTGATTTCAGGTATAATCATTTGGAGCTCAGGGTCATCCAAACAAACCACTGCGAATCCGTAAAAGGGAATCTTATTTATGAATTCCAGAAAAGCGCTCCGGATTTCTTCAATGCCCGTGTAACAGTCCAAATGCTCCATATCCACGTTCGTAATTATGGCGACTGTGGGATACAGTTTGAGAAAAGACTTGTCCGACTCATCCGCCTCGGCCACCAGCAAATCCCCTTCTCCAAGCTTGGCGCGCCCCCAGATGATCCAACTTACCTCCTATTACAACAGTCGGGTCAAGTCCCGCCTGAGAAAGAATCCAGGCTATCATGGAGGTTGTTGTAGTCTTGCCGTGCATGCCCGCAACCGCTATGGACGTATGCATGCGCATGAGCTCGGCCAGCATTTCGGCCCGAGGGATCACCGGAATCATTCTGCGAAGCGCGGCCTTGAGCTCCGGGTTTTCAGGGTCTATCGCGGAGGAAAAAACCACCACATCGGCTCTGTCTAGGCGGCTTTCATCGTGTCCAATGAATATCCGAGCCCCCAGGCCTTGCAGCCTTTCCGTCGTTACCGAGGCTTTGAGGTCAGACCCTGAGACTCTGAACCCCAGCGCAAGCAGGATCTCGGCGATACCACTCATTCCCACGCCGCCTACGCCTACGAAATGAACATCCTTGACTCGCTTGAATAGAGTGCCGATCACGGTCATCCCCTTGCAGCTTTCAGAATTTCGAGAACAATGGCGCGGGTTGCCCCGGGCCGCCCCGCCTTACGAGAATTTGTCGCCATTGCTTCCAACTGATCGGGGCTTTCCAGGAGACCGCCGATTTCTCTGTTCAGAAGCCCGTTTTTCAATTGGGAGTCATATATCAATTTGACGGCGCCCACTCTTTCCATAACGCGAGCATTTTTCGCCTGGTGGTCGCCAATGGCGTATGGATACGGGATCACTATCGCAGGCTTGCCCAACGCCGCAATTTCCGCGAGAGAGCTCGCTCCGCCCCTGCAAACCACCAGATCAGACCAGTGGTACACTGCGCCCATGTCGGTGATAAACTCTTTGACCTCAGCCGAGAAGCCCGCCCGGTTGTATTTTTCCTGAATTTCCGGCGCCGCTCCTTGACCTGCTTGATGGATTATCTTCAGTCTGTCCGAATAGGGCGCCAAAGCCTCCAGATTGTTGACGACGGCCTCATTTATGCTTTTGGCGCCTTTTGAGCCTCCGAACACGAGCAAGCGCAGCTCTTTCGTGTGTCCGGTCTCATCGGGCTCGGCAAACAGATCCTCCCGTACAGGATTACCGGTAAATACCGTCTTTTCGGCTGGAGGCTCGGGACTGGTTTCTTCCCATGAAGTGAAGATTTTGTCCACAAAACGAACCAAGATCCGGTTAGTCGTGCCCATGACCGAATTCTGCTCCTGGATGGCGGTAGGGACCCGAGCGAGCGCCGCCGCAACCAAGGTCGGGCCGGACGCGTAACCCCCGACTCCCAAGACAAAATCAGGCTTGAATCTGAAAATTGTCTTGAGCGACTGTAAAAGGCCGAGCGGCAGTTCCAACGCCCCCATGATATTATTCAGAAAGCCGGTCTTGCGCATGCCCCGAGCGGTAATGAATTCGATGGGGAACTCGGTCTCCGGCATGAGTTTCGCCTCGATTCCGTGTCTTGTGCCCACAAATAAGATATCTGAGTCGGGGCTTTCCTTTTTCAGAGCCCGCTATCGCCAGAGCCGGGAATAGGTGACCACCGGTGCCTCCGCCCGCTATAAGGAGCCTCATGGTCTCTTCTCCTGGGCCGCTACCTGTGTGGATTTGGTAATGGCCATCAAAATGCCCAAACCGGCCAGATTCATGACCAGCGATGTCCCTCCCAATGAAACCAAGGGCAAAGGCAGTCCTTTGGTAGGGAGCATACCCATTGACACGGCCATGTTGACCATTGCCTGCAACCCGATAAGACTCGTAATCCCGAAGGCAAGGTATTTTTGAAATTTGTCTGTGGTCCGGATCGCAACCGTAAGGCCTCGACAGACTAACACATAGAACAGCACGATTAAGAGAATGACCCCGGCAAAGCCCAGTTCTTCTCCAACTACCGCGAATATGAAATCGGTATGCGGTTGGGGCAGGTAAAAGAGCTTCGAGATCCCCTGACCTATCCCGACGCCCCAGGCGCCACCGCATGCAAACGCCACAAGGCTTTGAATCACGTGCCATCCCGCGTTCAGGGGGTCGCTCCATGGATTTATGAATGTTGTAATCCGTTTGAGACGGTACGGCGCGCTGATGGCCACCTGATACAAGAAGGGCAGGCACAATATCAGACTGCCCAGCAGATGTCGGAGCCTTACGCCGGCCACGAACAGCATGAGAAATCCTATTGTGCTAAGGATCACCGCGGTCCCGAAATCCGGCTGCATGAAAATGAAAAAGACCACCACTCCAGTCACAAGCACATGCGGGAGAAAACCGATTGTAAACTGACTGATACTGTCGCCTTTCTTCGCCAGAGAACTCGCGATGAACATGATCAAAGCGTATTTTATGAACTCCGACGGCTGCAGGAAAAAACCAAGGGGCAACTTTATCCAACGACTGGAACCGCCCATTTTGACGCCGATACCCGGGATGAAGACCAACAGCAGAAACACAAGACCGGTCGCCATCAACGGCAAAGCCGCCTTTTTCCAAAAATTAGGATTGATCAGCGAGAATACGCACATCACGCTTAATCCCATTATCATGGCCAGCCCTTGTTTTTTGGCGAAATAAAACCCGTCCCCGTACTTTCCCACCGCGATGATATAACTCGCAGATGTAACCATGACGATGCCGATGGTAAGGATCAGCGCCACCACGGTAAGAAGAAAAGGATCCGGACCCAGGGATATTCTGCCCGATTTCGAGCCGTTATCCAGTTCTGATTGGTTCTGGTTGGGTCGGAAGTTCTCTTCCGGGAAATCAAAATCGGTTTTGGACTGGTTATCCAAATTCGCTCCCACTTATTCTTCGTTTGAGGTTCGGCAGTCGCCCTTGAAATACGGCTCCGCTCCGGGGAAACGGCCGGGCAGGTCCTTAGCGCTGCTTGTTTGAAGCACGCACTTGCCATTCTCCATAAGCCTGCAGGGCGGGTTATCCTTTGTTTTTTTTTCGGTGGACAGGCGAACCCAGGAAATGCTGTAGCTCTTAATCTGCATTCTGATCCTTTCCCATTGTTGCTTCAAAGAGTTCCTTGCTCGAGCGCGATTCATATACTCTCCTCTCAACGCAGTTTAAGGGTGCTCAAGGCAATGAGCGCGAAGATGATGGATATTATCCAAAATCTTACAATTACTTTGGGTTCCGGCCAGCCCTTGAGTTCAAAATGGTGATGGATGGGCGCCATATTGAATACTCTTTTTCCTGTGGCCTTGAAGGAAGCGACCTGTAGGATCACCGAAATCGCCTCTGCAACGAAAACGCCGCCGGCGATAGCCAGAAGGATTTCCTGCTTTGTGACTACGGCCACTGCCCCGAGTAGTCCCCCCAGAGACAGTGAACCCACGTCGCCCATAAAGACTTCAGCTGGATACGCGTTGTACCAAAGGAAACCCAGACCTGCGCCCAGCATGGCCCCGCAAACCACGACCAGCTCCCCGGAGCCTGGAATATATGCGACCTGGAGATATTGGGCCAGTTTGAGATGTCCCGCTATATAAGCGAATAGAAGGTAAGTAGAGCCGCATATCATAACCGGCCCGATGGCCAAACCGTCCAAACCGTCCGTGAGATTGACCGCATTCGAGGCAAAGGCGATGACCAGCGCCACAAACGGAATGTATAATATCCCCAGGTCCGGATGGAAATTCTTGAAGAATGGAACCGCAAGAGTAGTCTTGAAAACGGGATCGAGCCAAAGTATGAACCCGACGATAGCGCCGAGGACAAGTTGCATCACTAGCTTACGACCAGCGGAAAGCCCTTTGTGGTTACGGCGGGTTATCTTTAAGTAATCGTCCAGAAAACCTATCGCGCCGTAGCCTAGAGTGGCTCCGAGAACCAGCCAGAAGTATATATTGTCCAAACGGGTCCAGAGCAAACAGGAAAATGTGAGCGCAAATAAGATGAGGACTCCACCCATCGTGGGCGTGCCGCTCTTACCAAGATGGCTCTGGGGACCATCGTCCCGGACCATCTGGCCTATTTGGAACGCACGCAAATAATCTATGAGGGGCCGGCCGAGAAGAAAGCTGATCATCAAAGCCGTCAGCGTGGCCATGATCGCTCTGAATGTTATGTATTTGAAAACATTGAATATGGTCCAGTGGGCGCCGAGCGGGTATAATAGATGATAAAACATGACTCAGCGCTCCCCCAGGATCCGGTCTGCCAGGATTTCCATTTTCATAAAGCGAGAACCCTTAACCAGAATTGTCGCGAAGTTATTGAGCATCGGGCGTATATATTCCCAAGCCTCGTCTTTGTCGGAATAACTCGATACCGCCGCCTCAGGCCCGCCGGCTCGCAGGAAACCCTCGGCAAACGCCGGACTGAAGCGGCCTATGAAGACCGATTGTGTAACGCCCAATCTGGCTGCCAGAGCCCCGATCTCACTGTGTAGTTCTGCGGAGCGTTCCCCGAGTTCCAGCATATCGGCTAAAATAGCAAGCGTAGGAGCGTCCTTTTTGAAGTTCGCCAGGACTTCCAACGCTGCCGTCACGGATTGAGGATTCGCATTGTAGCAGTCTCGGATCAGTACCCTACCGCCGGGCATTGACAAGGTCTCAAGCCTCCATGAAGGCGCCGCAAACTCCGATAGCTCGTGAGTGGTTTGACTCAAGGGTATACCAATGCTCCACAGCGCCGCCGCTGCGGCTAACGCGTTCTTCACATTGTGTAGCCCCGGGACCTTCAAATTAATCTTTTCCCCGCAATCCGGTCCACGAAGGACAAATGACGGTCCGGAATCCATAGTAAGATCTTCAGCGCGAAAATCTCCGGTGTTCACGCCGAAAGTAATGATTTTTGCGGAATACTTTTCAGCGCTTTCTTTCAGGAAAACATTGTCTTCGGGAATAATCAACGTGCCGCCTTCTTTCAATCCTAAAGCAATTTTAGCCTTTTCCTCGGCGACGTTGCGGACGGACCCCAAGCCTTCGAGATGGACGGGACCCGCTGTAGTTATAACTGCAGTGTCCGGACAGGCGGCTCTTGCGAGGTGTTCCATTTCACCGGACATGTTTATTCCGGCTTCCACCACGGCGACCGTATATTGGGGCCCAAGATTCAGGACCGTCATGGGCAGACCGACCATGTTGTTGAAATTGCCTTGGGAAACCAGGGGATGATGCGACCGTCGTAAAACGGCCGCAATCATCTCCTTTACGGTGGTTTTGCCCGAGGAGCCTGTGACCGCGATCAGGGGTACGGGGTATTGTGAACGGTGGGTTGATGCAAGGTCAGCTAATGCTAGGAGTGTGTCCTTCACCTGGATAAGGACGAGGTCGGAGAGATTAACGGTGAGTTCCCTGTTTACATCGCGGCTGATCAGACTTCCTCGGGCGCCGGCTCCCAGGGCCGGAATCAAGAAATCGTGTCCGTCGAAATTCAACCCGTTCAGAGGCACAAACAGGTCATTGGGCTTGATGTCTCTGGAATCCGTGGAAATGGCTTCAAACTCGGTCGCGGGATCGCCGGTCAGCAGGATTCCCCTGCATGCTTTGGCGACGGCGCCGGCAAGATATGGTCCACCACTTGCTCTCATACTTCCACAGCTCCCTGAGCGGTATTGCTCATTTCCAACTCTTCTTTGACCACCTGTCTGTCGTCGAACGGATATCGGATTCCTTTTATCTCCTGATAGGTTTCGTGACCTTTGCCCGCCAATAATAAGATATCGCCGTTACGAAGGCGCTTCAGAGCCCAAGCGATCGCTTGTCTGCGATCCGGGATCAGCGTGTAACTCCTTGGGCGGAGGTCTTCGAGAGAATCTTGATCGAAACGTACAAAGCCGTATTCAATGATTCCTTTTTCAATTTCGGTCACTATTTCCAATGGGTCTTCGGATCTCGGGTTATCCGAAGTCACCACGACAAAATCGCTTCCAGCGGCAGCTTCCATTCCCATCAAGGGTCTCTTGGTCCGGTCCCGGTCCCCTCCGCAACCCATGATGGTTATGATGCGGCCGGTTCGGATTTCCGCTAGCGCTTCCAGGACATTCTTCAACGCATTGGGCGTGTGGGCGTAATCCACGAAGATAGAGCCTTTTGGGGATTCCACGCGCTCGACGCGTCCGGGAACAAGGTTGACTGCTTCGATTCCCGCCCGGATAGCGGCCCCAGGGATACCGATGGCGGTTGCGGCGGCAACAGCGGCCAATATGTTGGAAAGATTGAAATGTCCCGTGAGCCGTGAGCGTATGGCAATTGCTCCGCCGGGAACGATTAT
This sequence comes from uncultured delta proteobacterium, assembly GCA_963747865.1. Taxonomy (GTDB): domain Bacteria; phylum Desulfobacterota; class Desulfomonilia; order Desulfomonilales; family Desulfomonilaceae; genus JBBSBY01. Next base: position 279,418 of record CAVVHK010000021.1, on the reverse strand, counting down.
GTTCCCCGCTATACCTTCGGCGCTTATTACAATGTTGTCCGGATGAAAATCGCACTTGCCCGAGCTGCCGTATGAAATCACAGGCAAATTCGTTATCTCCGTGCTGAGCCGTTTGCCGTAGGGATCATCGAGATTGACCACGGCCGCTTTCCGCGATTTGTTCGAAAGAGGCAAGAACCGGTCGAAAAGGATCTTCTTCGCTTGAAAGTATTCCTCGAACGTTCCGTGATAATCCAAATGGTCCTGAGTAAGGTTAGTGAAAACCCCTAGATCGAAATCGCATCCGTCCACTCTGCCTCTGTGAAGCCCATGGGAAGAGACCTCAATCAAAGCGTGCGTCACGCCCGACTTTACCATGGACGCAAAAAGCTCCTGCAGGGCGCCCGCCTCGGGCGTAGTGTGAGATGCGGCGATTTCGCTGCCGGCCCAGCGGTAGGAAACCGTGCCCACTACACCGGGAACTCCGCCGTTGGCCTTGATAATTGATTCGAGCAAATAAGTCAGCGTAGTTTTGCCATTGGTGCCGGTGATACCGATAAGAGTGATTTGTCTGGTCGGTAGTCCGTACACGGCGGCGGCCGCGGGACCCAAGGCGGCTCGGGAATCCCGTACCATTATCCACGGGACGTCGATATCCTTGAAGCGTGGCCTTTCCGCAATTATCGCCGACGCTCCGGCCTTCAAAGCGCTATATATGTAGTCATGGCCATCGGAGACTTCCCCTTTCATCGCCACAAATATGACACCCGGCCCGGCCTTCCTGCTGTCATGAGTGATCCCGATGACTTCAGTGGAAGGCGCCCCTGCAAGGGCGGCCTCGGGAAAAACAGCCATGATTTCTTTCACCGTAGCCATTTATGACGCCTGTCCGTCAAAAGACACGGAAAATGGGGCTCCCTCTTTGAGGATATGTCCCGGTTTAGGATCCTGATTAACTACGAGGCCCACCCCTTGCAATGATGTGTCGCATTTCATCTTTCCGCAGATTTCGATGACCTGCCGCATGTCCAATCCTTTGAGGTCGGGCACAATCCACTCTCCCGGGCCGGGTCCCTTTCTCAACGGGACGCTCTTCGTCGGAGCGACACTCGGTTTCCTCACCGGACAAGCGCCCGAAGCGAGAATGTTTTCCAGCTCCGTAGGCTTTCTGCCACAGGAAGCCAAAACTGCTTCACCGATCTTCTTGAAAACCGGCGCAGCGGCCTTGCCTCCTTGTCTCAATTTGCCGGCCGGCTCATCGAGCATCACAAATATTACCAATCTGGGCTTCGAAGCCATGATCGCGCCGATGAACGAAGCAACGTATTTGTCGGGGGAATAGCCGCCCGATGGATCGGCTTTTTGGGCTGTGCCGGTTTTGCCGATCACATCCCCGCCCGGGATGGCCGCAGCTTTTCCCGTGCCCCTAATCACCACGTTTCTAAGGATTTCCACTATCTTTTCGGAGGTGGATTCCCTTATAACTTTGCGCGCTTCTAGCTGCGGATTTTCACGGACCGTCTCGCCAAGCGCGTTTGTCATCCCTTTGATTAAATGGGGACGATAGAGATTACCGCCGTTGATGGCGGCGGCGAAAGCGGCCGAAATCTGGAGCGCATTTACTGTAATTCCTTGGCCGAACGCTATGTTTCCTTTGGACAATACCGACCATTTTCCGGGCAGGGGCAATAAGCCCGAGCGTTCTCCCGGAAGATCAACGTCGGTGTTGGAACCAAAGCCGAAGTTATTCAGTATACGATAGAATTCCGTCTTTTTTAACTTCTCGGAAATCTTCACCGCGCCTATGTTGCTGGAATGGATTATCACGTCCTCAAACGAGAGCATTTTGTGGGGCACAATGTCGTGGATTTCCGAACCATTGTACTTGTATATGCCGTTGTTGCAGTCAAACATCTCGCCCGGGGTGACTTTTTCGAGGTCCAGCACAGCAGCGGCCAAGAACACTTTGAATGTCGATCCCGGCTCGAAGGCGTCGGTAACTGCTCTGTTGCGCCTGACCTCAGGACTCACTTTCTGAAACACATTTATGTTGTATGAGGGATTCACGGCCAGCGCCAGGATCTCTCCCGAATCGGCGTCCATGACCACAACCACACCGCTCTTGGCCCTGTAGTTCTGGACGGCTTCGTCCAGTTCCTTTTCCGCGATGTACTGTACTGTTTCTGTCCAAAGTCACATGCAAGTCGCGACGTTTAGGGTCTTGTCCCATTGCGGTGAACATCACCGGTCTACCTAACGCGTCCAGTTGCGCGGTCACAGGTATGGGATCAACCTTGAGATCTTGGTCGTAATAAAGTTCCAGTCCTTCCAAACCGGTGGAATCCATTCCTGCGAAACCGATTACATTCGACGCGAAACTCTTCAGGGGATAAAATCTCTGGTATTCGGTTCCGATCATGATTCCGGGCAGACCAGCCTTGCGGACCCGGTCGGCCAGCAGGGGAGAGACTCGACGTTGGATCCACACAAAGGTCTTGTCCTCGCCGAGCTTTTTGCTTACGTCGGCGTAGTCCATGGCCAGAATCTCGGCGAGCACCCGTGCTGTGTCTTTCTTGTCCACAATGTGTCTCGGTTTCGCGTAAACTGAGTTTACTTCGAGGCTGACCGCAATCTGGTCGCCGCTTCTATCGAAAATCGCCCCACGACGGGCCTCCAGGTGAATTACCTTGGTTCTCCGCTTTTCAGCATGCTTTCTGAGAGTGTCCGAGTCTGAAATCTGCAACTTGTAAGCCCTCGCGATCAACATTACTGTGCCCGCGGCAAACAATAGAGCAACTAACGCCACTCTCACTGAAACCCAATCTACAGGTTTGGCCGCCTGGTTACGGAACATGGACCACCTTGTCGATGGGGGGCATCGTTAGGCCCAATTTTGAAGCTTTAGCTTCCAACTCCTTCGGCGATTGTAGAGAAGAGATCTCAAGCTGAAGCTCTCTCTTCCTGTTCTTGAGATCGTTATTCTTTGTTTCCAAGGTCGAAATTTCGTATCCGATTTGGACAAGCTGCATTCTCGTCCACACGTAAAACAGTCCCACAAACAGAATCGCCGCGGAAAGAGTGGCCAGCATCAAGGGACTAATTTTCCAAGCGCGAATTTGGTCCACCGCTCTCCGCCAAAGCCCGGACAAACGAGAAGAGGCTAACGACGCTTTGTTGGTCCTGGCTCTCACTACAGCTCCTGCGCCAACGCTTCCAAAACCCGCATCTTGGCGGACCTAGATCTGGGGTTGGCCCTCTTTTCCACTTCGGAGGGAACGACCGGCTTCCGGGTAACAAGCCTCCACCTGGCCCGGTCTTTAGCTTTCTCTCTAAACGCCAGCTTGACAAGCCTGTCTTCAAGGGAATGATAAGAAACCACGCAGAAGATTCCGTCAGGCTTCAGCATTCCGGGCATTTCATCCAAGGCTCGCTCCAGGTTGTCCAATTCTCGGTTAACCGCAATTCTCAAGGCCTGGAAGGTTCGCGTCGCCGGATGGATTTTCCCCCGACGATTACCTATAATTCTTTCAATGGTTTTAACCAAATCCTCAGTGTTCTTGATCTCCCGGCGCTCGACGGCGACTACAATGCCCCGGGCCAGTTGCTTGCAATACCTTTCCTCGCCGTATGTTGCAAGTATTTCTTCAAGCTTTTTGGAAGAAGTTTTTTGAAGAAGCTGCAAAGCCCCCTCTCCGGAGCTATCATCGAATCTCATGTCCAGGGGACCGCCGTAGCGAAAACTGAATCCACGCTCGGGATCGTCAACCTGTTCCGATGAAAGTCCTAGGTCCAGTACAATTCCATCAAACGAAGCGAATCCCAGAGGGGTCAAAAATGATCCGGCGTCCTGATACCCGATGTGGAAGGCCCGGAACCGTGCTCCGAACGACTCAAGCCTGGCGCCGGCGCGTTCTATGGCCGACGGGTCCAAATCAAGGCCGACAACTTGCCCATTCGGCGCCGACTCTTCCAAGAGACGCTCGGAGTAGCCGCCGGACCCCAGCGTGCCGTCAAGATAGACCCCTTCAGGCTTCGGCCTGATGGCGTCAATCACTTCGTTTATCATTACCGGCACGTGCAAGGGCCTTCTCCCTGAAAAACCTCATAGTTAAGTGTGAGGCTAATGTGACCGTTAGGTGCGACGCCTTTCATCAACGCAAGGGGCACAAGCGTGATGGCTGGAAGCATCCGACTTGTGAGGGTCAGAGTCCCCTCCGGCGCTTCATTCCCAGTTACAATGCGAGCCGGCGTCGAGTCTACACTCGAAAATATGATGTAGAATCGGCATATTCATGTCAAAATATGATCGAGTTGTCGGACTTTCGACAATGAAATCGAGCCAAGCCATATAATACGCGCTGGTTCGACCTGGCCGTTCTGCTATGTTTCGTGCCATCTAAAAATAAGATTATATCTGCTAATTAGTGTTGTCAAGTTATTTTTAACTTGATAGAAGTAATGTAAGTACGATAAAATGTAGAATTTTATTAGCAAGGAGCTGAATCGGGAAACGCAGACGATTCTGTGCGCCTCGACCTGTCCTCCCGATCATAGGTGAGCTTGATCGGAACGAAGCAATCTCCTGCCGCGTAACTGAGCAGATACCCTCTAACGGCAATTAGCCCTTGACTACGGTACGCTATCCGCTTATACTATTTTGTGCGCCGAAGTGGTGGAACTGGTAGACACACCATCTTGAGGGGGTGGCGGGCGAAAGCTCGTGCCGGTTCGAGTCCGGCCTTCGGCACCAATCCTGAAACGAGCACCCGACCCCAAGGTCGGGTTTTTTGTTTTAGGGCTCGCCGCAAACCGTGGATTCCCTTCCGCGCACGCGGTCTGAGGACAATCAGTGGCTTTTTTCGTAAATACGGTTGTGTGCTCGCCCGGCGTCCGCGGATATCTGAGGAAGCGCTTTGGTAGGACAGGCGTATAGCCTGCCGAGGGATGACGGGAACGGCGCCGGTTGCTCCAATTGTTGAAATACGGTGCGTATTTTAGAAATCACGTACTTAGGGGTTAGCGCATGTCCCGCGATATAAAACTATTGAGTTGGAATGTTAACGGTATTAGGAGCGCATACAAAAAGGGAATTATGGACTGGCTCGAGTCAGCGCAGCCCGATATACTGTGCGTTCAGGAAACCAAAATTCAAGAGAACCAGCTCGACAGCAAGCTCACCAGTCCTGATGGCTACTCGTCATATTGGGCCTTCGCCGAGAAAAAGGGCTATAGTGGCGTAGCGGTTTACAGCAAAGCGGAACCGAAAAGCGTTTCGACCACCATGGGAATAGAGAGATTCGATAACGAAGGGCGCTACCTGCGCTTGGATTACGATGATTTCATTCTCTTCAACGTCTATTTCCCGAATGGTAAGATGAACTCGGAGCGCCTGAATTTCAAAATGGAATTCTATGAAGCCTTCCTGGCCATACTCGAAGATCTGCGCAAAGAAAGCGGACATTTGATTTTCGTCGGAGATGTGAATACGGCTCACAATGAGATCGATTTGGCCCGTCCGAAAGAGAATTCAACAGTGTCCGGTTTTCTGCCCATAGAAAGGGCTTGGATGGACAAGGTCGTTTCACTTGGCTACGTTGATACTTTCAGGCGATTCTACCCTGATACGGCGCAGTATAGCTGGTGGGATTTGAAGAGCGGAGCCAGGAAGCGAAATGTGGGCTGGAGAATCGACTATGTGTTCGTCACCGAAGAAATGTTAGGCTTGGTCAAAGAGCCGTGCATACTCACCGAAGTAATGGGGTCAGACCACTGCCCTGTGGGCGTTAACCTGTCGATTTCCTAATTGTTCGTGAATCGGGCCTGGGGTGATTGACATACCGGCCCGATTCATTTTCCGTCTCTACTACACAAGGCCCGGAATTTTGATTCCAATCTCAGATGGCCTGATCATGCTCAACGCATGCTTGTAAACCAACCGGATTTCCTCAGAATTTTCGATAATTATGCAAAAACTGTCAAAGCTCCGAACGTAACCCTTGAAGCTGTCGCCGGACAGGAGCAGGGCTTCGATTTCGATTCTGGCTTTCCGAACCTGGTTTAGAAACTGGTCTTGAATATTAAAGTGTGTCTTAGGCATGTTCTCACTCCCATGCACAAATCCCCGAATTCGGTTTGTCATAATTCAGAGGGAAAATCCCGGAATAAAATTAACATCCGAGAAAATTAGCAACCACCAATCCGATACCGTCGATTTGTTCAGGTGTTGTCTGCAAAACCTCGGGTTCGGAGCGAAACCAAGTAAACTGCCGTTTGGCATACCGCCGTGTATCTCTCTTCATCAGGTTCACAGCTTCATCCAGACTCGATTCGCCTGAAAGGGCCATTGTCGCATGACGGTACCCTAAAGACTGCATAGATTTCAGTTCCCTAGCGTAACCGCGTTTGTAAAGAGCGTTGACTTCCTCCAATAATCCACCCTTTATCATATTGTCAACTCGTTTATCAATTCGTTCGTACAAAACCGATCTGTCAGGACTCAGGCAAAGATAAAGCCGGTTATACGGACGATCCGCAAAGGAGTGTTCCCGCCGGATTTCAGAGTGCTTTCTTCCCGTTAAGGTGATTACTTCCAATGAGCGGACTATACGCGGGAGATTCTGGGGAGGGATATGCTCAGCCGCATCAAGATCCAGTTCACACAGTTTCTTAAAGAGTGACCCCGCCCCTTCACGTTCTTCCTGGTCTCGCAAGCGCTTGCGCAGCTCATAGTCTGCGGGCGGCATTTCCGCAATTCCGCCTGTCAATGTCCTAATATACAACCCTGTGCCCCCCACCACAAGAGGTACTTTGCCTCTTTCCAATATATCGTTTATGTCCCTGCGGGCTTCTCTCAGGTAGTCTCCGGCGGAAAAATCTTCATCCGGGTTGCGTACATCGATCATGTGATGCGGCGCCTGAGCCAGCTCCAAGGGGGTGGGTTTTGCGGAGCCGATATCCATGTGCCGGTAAATTTGTACAGAATCGGCCGAGACTATCTCACAGTTGAAGCGCTGCGCCAGCTCTATGGCCAGACCAGTCTTTCCGGAGGCCGTGGGCCCCGCCAGGATTAGAATTTTGGGCTTGTCTTCGTTCATTCCTTGGATTTGCGGTAATCTAAATCTAAAAGCGATGGAGACCTCCGAACTCATATATTAACACGTATTCATTCTATCGAAGAAAGGCAATGAACCGATCTGCGTTATCCGCATCATTACCACCGATCACCGTTCTACGGTAAACGAAGGCGCGTCGTCAAAGATATGTGACCTGTGAGAGCGGAAGGCATAAATCCGCGCTTATGCCGGATTGCCGCCTCTGGAGAAAACAGGGGGCTGGGAGACATCGAAAAAACCATGGATTCCGCTTCGGCAGGAATGACGGTTAGCGACAATTTCGGGAAGCGTGGGGTTCGCTATCATGCTCAACTCAACAGCCTCAGAGGGTAGGGCATGCGAGGTCAGAAACTGCTGTGCGCCGCGGCGCCGCTGAACGCTCGCAAACGCGCCAATCCGGTGCGCCTGTTTTTCAGTGCGGAAGTCGATGATCAGGCTCTTGTAAGAATTGAGTGGGGGATAAAGTCCGGAATTCCGAACGCTCAGGAAAGATGAGAATGAAGGGTGGTGTGTATGCCAATCTACTTAGGCGCCCGCGATGTGGCCACCCGGAGTCCTGATGGGAAAAACTAAGAAACCTCATCCGAATCTGCGGCGCTCAAGATCTCGGCGACGCTTAGGGTCGAGGCTCTGTGGCCGGTAAGGCGAATAACGTTGAGGTCGATTGCGGCCATTTCCCGATAAAACGCGGTTCGGTCTAACCTGAAATTGGGGTTCAAGAGAACTACCGTTTCCTTGAATTTCGAACAGCCGCCGCTTTCAATTATCTTGCCATCCGGTCTGACTATTTGGTGGGGAACTCCGGCGAGTCGGCAAATCATGGGCCTGAACTCGTAGAGGCTGCACTTTCCGCCAAAATTGGCAGCGCATACCGAATTCCTATAAGCTTCCCCTTTCGGGTCGGAGCGCTTTGCGTCCGCAATTTCTCCGGATCGAAACAAGATAGTCTGCTTGGTTTTACCATCCAGGGAATTGAATCCCCGCCTCAGATAGAAACCTTTCCATATAGGTGTGCAAGTTCAAGTCGACCGTACAGCATTTCACGCCGTCACATCCGATGCAACTGAAGCCGTTTTCTTCAATCACTTTGCTGTACGAAGTGTCTATGGCTTGATATAGCTTACTGAGACGGGGTATCAATTCTTCCCGGGAGTGCATCACTCTGTCCCCTGAAACGTCATCAGGCTTGCCGTCCAGACGGCGATAAACCTTTTCCGTAGCCTGTATGACAGGGAACGCACAAACGTGTTGGTTACTCTTGCCAGCTTATTGCGCCTTCCGGACAAGTGTCGATAGCTTCCTGAATATCGTCCTCGGAGCAAGCCGTAGCATCGGTGACGTAAGCTTTCTCGGTTTCGTCATTAAGAGCAAAGCAATCCTCTGCTATAGATGCGCAGGTCCCGCAACCGGTGCAGGCTTCTTCATCAACTACTGGTACTTTTGCCATTGTTTCTCCTTTGCTGTAATAGGCTTAAGAATTAAGGGAGGATCTCGTCATGTGAGCTTTACATCTTCTCCAATTGTCAGTCAACATTAATCGTAATCATAATGGTTGGCTAACTATCAAAAGGCCCAGTAAAGTCGCACGCGCGTGCTGATCCCGCCGGATGTCCAAGAATAGACTGCTTGAACTCCTCTCTACTACCTCAAGATAGCTGAACTAAGGCTACATGGGATTCAGACAAGCATGCGGTCTCTCACACTGATTAAAGAGCATTAAGGAAAACCGATCATTTTGTCAAGCGCGGTAGGCGAAATCTCCACAAGTTTTTTGGCGCTTTGAGCTCGATTCGCAAGAAGGTCCGGGCATGTTTTTTCGCCGAAAGACCTCCACTCCCGCGCGTCCCGGAGGCGAGTAGCCAAGAAGGGTACGGACGCGACCGCAAAACCGCCTACGTCTCAGATCCGAGGACGGAGACGCCGCATGCCAAAAGTCTTAGAAGTATGGTCCCAAGGCGCTTTCATGGGAACGAGCAATGAAAATGCCTTGATTGCTTCGTTGCGCCTTTAAGTTTGGGAATGACGACACCTCATGTTGCCATTTTAGAAGTTCCTGAAGGAAGGTCTGGAGCCCGCGAATCGCGGGGTTTCAAAAAGTTTCCCTCAGGCGGCTATTTTCATAGGAAGTCCCTGTCAGCGTGACTGATGGAAGTCCCGCAGACAAGAATTGTGGACGAAAAAATTGAATTGTTTATGTATACTGCGCATCTGTACAACAAAGAAAATACGTAGGAGGCGCATATGTCGGAGTGTTCAATGACCATGAGCGAGGAAGCCAGAAACTGGCCTGAAGCCGTTATTGGCGCAAAATTGACGATGAATCCGTATTTGCTTGCAATGGCTGCGGAAAGAGCAGCCCAATCGGGGATGAAGCTGTGGGAGTTGATCAACTTGGCTTTGTGGGAAAAGCTGGGTAAACCGGATCATGACGCGCTAATGGAGTTCGCAGCCGGTATGGATGTTGAGGAAGAAGATCCGAAGTGGAAGAAACGACTGAGGTTGACTGCCAGACACGAAGTGGCGTTGTCACGCCTGGAAGACACGATGTTGACGGAGGCAAACGCCATGCTTCAGGGACAAAGCGGAGATAGCGACAAAGATGACTTGGAAAAGGAGAGGCCGCATGCCGATACTAAATTTCAAATGTGAGGGATGTGGAAAGCAGTTTGCCAAGATTTTTTTGGATCCGGAAAGCGCGCCCAAGGCGTGCCCCGTATGTGGGGACACGAATCTCGCAACTGTGGGACCCGCATTTGATCCGAACATCAGAGCCATACAAAACCTGCTCTGCACGTCTTGTGAAACATGCGAAACTTGTGGCCCGTCTTCGTCTACCTGATAGGTAATTGTTGGGAGAGTCTCTCCCGATTTTATCTTAACGGGTGGGCAAGGAGTCAAGAGCGGCTGAAAGCGCGCCCACGAGCCGCTGGAAAATCCCGGTGAATCTTAGGGGCAAGGGCTGAAGACAAAGGGCGGATAACAACTACAAGAAAGCAGACTCCAGACTTTCGCGCACAAGTCCGGGGAAGAGCTTTTACCGGATCGTCTCGTAAACTTAGCGGTCTCTTTGATAATTACTGTTACCAATAAATCCACGCGACGGCGCTTTGAGCATGCGTCTCCGCTTGAGGATACAAATAATCTCAAAATCGACCGTTCGACAGAAAAGATTCAGAAGGCTGTCAACGCAAAGCAATCCACGCCGTTAGGTGGCGCTTGCAGCGTGCATCCAAGTCCGGATGTGTTAATCATTGATTCAGTGTAGCAGGAGTATCCGCAACCTCCGTATTCGGAACCAGTACATGTTCCGGTCATCGCTGGAAAGTCGGTTCCACCCCCGCCTAATGTTTGTCTGTAGATATAACGGGTGGTGGGGCCGGCCGGCTTGCTGCCTTTACTGGCGCATGCCGTAACGATCATGTTGGCTGTGTCCGAGCTGATGAGAACGTTGCACTTTCTGCTGGAGCCACCCCAACCATAGTAAGGACCGACCAGCCAATCAATTTGGAGAGAAGTGGCCAGCTCTTCGAGGCTCGAACAGTTTAAGTCGACCAGCTCATTTCCCAGTCTCTCCATGCACGCGCCGATTTTGGAAATGTCGCGCGTTGCTGTTCTGTCGCACGCTGTCCGTTTATAAGATAAGTAATAAGGTATGGCGAACGAGAGGATGATACCGATGATGGCGACGACTACCATCAACTCGACCACGGTGAAGCCTTTCGGGTTTTTAACGTGAGCTAACACGATTAACTTCCTTCTTCGATTTGCGTGAGTTTGTTCATCCGTAAACCGGGCGATTAATCAGGCAAACGGTTATTGCTTGGTGGTCGCTTTCGAAAGCGTTGGGGTAATTCGGCGCCAACTCCCCTGCTTCCTACGGGACGCGGCGCCTAATGAGGAGCGCATCCTGCGGGGTCTTTTTTCGACAGATCCGGATCGCCAAGCTCGCAGAATCTTACGCAAATCCGTGACCGGATTTATGAAAATCGGCGCTTAGCTTGAATAATGGCTTGAGCAACAATCGTGCCATCCGTCGTCTAAGCCGAATATCCAGATAATTCAGGCAAAAATCGACGAGGGATGTTTCAATGGCTTGGCGGAAATGTGCCGTAAGACGTCCCAGGCGTCAACGTTGTGTACGGACGCACATTTTGTAGCGCAAGGCGAAGGCGCATTTCTAGTCTCCAATTGATTGTTGGCCTGCTCTTGTAAATACCATGGCTCCTGAAGCCACTTCTGGTCATTTTGGCAAGGCCCGACGAATTTCCGCGTGTAACCGAATAACCCCCTGTTTGATCTAAATGGTTGCCAATCCCCATAAAGTTGGGTAATAATGCGACATCCGGCGGGCGCGCTATCCCGAATATATTACAAGGCTGTTGGGGTGTGGATGCCATGTGGCATCCGTGGGGTGAGATGGTGTTCGCGTTCAGAATACTGGCTTTATTTTTGATATTTACCTGTGTCTCGGCTGTAGGGCCGAGTCTGTGCGCTATCGCGGACAATTTTGCGCACGAGCTGAAGTTGCCGTCGGAGCCTGAACCGGTCCTGCAGAAAATTCTCTCCACCGCAGAGTTCAAAGACTCAGACCAAAAATCCTATTGGGATTCACTTGAAGAACTGAAGATGAATCTGTGGAAGTGGATAATCAAATACCTGCTGACCGTCCGCATGCCGGAACTTAAATGGGTCAATACCGGCTTCGAGATAATGTGGACCGTATTAGGCTGTCTTCTCATTTCGGTGGTTTCTGGTGCTCGCGTACTTGGCGGTTAAACGCTTGACGCAGCGGACCGAAGCGATAACTCCGAGCGCATTTCCGGCTGAAGAGACCCTAACCGGAACCAGAAGCGCGGATTTCAGGAATAAGGCCTCCGAATTGGCCGCTAAAGGAAATTATTCGTCCGCCGTTATCAACCTGTTTCTATATGTCCTGATGTGTCTGGATGAGCAAAACCGCATTGCGTTGTATGGAACAAAGACCAACAGGGAAATACTACTGGCGTTGAGAAATGACCCGGCTCGACCGCTTGTTCTTCAACTGGTGCCCCTATTTAATGCTGTGCGTTACGGCAACGCGGCTTGCGACAAATCCGATTACGAACGCTACCTGAATTTGTGCGTTGAAATTGCCGAAACATAGAAGATGTCTCGCAAGCAAAAAATAATAGTAGTCTTGTTGCTTCCGATCCTCGTAACCCTCTTGTGGTTCCTGAAAAGCGGCCCTGACCCTGCGGAAAGAACCAAACCGACTACTTATTCTACGGCTCCCAAGGGAGCAAAGGCGCTATTCCTTCTCCTCAAAGAGCTGAATGTGCCTGTGGAGCGCTTCAGGGAGAAACCCTCGAAGCTCAAAGACCGTGGAACACTTGTGATTTATGAACCACTTGAGCGCTTGGTAAGCGGGAAAGAATTCTCGGACCTTAAACACTGGGTCGGTAGAGGAAGCAATTTGGTCGTTGTTTACGGTCTCTCATTCCCGTGGATTGACGATGACGATGAGATAACCGAAACAAAAGATGGCCGCGGGTTCAAAAGTCGGTTTGGATTGGGGGATCTTCAGTTGGAAGCTAAGCGGTTCAAGAACGCAAGACGCACAACGCTCTCGGTCGCAGTTGAGAATTTGAAGGAACCGCTTGAAATCTCCGTCTCGAACCGGATACGTTGGGAAACGCCCAAATCGGACTGGGAGGTCATGGTCAAAGACGAAAAGGGGCCAATACTGGTTAGAAAAAAGATCGGCAAGGGTTTCATCTACGCTTTGTCGGATCCCACGATTTTCTCCAACCAGTATTTACGAAAAGAGCAGAACGCCAGATTTGCTTTGGCGTTGTTGCTGGCAAAGAACAGTCCGCCAAAAGTCCTGTTCGACGAGTACCATCATGGCTTTTCAATGGAAGACGGCCTGGCGGAAATGGTCTCTTCATCGGTATTTCTGTGGGTATTTCTTCAATTGCTTGTTGGGTTGGCGCTGTTCTTTTACTCTCGGCGCGTGTCCCATGGAGGAAGATTCCGATCTCTGGATCCACCTGCGGGCAGGTCCTCGACTGAATACGTGATGTCCATGGCCAACGTTTCTGGAATCTTTCGAAAGCCGGTTCTGTGGCTCTGGAGGCAATCATGAAGCGTTATCTGGGCAAGATGTCGCGAAGCATGGGAATCCCTGTGGCGCAATTGGAAAAGGGAGAAGGGCCATCAGCTCTGGAACCCGAAACCATCATCGTTTCTTAAGAAATGTCGTAGGGCAATACAGATCGAGGAGACCCCGGAGAAATGTGTGGCCTTGGCCCGAGAATTGGGCAAGCCGGCAAAGAGCCCCGCGCTACCTAAGTACTCCGTGGCGTAAATACGGTTACGTATTCCGCAGGGTAACGCAGATGAAATTCATAGCCTCTTGCGCCCCGTGAGGGGGCGCTCTTCATTGGTAGCCATGGGTGGAACCCATGGTAGCCGGCTCTATCAACCGGTTTCTTCAACCCCGCAAGGGGTTGAAGACGGGATCGGTTGTTTTTCCAATCCATGGGCTGCGCCCATGGCTATTCATGGGGATTGCCCCTTCGGGGCATGTGCCACGGAATACGACACCGTATTTAGGAAAAGGCGCACTAAGCTTGGACCCCGCGTCGCAGCTCCAGAGTCGTTGAAAAGAACCGGCGCTTGAACCAGCGTTTGAACTTAGAGCGTATTGACATAAATTCGGCCATGTGTTCAGAGTTTCTTCGATCAGCCCGTAGGATACCGTGAACCTTGTGAACCACAACGCTGGCGGCCTTTTTCCAATCGGTGCGGTTCACGTATACGCCACATCCTATACGAATACATGCCCGAAGTCGCCCTACGGAACAGTCGAACAGTACGGAGGGAAGGGGAAGGGTCAAACCAAGAGTGATAATAAAGGCCCCGATAACGCCAAATGAGCGCCCCCTTCGGAGGCCATGCGATAAGTCGACGCCTTCAAGGTCTGAGGCTACCGGCGAATCTACCTAGCGCTTCCTTCGGACTCTTATCGGTCCGGGCAAGCGTTGGCACAATCATATCTGAAATTACGATTTAATCCGTGGCGATATAGTTGCCGCTCCCTGGAGGTTTGTATGGCATTGGAGAATGTGCGCGACAAAATGAACGACATTCGTCAAGGCCTTTGCAAGGTCATATTCGGGCAAGATGAGATTCTGGACCAACTTCTCACATGTTTTTTGGCCGGCGGCCACGTTCTTCTCGAGGGTATACCCGGTCTGGGCAAGACCTTGTTAGCTCGCGCTTTGGCAAAACTAGTGGACGCTCGATACAAGAGGATCCAGTTTACCCCTGACCTGCTCCCCAGCGACATTATCGGGACAGCTATTTTCAATGCCCAAACAGCGTCTTTTTCCTTCCACAAGGGGCCGGTATTTACGGAGATCCTGCTGGCTGACGAGATCAATAGAAACACCGCCGAAATCGCAAGCGGCTCTGTTGGAAGCCATGGAAGAGAGACAGGTGACCGTCGGCGGGGCCAAAAGGCCTCTGCCTGATTTGTTTTTCGTCATGGGCACCCAGAATCCGATCGAATACGAGGGGACTTACCCGCTACCGGAGACCCAGCTTGATCGTTTCATGATGAAGATCGAGGTTAATTATCCGCCGGCCAAGGACGAGCTGGCCATAATCAGGAATTATGCTCAGGGAATCGAGTTGCAGAACGTGGACAGCCTGGTTACCGCTGCCGTCGCGACCAAAGAGGAGATCCTGACCTGTAGGGGAGAACTGCTCCAAATCACGATCCGAGAAGAGGTTCTGCAGGTACATTCAGAAAATCGTATCGGAAACTCGGGACCCTGCTTATGTTCAGTTGGGCGCATCTCCTAGGGCGGCGGTGGCAATGCTGAAAGGAGCCAGAGCTTTAGCCGCTATTAGGGGCATTGAGTTTGTCTCGCCGGAAGAAGTCAAGGATGTGGCGGTTCCAATTCTTCGCCATCGTATAATCCTAAAGCCGGAGGCCTTGATCGACGGGCTAAATTCGGATCAATATCTGGAGCATCTTCTACGTCGCATACCGGTGCCGAGATGAAGACTGCGGCTTCAAAGACCAAACGAGACAGGCTCCGGAATTGGCCGTTCTACTTCTCGCCCATGTTTTTCAGGCTCTTCATCGGCGTGTCAGCCATTCTGATCCTGTGCTATTTCTATGTTCCGGACAGCATTTTGATCCCGCTTGGGTTGGACATTCTATTAATCTGCGCAGCGCTCGTCGATTTTTTTATTTCGCCAGCGGCCGGAGAGCTCCAATTTCAGCGCCCCCTGCCGTACCCTCTTATTGTCGACAAGAGCAACGAAATCACAATCCATGCCATGAATTCAACGGGTAGGGTCGTCCAGGTTCGCCTGTACGATGACGTGCCGTGGGAATGTGAAGCTGATTCATTTCCGATAGGTATCACTATTCAGCCGGGAAGCGTATCTAAAATAATATACAGGCTTACCCCGAAAATGCGTGGGACCGGAGAGTTCGGCAACCTGTACTTCTGGATTGAGGGCGCGTTGGGATTGGTCTGGAAAGGGGGCTTCTCCTGGGCCGAGGCTCGGGTCAAAATGTATCCCGCGCTGGCTCTTATCGAGCAACGACGTTTGAAACTGAGGAAATCGTCTACAGATTATTTGATCCGGCCTATATCCAGGCGAGGAGAGGGCTCGGAATTTGACAGCCTGAGAGAATACGTCCCCGGCGATGATCCTCGGTTGATAAATTGGTCGGCTTCGGCCCGGAGGGGAAAGCCGATTGTGAGACAAAACCGCATGGAACGGAGCCAGACCGTATTTCTGGTGCTGGACGCCGGCAGGATGATGACCGCCAGAATAGAGGGTCGAACCAAGTTGGATTATGCTCTGGATGCAGCCTTGTTGCTGGCTTACGGGGCTCTCGAACTGGGTGATTTAGTGGGCATGACTGTTGTGGGGCAGGATGTGCTTGCGTTCATTCCCCCTGCCAAGGGGCCTGCGCATTTCGGAAAGATGTTGGACTCCATATACGATATACAGCCCAAGATGCAGGAACCGAGGTATTATCTGGCGCTCTCGGATATTTCTTCGAAGCTCAAGCGGCGGTCGATAGTAATCATATTCACTGATCTTATAGACGAGCGGGCCTCGATAGGGCTAAAAAGGTGCGTATTGGGATTGACGCCCAGGCACCTGGCGCTGGTGGTAGCTATGTCGGATACAGATGTAATAAAAATCGCTGAAGAGGTCCCCGAGTCCCTTGAAGAATTATACAAAAAGGGGGTGGCTTCGGATTTGCTGGATCGTCGCGATCGCCTGTTGGCCGGCTTCGCATCTCTAGGCGTCCTCGTGCTGGATGTTGCCCCCAGCCATATGTCCGGCGCCGCTCTGGACAAGTATTTGGACGTTAAAGCCAGAAATGCGTTGTGATGTGTTGTCCCTTCAATTGCCCTGAATTCGACTTCAACCGTCTTGGGAGATAACTCCAAAGCACGCGTGCGGTTCGCCTATAATCGATAGAAGCCGCTGGGCCCGCCCTTTATTCAAAAAACCAGTTAGGCGGACGGGGATAAATCCCGCCCCTACGATCACCGTGCCACGATTCGCGACAATATGGGAGTATTGAGACAGTTTCCTACAGCCGGCTCCACAGCAAAAGTTCAAGCGAAGTTTCCCAATTCAGCGCTTACGCCCTAGTGGGGTTTATTCAAATCTACTCGCCTAAAACGACTTACGAAGGGTCCTATACAAGCTCAATGCCGTCGTCCTCTTCCTCCTTGGGCGGCGCCGGCTGTGGGGGAGGGCGCGGCGGCAGGCGGTGTAGCCGGCTTCTGCTTAGGTTGCTTGACGGCCTTCACTTTGGGCGGCTTATTGAGCACGAGAGCTTTGACAGGAACAGTTTTGCCTTCGGCGCACTGCAAGATGTACCTCTCTTCCCGGTTCCATTTTGATTCCGGTCAAGTGAGCCACATCTCCCAGATACAGAGCCTTTTTCCCGAAGAACGAGACGACCCGGCATTCGACGAAATTGTCTGAGCATTTCGCCGCTTCCCAGCGGGTCGCGCCGGGATAATCAGGCCCCAGGCCCAATTTCTCGCCTCGCTTCAAGGAGTAAGCGGGGCTGGCAAGGTCGGGGTCATAAGGATCATCTCCAACCCCAACGGCCACGAGGGAAAAATGGATCGGTCTCTTCATCCAAACGCCCCTGAGTAGGAAGACCAATCCCAGGATGATAAGCAACGGTAAAAGGGCCGCAATCGCGACCACGGCGGGCAGCGGGATTCCGGCAGGAATTATGCTCTCCAATTCCGAAAGAGGCCAGGGCCATCCCCTGGGAATCGCAAGCTTCGCTGCCGATAACTGGGCCACGCCCTGTCCTTGCCTACCCATCTGAGTGTAATGAACTTTAAAGTGGACCTGCAACTCCTGGGAACCAGTGTCCACCTTGGCCTCGGGGATTAAGGCGTCAGGCAAGAAGCCAAGCTTGGGAATGGACTTCTTTTGCCATTCGTACAGGACGCTGTTTCCGGACATCATCTGAACTTTTTCAACATCCTGGAGGCCGTTGGGTTTGACAGTCTTTAATACGAGATTGGAGACTATTATCTTTCCATCAGTTTTTTGGGCCTGAATTTCCCGTGCCGAAGCGGACTCCGCTCCTCTCAGAGCGACGATAAACTGGGGGTCCTGAGTTTTGGGGACGTTCACGACGAGCTTGTACGGCTGTTCACCCTTAGCGCCATTGAAGAGATATTCGAAGTCTAAGCCCAGATTGTGCGGACCGGCCGCGACGCTGGTCACCTCTTCCGGTTTGAGCAAGAGTTCGAGCTTCAACGGTAATTGGGTGATGCGTCCCTGACGAGAAGCCAGTCCTGAGGTTTTGAATTTCATATCCTTCAACGAAGCCATAACCTCGGGCTTCAACTCAGATTTCGGCTTAAGGTAAAAGTCATTTATCTTGAGGCCGCTATCCGTCCATTTCGCCTGGATCGTGTCCGCGGGATTGGTAGCGCCGGGATCCGCCACGATCATGAAGGCGTTTCGAGGTAATTCATCTTCCTTCGGCTCGGGCAGGGCCAACGTCACCGGAATGGTTGTTTTAGCCGTTCCAGGCAATGCGTCAGAACTATAGGACAGCTCAATGCCGGCCGGTTCCTTTTGGTTCGTCCAGAGATCTTTCCACTGCTCCTTGTTGAAAAGCGCGCTTATCGGAGCATCCAGGCCGGCTTGGGTTGACAGAGGAAAAGGCTTCGATCCTACTACCAGGTTTGCTCCTTGAAGTTTAAATCCGTCGGGCAGCGGTCCTTTTGGCGCAATTCGGCATCCTTTGAGAGCCAGTTTGCCGTCCTGCCCTGTGAACTCCAACGCCCCCGGCTTTCCGGGCTCAGCACCTTCCAAACCGAACTCGGCAGCCTGAGAGCTCTTGGACGCTTCGGCTCTTAGGCTCAATGGCAAGGACTGAACGGACGCCTGTTCGGTGGATCCTTTAGATTGATAACTCACGTAAAGAGTCCCCGACACCGTCGAGCCAGGTTCGAGCTTGTCTGATGGGATAGCGATGTTCATGTCCGCGGGAAAGGACTGCGGACCTTTGGGGGACAAATCGAGATTAAACTTGCCCTTGTCATCGGACCAGGTAACACTCTTGATTTCGAGCTGGTCGGCAAGCGCTTGGGATTTCAACCTGATGGGAGCCGTTGCTTTGTAAATGCCCGCCTCAGGCTTGAGAGACACCGTTGGGGCGCCAAGCTCAAACGGATTGACTGGAGAGGCTAAAGCTCGGCTGGGTTCAACCTTCTTTTGTTCCGGGGTGGCCCCAATCAACGTGCCTTCCCCGCCTTTAGTTAGGGCAAGACCCCTTATTACAAAGTAGTCGGGGTTTGATCTCCTTCCTCTGGATTCCGCCCCCGGGGCCAGGTATTCGATCTCCAAATCCATGCTATAGCCATCGGAAACATAGGGTCTGTCAACCTTGATCCGATCGAGCGATAGCGGAGGGGTTTCCCTCTTATTTAGCACTTTCGTCTCGCTGGAGATTTTGTCTTTGTTTCTCGGCCGGATGACCGCTGTAACACTTGATACCTGGTAATTCTGTTTAAGCTTTGGGTTGGGGATTAGTCTGTAGTCTGCGGCGGTGGCGGATTTATCTCCTTCAGCTTGACCGAATTGAAGGGAATCGACGGGAGTGTCTGATTGTCCTCGGACGAGAAAAAACGGATAAGGAGCCCTGGCGGCTTCAATACTGTAGATCTTCAAATAGTAACGATTCGCCACTTCCAAGCCATACTTCATCTGCGCTTTGGCGTCAGCTTCGTACGCGGCAAGTCTGGCTTCGCAGTCCTGAGACCTCTGCTTATTCGGTAGAGACGAAGGGCCTTCCGTCTTGTCCGAAATAAGAATCAAATATGTCTTTCCATTGGTCGATGGACGAAAGTTTTGATAGGCTTCGGCCAAGCCGCACTTTAAGGACCCGCATTCACTGCCGAACCTCGTAGGCGTCTGTCGAGAAAAGGAATTTCGCTCAACGTAGTCTTCCTTTGCGGCAAACACGTAGCGAGGTTCGTCGGCAAAGAGGAAATAGGTCAGCAAATCACCTTGTCTGTACAGAGGCGCGTCGAAATTAAGGCTACCGTCGGTCGAGGTTTCGGGCAAAATTCTATCCGGGGATTGGACCTTCTGAGGCAAGCGCTCGTAAAGAACCTGAAGCAGGTAGCCCTTCAGTCTATCCAGACTTTTCTGATCTTCAAATCTTTTTCCGAACCGCTTCTGAAACCCGGTCATTGAACAGGAGACGTTGAATGCCAGAATCAAATGATCTCCGGATCCAGGCGATTTGGACTCCAGAGCATGCGAGCGCAAGTCAGCGGAAGAAAACGCCACCAAGGTCAAAAGAGAAAGAAACACTAAAGGACCGTAAGAGCGTTTTGAGGCAGCTTTAGTTGAGCAACGCGACATTCTAAACCTCCCTAGATTACAGGGCTTCAAATTGCTGAGCTAATAAAAGCATGCGAATGAATGAAATGATACGATGAACCGGACTGGATCCCGCTTATTTCATTTCGCGCGAACTGAACAAAATTTATCTCGCGTTAATTCGCGGTATTTGGCTATTTCGCTGGTGTGGCTGTTGCTATACGATATTCCTCGCCAAGCAAACCAACCAAATACGAAGTCTGAATTACGCCGTCGTCGGGAGAAGCGCCAAAGATCGCCAAACGACCTACCGGGGCTAAATTAGGCCGATACCGGACGGAATCCAGCGTATATTCCGTCACCTCATCTTTGGCCACAGGCGCAACAAAGACAACCTTCAGTGGTTTCTTCAACACTTCCTCAAAGGAATCCCGTATACCTTCTTTGGTCTCCGGTGTAACACCCTCCCAATAGACCAGGTTCATCATGCCGCCTAAATTTTGGTTCTTATGCGCCGCTTGAAATTTGGAGACCAGAACCTGCGCTCGTTCCGATTTGTCGACGTCTTTTGGGATCTCCACTTCCACCCAAGCATGCGATTGAGCAAGGGTTCCCAAGACAAGTAAGCCAACGAATAATATAGAGTTCAGCCTTTTCATTGAATCTCTCCGAAGCCGGCCGACAATCATGCGACCCGTGATGAACGTCCAATAGCTGAGACTTACCTGGAGCTTAGCCAAATGGTAACATGCGCCAACGTTCGCATCAGGCTCTCTGATCGAAACGCGGCCTTAGAGGAGGATGCCGGCAGACCGTGTCCGAGCCAATCCCTGTGGGCACGCGCAAGGCTCGCACTACGTGTGGCTCAGGAATCAACTTCGATAATGTGATCTATCCCGTTTGATTCTATTTTTTGCCGGCAAGTTGACGAAAGTAACAGTTTTTACCACACTTAAGGACAAGTTGTCAATCTACTTAACTTTACCCAACCTGCTCGGGAATGATTCATGAAAGGGAGATTCGGAAGTCGGAAGGATAATTCAAGCGCCATCCAAAATGTCTCGGATTGCCTGAAGTATCTGTCGCAGCTCGAACGGCTTAGTCACAAAACCTTTGGCCCCGGACTTAATAGCGCTCTTTGCCTGGCCGTTGGCCGCATAGCCGCTGGCAATCAACACCTTTACCTTTGGGTCGAGTCTCAAAAGCTCTTCGATGCATTGCATGCCGCCCATCTCCGGCATGATGAGGTCAAGTACGACCAGCGCTATTTCTTTTCCGCGTTCCTTGTATACTTCCAAGGCCTCCTGGCCGTTTGAAGCCTGCAAGACATTGTAGCCCGCCAATGAGAGCATGCGGGTTCCAAGATCGATCACCGATAATTCGTCATCCACCAGTAACACGGTTTCAGTTCCTCCCTTCGGAAGGGCAAGAATCGGTATGTCATCAGGGATGGCGTCGGAATAAATGAGAGGCAGATAGATCTTGAACGTAGTCCCCCGGCCAGGCGAACTGTAGCATGACAGGTACCCGTGATGCTGCTGCACGATACCGTAAACCATGGCAAGTCCCAGGCCTGTGCCTTGGCCGGCGGGCTTGGTGGTGAAAAAAGGTTCGTAAATATGTTCGAGGGTCTCTTGGTCCATTCCGTGGCCGTCGTCAGAGAAACTCAAGAGCGCATAATTGCCGGGTTTTGCTCCAAAATGTCGCTTGGCGTATTCTTTGTCCAGATGGAGGAGTTTGGTTTCGATTACCAGACAACCGCCCTCGGGCATCGCATCGCGGGCGTTGACCGCAAGATTTATCATTACTTGTTCGATCTGAGCGGGGTCAGCCAGGATAGACACAGGGTCATCGGTCAGATGGAGCTCAATGTTTATCGCTTTCGGAAAAGTGCGGTTCAGCAATCGTCGCATCCGGTGAACTTCTTTATTGAGATCCACGGGCTGAGGTTTGCTTTCGGTCTTCCTGCCGAAAGTGAGAAGTCGGCGGGCCAATTCCGTGCCGCTGCGGACGGCGTTTATTATCTGCTGAAGGGGTTCCTGATCCGGATGCTGATCGGATTTATCCAGAAGAAGCATCTGGGCATAACCCAGCACAATGGCAAGTAAATTGTTGAAGTCATGAGCGACTCCCCCGGCGAGAGCCCCTATGGCTTCCATTTTTTGGGCTCTGAAAAGCTGGTTTTGTAAGGATACCTCCAGAGTGATGTCCTTTTTAACCGCGACATAGTTAAGTATTTTGCCTGATGAATCCCTTACGGGGGATATGGTGGCGTCTTCCTGATAGAGGACGCCGTCTTTCTTTCGGTTTGTAAATCTCCCGGTCCAGACTTCCCCTCTGCTGATAGTTTCCCAGAGTGTGCGGTAGAACTCCTCGGAGTGTTCGCCGCTCTTGAGAAGAGTGACTGATTTTCCCAGCACTTCCGCTCGGGAATAGCCGGTAATTTGTTCAAACGCCGGGTTCACATAGTCTATAGTCCCCGCGGTGTCCGTTATAATTATAGCCTCGCCGGCGTGCTCCACCGCCTTGGCGAGCCGCATTTGAGCCTGCTCCGCCATTTTTCTCCCTGTAACATCTCGGCAAATGGTCAGCAAATACTTATGGCCGCCGATTTCCAGCGGCGTCGCTGTCAGCTCCACTAAAACTTCTGAACCGTCCTTTTTCAAATGCGAAGTCTCTTCTTCAATGCGCGCTCCAGGGGTAATAGCGGCGATGCGGTCACGGACATGACGGGCGAAGTGAGGGGTGTTCAAATCATCCATTCTTAATTTCAGCAGCTCTTCAAGGCATGACCCGTGCATTTGCGCAGCCGCCGGATTCGCCGAAACTATTGTCCCACAACTTCCCGGTTCGGCGTCGATGATGAATATAGCGTCAGCCGCGCTTTCGAAAAGAGTTCTGTATCGCTCCTCACTCTCCCTCAAGGCCAGTTCGGTCAGGGTTCGTTCGGCTATTTCAGCCTCCAATGAGGCGTTAATACTGGATAGTTCGGATGTCCGAGCCCTCACCTGGTCTTCCAAATCCCGACCCCAATCGCACATCCGGTCGAGCATTGCGTTTCCGGTTTCAGCGAGGATTCGCAATTCCCGGGGACCCGTCACCGCAGCGCGAACGTCCAGATCGCCTGCTTGCACCTCTCGGGCCATTCCGCTCATAGCCTCGATGGGCTGAGAAATCCGTTGGGAAACCAGACCGATTAGCGCCGCTCCACCCGCGAACGCTGCCAGCACAAGGAGCACGGACTGGAATAATCCCTCCCATATGGGCTGAAGCACTTCCTTTTCATCCAATTTGACCACGAGTCCCCAACCCTTACCCGGGCAAATCTCGACGTGCCGATAAGCCGCTAAAACAGGGACCCCTCGATAGTCCAGACCCGCGACAATTCCTTCTTTGCCTTGAGCCGCCAAGTCAGCCGGCTTAGCAAAAACTTTGTCCGTTAAAACCCGAGCCGTCCGGCTTCCCGGCAAGGGGTATTTCGGTGTTACCAGAAGGCGGTTGTCTTGGTCTACAAGAACCACGTCCTCGCTTTTGCCGAAGCCCTGGCCCAGATACAGGATCGGTTTTATAAAATTGTCCGTGTCGATGTAAATCAACACTGCCCCTGGCGTCATTTTGTCGGACGCGACGTCGTGCAAGCGTGGAATAGACTTGGCAAGGATCAAAAAGGGGCGGCCGGTATCAGCGTCCATCCGAACATCCCCCAACGTTTGGTCCGGTCGGGCCAACGTCTCTGCCAAAAGCCTTGGATCCTGTGTCTCCGAGCCCACATGGGCGCGCTTGGTGGAAGCCACCGTCTTCGCGGAGACTCCGTCCACGATGTCTATCCACGCGTACTCATTGAAGCCGCCCGCGAAGGAATCCAGGATGTGCCTCAGGGCCGATGTCCTCACGCTCACTGCCGGGCCGGCCTGTTCGGACTTTTTTGGATCGTTTGGTTCGAGAGTCTCAAAGTCGTAGCGGACCTCGCTCAGCGGGCCACCAAAGGCCGTCGCTCTCGACAGCGTGCCTAAATCATTCTTTCGTTCTCGCAGCCAAGATTCCAAACGCTCTTTTTTCAGATCCGCGACTACGCTGACGTGATGAAATATTTGGGAACGTTCCATACCGTAAACGCCTTTGTAATCAGAGCCGGGAATGCCGAAAGTGAGGGCCAGAAACAGGAGTCCTAGTGTTAGTGAAAAAACGAGCCCAAAACCGATCAGCATCGCGGAACGAAGACTAAGGGGCTCCCATGTTTTTTTCGTCTTCAAAATGGAAGAATCGGATAAATTCATTTCGCCTGCCTAAAGATGTCAGCGCCAGTCAGAATAGTGCGGGGGTAGAAGAATTAGCGGTCAAGGTATGTGATTCAATTAATTGTAATTCCTGCGACTGCAATTCATTAAGCCCTAAACTTAAGAGCCCTTCCGTGCAAGCACTGTGTGAGCATCCTGCAAGCCCCCCTTCCATGCGTTTGCAAATTAGGCAATATGACCGGAATGTTTCCCTGCGACGGTCGGTCTTTCTCGGAGAAATCGTTCTCTTCGGAATGCGACAATTCCTCTCTATGCCTTGTCGTATAACTCGCACATGTTGCGATTTCGTACAGTATACTCTGCCGAGGAAGGAGAATGAAACAAGAAAAGCGACTATTTACTTGAGGCGGTAATTTTCGAGACAGACATCGCTCAGGCTACCCAGGAGAACTGCGCCCATCGGCGGAAGGGCGTGGAGCGCCTTGCCGGGAGTCAGCGTTCGATGCCAACGCCGTTCGTTGCAGTCTCCCCACTCCCTATCCGCTTCCTCAAGTCTGGGGAAGCGGGACCGAAATTGTCTCAAAACTCCCGAATTGTCGGGAATCGTAGCACGGTAATAGTAGGGGCGGGGTTTATCCCCGCCCCTGCAAATGTTTTCCGAGATCATAACGAGGACCGCAATAATAATCTTCATGCAATGTATCAGGTCTCAGATAGAGATCGTGCTACGAATTGCGGGGCGCCAATAATTTTGAAACGTTTTCGGCCAATCGACCCCTCTCCAAACTTGGAGAGAAGGTTGAGGGAAAGTATTCATGCGGCCCTCTGAATGATTACGGCGTGGCCATATTGGAGGTTCTTGAAGGGATGGCCGGAGGGAAGCTTCTTTCAATGAGTTTTCCCCCAGTCGGATTTTCACAGAAGAGGATGCGCCAAACGATCCAGGACTCCGCTATCGTAGGAAGATCGGGGTCACAACTTGTGGGCCAGATAGGATTGTCTGGGCTCGACTGAACGATTTTCGACGGCCATAGCCAAGGCTTTTCTGCTGCCCAAAAGGACCACCAAATTCTTTCCCCTTGTAACAGCTGTATAAAGCAGGTTCCGCCGCAGTAACACGTAATGCTGAGTTGCCAGGGGAATAATCACGGCTTTGTATTCGCTGCCCTGGGACTTATGTATAGTGATGGCGTAGGCGAGTACCAGCTCGTCCAATTCGGATATGTGATAGACAACTTCACGGCCGTCGAAATCGATCGCGACCTCGTTCGCCTCAGGATCAAAAGCCGATATCCGGCCGACATCCCCGTTGAAGACGTCTTTATCATAATTGTTTCGGACTTGCATGACGCGGTCGCCAATTCGGAGGCGCTCTCCCCTCAGAAGCTTTCCGTCGGGATTCAGCGACTCCCGCAATTCGTTGTTCAGGTTTTCAGTTCCAAGCAGTCCTTTGTGCATTGGGCTTAAAACCTGTATGTCCTGCATCGGATCTAAGCCGAAGCGGTCAGGGATTCTTCTGCAGGTCATTTCTTTTATTAATCGTACGCATTCCTCCGGCTCATCCTTTTCAATGAGGTAGAAATCGCACAAGCCGTCCCGATCTTCGCATTTCACAGGCATTAGGCCTTGGTTTATCAAGTGCGCATTGGTAATGATCATGCTGGACTGAGCCTGCCGAAAGATTGTATTCAATCTTACCACAGCGATTTTCCCGGATTTGATCAGGTCCTCGAGCACGTTGCCCGGGCCGACCGATGGCAATTGGTCTGAGTCTCCGACCAAGATGAGAGTAGAATGGTCACCGATCGCCGCCAAGAGGTTGTGAATGAGGGCCAAGTCAACCATCGAAGCTTCATCCACCACTATGACATCGGCTTCAAGGCTTCTGGAAGCGTTTCGCTGAAAACCCCGTTCGCTGGGCGAGTATTCGAGTAGTCGATGCACGGTTTTGGCTTCTCTGCCCGTGGCTTCGGATAGCCGTTTTGCCGCGCGGCCGGTGGGCGCTGCGAGTAACACGCGGATTCTTTTGGTCTCCAGGATTTCCAAAAGCGACCGAAGCAAGGTGGTCTTTCCGGTGCCTGGCCCACCCGTTATTATTAGCGCTTTGTGGTCCATCACCGCTTTGATGGCCTCAGCCTGGGCATCGGACAGTTGCATGCCTGTGCGACCCTGTATCCAGGTGATGGCCGCGTCAACTTTAATGGAAGGAAGCAAGCGAGGGGTGGAAATGAGGTCCCTGAGCCTTTTTGCCACGGAATTCTCCATGTAGGCCATGGCCCAAGTGTAAATTCTACCGTCTTCCCGTACCACTCTCCCCGAAGCAATCAGACTCTTAAGACAGTTTGAAAGTGTAGACGCGTCCATGCCCAGCAATTCTCTTCCCCGGTCGAGCAAATCATCCAGCTCGCAATAGACGTGACCTTCACCTTGGCTAGCTTCCAACAGGTAGATTAGACCCGCCTCGGCCCGAAGCGTGGACCGCAAGTCGAAACCTATATTCCCGGCAATTTTGTCGGCGGATTTGAAGCCTATGCCCCGTATTTCCGAAGCAAGGCAGTACGGGTTCATGGTGACTACTTTAATGGAATTCTCACCGAACCTCTTGTATATCTTTGCAGCGTAATTTGATGAGATTCCGTGAGTTTGGAGAAAAAGCATCACCTCCCTCACAGCCTTCTGTTCACGGAACGCTTCTGAAATCTTTGAGGCCCTTACGCTTCCTATGCCGGGGACTTGACGCAGCAGATCCGGTTGGGACTCGATCACGTCCAGCGTAGTCTCTGCGAACATATTTGTGATGCGCCTGGCTATTTGCGGGCCGATCCCGTGGATCATTCCTGATGAAAGATATTTTTCTATGCCTTGCACCGTCGAGGGAGCGCGTGAGGACGCGATTTCAAACCGGAATTGTTCTCCAAATTTCTTA
This sequence comes from uncultured delta proteobacterium, assembly GCA_963747865.1. Lineage (GTDB taxonomy): Bacteria > Desulfobacterota > Desulfomonilia > Desulfomonilales > Desulfomonilaceae > JBBSBY01. The sequence goes on along the minus strand of CAVVHK010000021.1, from coordinate 252,272 downwards.
TCAAACTGCCATTTGCCCTGGAGAATCAGCACCTCCCCAAGGCGCGGCTGAGGAAGCGAGCCCACCACCGTGACCGGCGTTTTGCGGCCCTTGACGGAAATCCGACCCACGACGAAGTCATTGGAATCAGAGGCATAAACAAGACGTTCCAGCACTCCTTCCAAGACTTCCAGTGAATGGGAACCCACTGCGCTGTCAGCGTTGTCAGGCATGAAAAAACCTAATTTAATCCGGTAGAAGAATCCGTTTTATTTTGAATGAGGCCGCCTGTGGTTAAGGCCGATTCTGAAAATAAGTCCTGTGTTTCCCTGCCGGCCAACGTTGGATAAAGCTGACTTTTTCGGCTGCTACCAATATTCGGCCCGAATCGCCGGGAAAGAAACGACTGCCCCCACCGATTTTGATGATCCTGGGACATCGGGCAAGGCGCAGCGCCTAAGATATGGAGCCCTTAGCTTTTTATCATAAGGGTTTGAATTTTTGAAGCGATGAAAAGCCCGGGAGATCCGAGTAATCGGCTTGAAAAAAAATGCGGGGATATGGATCCCCGCAAATAGTTGGATAGAGAGTTTATGATTCGGTTGGCTGATTAGTAGAGCAGATTCATTCCACCTGTTATATTTCCCAGAAGCCCTGAGCACAGTTCCAGGCACGGGAGTCCGCCAAAAATGCTTCCGCTATTGCCCGCGCCCTGTCCACAGGGACCTTGTTGAGCATAGGGAGCGCAGGGGGGAGCGGGCGGGCAAGGGGCCTGAGCATACTGAGCAGGGCCACACGGAGGGGGACCGCAGGGTTGTGGAGCGCAGGGGGCCGCATAAGCTCTCGGGGGGCAGGGTTGTGGAGCGCAGGGCATAGGAGCGCAAGCGGAGCCCTGAGGGGCGTATCCATAGCCGCCTGCTGGTCCGGGACCATAAGGGCCGGACGGATTTCCACCGAGAAGGCTTCCAACCACCAGAAACGGCAATGCTACCACGCCGCCACAAAGGCCTGGAAACGGGGCGTCACCCCAATAGGCTGAAGAATTAGGTCCGGCGCCCGGAGCGCACGCGGTCCTTGGCGGATAGCATACGGGACCACAAGGAACGCCGGGAGTTCCACCGGCAAAAGCCAACGCCGCTGTGGCCAGCATGATTGCGCACATGAATAAAGTTACGGTCTTTCTTAGCATTACACCCTCCTTTTTATTAGACAGCTTGTTTCGCAATATCAGCTATCTGTGGCAGAGACCAAAGGTTCTACCCAAAACATTTCCCCTGGCGGCGGAGGTATCATGGGGGGGTATGCGTGTCAAGTAAAATAAGTAAATTTGCACGAGTTATATAATATCGAGGATTAAAAAATGAGGTCATAGAAATAACATACAGAAATAACTATATATAATAAGCACTAGAAAAACAGGCCGTGGTACCAGGTAGATTGAGCATTGAGTGTAACCTTATGATGAGCATATCTACCTTTCCGGGACGTGGACGCGACCGGTAATCTTTCAAACCCCGATCAATTACCATTCAGAACCTATGGTAATTGCAGGTGTAAATAGGCAATCTGCTGACAGAGACGTGTCCTCTGAAGATTGACGCAAAGGCGCTTTTGTGAAATAGCGTTATGCAAGAGGGCGTATGAACACGGCGCTTTTGCTTTGTTGCGGCCACAAGAGATTCGCGGCCTTACTTAGGAAAATCCGCGCTAATTAACCTGTTTCGTGAATACGGTCACGTATTCGTCCGCCCCAGCCGGATTCTCTTTTCCCGGCGCCTTCCGCGGTCCCTGGCGGTCATTGCGCTTCGGCGGGGAGGGCCGCGGCCCCCACTAGCTGAATATTGGGCAGTAACACCAAGACATGACCCGTATTTACGAAAAGCATTTCTAAGAGCATCTCCAAGTGCGTCTACTGAAGACCGGGCGCCTCCTACTTAAGTACACTGTTTCGTAAATCCGGTGTCGGATTCTTTCACAGATGCCCTGAAGGGGCATTTCCCTTGGATAGCCATGGGCGGCAGCCCATGGATTGAAACAACAACCAAACTTGTCTTCAACCCCTTAAGGGATTGAAGAAGCCGGCGGATAAAGCCGCTTACCATGGGTTTCACCCATGGCTACCCATGAAGAGCGCCCCTCACGGGGGTGCAAGAGATTAGGAATTTCATTGGCCATGCTCTCTCGGAATACGACACCGTATCTACGCCATCGAACACCAACCTTGAAAAAGAGACAGGGGGTTGGTTTGTGCGGGCAGCGGTTAAGCATTTCGACTCTATGCCTCGTTACGGACGCGCGTCTTCCTGAGCCGTGCGACCGCTGGGTCGGTTGGACTTGGATTCGCCCGGATGTGACTTATTAGGCGCTGTTGGAATAAACTTGGATCACGCCCGGGAGCTGACGCAGGAGATCTATGTAAAGCGCATTTGACGCAGCTCGTAACTACTGGTAAGGATAAATGGGGAGTAGGCTGCCCGGTTTGACACGGGGGCTTTAGTATTTTAAGTCGGCGGCATGAGCATAATGAAGATGCTGAGGTGCGCTCTTCTGGTTGTTTTGGGTGTTACTTGTTTGAACGGAGCCAATGATTTGTCAGCCCAGGGGGTTACTCCTGAACAAATATATCAAGCCACGCTCAACATGAATGATCTTATAGGAACGTGGGAAGCTCTCCCTGAAGAAAATCCGTTGGAGGAAAAGGCTGGCCCAAAGGGAAACGGGCTTCATCGCTCGCTGTTGACCCTGAGACGCGACGGGACGTGCCGAGTGTTTGACACAGCAAACCCATCGGGGTCCGACTGCATTTGGGCTCTGGAGGATCACGAACTTCACATAAGGTTTTCAAAAGGCGTTACCCAGGAATATTTCGTCTACGGTGTGAGATCGGAGTTTATGGTCACGAGATCCCCCATAAAAAGCGGCCAGGATCAGTTGTGGTCTAGAGTGAAATGACCTCGCTCTTCCTGTCCTCCGCCGATCGCACACATTCAGGGAACAACCGCCGGGAAAACTAGATTGACATCGTCATCTTGATTGGGCTATACTTGCACCCAGCAAAATAGCCTTAATCGGCTTTGTTTCCTAAGTAATTGCAATTTGTTGTGTTTGTTCCCAAGCGTTATCGCTATTCGGGGATCAGAGAGTATGGGAATCAGGGTGTTACATTCGTTGTCACGGGCTGCATTATACCGCCTGAAGGGCGGGCGTTTTTTGCTATTGCCCCACATGCTGGGCGCTATGGTCGTAATGACCTTGTGCCTGACCGCAGGCGCGGCGCAGGCAGGACCCGGCGCGAGTGTAAAGCCTCAAGAATATGGTCTCTTCGACTTTCCCACCTGCCTTCGGTACGCTCTCGTACACTCCGAAGACTTCCAAAAATCCAGGATTACCATCCAGGTGTATTCCGCGGATCTCAAGGACGCCCATGCCGAATTGCTACCTACCCTTCAGCTAATTACGCGGTATTATTTGGCCCGGACGGACGCCGATAACTCCAATCGTTTTAACGTGCAGTTGTTGATGACTAACTGGGACCCTTACTTGGCCCTGTTGAAGATCAAGTCGAATTCCATCCTTGTGGACATAGGCAGGACCTCGCACATTGATAAAATCTCCGAGAATACTTCGAGCGTAGCGAAGACATTTTTCAGGATCCACCTTCTGGAAAGGCTTATTCGGGCGCGTAGGCAGATGGTAGCTCTGCAGAAGAACAAGCTGGATTTTGCTAAGAGCCGTCAGGGTCAGGGCGCCTTCGACGATCTCGACGTACGGGCCTTTAGCAATCAGGTCAAGGGAGAGGTGGTCAAGGTCAACGATCTGGAACGTGAACTGGATCAGCGCATTGCAAGCCTTAAAGTGGCAATGGGCTACCATCCGGACTATGTTCTGCCTCTGGACACTAGAGACGCCGCCAACCAGATTCTCAACGGCTTTAACGGGCAGTTCCTATCTTTCGGTGACATTCAGGCGCGGAACATTAGGCTGAAGATCATGGCCAAACAGGAGCAAATACAATCAAACGCCGTCACTGGGGCGTATGTGTCACTGGTGCCCAAGCCTTTGATATATTTTGAGACTGTTTCAAACCAGGTTGACCGCACATCCGGTTTCAACTTTGCTCTCGGCCTCGATTACACCATATGGGACGGATTCAAAAGAGTCCGCGAAATAAAGCGACAAAAATTGAAAGCAGAGCAAATGCGCATCGACCGGAGTCTTTTCTCCGAGAAGTTATACGTCGAGTACAAACGATTGCGCAGTGAGTTAGACGGATCCGGGGAAAGGGACGGCTTTGTGTGGGAACAGGCCAAACTAGCTGAAATGGGAGAGGAAAAAGCTCTTCTGCTGTACAAGACGGGCGACCTGACCTACGATCAGTACATCGGCAAGAGAATGGAGAGGGTGGAGGCCGAGATAAACTCAATCATGAATCTTCAAAACCGTGTATACACTCTGATCGATTTGGCCACAATTGCAGGAGGTTTGGATAAGTACAATGCCGGAATACGGTACTGAAAAAACCTAAGACCTGGAAAAGGAGTCTTGGCGTCATGCTGGCCTTCGTGGTGGCTGTCGTCGCCACAGTGCTGGTCGTCATGACCCATGAACCTAAGCGCGCCATATCCAGTAATGGCCCTGCAAGGCCGCCAATAGTTCCCCAGATCGCGGACGCCAAATCAGAGGCTGAAATCCTACTGCGCGGCAAAAGCTTTTCCACGCTCAAGAGATCGATAGGTCTACCATATTCGGGAGAAGTTACCAAGATCATTGCCAAAGAAGGTCAGGGAGTGGAGAAGGATGACATTCTGATCGAATACAAGCTTGATCGGCAACCCATGTTGCACGTTCAGCAAGTCCTATACCCTGATATGGTGCTTAATCTTAAGAGAAATCAATATGATAGTAAGGTTTCGATCGATAAGACCAAAAACGGCACGCTGCCCGTAAAGAAATTACAGCTTGAACGCCTTGAGAAGGACTTGATAGATCTCAGGGAGCTCATGAGCAGAGGCATGGCCGCTCCAGACGCGATAAAAGCCAAGGAACGGCAAATTCAAGCTGTAAAAAAAGAAACTTTCGAGGTCGAGGAGACATTGAAGCAGCAGGAAGCCGGCCTCGGAAAAATCAACGAAGATCTAAAATTCTTCCAGGAGAAACAGCGCAGGGACCTGGATCTTCTGGAGTGGCAAACCAACCGCTCGTATTCAGATAGCACGCTGCCCCTGGACGTAGCCTATCTGAAAGCGCCAATCGCAGGCAGCATCATATGGTTGGCCCCGGAACTTCAGGTAAGAGCTGCGTTGGGCGCCGGCTTCCAGGCCATAACTCTAGCCCCGATGAATCTCATGATAGTTAGATGCAAGGTTCATGAATTGGACTTGGTAAAACTCAAAATGGGAGATCGTGGCTCCGCCACATTCGACGCGATTCCGGATAAGAAATTCCCGTGTTCTATCACGCGGATACCTTGGGTGAGCCGCAACCCCGCCCTAGAGGTGCCCGCCGATTATGATCTAGAGTGCGAAATGGAAAACCCCGACGGAAACATCAAAGACGGTCTGACCTGCAATGTGAAAGTAAGCGTGGCCGAGTAGCGGGTGGAATCGCATCGTGATTGGCGCGTCATAAGATAAGAAATGGTCCATGAATGGTTGTTACGGCATCCGCTTTCTTTGCTGAAAGACTAAGAACGGGCGGGAAAGCGGTGCGCGGGCTTGGTTTTAGAAGGAGTTCCGCGATTCAGGTCCGCCAGCGGTCGTGGATTTCGGAAATTTCTGGGTAAGAGTCCATCGGAAAACCCCTTCTTGCAAAAAGTCGCTTCCAGGACCCTTCCTGAAAAACTCCCAATATATTGTTTTGTTAAATGGATGTAGCCTTTCTTCCGGCAGAAGTTTCAAGGCCCCGGGCTCATCGGGTCGCTCTGTTCTATCGGCAGAAGGCTCTAATATAGCGGCAATTGTTAGAGTTTTTTGAAGGAGGGTCCGATAGGGAACTCCTTTGGACAAAAAAGTTCCGTCTCGATGAACTTCTACATTTTTACTGCCCGGGTTGCTTCAGTCTCGCCTTCTATGCCGGTCCCCCCCCACCATTATTGCTCGCCTGGGCGCTAACCCACATGAAGCGCGGTCATTAGTAACTGCGGAACCACTATTCATGCAGGGCCAGTCAGGAATTGCGATGCCGTAGTGTTGGTGGACATCAAATGGATTGCCTTGTCGAAAGTAAATGATATAATGGGATCAGCTTTTGCGAGATAGTGTCTCGCGGGGCATTTGGTGAAATAAGAGCAGATTGGTTGAATAACTGGAAGCGAAGCTTACAGTATTTCTTGATTCGAAGTTCCGTTTAGATCCATGAATGAAATTTATTATTGGCTTTTCGGTCTTTGGCTTGCGATTACTGTGACGCCCGCCGCCGGCGGTATAGTGGTGGGGTGGTTCAAGCTATGGTTGGCCCGCAGGCGTCGCATGGACAACTCCGTCTCTTCCCCCCATATCCAAATACTCATCCCAATCAAAGGGCAGTTGCCCGGCCAGGAAGAAATCCTAGAGGGAATGTTCCGGCAGGACTACCCGCATTACGATGTTACTTTCATACTCGAAAGCGCAACGGATTGCGCCTGCGTTCTGGTGGACAGGCTTTGCGCCCGTTATCCGCGGGGCGGCAAAGTGATTGCGGGACTCGCAGGCAAATGCGCCCAAAAAAACCACAATCTCATAGCCGGCATTAGCAACCTCCGCCCGGAAACCGAAATCGTTGTCTTCTGCGATAGCACGAATGCCCCGCCGGACCCCAATTGGTTAGCTAGGTTTAGTCACCCTGTCAGATCGGGCCGAGCGCAAGTGGTAACCACTTTCCGTATTTTCAAGCCGGAAACGGACTCAGTAGCAGCATATTGTCAGACGATCTACGGCTCCATCATGCGGTTCCTCGCGTCCTGCATACCGTTTCCATGGGGTGGCGGGACCTGCATTCTCCGAAAAACGTTGGAGAGTCTCGAATTGGTGGATGATTGGTCCAAGACCGTGGTCGACGACCTGGTGCTGGGGAACGCATTGAAAAAGGCGGGCATCGAGACTGTAATGGAACCCATGTGTTGCCTGATCACCCCGATCAAAAGCCAAGACATTGCGGGGTACCTACACTTTTTCGACAGGCAGGTGATGTTTCCTAAATTCACCAACCCGGGGCTTTGGTCGATGCTTGTCCTCATGTATACCAATTTGGCTCTTGGAGTCCTAATTTCTATCGTCGCCACTCTGCTTGCCGCTGGTGGTATCCTTGATTTCAAAATAGGCTTAATGTCCCTGGCCTTCCTCGTTTCATTGGTAAGCGTGATCTTAATTCTCAGAGCAACGACCCCATTCAGCACGCCTGCGTCACACTGGCTATTAGCCCTGGTTCCATGCGTTTTCCTTAGCGAATTTGTAGTAATAAGATCAGTTTTTCGCAATTTCATCGATTGGCACGGAAGGCGCTATTGGCCAGGTAAAAATGGCATTATTTTGCGTATCACTTCTCTCCGCTAATTGCCGAATCGTCGGCAAATGATTAAATGAATGTGGGTCTTTTGCCTCTGCTCGCAAGTCCGAGTTGTTCTTTCCCCTATAGAGAGACAATTTCAAGGATTGTTTTCAGTACCCTAGCAGGACCGGCTTGCTTCAACCACGCGGGGGCAAAGGTCCGGCCAAAAACGGAGGATCCGGATGGCTCCTAAAGATATGACTAACAAGGCTTCCTTTTCAATTATATACGTAATCCTTGTCCTCGTGGTCTTTTCGCTTTTGCAGATTTGGCTGGCCCCGAAAGTCGAAAATGTGTCCTACTCCCAGTTCAAGAAGATGATTGCAGATGGCCGAATCAATGCGGTTGTGGTTTCGACAAGGTATCTCAAGGGATACGAGAAATCGGAAGGAAGCTCCAAGGAGCCCCTCTTCCCAAAACTCCTGTACATGACCCCAAGGCTGGACGATCCGAGTCTGGTTGGATTTCTGGAATCCAACAATGCTGAAATAATTGCTGAAAATGAAAATACGTTCCTGATGACCCTATTGTCATGGATACTGCCGGCCGTTATCTTCGTGGGCATTTGGGTGTGGGCGATGCGCAGAATGGGGCAAGGGACAGGTATAATGACCTTGGGCAAAAACAAAGCCAGAATAGTGGCCCAAACCGACATTGGGGTGACCTTCGACGACGTGGCCGGTCAGGATGAGGCCAAACAGGAGCTCCAGGAAATACTTGAATTCCTGCGCAACCCTGAGAAATTCACGAAGTTGGGGGCTAAGATACCTAAGGGAGTGCTTCTTGTGGGGCCTCCCGGCACAGGAAAGACTTTGCTTGCGAAAGCGGTCGCCGGTGAGGCGGGTGTGCCTTTTTTCTCCATAAGTGGGTCGGAATTCATCGAAATGTTCGTCGGCCTCGGCGCAGCGAGAGTCAGGGACCTTTTCGAGCAGGCGACAAAAATGGCTCCATGCCTTGTTTTCATTGACGAATTAGATGCGCTGGGCAAGGCGCGAGGCGCCGGGGTACTAGGCGCGCACGAAGAACGGGAGCAAACTCTGAATCAGCTTCTCGTTGAAATGGATGGGTTTCAAGCCAATCTTGGGGTAGTGATCCTATCAGCGACTAACAGGCCCGAGATCCTCGACCCGGCCTTGTTGCGGCCGGGGCGCTTTGACCGGCATATACTGGTGGATCGGCCGGACCTTAAGGGAAGAATTGACATTTTGCACGTTCACACCAAAAAAATGGTCTTGGGTCCGGACGTAGACTTGGACGTGATAGCTAGGAGGACACCGGGGTTCACCGGAGCGGACCTTGCGAATCTGGTCAACGAAGGGGCTTTGCTCGCGGCGCGGAAAGGCAAGGACGCCGTGTCCAACCAGGAAATGGAAGAGGCCATAGACCGCATCGTAGCGGGCCTTGAGAAAAAAATCGCGTGCTGAATGAAAAAGAGAAGAAGACCGTCGCATATCATGAGACCGGCCACGCGTTGGTTGCGTCCTTCAGAGAGACTGCGGAAAAAGTGCACAAGATATCCATAGTCCCCCGCGGGATAGGAGCGCTTGGCTTCACGCTCCAGTTGCCCACAGAAGACAGGTACTTGATGTCGCGAACAGAGCTTCTGGAAAAAATCGACGTGCTCTTGGGTGGTCGCGCGGCCGAAGTGTTAATCTTCAAAGACGTTACGACAGGAGCGCAAAACGACCTCCAACGGGCCACTGAAATAGCCAGAAGCATGGTCACCTTATACGGAATGACGGAAAACCTTGGACCAATAACCTACCAACGCGCCCCCAACCCCTATTTGGCCGGTCAGCCGTTCTCCGAGCCCAAAGAGATCAGCGAAGAGACCTCCAGAAAAATAGATGACGAAGTGAGATCGATTGTTGAGAGTCGCATGGTTGGAGTATTGAAAACGTTGAGGGAACGCGAAGGGCTCTTGCACACGGTCGCACAAAAGTTATTAGAACGGGAAACCCTGGAGGGGCCGGAATTTATCGGCCTTATCTCACGGGGAGAGTCTGCAGGGACGGTTGCGCAATAAGCCGGGGAAAAAACTGAAGGTAGGTGGGATCATTTTGGCCGCGGGCATGTCAAAACGTATGCGGTCCAACAAGCTTCTTGTTCCGCTTGGCGCGAGGCCTCTCATTGCCTATGTGTTGGACGTGTCCATGCGCTCAGGCCTCAGCGATCTAGTCCTCGTGGCCGGCAAGGAAGTCTGCGAATTCGCGTCCGAACTTTGTTGCGAAAGGGTCAAAATAGTCCTCAACAGATCTCCGGAAGCGGGGATGGCCCATTCCGTCCATTTGGGCGTCAGATCGTTGGGAGACGTCCTAGGGGCGATGCTCATTCTGGCTGACCAGCCTTTCCTGAGGCCCTTCGTAATTGATACGCTTATCGAGGCCTTCGAAAGGGACCCTGAGCGGATTGTAGCTCCCTTGATCAGGGGCCGCAGGTCTCAACCCACCCTTTTTCCAAAGGCAATGTTCTCCGAACTGCTGGAAGTCTCGGGAGATATGGGAGGACGAACGGTGGTAGTGTCTCATCCCGAGCTTTTTACCGGAGTAGAACTGGCCGAATGGTGACGATGATATGGATGTGGACACGCCGGAGGATTTGGCGAGAGCGAAGGGAATCATTCACGAATAACCGGGCGTTGCGAAGGGCTGAGACCGAGCCCGCGGGCGCCCTTTTTCATAACGTGTGTCGTGCCGGATTTGAGATAGCGTATGAAGATTCGTTTGGCTGAAACAGCGGGCTTTTGCATGGGAGTGCGACGCGCTGTGGATATGGCGCTGGATTTGCGAAGGAGCAAGCTTCCCGCGCCCATCGTAACATATGGCCCACTAATCCATAACCCCCAGACGCTGGAATTACTGGCGTCCAGAGGTATATGTGAAGCTTCCAGCCTGGAAGAGATCCGGGAGGGCACAGTCGTGATTCGCGCGCACGGCATCTCTCCACAGGAACGCGACATCCTGAGCCGCAAGGGCATAGGGATAATTGACGCCACTTGTCCGAGAGTGGCCCGAGTGCAGGCCGTTATCAAGAAACACGCCGCTAAAGGACAGTTCTGCGTGATCGTAGGAGACGCGGACCATCCTGAAGTCAGGGGCCTCATGGGCTTCGCGACCGCAGGCGGAGTCGCTGTTCCATCCGCGGAGGAGATCCCGGAAGACATCCCTACGGAGAGGGACATATGCGTGGTGGCTCAAACCACCCAGGAAACCGACAACTTCCACTGCGTAGTTAACAAACTGAAACAAATCTGCGGACAATTACACGTTTACGACACCATCTGCGATTCCACCAGGAGGCGGCAAACCGAAGTAAGTAACCTGGCGCGGCAGGTGGATCTGGTGGTAGTGGTCGGGGGCAAAGGGTCCGGAAACACTCAACGGCTGGCAAGGGTAGCCGAGGCCCAAGGTGTGCCTGCGCTGCACGTGGAAACAGACGAAGAATTGCCGCCTGCCCTAATAGCCGCTGCGCGCACGGTAGGCGTCACCGCCGGGGCCAGCACGCCCAATTGGCAGATACGCCGCGTTATCGAAAGAATAAAGCAAATCGGCATGACCGGGGCCTGTTTCAGCAGATTGCGCAGGTCCGCGGACGTGCTGATCATGACGTATTGTTGGGCGGCCGCGGCAGGCAGCGGATTGACGGCCGCGTGCGTAAAGCTCCAGGGAAAACCCGTAACCGCGTTGCCCCTGTTGGTGAGCGCGCTGTTCGTCTTCTCCATGCATCTGCTGAACCGCATTCAGGAGAGGGCGGGGGCCGTGCGCTTCAACACTCCCGAGATAGCCGCCTTTTATGCTCGGCACAGAACGTTGCTGACGACTCTCGGCCTTTTGTCCGCAGTGGGGGCGGCAATACTCAGCTACCAGATGGGAACGATTTCCTGCGCGTTGCTTCTTGGAATGTTGATTACCGGGCGTATGTACACTGTGCCGCTGCCGGCCTGGCTGCTTCCCGGATTGAAATGGCGGAGCCTCAAGGACCTGCCGGGCTCTAAGACCCCACTGGTCGCATTTGGGTGGGCCACATGCGCCGCGGTTCTTCCAATAATAGGGTTACCGGATTTTTCGGTTAGCTCGCTAGTTATCAGTTTTCTTTTCGCTACATGTATGGTATTCTGGCGTACTGCACTGTCGGATTTGCTGGACATCCAGGGAGACCGAATAGTCGGCAGAGAAACCATACCGATACTGATTGGAGTCACCAGCACTAGAAGGCTATTGGTGGCTCTGTTGGTATTTGTCGCCGCGATGCTGGGCGGCTCGGCGGTAAGCGGCCTGATATCGCCGCTGGGGTACCTGCTGATTTTGAATACTCAGGTGTTTTTTCTGTGTTTTATTGTGTATAAGAAGCGCCATCTGGTGGACAGATTGCTTTTTGAAGCAATAACGGATGGTAATATTATATTAGCCGGCCTGCTGAGCGCTGTGATGTAAATTGCGAGAACGAGCAAAAAAGGCTTGACAGCCAGCCGAGAGCGTGATAATAAACGTACTTTTATAGGAGCCTTGCTGGCGTAGCTCAACCGGTAGAGCAGCTGATTTGTAATCAGCAGGTTGCGGGTTCGAGTCCCATCGCCAGCTCCAAAGCCGTGGAGGGGTTCCCGAGTGGCCAAAGGGGGCAGACTGTAAATCTGTTGGCTCAGCCTTCGGAGGTTCAAATCCTCCCCCCTCCACCATTACAACAAGGCCCTGTATCCGAGCGGGAATAGCTCAGTTGGTAGAGCGTCAGCCTTCCAAGCTGAACGTCGCGGGTTCGAGTCCCGTTTCCCGCTCCAAATAAAAAGACACTGTGCGATGAAGATCCCCGGTGGCAGGGTGAATCGAAAGTCCGGCCCGCGCGGACCATCGCTGTTTTGGGCCCACGTAGCTCAGTCGGTAGAGCACTTCCTTGGTAAGGAAGAGGTTCACCGGTTCGATCCCGGTCGTGGGCTCCACATTCATAATAAATGTTGACCCATTTTTGACTAGGCGCAGGGGATCCGTTTTTTGAACTCGAATTGAATTCCTTAGCTAAAAATAGCCGGTGTCATCAAGGAGGAGCCCATGGGCAAGGCGAAATTTGAGCGTACCAAGCCACACGTTAACGTAGGGACGATAGGTCATATCGATCACGGAAAGACAACGCTCACAGCCGCTATAACGCAGGTATTGGCGAAATCGGGATTGGCTGAATACGTTCCCTTCGAGGCGATCGACAAGGCGCCTGAAGAAAAAGAGCGAGGCATAACCATAGCCACGGCTCACGTGGAATATCAGACCAAGAACAGGCATTATGCCCATGTGGATTGCCCCGGGCATGCCGACTATATCAAGAACATGATCACCGGCGCGGCTCAGATGGACGGAGCGATTCTGGTGGTTGGGGCCAATGACGGCCCTATGCCCCAGACTCGTGAGCACATACTGCTTGCCCGCCAGGTGGGTGTTCCTTACATAGTGGTGTTTTTGAACAAAGTCGATATGGTCGACGATCCGGAGCTTATCGAATTGGTCGAGCTGGAACTAAGAGAACTGCTGAGCTCTATACGATTTCCCCGGCGACGACATACCCATCGTTAGAGGTAGCGCGTTGAAGGCCCTTGAGGCCGGTGACCCGAAGCACCCGGACGCTGCGTGTATTCTTGAGCTTATGGAAGCGGTTGACAGCTATGTCCCAGTGCCTGTGCGTGAAATCGATAAGCCGTTCCTGATGCCGATTGAAGACGTGTTCAGTATTTCCGGTAGAGGCACGGTGGTGACAGGCAGGGTTGAGCGCGGCAAGGTGAAGGTCGGTGAGGAAGTCGAAATAGTCGGAATCAGCGACACCCGCAAGACGGTTTGCACCGGCGTTGAAATGTTCCGTAAGCTTTTGGACTCGGGTGAAGCCGGTGACAACGTGGGCCTTCTTCTACGCGGCATAAAGCGTGAAGACGTGGAACGCGGCCAGGTGGTCTGCCCATCCCGGGTCGATCACCCCCACACCAAGTTCAAGGCCGAGACTTACATCCTGAGCAAGGAAGAGGGCGGTCGTCATACCCCGTTTTTCAACGGTTACCGTCCCCAGTTCTACTTCCGGACCACAGACGTGACCGGGGTTATAACGCTTCCTGAGGGAGTCGAGATGGTGATGCCCGGTGACAACGTTGCGCTCGAGGTCAAGCTTATCACCCCGATAGCCATGGAAAAGGAACTCGGTTCGCTATCCGTGAAGGCGGCCGCACCGTGGGCGCCGGCGTAGTTTCAGAGATTCTAGAGTAACACCGGGTTTTGATATCCGTTAGCAAAGATATCGGAACCGGAGGCGATACATGCGTGACATAGTTTCGTTGGCATGCACAGAGTGTAAGCGAAAGAATTACACTACTACCAAGAACAAGAAAACGACTCCAGACAAACTGCAGTTCAAGAAATATTGCAGGTTTTGTCGTACCCACACACCTCACCGCGAAACGAAGTAGGTGAAAGCCCTGCAGGCTAGTAGCTCAACGGCTAGAGCACCGGTCTCCAAAACCGGGGGTTGGGGGTTCGAATCCCTCCTGGCCTGCCAACAACTGAAACAGTTTCGCAAGGGACCGGAAGAGTGACAATATGGAGAAGGTAAAACAATTCATAGCTGATTCGGTGGAATTCTTCCGGGAAGTCAAGGTCGAGCTGCAAAAAGTGACGTTCCCGACTCGGCAGGAGACCATGGGATCAACTCTGGTAGTCCTGGCCCTGACCGTCCTGATGGGCGTTTACCTGGGCTTGAGTGATTGGATACTCGCCAAAATCGTAAGGGCGCTTCTGCAAATTGGTTGATGGCGGTTCTTGGAGGTCAAACAGGAGGCAATTCAGTGGCGCTGAGATGGTACGTCGTGCACACCTACTCCGGGTACGAAAACAAGGTTAAGCAAGCGTTAGAGGAGAAGGTAAGAGCTCTCGATCTCCAAGAGAAAGTTCCGGACGTTTTAATTCCGTCAGACTCCGTAGTTGAATTGGTAAAGGGAGAGCGGAGGACATCGAATCGTAAGTTCTTTCCTGGATATATTTTGGTCCATATGGAACTTGACGACCAGACCTGGCACATTGTCAAGAACACCCCAAAAGTGACAGGCTTTATCGGGTCTCGGACAGAGCCGGCAGTGATTCCCGACGAAGACGTCGAACGAATTATGAACCAGATGGCTGAGGGCAAGGAAAAGCCGAAACCCAAATACTCGTTTGAAGCAGGCGACTCTGTTAGAGTTGTGGACGGCCCCTTTATTAACTTCAACGGAACAGTCGAAGAAGTCAGACCGGATAAGGGCAAACTGCGCGTGCTGGTCAGTATATTCGGTAGGCCCACACCTGTGGAACTGGACTTTATTCAGGTCACGAAAAATTAGAAGAAATTCAGAATAGGTTAAAGAGGGTCATTCGGGGCGCCCGGATTATTCTCTGAAGGTGGGAGATCTTTTATGGCCAAGAAAATTACCGCTTACGTTAAGCTGCAGATTTCCGGTGCGGAAGCGAAACCGTCGCCACCAGTGGGCCCTGCTCTTGGCCAACATGGTGTCAACATAATGGAGTTCTGCAAAGCTTTCAACGCGCAGACCCAAAATCAACAGGGTGTTATTATTCCTGTTGTCATCACTATTTATGCTGACCGGTCTTTTTCGTTCGTTTTAAAGACTCCCCCTGCTTCTTATTTATTGAAAAAAGCGGCGGGAATAGGTAAAGGTTCGGCAGTCCCGAATCGCACGAAGGTCGGGAAGCTTACCAAAGCCCAAATCGAAGAGATTGCGAAGCTCAAAATGCCGGATTTAAACGCCAAAGATATGCCGGGCGCGGTCCAGACCATCATGGGGTCTGCCCGCAGTCTCGGGATCGACGTCGTAGACTAGGTGAACGATTATGTCCAGATTATGCAGGAAGAAAGCGGAAGCCCGCGCAAAGATTGACAGGTCGAAGAAATACGACCTGCAGGAAGGCTTACAGATCGTCATAGACGCTTCGTATGCGAAGTTTGACGAGTCGGTGGACGTCGCAGTAAATCTCGGCGTAGATCCGCGGCACGCTGATCAGATGGTCAGAGGAACTTGCGTGCTTCCACACGGAACCGGAAAAACGGTGAGGGTCCTCGTTTTCGCTAAGGGCGAAAAGGAGAAGGAAGCCCAAGACGCCGGAGCCGATTACGTCGGAGCTGAAGACCTCGCAAAGAAGATTCAGGAAGGCTGGCTGGATTTTGACAAAGCCGTGGCTACTCCGGACATGATGGGAGTGGTCGGTAGGCTCGGAAAAATTCTGGGGCCTCGGGGTATGATGCCAAACCCCAAGGTTGGAACGGTGACATTTGAGGTAGCCAAGGCCGTGTCCGAACTGAAGGGCGGCAAGGTTGAATTCAGGGTCGAAAAGGCCGGAATAGTCCACTGCCCTGTTGGCAAGGTGTCTTTCGGGGCTGAAAAACTGTCGGAAAATTTAAAAAGTTTTATCGAAAGCATAATCAGGTTGAAACCTTCTGCGTCCAAAGGAGTCTACCTACGGGGGGCGGCATTGTCCACCACCATGGGGCCGGGGCTCAAATTGGATCCACAGGAAATGCGCAACTTGGTTAAGTGAGGCTCCATAGGCGATTCTTAACAATGTAAACGATTCTTTTTCTTGAAGGCCGGGTCGGAGACAGCGGGCGTGCGCAAGCACTTAATCGTAGCCAGCCGAGACTAGAGGCCAAAACAGGTGTCAAGAGGTTAACTCCATCACCGCCTCGATCCGCTGTTTTCCTCCGACTGAAAGGGGGAAACCTTAGTTTGAACAGAGAAGAAAAAGAAAGACAAGTAGCTTGGCTTGAGGAAGAACTCAAGAGGGCCAAGGCCTTGTTTCTTACGGATTTCCGTAGTCTTACCGTCTCAGAGATGAATAGTCTGAGAGGTGAGCTGAGGAACCGGGGAATCAGATTCAAGGTCTTGAAGAACACTCTTGCGCGTCTTGTGTACAAAGATACGGATGTAGCCGTAATCGGAGACGACTTGGTGGGAACAAGGGCTGCGGCCTGGACGGACTCGGAAGATGAAGTGCCGGGTATGGCCAAAGTGCTCTTAGACTTCGCGAAGACTCATCCGAATTTGGTGTTGGTACGTGGGGCCCTCAAGGGAAAGCTGGTGGATCCATCCGAGATGGATGCGCTATCCAAGCTGCCCTCGAGAGAGGAGTTGCTCGCACGATTGCTGGGGACAATGAAAGCGCCTATAGGCGCCTTTGTAGGAACCCTGGCCGCCGTGCCAAGATCTTTCCTCACAGTGCTCAAGGCAATTGAGGAAAAGAAATCAGGCTCGTCCCAGCCGGCGACGGAATGATACAGGGAAGGGTCATCTCTGCTCAGTTTTTCGAAACAGCGAACCGAGGAGGAAGTCATGGCGGTTTCTAAAGAGGATGTCAAAGAGTTCATCCAAAATATGTCCGTTTTGGAGCTTAGCCAATTTGTAAAGGAATTGGAAGAAACGTTCGGGGTGTCTGCGGCGGCGCCCGTGGCGGTTGCGGCTTTTGGAGGCGCAGCGGCTGGTGGAGAAGCAGCCCCGGTAGAGGAAAAAACAGAATTCGACGTGATCTTGAAGGATTTCGGCGACAAGAAGATTCAAGTTATCAAGGTCGTACGGTCACTGACCGACTTGGGTCTGAAGGAAGCCAAGGATCTAGTGGAAGGTGTTCCTAAACCGGTAAAGCAGGCAGTCTCCAAGGAAGACGCGGAAAAAGCTAAAGTAGCTTTGGAAGAAGTCGGCGCCACAGTGGAGATCGTATAAAACTCGCCCGCAAATAGATAAAAGATAGGTCCGGCCCTTTTGATGAAAAAGGGTGCGGGCCTCTCGTTGCCGGAATACCTGTCCCCTACCCCTTTCTTCAGGATTGCGAAAAAAACCAGAGGTACAATATGAACAACTTTTCTGTGCACTCTCAGAGGCTCAGGAAGAATTTCGCCCGCATACCGCAAATCGCAGGTATCCCGAACTTAATTGAAATCCAAAAACAATCCTATGATCGATTCCTTCAGGCTGATGTGCCGCCTGAGGCCAGGGATGAATTCGGCCTACAGGGGGTTTTCAAATCCGTCTTTCCCATCAAGGATTTCTCTGACACGGCCTCGCTGGAATTTATTAAATATACACTAGGAGAAGAAAAATACAACGTAGAAGAGTGCCTCCAAAAGGGCGTTACTTATGCTTTGCCGCTGAAAATTACCGTTCAGTTGATAGTCTGGGACGTTGATCCCGACACAAACTCACGGACAATTCGGGACGTTAAGGAGCAAGAAGTCTATTTCGGTGAAATCCCGATCATGACGGAAAACGGAACGTTTATTATTAACGGCACGGAGCGCGTAATTGTTTCGCAGCTTCATCGCTCCCCCGGAATTTTCTTTGACCATGATAAAGGAAAGACCCACGCCAGCGGCAAACTATTATATTCCGCGAGAATTATTCCTTTGCGCGGTTCGTGGATTGACTTTGAATTTGACCCCAAGGACAGACTCTACGTAAGGATCGACCGCAGGCGCAAGCTGCCGGTGACCGTCTTTCTAAAAGCTTTGGGCCATTCAAGTGAAGAAATCCTCAATTATTTTTACAACCGCCAAACGATTCTGTTATCCGAGGAAGGCCTGCGGAGAAAAGTAGACTTGAGGCTGCTGGTGGGGACCTCCGCGCCGGTGGACGTCATGGTAGAAGGCTCCGAGGATGTCCTGGTCCGAAAGAACAAGAAGATTACAAGGGCAGCGTTGAAGCGGCTTGCAGACAGGAAAATCTCGCCTCTCCAGATGAAAAAGGAAGAACTCGCCGGGAAGGTGATCGCTCGGGACATTATTGACGAGAACACCGGTGAAGTAGTCGCGCCTTGCAACAAGCAGATAATGCCGGATGAGGTAGATCAATTTGTCGAAGACCTTCTCAGCCGCAATATAACGAGTTTCGAGGCTCTCTTCATAGAAGAGAGAATAGTGTCGCCGTCCCTGAGAGACACTCTGCTCGAGGACAAAATCGATGACCGTCCGAGCAAAGTCATCGAAGATTACCGGAAGCAGCACCCGGATGAACTGACCAGCAATGAAACGCTGAACGCGGAGATAGAGATATACAAACGATTGCGTCCGTCAAACCCGGCAACGGTTGAGATTGCCAATACATTTTTCAATAACCTCTTTTTTAGAACCGAATACTACGATTTGTCCCGTGTCGGCCGGCTCAAGCTGAATCGAAAGCTGAATATTTCCATGACCGAGGCGCCTTTGTCTTTGCGCACTCTGAGGCGCGAAGACATCATGCTCGCCGTGAAATATCTGCTGGAACTCAAAGAAGGAAGGCCCGGTAGGGAAACCGACGACATCGACCACATGGGAAACCGGAGGGTTCGGTCTGTGGGCGAGTTGCTCGAAAATCAATATCGAATCGGACTTGTCCGCATGGAGCGCGCAATCAAGGAGCGCATGAGCCTTCAGGACGTGGAGACTCTGATGCCGCACGACTTGATAAACGCGAAGCCCGTAACCGCAGTTGTCAAGGAATTCTTCGGGTCATCTCAGTTGTCCCAGTTCATGGACCAGACGAATCCCCTGAGCGAAATTACCCACAAACGGCGACTCTCCGCTCTGGGACCAGGTGGTCTGACCCGTGAGCGCGCCGGCTTCGAAGTGCGTGACGTTCATCCCACACACTACGGACGAATTTGCCCAATTGAGACCCCGGAAGGTCCGAACATCGGCCTTATTGTGTCGTTGTCCACGTACGCTCGGGTTAACGAATTCGGGTTTATTGAGACTCCTTATCGTCCGGTCGCAGGCGGTAAAGTCGGCAAAGAGATCAGATTTCTCACCGCGTTGGACGAGGAGGACCACGTCATCGTTCAGGCCAACGCTCAACTGGACGAGGAGGGGAACCTAACCTCCGACCTGGTTTCCGTCAGGCACAAAGAGGGCGAGTTCGCGATGGTCGGCAATATGGAGCCCGACCTGATGGACGTGTCCCCGAACCAATTGGTCTCCGTCGCCGCATCTTTGATTCCGTTCCTGGAGAATGACGACGCCAACCGCGCCTTGATGGGATCCAATATGCAGAGGCAGGCTGTGCCGCTGTTGACGACACAGGCGCCTTTGGTGGGCACCGGCATGGAGGAAGTTGTTGCGACAGACTCCGGTGTTACCGTGGTGGCCAAGAGGGATGGAGTAGTGGATTCGGTTGACGCCACGCGTCTCGTGGTCAAGGCAAAAGACTTCACCGAAGGCGATCTGGACCCGGGCGTGGATATCTACAATCTCATCAAGTACCAGAGGTCCAACCAGAACACCTGTATAAACCAGAAGCCCATCGTGAAAAGGGGCGACTTCGTCACCAAAGGACAGGTCATTGCGGACGGACCGGCTACGGACAAGGGCGAACTCGCTCTCGGCCGAAACGTACTGGTGGCTTTCATGGCATGGGGCGGATACAACTACGAAGACTCGATCCTTATAAGCGAGAAAATCGTAAAGGAAGACATTTTCACCTCGATTCACATCGAAGAGTTCGAGGTTATGGCCAGAGACACGAAGCTGGGGAAGGAAGAAATTACACGAGACATCCCTAACGTCGGCGAAGAAGCTCTGCGAAATCTTGACGAATCCGGAGTGATTCGCATCGGGGCAGAAGTCAAGCCCGGTGACATCCTCGTGGGCAAAATTACTCCCAAGGGCGAGAATCAGTTGAGCCCGGAAGAAAAGCTCCTGCGGGCTATTTTTGGAGAAAAGGCCGGCGACGTCAGGGATTCGTCGTTGAGAGTCCCTCCTGGCGTGGAAGGAACCGTAATCGGCGCCAGAATCTTTTCCAGAAAAGGAACTGACAAGGACAGCCGAACGATTTCAATCGAAAACGAAGAAATAGCCAAGTTGTCCAAAGATCGCGACGACGAAATGCGAATAGTCGAAGAAGGACCCCGCGAGAGAATACGGGGCATGCTGCTCGGCAAGGTAGTGACATCCAACCTTGTGGATCACGCAAGCGGTCGAGTATTCATAAAGAAGGGTGAAACCGTTACCGACGACTTCATGGACAAGACGCACTTGGAGCTTCTCCGAGACATTTCGATAAAGGGTGACACCACCACCGAAGATGAGGTTGTCCGCATACTGGAGCGGCTCGGGGATCAGAAGCATTTCTGGAAAATGCATTATGACGAAAGGATCAGCCGATTAAAGAAAGGTGACGAGCTTCCGCCAGGCGTTATCAAGCTGGTGAAAGTATATATCGCAATCAAACGCAAGCTCTCCGTGGGCGACAAGATGGCGGGTCGCCACGGAAACAAGGGCGTGCTATCGAGGATCCTGCCGGAAGAGGATATGCCGTATTTTGAAGACGGCACTCCGGTCGAGATCGTCCTCAATCCGCTCGGCGTCCCCTCTCGTATGAACGTGGGCCAGATTCTCGAGACTCACCTTGGCTGGGCCGCGAGAGGACTGGGGGATTCCCTAAACAGAATGCTGGAGGCGAATTATTCGCCTGAAAAGCTCCGTGAGCGTCTTCTGGGAATCTTCAGCTCTGAAGAACCTGAAAGGCGAAAGAAGGTTCGTGAAATTGTAGATTCCATGGACGATGATCAGATCAAGAAGTTTGTCTCTGCCCAGAGCCTTGGAGTTCCCGTGGCGACCCCGGTTTTTGACGGCGCTCGCGAATCGGATATAAAGGCTTTGCTGGATACGGCGGAACTGCCGACTACCGGCCAAACGCAGCTCTATGACGGCAGAAGCGGCGAACCTTTTGATACGAGAGTAACCGTGGGCATCATCTACATGTTGAAGCTCCATCACCTGGTGGACGACAAGATCCACGCCAGGGCGATTGGACCATACTCTCTTGTCACCCAGCAACCTCTGGGCGGAAAGGCGCAATTCGGAGGTCAGCGCCTGGGAGAAATGGAAGTTTGGGCTATGGAGTCGTACGGCGCAGCTTACTCTCTGCAAGAATTTCTAACCGTGAAATCTGACGACGTCACCGGTAGGACCCGGATGTACGAGAGCATAGTCAAAGGAACCAATGTGCTGGAACCCGGTCTGCCGGAGTCATTCAACGTCCTCGTGAAAGAAATCAAATCCTTGGGATTAGATGTTGAACTCCTCGAAACCGAACCGGCTGTTGCCTAAATATAAAAATGCCCCGGTGTAACCAATTGGCCGGGGCGTTCCCTTCGCTACTCGGGATAAACAACTCCCGCCGCGACCCATTGAGGAGGGAAAATTGGAAGACGTATATTATAGTTTTTTTGAAAAACCTAAAGATCCTGTTAACTTCAGCGCCGTAAAGATCTCTCTAGCTTCCCCCGAGAAAATCAGATCATGGTCACACGGAGAGGTCAGAAAGCCTGAAACAATTAATTATCGAACCTTCAAACCGGAAAGGGATGGGCTCTTTTGCGCCAAGATCTTCGGTCCGGTTAAAGACTATGAATGCAATTGCGGCAAATATAAGCGCATGAAGCACCGCGGCACCATTTGCGAAAAATGCGGTGTTGAAGTTATTCAGTCCAAGGTCCGGCGTGAGCGCATGGGCCATATTGAATTGGCCACGCCGGTAGCCCATATATGGTTTTTGAAAAGCCTGCCGAGCCGCATAGGGACCCTTCTGGATCTCACGCTCAAAGAAGTTGAACGAGTCCTGTATTTTGAATCTTTTCTGGTGATCCATGCGGGGCAAACGGACCTCGAGGTCGGCACGCTTATTAACGAAGAAAAATACCGACAAACCATCGACCAATACGGAATTGGATCTTTTGAGGCCAGGATGGGCGGCGAAGCCGTCCGCGACATGTTGGACAGGCTGGACCTGGTCACTGAAAGCGTGAGACTTCGCGAGGACATGAAGGATTCGACGTCCGAGGCCAAGCGCAAGAAGCTGGCTAAGCGTCTCCGGGTCCTCGAAGCCCTCAAAGGCACGGAACCGGATGTCTTGGTCAAGGAGCTGAGTGGCCAATACCCACGGTTCGATCCTGATTCCGAAACGGGCAAATTCCTGGAAGAAATCCTTCAGACATCCCGAGAAATCCAGGTAAAATGGGAAGAAACCAGTGATTGGGAAGTCCGCAAGCAGTTGGCTTACGTGGAAATCAACAACGTAGTCGACCGCCTCGCCCGATCCAGGATAGTGCCGCCCGAAGAAATGGGTAAATTCAGGCAGTGGCAGAACGCAGCGTGGATGATTTTGACGACGGTGCCGGTTATCCCGCCGGATCTTCGGCCGTTGGTCCCGCTGGACGGCGGCAGATTCGCGACATCCGATCTAAATGATTTGTATAGACGCGTAATTAATCGTAATAACCGCCTGAAACGACTCAAGGAACTCAATGCCCCTGAAATCATTCTCAGGAATGAAAAGAGAATGCTTCAGGAAGCGGTGGATGTCCTTTTCGACAACGGCAGGCGCGGGCGCGTAATCACGGGACCCAATAAACGGCCCCTGAAATCGCTCTCCGACATGCTCAAAGGCAAGCAAGGGCGCTTCCGTCAGAACCTTCTAGGTAAGCGCGTGGACTACTCAGGCCGTTCGGTTATCGTAGTAGGCCCGGACTTGCGTTTGCATCAATGCGGTCTGCCTAAACGAATGGCTCTGGAGCTCTTCAAACCGTTTATTTACAACAAACTTGAGGAAAGGGGCTACGTCACCACCATAAAGAGCGCCAAAAAACTGGTGGAAAAGGAAACCCCCGAGGTCTGGGACATCCTCGAAGACGTCGTAAAGGAATATCCGGTGCTTCTGAACCGAGCGCCTACTCTGCACAGGCTCGGCATTCAGGCTTTTGAACCGGTTCTAATCGAAGGAAAGGCGATCCAGCTTCATCCTCTGGTATGTACGGCTTTCAACGCAGACTTCGACGGTGACCAGATGGCGGTGCATATCCCGCTGTCCGTTGAAGCACAGGTGGAGGCCCGCGTGCTTATGATGAGCACCAACAACATCCTTTCGCCGGCGCACGGCAAGCCGATTATCGTGCCGACTCAAGACATAGTGTTGGGACTGTACTACCTCACCAGAGAATCCGTGGACCCGGAGCTGGACAGGCCCCCCAAGATTTTTTCCGACGCTGGTGAAGTCAGGGTGGCTTACGATTCCGGAGTGGTTGACCTCCATGAAAAGGTGATCTTCCGTGATAACGGCGAAAAGATACCTTCGACCGTGGGCCGGGTGATTTTGCGGGAAATAGTACCCGAGGAGATAGGGTTCGGCTTCATCAATAGGGTTATGAAAAAGAAAGAACTGGCCAATCTTATAGATGAAGCTTACCGCAGATGCGGCGACAAGAAAACCGTTATCCTTGCGGACCGTCTGAAGGACCTTGGTTATTCCTATGCCACAAAAGCAGGGATTTCCATCTCCGTTGACGATATGCGTATTCCGGAGTCGAAGAAAGACATAATCGACAAGGCCCGGACAGAAGTTCTGGAAATTCAGAATCAATACAAAGAGGGTCTGATTACGGACGGTGAAAGATACAACAAAGTCATCGACATTTGGGCGAGAGCTAACGAAGACATTTCCGAGCGCATGATGAGTGGACTACGCACCGAGACTATCCGTCTGGCAGACGGCTCGGAAAAGAAGGTCGAAAGCTTCAACCCCATTTACATGATGGCGGATTCCGGAGCCCGAGGCAGCACGCAACAGATACGCCAGTTGGCTGGAATGCGAGGTCTGATGGCCAAACCCACTGGTGAAATCATCGAGACCCCAATTGAGGCGAATTTCCGTGAAGGCCTCTCCGTGTTGCAGTATTTTATTTCGACTCACGGCGCTCGAAAAGGTCTCGCGGATACGGCGCTGAAAACCGCCAACTCGGGTTACCTGACCCGACGTCTCGTGGATGTGGCGCAAGACGCCATTATCATCGAGATAGACTGCGGGACCCTGGATGGCATTGAGATGGCTTCACTGGAAGAAGGCGGCGAAATTATTGAACACGTGGCAGACCGCGTGCTGGGACGTGTCGCCCTGGAAGACATCGAGCATCCGTATTCCGGGGAAATAATTGTCCATGCCAACGAAGACATTAAGGAAGAGCATAAAGATAAAATCCAGGACGCCGGTATCGACCGCGTGAAGATACGCTCTGTGCTTAGTTGCCAGGCGCGGCAGGGGAGTCTGTAGTCTGTGCTACGGTCGCGATTTGGCCCACGGCCGGATGGTAAACATCGGGGAAGCGGTAGGGATCATAGCCGCGCAATCCATAGGTGAACCAGGCACACAGCTCACAATGCGCACGTTCCACATCGGTGGAACAGCTTCATTGAAACGGAACATCATTTCAGCCCGTAAACGCGGCAAGGTAACCTTGAGAAAAGACAAAGACAAGATCAAGGCGATTGTGGTGTGGGAAGAGTTCACGATCGATGAAGCGGAAGTCACGAACTGGCTGGTAACAGATGGCCAGACCCTCCGGGAGAATTCCTTCCTCCATGAAGGCCCAAATCACCAAAGGCCGGCGGCGGAGAGTATCGGAGGAAAGGTCGAAATTGCGCTGGACAGAAAGACCTTCACAATAATTGACGACGATGGCGTAAAGCACCCATTCACCATCCCCGAAGGCCACAGATTCATAGTGAGGCACGGCGACAGAGTTTCTCCGAATTCGTTCATTTATGAGGCCCCACAAGGGTCTCGTATGACCGAAGCCGAGAAACGCGGAGGCATTTTCCAGATCCGCAGCACGAAGAACGGCGTCGTGAAATTTCGGCTCTATGAGCTCTACCCAGTCATGGATTACATGAACGTCAAGGTCCAGGACGGCGACAAAATTGAGGCCGAAGGACAGGTCCTTCTGGAATGGTTGGGGTCAAGCTCCTCGGAGCTATTCTCCAGAAACGAAGGCCAAGTGCGGTTCATTGACTTGAAAACGGTTATTAACCGGGACGAAGAACTCGTGGTCATGAACCGTAACGGTTCCATTGCGATCACTGATGAAAGAGGCCGAGAAAGAGAGCGGAACAAAGTAATTTACGGCGCGAAGCTCAGAGTGGGGGACGGTGACCCCGTAAACCGGGAAACCCTGCTCGCCGAGTGGGACCCGTACACAATTCCGATTATTACGGAAGTATCAGGTCGAGCCAAGTTCGGAGACGTGCTCGAAGGCACGACCATGAGTGAGCAGGTTGACGAAGTAACCGGTCTGTCTCGTAAAGTGATTGTGGACCACAAGGACAAAGACTCGGAAATTAGACCCCGCGTGTCCATAAAGGATGAGCACGGGCGCACCATAAAGATTGGCGATTCCGAGGCGCGTTACCTGCTGCCCGTTGGCGCTAACATTATGACCAAGGAAGGCGAAGAAGTTCACGCCGGAGATGTCATAGCCAAGATCCCTCGTGAAACCACAAAAACCAAAGACATCACGGGAGGTCTTCCCAGAGTGGCCGAGCTTTTTGAGGCGCGCAAGCCCAAGGAATTCGCCATAATATCTGAGATCGACGGTATCGTGAGCTTCGGCAAGGACACCAAGGGCAAGAGAAAAGTTGTGGTGACCCCCGAAGTTGGAGAGCCCAAGGAATACCTGATCCCCAAAGGGAAACACATTTCCGTTCACGGTGGTGACTGGGTTCAAGCAGGCGAGGCCCTGATGGAAGGCTCCACCAACCCGCACGATTTACTTGGAATCAAGGGAGAGAAGGATCTCGCCAAGTACCTGGTCGATGAGGTTCAGGAAGTCTACCGGTTACAGGGCGTCAAGATTAACGACAAACATATCGAGGTTATCGTGCGGCAGATGCTGCGAAGGGTGCGCGTCAAAGAGGTCGGCGACACCGACTTCCTCGTGGGAGAACAGATCGAGCGCTCCCTTTTCGATGAAGAAAACCAGCGCGTGCTCAAATTGGGCGGCCATCCAGGAGTTGGTGAGCCACTGCTGCTCGGCATTACAAAGGCTTCCCTATCAACGGATTCCTTCATAAGCGCGGCAAGTTTCCAGGAAACAACCAAAGTGTTGACGGAGGCTTCGATTTCAGGTAAGATCGACTACTTGCGCGGCTTGAAAGAAAATGTCATCATGGGCCGCCTGATCCCGGCCGGAACCGGTCTCAGCCGTTACAAGAACCTGAGACTGGAGCACCCGATGGACCAGCGAGCCGATGGAGGACGACCACAGAAAGCCGAGTCCAAGAAATACGCAGTGGACGGCTATCAGGAGACCGCCTGACATAAGCGGTCGCAAACCACTTTCGGCCTTCCTATGAAAATAGCTTCGGAGAGAAATTTTTTGGAAAATTTCTCTCCGAATACCCGCTTTAGGAATTCCAACAACCGCGAAGCCGCGAGATCCGGAGAAGTTGGCCTGAGCCTGATGCTCGGCGGTAAGGGCCGCTTCGCTGTTCGGTATTGTGCGTCAAATAGACAATAATGGACCCGGATCGAGGGTGATTTACTTTGTGATTGCGTGGCCCCCGGAAGCCAACTGATTGAAAAGGGAGCGCGTCCCAAAACCAATTGCTGAATATGCGCGCAAGCAAAGACAGCGCCAAGAGCAATTTATAAAGCTCCGTACAGGGGTCAGCTTACGGAGTCGTTGTCTTACAGCCCTCCATTGAGCGCTGCCGGCGAACAGCGATGAAGCAGCGAGTCTGGAGATAGCGAACGTCACGGGGTACAACCTGTGTAAGCCAAGTGAGGCGCTGGTGTTCGGCGGCTCACCGGAGCGCTGATCGGCTCTCTGGTCGAAAATGGGCGCTGTGAGCGATGCTCGCATTAGAAATTCGCTTTCAAGCAAAAAACTGTTGACAACCTCCAAATGTTTTGCGCATAATGTTTGGATACTTCGCTGGAGGTAATCGCGAATGCCGACTATCAATCAGCTGGTCAGAAAAGGTCGCACCCAGCCGAGGAAAAAAACTTCGGCCCCGGCTCTGACCAACTGCCCTCAAAGAAGAGGGGTTTGCGTAAGGGTGTATACAACCACCCCAAAGAAGCCGAACTCGGCCCTGAGGAAGGTCGCGAGAGTAAGACTTACCAACGGGTACGAAGTGACGTCTTATATTCCGGGAATTGGTCACAACCTGCAAGAGCACTCAGTTGTTCTTATCAGAGGTGGCCGCGTTAAGGACTTACCCGGCGTGCGCTATCATATTATCAGAGGCGCGCAAGACGCATACGGTGTGCAGGACAGAAAACAGGGAAGGTCCAAATACGGGACCAAGCGACCCAAGTAGCGCCGAGCGCTGTATGTCGGCGAAGTGGCGCCTCGAGCGCGGCTAGGTAACAGGCCTGGCTGGTAGCTCGGAAATGCGCACTCCGAAGAGTTTTACGAACAAACCGTAACGATATACCGGGTTCAGGATAACCGCCGAAGTGGCGGGGCGGGTTTAGAGGCAAAACCAGGTTTTGAGAGGCGCGAATTAGCCGACCTCTCTAGACCCTGCCATCCTGGGAACTACCCGGAAGAGCTTGTTCTGCTGGCTGGAAATAGATCTAGGGTCGTAGGCCCAATACTGGAGCGTTATCAATGCCGAGAAAAGGGAAAGTCCCCAAGCGTGACGTCCTGCCGGATCCGAAGCACCACAGCAAATTGGTGACAAAATTCGTAAACGGCATCATGTGGCAAGGCAAAAAATCCACTGCCGAGACTATCTTGTACCGCGCCTTTGACATCATGGCTAAGCGCGCAAATGAAGATCCTTTGAAGGTATTCGAGCGGGCCGTGGAGAATGTAAAACCGGTCCTGGAAGTTCGGTCACGCCGAGTCGGCGGCAGCACTTATCAGGTGCCCGTAGAAATCCGCTCCGAGAGGCGGCAGGCCCTGGCCATTAGGTGGATTATTCAGTACGCCCGTTCCAGAGGCGAGAAGAGCATGAGAGAGAAGCTTGCTTCCGAATTGCTCGACGCGGCAGCTAGTAAAGGTAGCGCCGTTAAAAAGAAAGAGGACACGCACAAGATGGCTGAGGCGAATAAAGCCTTTGCGCATTACAGGTGGTAGTCGGTGGATTTTAAATGAATGGGTCAAATTTAGCGGCCACCCGAAATATCGGGATAATGGCTCACATAGACGCAGGGAAGACCACGACTACCGAACGGATCTTGTACTATACGGGAGTTTCCCATAAAATAGGCGAAGTCCATGATGGAAGCGCTGTCATGGACTGGATGGAGCAGGAGCAAGAGCGCGGTATCACAATTACCTCAGCGGCGACAACGTGCCAGTGGAGGAAACACAGGATTAACGTAATCGACACGCCTGGACATGTCGATTTTACAATAGAAGTTGAGCGCTCACTCAGAGTCCTCGACGGAGCGGTGGCCGTTTTCTGCGCTGTCGGCGGAGTGGAGCCTCAGTCGGAAACTGTGTGGAAACAGGCGGACCGTTACGGAATACCCAGGATAGCTTTCATCAACAAAATGGATAGGGCCGGCGCGGATCACGAGCGTGTCGTTGAAATGATGAAAAGCCGCTTAGGGACTGAGCCGATGCTTTTGCAGGTCCCGCTGGGACGGGAGGAGAACTTCCGCGGTGTCATTGACTTAATCAATAGGAAAGCGTTGATTTACGACGACGCATCTAGCGGTATGAATTTTGAGGTAACCGAAATTCCTTCGGAGCTTTGTGCGGAGGCCGAAGAGGCCCGCCACAAACTGATCGAAGCGATCTGCGAGTTAGACGACTCCCTGCTGGAACGATATCTCGAAGGCGATACTGAGATCTCCCCCGCGGAATTGAATGATACTATTCGCAGGGGCGTGGTTGAGCTTAAGGTGACCCCGGTAATGTTGGGAGCCGCCTTTAAGAATAAAGGAATTCAGCCGCTTCTGGACGCAGTTGTCGATTATTTGCCGTCACCCATCGACGTGCCTCCTGTGGAAGGCAAGGACCTGAAAGGCCAGACAGTTACTAGGCCGGTGACAGGTCCATTTTCGGCTCTTGCCTTCAAAATCATGAACGACCCTTACACCGGAAATTTGACCTTTCTGCGTATCTATTCTGGCCGACTTCTGGCCGGTAGTTCAATATACAACGTTAATTCCGATAAAAAGGAACGCGTCGGTAGGCTGCTCAAAATGCACGCCAACCAACGGGAAGAGGTCAAAGAGGCGTCGGCGGGCGACATCGTGGCAGCGGTGGGCTTGAAACACACTAATACGGGAGATACCCTGGCTGACGAGGACCACCCCGTGTTGCTGGAGTCGATGGAGTTCCCGGAGCCGGTTATCTCTCTCGCCTTGGAACCCAAATCGCGGGACGAAATTGAAAAGCTGTCTCGCGCCCTGACACGGCTGCTAAAAGAAGATCCGTCTCTGCGAGTTAAGGCTGACCGCGAAACAGGCCAAACCATATTGTCGGGCATGGGTGAGCTGCATCTGGAAGTTATTGTGGACAGATTGATGCGGGAATTCCAGGTGGAAGCCAACGTAGGGGAGCCCCAAGTGGCTTTCCGGGAGACTTTGACGGCGCCCTGCGACATCCACTACAGACACGTTAAGCAGACCGGCGGTAAGGGACAGTTCGCGGAGATAGCGTTTAAGGTGCAACCGATAGAGCGAGGGTCCGGTTTGGAATTCACGGACAAAATCACTGGTGGCGCTATACCGAAGGAATTCATTAAGCCCGTCGAAGAAGGTATTCGGAGAGCAATGGAATCCGGCGTAGTTGCGGGATATCCGGTGGTCGACGTGAGCGTGACTCTTTACGACGGCAAGTACCACGAGGTTGACTCATCTGAAATGGCCTTTAAAATGGCCGGATTTATGGCCTTCAAGCAGGCGTGCGCCAAAGCCAAAAGCATTCTGCTCGAGCCGATCATGGATGTGGAGGTCGTCGCTCCAGGAGAATTTTTGGGAGATGTTCTGGGGGATCTTACCTCCCGCAGAGGCAAAATTTTGGGAATGGAGAGCCGATCCGGAGTTCAGACCGTAGGCGTGCGAGTGCCGCTGGCGCGGATGTTCGGATACGCCACAGACCTCAGGAGTCTTACGCAAGGCCGTGCTACTTTTACAATGAGATTTTCTCATTACGAACCGGCGCCCCAATCGGTGACTGAGAAGGTTGTGGCCGAGTTCAAACAATCTGGAGGAGCCCATGGGCAAGGCGAAATTTGAGCGTACCAAGCCACACGTTAACGTAGGGACGATAGGTCATATAGATCATGGAAAGACAACGCTCACAGCCGCTATAACGCGGGTATTGGCGAAATCGGGATTGGCTGAATACGTTCCCTTCGAGGCGATCGACAAGGCGCCTGAAGAAAAAGAGCGAGGCATAACCATAGCCACGGCTCACGTGGAATATCAGACCAAGAACAGGCATTATGCCCATGTGGATTGCCCCGGGCATGCCGACTATATCAAGAACATGATCACCGGCGCGGCTCAGATGGATGGAGCGATTCTGGTGGTTGGGGCCAATGACGGCCCTATGCCTCAGACTCGTGAGCACATACTGCTGGCCCGCCAGGTGGGTGTTCCTTACATAGTGGTTTTTTTGAACAAAGTCGATATGGTCGACGATCCGGAGCTCATCGAATTGGTCGAGCTGGAACTCAGAGAACTTTTGAGCTCTTACGATTTCCCCGGCGACGACATACCGATCGTTAGAGGTAGCGCGTTGAAGGCCCTTGAGGCCGGTGACCCGAAGCACCCGGACGCGGCCTGTATTCTTGAGCTTATGGAAGCGGTTGACAGCTATGTCCCAGTGCCTGTGCGTGAAACGGAGAAGCCGTTCCTGATGCCGGTTGAAGACGTGTTCAGTATTTCCGGTAGAGGCACGGTGGTAACAGGCAGGGTAGAGCGCGGCAAGGTGAAGGTCGGTGAGGAAGTAGAAATAGTCGGAATCCGCGAGACCCGCAAGACGGTTTGCACCGGCGTTGAAATGTTTCGTAAGGTTTTGGACTCGGGTGAAGCTGGTGACAACGTGGGCCTTCTTCTACGCGGCATAAAGCGTGAAGACGTGGAACGCGGCCAGGTGGTCTCCCATCCCGGGTCGATCCACCCCCACACCAGATTCAAGGCCGAGACTTACATCCTGGGCAAGGAAGAGGGCGGTCGTCACACCCCGTTTTTCAACGGTTACCGTCCCCAGTTTTACTTCCGGACCACAGACGTGACCGGCGTTATAACGCTTCCTGAGGGAGTTGAGATGGTGATGCCCGGTGACAACGTTTCGCTCGAGGGCAAGCTTATCACCCCGATAGCCATGGAAAAGGAACTCAGGTTCGCTATCCGTGAAGGCGGCCGCACCGTGGGCGCCGGCGTAGTTTCAGAGATTCTAGAGTAACACCCACAGGTTTGAATAGTGTGAGGTTTTAGTTATGGATATGCACGCCCTGAAAATTAGAATCCGGTTAAAAGCTTACGACCACAAGCTTCTTGACCAATCGGCGGCTGAAATAGTTGATACGGCCTGGAAGACCGGAGCGAAGGTCGCAGGACCCATTCCTCTTCCAACCAGAATCCACAAATATACGGGTACCTGAGATCGCCTCATATTGACAAGAAGTCTCGTGAACAATTCGAGATAAGAGTACATAAAAGACTGCTGGACATACTGGAACCCACGCAGCAGACTTTGGACGCTCTAATGAAGCTGGATCTCTCTCCGGGTGTGGATGTCGAGATCAAGGCCTAAGACCCGTATCGTGAGGAACGGACATGGTTCAAGGAATGATAGGCAGAAAACTGGGAATGGTTCAGCTATTTGACGACTCAGGCCATGCGGTCGGCGTCACGGTGGTGAAAGCCGGCCCCTGCACTGTGATTCAGAAGAAGGGCGACTCGCACGTCCAACTTGGCTTTGAGCCTGCTAAAGAGAGCAAGGTAATCAAACCCATGTTGGGACAGTTCAAGAAGGCCGGCGTTGGCCCCTTCAAGATACTTAAGGAGTTCAAGGCCCAAGATTTTGAAGGCCTTCAGATCGGACAGGAAATCAGCGCGGATATATTCGGTCGCGGTGAGGTGGTGAAAGTCATAGGGACCAGCAAGGGCAAAGGCTTTGCGGGCGTTATGAAGAAGCACAACTTCGGCGGCGGTAAAGACTCCCACGGTTCGCGGTCCCATCGTATCCCGGGATCAGTAGGTCAATGCGCGTATCCGTCAAAGATTTTTAGGGGCAAACGCATGCCGGGTAGGCTCGGAGGCGCTCAAGTGACGGCCCCAAGCGTGCAGGTGTTTGATGTCCGCTCCGAGGAGAATTTGTTGTTCCTGCGGGGACCAATACCGGGACCAAATGGCGGCCTGGTAGTTATAAGGAAACGCTGATGGCTGCAATTGACGTCATTAATCAAAACGGTGAAAAAGTCGACTCGATTGAGCTGAATGAGGATATCTTTAACGGAGAGATCCGGGATCATCTGGTTCAGCAGGTCGTCGTCTGGCAATTAGCTAAACGCAGGAGAGGTACGGCGGCCACTAAAACCAGAGGCCAAGTGCGAGGCGGCGGAAAAAAACCCTGGAGACAGAAGGGGACAGGCCGAGCTCGGGCAGGGACGAACCGATCCCCCGTTTGGACCGGCGGTGGCACTGTATTCGGGCCACATCCCCGGTCTTACGCTTTCTCGCTGCCCAAGAAAGTCCGGCAGGGCGCCTTAAGGTCGGTCCTGAGTTCCAAGTTCAAGGAGAACCGACTCACTGTCGTAGATAAAATAGAACTTGAAGCGCCGAAAACGAAATTGTTTGTGGACGCCTTGCGAAATTTGGGCCTTGAGGACTCAAAAGCTGTGTTTATAACATCCGAGAAAGACGAGCAGTTAGTGAGATCTTCGAGGAATCTTTATAAGGTGCTCGTGTTGCCGAGCGAGGGTCTTAACGTATACGACCTGCTCCGCTTCGAAAAGCTTATTCTTCTCAAAGACGCCGTGACCAAAATTCACGAGAGGTTGGGATGAATCTAGAACACTACAAGATAATCCGCAGGCCGATAATTACTGAAAAAGGTTCCACCCTGAAGGACGACAACAACCAACTCGTGTTCGAGGTGGACCCCAATTCCAATAAGAGTGAGATCCGGAAGGCTGTCGAGCAAATCTTCAAAGTCACCGTTCTTGACGTTAGGACACAAAACCGTATGGGAAAACGCAAACGGCTGGGACGCACTTTGGGCCGCAGAAAGAATTGGAAGAAGGCGATCATCACGCTCAAAGCAGGTGACAGAGTGGATTTCTTTGAGGGTGTATAGACCGGGCGTGATTTGAGGATGGTTCCGACTTGCGGCGCTGCTTGGCAGGGCCATGGACGGCATATCCGAATTTTGGAGAACCAGGGCGTTTATCATTAGCCGTTCACTACAGCTTTCGGCCCGGATAGGGCCCCGAGGACTGGATACATGGCGATTAAGAAATACAAACCAACATCTCCTGGCGTCAGATTCAAAACAGGGTTTTCGTTTGAGGAGCTGACGCCCGTTCGACCCGAGAAGTCCCTCAGCTCAGGTATTACCAAGACCGGTGGCCGAAACAGCTACGGGCGCCTTACTGTGCGCCATCGTGGTGGCGGGCATAAGAGACTCTACAGGGAGATCGACTGGAAACGAGATAAGTTCGAGATACCCGGCAAAGTAGCCACAGTGGAATACGATCCCAATCGAAGCGCTCGCATAGCTCTGGTCCATTATGTGGACGGGGAAAAGCGATACATTTTGTGGCCTGCGGCCCTGAAGGTTGGAGACACCGTTGTTTCCGGCGACAAAGTGGATATCAAGCCTGGGAATTGTCTGCCGTTGAAAAATATACCCCTTGGCACCATGGTCCACAACGTGGAGATGAAGATAGGGAAGGGCGGCCAGATGATCCGCTCCGCGGGCAGCTACGGACAACTGATGGCCAAAGAGAAGGGCTACGTTCAGGTTAAGATGCCTTCCGGAGAAGTGAGAATGGTGCTCGACCGTTGCAGGGCGACAATAGGCCAGCTTGGCAACCTGGATCACGAAAATATCTCCCTGGGCAAGGCCGGTAGAACGCGGTTGTTGGGCAGAAGGCCGAAAGTGCGTGGCGTAGTCATGAATCCGGTAGATCACCCGCACGGCGGTGGAGAGGGTCGCACATCGGGCGGCCGACATCCGGTCACTCCATGGGGTGTTCCGACCAAGGGATACAAGACCAGAAAGAACAAGAAAGTTTCCGACCAATTCATCGTAAAACGAAGGAAGTAATCAAATGCCCCGATCAGTGCACAAAGGTCCGTTCGTGGATGATCATCTGCTGGTAAAGGTTTCCCAGGCAAAAGACACTGGTTCTCGGAAGGTCATTCAAACTTGGTCGAGGCGATCAACTGTCATCCCGGACATGGTCGGATTAACCTTCGCAGTCCACAACGGCAAGAAATTTATTCCCGTGTTCGTGACGGAGAATATGGTTGGTCACAAGCTTGGAGAATTCTCGCCCACTAGAACATTCCATGGTCATGCCGGGGATAGAAAGGCCAAGAAGGGAAGGAAGTAATGGAATGGGAATCCACCCACAGGTACGCGCACATATCGGCGCGGAAGGCCAGGCTTGTAGCAGACCTTGTAAGAGGTAAATCCGCCTCGGCCGCCATCGGCATACTGCAATTTACGCCTAAGAAGGCTGCGGCCCTGATTCGTAAGGTGGTTCAGTCCGCGTTGGGTAACGCGACCCAGTCGGCGGGCGTAAACGAAGATAGACTTTTTATCAGCAAAATCACTGTGGACGAAGGTCCCACCGCCAAGAGGTGGTCTCCCCGGGCTATGGGCAGAGCCACCCGAATCAGAAAGCGTACCGAGTCACATTTGCGTCGCGCTGAAGGAACTATAATTTTCAAGAAGCCGCTCTACACGGGGCTTCCCGGGTACTCCACCCTTAGGAGGGTTATTTTGGGACAGAAGGTTCACCCGCACGGATTTAGGCTGGGCGTCATAAGGACATGGGATTCAAGATGGTATTCTCAGAGGGAATACGGTGATTTTCTTGTCGAAGATTTAAAGCTCAGAGACTACGTCAAGAAGCGATTGGCCCAGGCGAGCATAGCCAAGATCGAGATCGAGAGGGCCGCCGGGAAAATCCGTCTACTCATTCATACTCCGCGCCCCGGTATAGTTATCGGTCCTAAAGGGGCTGAAATTGAAAAACTGCGTCGGCAACTTCTGAAGATAACCGACAAAGATGTCATCGTCGACATAAAAGAGATCCGGAAACCTGAGATCGATGCCCAACTTGTCGCTGAGAAACGTCGCTCAGCAGCTTGAAAGGCGTATAGCCTTTCGCAGAGCCATGAAGAAATCGGTGACCAGCGCTCTAAAATCCGGCGCTAAAGGCATTCGAATCGCTACTGCGGGACGCCTTGGAGGCGCGGAAATGGCCAGGCGTGAGTGGTACAGGGAAGGCCGCGTGCCTTTGCACACCTTGAGAGCCGACATAGACTATGGTTTCGCTCAGGCGTCTACAACCTACGGCGTTATAGGTGTCAAAGTCTGGATCTTCAAGGGTGAGATGATCAAGAAACGTGGCAGCGGAGAATTAGCATGCTTGCGCCCAAGAAGGTAAAACACAGGAAAGTGCAGAAGGGCCGTATGAATGGACGGCCGCTGAGCGGCTGTCAGGTGTCATTCGGCGAATATGGCCTGATGGCTCTAGATCCGGGTTGGATAACTTCGAGGCAGATTGAAGCCGCACGTATCGCCATGACAAGACATGTCAAAAGAGGCGGAAAGATCTGGATCCGCTTTTTTCCGGATAAGCCCATCACCAAGAAACCAGCGGAAACTCGCATGGGAAAGGGTAAGGGCGCCCGGAGGAATGGGTGGCCGTTGTGAAGCCGGGCAGGGTAATGTACGAAATGGAAGGGGTCTCGGAAGAAGTGGCCCGTGAAGCGTTCCGCCTGGCAGCTCGAAAGCTTCCCATTAAAACAAGGTTTGTGACTCGCGAGGAGTTAGCATGAAGCCTAGGGAACTTAAAGAATTGTCCGTTGATGAACTGGCTGTCAAAGAGAAGGATTTTCGTGAAGAAGAATTCAAACTGCGATTCAAGCACGCCACCGGACAGCTGGAGAAGACAGCCCGCCTTAGGCAGCTTCGCCGTGATATAGCTCGGGTGAAGACTATTATGAGAGAAAAGGAGGCGTCTAAATGACGAACTCCTCTGAAACAGGAAAGCAACGGAAAGTCAGAACCGGTGTGGTCATCAGTAACAAGATGGATAAGACTGTAGTAGTCGAAGTTAGCCGCACCGTCCTGCACCCTGTGTACAAGAAATTTGTGCGACGGAGAAAACGACTCATGGCGCACGATGAGGAAAACCGTTGTCGGATCGGCGACGAAGTATTGATCGTCGAAACGAGGCCCATGAGCCGGCACAAGAACTGGCGGGTTCGCAAAGTCGTTAAAGAGGCCGCCTTGCCCGGAGGTACCGTATGATCCAGCAGCAGACACGGATGGATGTGGCGGACAACTCCGGCGCCAAAGAATTGTTTTGTATAAAAGTGCTGGGAGGAACCCGCCGAAAATACGCGAGCGTGGGAGATGTGGTAATCGTGTCCGTAAAGGAAGCCATACCCAATTCAAAGGTGAAGAAGGGTGAAGTCCACAAGGCGGTTGTTGTCAGGACACGGCGAGCGGTTAGAAGACAGGATGGCTCTTACATTCGGTTTGACGATAACTCGGCAGTGCTGATTAATAATCAATTGGAACCTATCGGAACACGCATTTTCGGACCGGTTGCGCGTGAGCTCAGGGCCAAGAAGTTTATGAAGATAGTTTCTCTGGCTCCGGAGGTGCTCTAACATGGACCGCATAAAGAAAAATGATAGAGTAAAGGTCGTGTCCGGCAAAGAGAAGGGTCGCCAAGGGAAGGTCCTGAAGGTTTACAAGGACAAAGAGGCGGCGCTGGTCGAGCGATTGAACATGATAAAGCGGCATACCAAAGCAGGCGGCCGTGGAGGGCAACAGGGCGGGATTATAGAAAAGGAGGCGCCAATTAGGCTGTGTAAGCTCATGTTGGTATGCCCCAAGTGCTCTAAGCCAACCAGAACCGGGACGCGAGTCCTGGAGGACGGCAGCAGAACCAGATTTTGCAAAAAGTGTGCTGAACAGCTAGATTCTTAAGGGTATATAACCATGGCGTCGCGTCTGAAGGAATATTATCAGAAATCGGTTGTGCCTGCTCTGAGCGAGCGCTTCAAATACACTAACCCCATGCAAGTGCCTGTTCTTGAAAAGGTGATCGTGAACATGGGACTGGGGGAAGCTATTCAGAATCCTAAGATTTTGGAAAGCGCCCAGCAGGAAATGGCGGTGATCACCGGGCAATGGCCGGTTATGAGAAAAGCCCGCAAGTCCATCGCCACGTTTAAACTGCGTGAGGGGATGACTATAGGGTGCAAGGTCACTTTGCGACGGGATAACATGTTTCATTTCCTCGACAAGTTGATAAGCATTGCGCTGCCAAGGGTTAGAGACTTTAGAGGCGTTAATCCCAAGGGCTTCGACGGGAGAGGCAACTTCTCGATGGGAATCCGTGAACAGATCATATTCCCGGAGATCAATTACGACAGGATTGAAAAAATTCGCGGAATGAACATCACGGTCGTTACCACCGCGAAAACTGATGAAGAGGCGCGGGAGCTGTTGACCTTTTTAGGAATGCCGTTCCGAAAATAAAGGAGCCTCAAAAGGAGCTAGCATTGGCCAAGCTATCTATGATCGTAAAGGCAAATAGGCTTCAAAAGTTTCCCGTGCGGCAGTATAACCGCTGTCAGATTTGCGGGCGGCCCAGGGCGTATTACCGAAAATTCCATTTGTGCCGGATATGCTTGCGGGTTGAAGCCCTTAAGGGCAACGTTCCGGGAATGGTCAAATCGAGCTGGTAGGGAGATTTCAGAAATGTGTATGACTGATCCCATTGCTGACATGCTGACCCGCATTCGTAATGCCAGACAGGCGCGAAAAGAGCAAGTTTCTATTCCTGCTTCCAATTTGAAGATCGGTGTAGCCCAGATCATGAAGGAAGAGGGATATATAAAGAAATACAAGGTCATTCGATCCGCAAAGAACAAGCAGGGCGTGTTGAAGATAACGCTCAGGTTCGACGATGAGACTCAGTGCGTGATCGAGGGGCTTGCTCGGATCTCCAGCCCGGGCAGAAGAGTGTATGTGGGTCAAGACCACCACCTTAAAAGCCACGGAGGTATAGGCACTCTTATAATCACTACCTCTCAAGGCATTATGACTGACAAAGAGGCCCGACGCCGCCGAATCGGCGGAGAGGTGCTTTGCAGCATTTGGTAAAGGAACTTCTGAGGAGCTTGACTAATGTCTAGAATAGGGAAAGCCCCCATAGCCATACCTGATAAAGTCACGGTGACTTACGACCATCCTAGTGTGAGCGTCGAAGGACCTAAAGGGTCGCTGTCTTTGACCATG
Source organism: uncultured delta proteobacterium (assembly GCA_963747865.1). Lineage (GTDB taxonomy): Bacteria > Desulfobacterota > Desulfomonilia > Desulfomonilales > Desulfomonilaceae > JBBSBY01. Next base: position 213,489 of record CAVVHK010000021.1, on the reverse strand, counting down.
TCGAATTTGGTCTCGCTCGAAAGGGATAGCTCGCAATTACGGGTGCTGGCGACCGGTGAACATAGGAAGAGTAGGGCCATGCATGGACTTACCCGGAGCCTCATACAAAACATGGTTACCGGCGTAACGGACGGTTTCACCAAGTCCCTTGAGATTCAAGGCGTTGGGTATAGGGCGGAAACCGGCGGAGGAACCCTGACCCTGACGGTAGGATATTCGAATCCCTTTGTCCTGCAAATTCCTGAGGGCCTCACTGTGGAAGTTGAGCGGAACGTGATTATCCACGTTCGGGGCATTGACAAGCAACAGGTGGGCGAGTTCGCTGCTCGCGTTCGCATGGTGCGGAAGCCCGAGCCTTATAGGGGCAAAGGAATCCGTTACGTCGGTGAGCAGGTGCGCCGCAAAGTCGGCAAGGCTGGCGGCAAGTAACATTATTGGTTTTTTTTTGACGAAAGACCGCCCTCAAGGGGAACGCATATGGCTAATGCAAGTGCAAAAGTGGAATCCAGAGAGAAACGAACGAGAAGGATCCGCTTCAAGATCGTTAGTGGCGCCAAGCGGCACAGGCTGACGGTATTCAGATCGAACAAGAATATTTACGCTCAGATCATCGACGACACCAATGGCGTGACGCTGGTTCACGCCTCCACTCTGGATAAAGATTTTCGGAAGAAACCTGGTGATCCGTTCACCAAGGACACGGCCCGCGAAATCGGCAGACGCATAGCTACGCGGGCAAAAGAAAAGAACATAGTCAAAGTCGTTTTCGATAGAGGCTCCTACTTATATCATGGGAAAGTAAAGGCATTAGCCGATGGCGCCCGTGAAGCCGGACTTGACTTTTAAAACAGAAGGAGGGAGTGCGCTTGCTTGCAAGATCCGATATGGCTTCTGAAGGGGAAATGAAAGACCGTGTGGTACATCTTAGTCGCGTCGCCAAAGTTGTTAAGGGCGGAAGAAGATTCTCGTTCAGCGCAGTAGTTGTAGTCGGCGACGGTCAGGGGCGTGTCGGATTTGGTCTCGGCAAGGCCAATGAAGTCCCTGAGGCTATACGCAAAGGCGTCGAACGCGCTAAGTCCACTATGGTTGACATACCAATTATCAATGGCACTGTCCCGCACGAAATACTTGGCAAGTACGGCGCTGCGAAGGTTCTGTTGAAACCGGCAGGCTCCGGAACTGGTGTTATAGCCGGCGGCGCAGTTCGCGCGGTTATGGAAGCGGCCGGGATTAAAGACATTTTGACCAAGTGCATAGGAACCAACAACCCCCATAATGTGGTCAAGGCTACCTTTGACGGTCTCAAAGGATTGAGGACGCATCAGCAGGTTGCAAGGAAACTCGGAAAAGCAGGCCATCCTGAAGACGACCTAGACAGGGGTGAGGAGGCCACAACCAATGCTTAAGGTCACTCTAAAGAAAAGTGTCATAAAATCGAGCAAGTCCCAAAAGGACACGGTAAACGGCTTAGGACTGAAGAAGATTAATCAGAGTCGCGTTCTTCAAGATACCCCTGAGACTAGAGGTATGGTGAAGAAGGTATTGCACCTTATCGACATGGAAGAGGTGGCTGAGTAGCCTTTAGCCGCTATTGGAGTTACGCATGGATCTTTCTAACTTACGAACGCCCGAGACTAATCGCAAACGCAAGAGAGTCGGACGGGGTGAGGGGTCAGGCTGGGGCAAGACCAGCGGCAAAGGGCACAAAGGCCAAAAAGCCAGGTCGGGCGGAAAGGTTGCGCCGGGCTTTGAGGGCGGCCAGATGCCTTTGCAAAGGCGGCTGCCCAAGAAAGGTTTTAAGAACCCTTTCCGAATCCAGTATAATGTCGTCAATTTGAAAGACCTGGATCGAGTTGAACCGGGTAGTGAAGTCACGTCCGAGGTCTTGAGGCAAAAGGGTATAATTAAAAGAAAAGGACCGGTTAAACTTCTGGCTCAAGGTGATGTAACCGGCGCCTATACGATTAAATTGGATGGTATAAGCTCGCAAGCTCGGTCAAAAATCGAAGCGGCGGGCGGCAAAGTTGAGATAGCGTAGCTTTGCGTATCTTTTGCAGCCCCCATAGGAGAGTCCCGTCGTGATAGGGTCCATCGGCGCCATTGCAAAAATACCTGAACTCAAACGCAGGGTTATTTTCACCCTCTTAATGCTGTTGGTGTATCGGATTGGAGTGTTTATTTCTGTCCCGGGAATAAACACGGCCGCGCTTAAGACTTTGTTTGGTCAGCGGCAGCAGACTTTGTTCGGCATGATCGATATGTTCACCGGTGGAGCCATGGAAAATTTTTCCGTGTTTTCGCTGGGCATCATGCCGTACATCAGCGCCTCGATCATACTCCAGCTATTGACGGTGGTTGTTCCGCACCTGGAGCGGCTCTCTAAGGAGGGCGAACAAGGTCGCAAGAAGATAACTCAATACACCCGCTACGGGACGGTAGCTTTGTCGTTGATCCAGGGCATGGGAATCAGCATCGGATTGGTGAAGTCCGAAAACATGGTTTATATGTCCCATTTCATGTTTATCCTTCTTGCCACGATTACCCTGACCGCCGGCACGGCGTTCATAATGTGGCTAGGTGAGCAAATAACCGAGCGGGGCATCGGAAACGGTATTTCTCTGATCATTTTTGCGGGAATTGTCGCGAGAATGCCCGCCGCCCTTGCAAGCACCGTGACTTTGGTCCAGACCGGCGAGATGGGGTTCTTGTACTTGCTGCTCTTACTGGTCATTATGGTAGCCGTCATCGCCATAATCGTGTTTGTCGAGCGTGGACAGCGGCGCATTCCGGTCCAGTACGCAAAAAGGGTTGTCGGTCGTAGGGTCTATGGCGGTCAAAGCACGCACCTGCCTCTGAAGGTTAACACAGCGGGAGTCATTCCTCCGATCTTTGCGTCGTCATTGATCATTTTTCCGGCGACTATTGCGCAGTTTCTTAATGTTCCGGGATTAAATGCGATAACCCAGTGGTTGAGGCCTGCTACCGGAGTGTATGAACTTCTGTACGTGGCCCTGATCGTGTTTTTCTGCTACTTCTATACCGCGGTGACTTTCAACCCTGTGGACGTCGCTGACAATATGAAGAAGTACGGCGGTTATATACCTGGAATTAGACCGGGTAAAAAGACATCCCAATATATAGACAAAGTGTTGACGCGTATCACACTCGGGGGAGCGATCTACATATCCGTAGTTTGTGTGCTCCCGTCGATCCTAATTCAGAAATTCAACGCGCCCTTCTATTTTGGAGGAACTTCACTTTTGATCGTAGTGGGAGTCGCTTTGGACACTTTGACGCAAATTGAGTCTCACATGATCCAAAGGCATTACGAAGGTTTCATCCGGACGGGCCGGATCAAAGGGAGGCGGTAAGCTGTCCCGAACTACAGGAAGGTAGCATGAGAATAATCTTATTGGGCGGACCGGGTTCAGGCAAAGGTACTCAGGCGAAGAAGCTGACAGACAAGCTTAACGTCCCTCAGATTTCCACGGGCGATATCTTCCGAGCGGCTCTCAAGGAAGGCACACCGATGGGACTTAAGGCAAAGACCTTCATGGATAAGGGTGAGCTGGTCCCAGACGATGTGGTGATAGGTGTTGTCGAGGAGCGGCTTACTAAGCCTGATCTAGACAAAGGCTACATGCTTGACGGATTTCCGAGAACCTTGGGACAGGCGGAAGCTCTGGGTAATATATTGGAAAAGCAAGGGAAATCCATAGATCATGCAATCCTTGTGGATGTCCCTGATGAAGAGCTGGTCGCTAGGCTGTCCGGGCGGAGAACTTGCAAGAACTCGGATTGCGGTAGAATGTATCATGTTATGTTCAATCCGCCCAAGAAGGACGCAATTTGCGACGCTTGCGGAAGCGAGCTGTACCAGAGAGACGATGACACTGAGGCCACGATTCGCGGAGATTGCAGGTGTACAACAATCAGACGTCACCGTTGATAAATTATTATGAGCAAAAAGGATTGCTTCGTAGAGTTCAGGGCGTGGGGCCCATTGACCAAATCTTTGCGTCCATCGAAAAGGTTCTGTCATAGGCCCGTCGCACGGAAGAACAGGAGGGCCCAGTGAAAGTAAGGGCATCAGTTAAAAAAATCTGCGATAAATGCAAAATCATAAAACGCAAGGGAATCGTGCGGGTCATATGTGAGAACCCTAAGCATAAGCAACGTCAGGGTTAGACCCTGCCCAATTCACATTTATCGCCTGGAGGAAGATCGTGGCGCGTATCGCAGGGATTGACCTTCCCAAAAACAAGCGCATGGAAATAGCGCTTACCTACATTTACGGCATTGGACGGGCTACCGCAAAGACTATACTTGCGGAGAGCGGCCTTGATCCAAGTATGAGTTCGGATCAGTTGACCGAGGTCGACGTCGCTAAGATCAGGGAAGTTCTTGATCGGTCCTATAAGGTTGAAGGCGACCTGCGCCGCGAGATTTCCATGAACATCAAAAGGCTTATGGATCTCGGGTGCTACCGAGGACTGCGACATCGTAGAGGACTTCCGGTTCACGGACAGCGGACTCACACCAATGCCAGGACTCGGAAAGGTCCGAGAAAGATGCAGATCGGTAAGCGTAAGTAACAAGGAAGCCGCACCGCCCGGACGAAAATTTTGGTCCGGGCCCATTTGCCTTATTTTGGTCAGAAGCTTCCCCTCGTGGGAGCAATTTTACGGAGTTTTAGATGCCCAGAAGGCGGACCGTTAAGAAGAAGAAAGAAAGAAGAAATATTCCCAGGGGTGTTGCCCACATTCAGTCCACGTTTAACAACACGATTGTTACCATAACGGACATGGATGGCAACGTGGTGGCATGGTCTTCGGCTGGTGTCCAGGGTTTCAAGGGCTCCCGCAAGTCCACCCCTTTCGCGGCGCAGCTGGCGGCGGAAGATGCTGCCAGGAAGGCCCAAGAACAGGGTATGAGGACCGTCGAGGTGCTTATCAAAGGACCGGGGGCCGGTAGAGAAGCGGCTTTGAGATCTCTCCAGGCGGCCGGGTTCCAGATTTCGCTCATTAAGGATGTGACTCCTATCCCACACAATGGCTGTAGGCCGCCCAAACGCAGACGCGTTTAACAGTTCGCCGGCGACGCGGTTCTAGATAAAGGAGAAAGGCTTGGCACGTTATAGAGAGTCAGTATGTAGGTTCTGCCGCCGTGAGACAACTAAATTGTTTCTCAAAGGCGATCGCTGTTATTCCGATAAGTGTTCGGTTGAAAGAAGAAATTACCCTCCTGGACAGCATGGGCAGGGCCGGCCGAAACACACCGACTACGGTGTGCAGTTACGTGAAAAGCAAAAAGTCCGGCGTATCTATGGAGTTCTGGAACAACAATTTCGGACGTATGTCCATCTGGCTGAGCGCAAAAAAGGCGTTACCGGTGAAAACCTTCTATTGCTGCTGGAGTCCCGTTTGGACAATATGGTTTTCAGAATGGGGTTCGCATCGTCCAGATCCGAAGCTCGACAGCTCATCGGTCATGGGCATGTATTGGTCAACGGACGCAAGGTGAATATAGCATCCTACAGGACCAAGCAGGGCGCGGTGATTGAGATTAGGGAGAAAAGCCGCACCATACCTGTCATAGACGAATCCATAAAGACGGTTAGTCGCCGTGGAATCCCTCAATGGCTTGAAGTAGATCCCGAAAACTTCAAAGGTGTTGTTAAGGGTTTTCCCACTAGGGAAGAATTGCCGCCGACAATAAAAGAGCAGCTCATTGTTGAATTTTACTCCAGATAAGGCGGCTGTTAAAAATCGCCGGATCGGGCGAGCAGGGGGGCCGGATGCTATGGAATCCCGGCTGGCCGAAGCAAGCCCCATTAATATAAGGCGCTTTCAGATTCCTGACGGGATCTTTGATAATGAAGAGGGAAGCCATGACTGATACAGGGCAAACCCTAATGAGGCGAAACTGGACAGAACTTATTAGGCCGCGGCGCATGGAGGTCGAAGAGGCTACTCATACGCCCTTTTACGGCAAATTTGTTTGTGAGCCTCTGGAGCGAGGATTCGGAATTACGCTCGGGAACTCCCTGCGGCGCGTGCTTTTATCGTCTTTGCAAGGCGCTGCAATTACATCTGTCAAGATAGAAGGTGTATTACACGAATTTTCCACCATACCCGGCGTCAAGGAAGATGTAACGGATCTGATTCTTAATCTCAAGAAGGTGAACTTGAGGTTGTACACAGCTCAGCCGAAGGTTTCTCAGAATAGAGGCCGTCGGCGAAGGCGAAGTCCGGGCAAGTGACATAGTTTCCGACGATACCGTCGAGATCGTAAATCCCGGTCAGCTCGTTGCCACGCTATCGAAAGAAGGCCGTCTTTCGATGACTATGGCTGCGGAATGGGGTAAAGGTTACGTTCCGGCGGAAGTGAACAAGAAAGAGGACGATCCCATCGGGACTTTGGCACTGGACGCCGTTTTTTCACCCATTCGGAAAGTCAGCTACAAGATCACCAACGCTCGTGTCGGAAGACGCACGGATTACGACAAACTCACCGTCGAGATTTGGACCAACGGAGCAGTGTTGCCTGAAGACGCTTTGGCCCACGCAGCCAAAATCTTGAGGGAGCAGTTTCTTGTCTTCTTGAACTTTGAAGAGGAAGAAAAGCCTGTCCACGAAGAGCAGATTCCTCGTCAACCCGAGATTAATGAAAATCTGTTCCGCAGCGTCAACGAGTTGGAGTTGAGTGTCAGATCAGCCAATTGCCTCAAGAACGCCGATATAAAATTCATTGGGGAGCTTGTTCAGAAAACGGAATCCGAAATGCTCAAGACCAAGAATTTCGGTAGAAAATTGCTCAACGAAATAAAAGAGATACTCGCGGACATGGATCTACACTTGGGCATGATAATACCCAACTTTCCAAGCAGAGAAGACCTGGAACGTATGCGCCAGGAGCGCGAGACCAGCTTCATCAGCGAGTAACATCGGGAGTTTCATATGCGGCACAGAAAAGCAAATTCTAAACTTGGCATGAACACGTCGCACCGTGAGGCGATGCTCAGAAATATGGTTACTTCCTTACTGGAGTATGAGACCATAACCACCACCGACGCACGGGCCAAAGCCCTGCGGAGCTTGGCGGACAAGATGATAACTCTCGGAAAGCGTGGTGATCTTCATGCCAGGCGCCAGGCCATGCAGGTTATAAGGTCCAAGAAGGTCGCAAAACTGCTTTTCGATGAGATTGCGCCCAGGTTTCAGGGACGAGAAGGCGGCTATGTCCGTGTCATCAAGAAAGGCTACAGGGCCGGTGACTGCGCTGCAATGTCTCTGGTGGAACTTGTGGAGAAAAAACCTGAAAAAGAGGCCTCAAAGATAACCGAAAAGGCAAAAGGCTTGAAGGAAAAGATAGTCGATACCTTCAAATCCAAGAAATATCATGCCTAAAAAGCCTCTCTAATCTGCTGCGTTACGGCGGTGACTTGTAACCCGTTTTGCGGCAGCGGCCAGGCATGTAAAAACTAGAGTATAAAAAAAAGCGCGACGCAATGGCGCTTTTTTTTGTTGGGGGTCACACCGGCGTCGATTCGCTGCTCAATCGTCCAACAGCGGCCCCCTCCACTTGCTTCCAGCTTGTTTCACTGCCGAGCAGTCGTCAGTGAGTCGGCGCCATAGGCTTGCCGACCGGCGGTCTTCTGATGATCCACAGCACCCCAATGAGAAGGACGAAAATGATCGCCTCCGCAAAAAACGTGTCATTGAAGGCAAGGGAAGCCGCTTGTCGTTGCAAGCCCTGATAAACGAGCCCTCTGGCCATCTCCGGATTATCAGCGAAGGCCCCGTACTGTAAGCTGAGGAAGTTCTGAAGGTCTTGGAGGCGAAAGGTATAGCCGGGGTCAAATTGAGTCAAATGTTCGATCAACCTATGCTGATGAAATTGGGTTCTCCTCGCTATAACTGTGGTTACGAAGGCTACTCCGAATGATCCGCCCAGGTTCCTAAGCAGATTGAATATCGCAGACGCGTTATTCATCTCCTCTCTCGGGACGTAAGCCATAGCCACATAAGAACATGAAACGAAAATAAACGGCATACCGATTCCCTGTATCACGCGACCAATCACTGCCGTGTTGAAATCTATCTGCAAATTAAACCCCGCCATGTAATAAACCGAGTAAGCGCATATCAATAGGCCGACGCCCAGAAGCAGCCGCGCATCGACCCGTTCTGTGAGCTTGCCGATTACGGGCAAGGCCACCAAAGCCACCGCGCCGCCGGGACCCAATACCCAGCCGGACAAATATGCGGTGTAGCCCAAGAGGCTCTGCAAGTACAGAGGCAGTAGCACAATTGAGCCGAAGAAAGCAAAAAAGGCTAGAAACATCACCAGATTACCTGTGGCGAAACTCCTGTCCTTAAAGACGCGCAAATCCATGACGGGACGTTTTGGCGCAATTCCCAGAAAACTAAGAATATTAGTGCAATACAGGCTATTATGGACAGAACGACAATGTAGTCGGAATTGAACCAGTCCTCCATTTGGCCTTTATCCAGGACGATTTGCAGGCAACCCAGGCCTACGCACAACAGCATTAAGCCCATGTAATCTATCTTTTCGCCGGCCTCCATTCGTTCGTGATAAGAAGGGTCGAATACAAAGCTTATAATCATGAACAAAGCCAGAATCCCGATCGGCAAGTTGATATAAAAGATCCATCGCCACGAATAATTGTCCGTGAGGTACCCGCCGAGTAACGGGCCGAGTATCGGTCCGACCACTACGCCCATGCCAAAAATTCCCATGGCCAATCCCCGCTGATTCGGGGGAAACGTTTCCATGAGGATGGCCTGCGACATGGGTTGAAGTCCTCCTCCGCCCACGCCCTGTACTACTCTGTAGAAAATCAGCATTCCAAGGCTTGTCGCCGTCCCGCAGAGAATGGAGGCAATAGTGAATAATACCAAGGAAGCCAAAAGGTATCGCTTGCGGCCGAGCAGCCTGGCAAGCCAACCACTCATTGGGATGACCACAGCGTTTGCGACGAGGTATGAGGTGAGGACCCAGGTAACCTCTTCCTGCCCTGCGGAAAGGCTACCCTGGATATGTGTGAGGGCGACGTTGGCTACGCTTGTGTCAAGGATTTCGATCAGCGTGGGGATCATTACCGACAGTGTTGTCAGCCACTTATTCACTTTTGGTGGATTCATGGCGCCTATTTAAGGGTATCAATTGTCGGTATTACGCTCATCCCCATGCGCAAAACAGGAAGTTGATCTTTGCTGTTACCATCAATCCTGATTTTGACCGGAATACGCTGGACCACCTTCACAAAGTTTCCGGACGCGTTTTCCGGGGGGAACAGCGAAAAAACCGCTCCGGTGCCGGACATAATAGAGTCTACAATCCCCGTGAGCCGCACACCGGGATAGGTATCGACCTCGACTGTCGCTCTTTGACCGGCTTTCACGCCTGTTAATTGCGTTTCCTTGTAATTTGCCGTAATCCAGGTATCTTCCAGATTTAGGGGAACCACTGCGAATAGCGCCTGACCCCGGGAAACCATGACTCCAGGTTCAATTTTCTTGCGCGTCACGTAACCGTCGGCCGGAGACATGAGCATCGTGTACCCCAGATTCAATTCCGTTTGTTTAACCCGAGTCCTTGCCAGGTCCACACGCGCTTTTTGAGCTTCCACCTGGCGGGCCCTGATCTTGGCTTGGTCTCCACCGGTCTCGGCAAGTTTCACATTGGCGACCAGCCTGTGCACATCGGACTTCAGAGCCGCTATCTGGTTTTGGGCGCCTTGCACCCGGGCTTGAGCCGCGCCGACCTGAGCCGCGGCGGAAGCAAATCTGGTTTCCGCGTCATCGAGCGATGACTGGGACACGGAGCTACTCTTGCGAAGCTCCGTCATACGCTGAAGGTCTATGGACGCTTTGTCCCGCTCTGCGCTGTACCTGTTTACGTCCTGGGCGGCGGCCTCTTCTTCTTTCTGCCTTACCGCAAGGTTGTTATTAAGCGTGGCTAACTCGGCTTGCGCTCCCTTCACCCTCTGTTCCGTCTGGCACAGTTCAAGCGGCACGCCAAGTTCCAGTGACGCCAACGTAAATTCAGCCTCCGCAAGATTGGCTTTGGCTTCGGCCAAAGCGACCTCGTATTCCGTCGGATCCAGAGTGACTAGCTGCTGTCCCTTGGCCACCCGCTGGTTATCCTCCACACTTATTTGGGTAACGTAGCCGGCGACCCGGGGACTAATGGTGAAGACCCTGCCGTCCACATATGCGTCGTCAGTCGAAACCAGGCCTTTGGTCCACCAAAAACATACCAGCCCTACGGCCAATAATATGGTAGCCACCAGTATCAAGATTTTAAAACGGTGGCTTTCAGTCGGGATTTTCATCTATTCGGATAGCTTCTTGATTATTTCAGTCTCAGTCAGACCGGGTACGAGCAGAATTTTTTCTCTGGATGTAAGCCCATGAAGGATACTAATGGAAGACGGCGGAACCTTGAGCCTCTTGCCCATCAATTTTATCAATTCCTTGTTCGCCTTGCCTTCTACGGGGGGGCAGGTGAGCCTTGCGGAAACCCATTCCTCGCTTCCAAAGTTCAACTCATTCTTTGAGGAATTCGGGCTAACCTTGACTCTTATGGTCACCCCTTTTTCATGAGGTTTCAAAAAACGTGGCCACGATTGATCAGAGTCGCCCGCCTGCGTCGAACTGTTCGAACCCTTTGCCGCCCTCTTAACGCAGCAAAACACCGGTTCCATTTTAACGGAACTGACTTGCTACTTGGGTCAAGGTCGGGACCAGGAACCAATCCAGAAACTGTATTGCGAGCACGACAAAAATGGGGGAAAAATCAATCCCTGTAGCGGGCAAGGGGATTATCCTGCGAACCAATCTGAAGACGGGCTCAGTCACATTATACAGGAAGCGCACGAGCGGATTGTACGGATCCGGGTTAACCCAGGTTATGAGGCACGCGACAATCACAATCCACATATAGATGTTGAGCACCGAATGCAGAAGAAAGGCCAACGCATTTATAAAATTACCGACAACAAACATTGACTTCGACACCTATGCTCGAAATTTTGTAAACCAGGTAAAATCATGCTTTCGACGATGTTTCGAATACACACTATTACATGAAATTCCGGAATTCGCAAAAGCCTTCCAGGAATTCCCGTGAAATATCCATTTGAGGTTTACGCGGAACCCCGGCGATGATTTCCGCCGAGACCAGAATGGCCCTCGCATGACTCAACCCAATATACGACTGCGCCCGCCAAGTCAATAACCATGACACGGGACCAAATTGTGGGCTTCGGACGCCTTATTGAGGGCGCACGCCCTGTGTATTTCCTGCCGTTGTCGTATATTCTAACCTTTTGCCGGTTGACGGAGCGGCTCTTAATCACCTCTCCCCATCCAGCGCTTAATCTTTCGGCTCGTCCTCCTTGGGGAAGCGCACTTTATCCCAAATGGAACCCCAAAGCTGCTTGAATCTGGGTCCTAAATTTTCGACCAATTTTGGCCAATGGGTTCTACCCTGCTCCACCTGCTCCAGAATTTCTGAAATTCTCTCCCCCACCTGCGAAAGGTCCTCTTTCGGTAGAAAGGAGACCGCCCCCTCATCTATCGATCTCTGCAGACCTTCCGGAGTAAGGGCATGGGCTGTCAGCATGACCGTGGGAATTTGGCGGTCTCTGGTGATGTCCAGCAGATCGAATCCTCTGACCCCCATTACGTCGAGGATAACCAGATCGAACTTTTCATGCTCAAGATATGTCGCCGCGGTCTCATAATCGCCTGCGCATATTAGATTGCAGGTATCGAGCTGCTCTTGAATGACGGCCAGCACGTCGTCTTCGTCGTCTACCGCAAGGATTCTCTTACCTCGCAAAAACTCTTCAGTGGACATTTGAGCCTTTATTGCCTGTTAGAAGGAGGGCCGGGCCTATTTCATAAACTAATTAGGCAGCCAGCGGGATACCTGAGGGAAGAACAGCAATATCAGAAGATAAATGGACATGCCGATTATTTACGGGTAGATCCCTTTGTACACCGTTGAAATAGGCGCCTTAGTGACCCGGCGCCACGAACGTTCCCAAAAGCCCTACGAGTTCATACGTGCCGACTATCGGCCTCTTAAATACACGCAGGATTACATCTCCCACCGTTAAAAACATGCCGGCAGTCACATACATCGCCCGGGAGAGTATTCTAGTTACGGATGAAAGCACTTTCACAATACACCTTTGTCTTGAAGTCACGGTTCACCCGGCGCAGGAGACGAAATAAGGCCCTCATTGGGCTTTGAATCTCTCCGGTATATAGCCGGGGGCATGAAAGGCCAATCCGCCCCCCTCGAATCCTCCGTCAACAGGCGGAAACAGGTTCTCTCCCGGTTGACGAGGAGGGGGAGGGACAATACTCTGACTTAACAATTCGACCTTGACTTTTCCAAGTGGGGCAGGCATTCTAGCCTGCCGATTTTACAACCGAATTGACCGCAATCTGGAAAGCCTGCGCCACATCAAATTTCTTTATGGCCCAGACCTTGAGGACTAGGGAGCAGGAAATCGTCAGTAATCACTGGTTGTTCTTCAACCATTCCTGACGGAACTTCAGAGCCTCTTCAGCCGGGACTCCCCTTGCTTTCGCAGCAGCGACATATTCGGCGAGAACCGGTTGGACCGCTTTGGCCCATCGCACATCTTCGTCCGGGGTCAGCTCGATGATCTTGTTTCCTTTGGCCAGCGTGAACTCCGTTCCTGCTTTGTCAAATTCGTCCCACGCGTTCCCTGTCTTATCTATCCATTCCTGGTTGACCTTTTCTATGGTCTCTTGAACATCTTTGGGGAGGCTGTCCCATTTGTTCTTGTTCATAGCCACGAAAAAGCCCAAAGAGTAAGAAGAGCCCATGTTCTTGGTAGTGCTTTGTACGACTTCCGCGACTTTCCAACCTTTCAGCGTTTCGATGGGAGAGAGCAAACCATCTACCACGCCCTTCTGAAGAGCTTCGTATGTCTCATTCTGGGGCATGGCGACGGGCGTGGCGCCCAGTGCGGCGAGTATCCTGGCGTTTGTTCCCGCGCACTTAATTTTCATCCCCTTGAGCTCTTCCAATGTGGAAACCGGCTTCTTTGTGGAGAGGATGCCCGGCCCATGGCCATGAAGGTACATGATTTTGGTGTCCTGCAATTCCTTGGGCTGAAACTTATTGTAATAGGCGTTGCAAAGCCTCGTGACCTGCAATCCGCTCTTGTATCCCAATGGCAGGTCTATTACCTCGGACAACGGAAATCGCCCTCTTGAATAGCTGAGACAGGACATGCCCATATCGGAGATCCCGTTGACCACTCCGCCATAACATTGATCTGGGGTTGTCAGAACGGCGCCCGGAAACATATTGATTTTAACCGCGCCGTCGGTCCTTTTTTCAATTTCCTTCGCCCATTCCGTGGCCAACAGGGTATGCCCGTGAGTGGCGGGGAAAAATATGGAATAGGTCAGCTCCACGGTCTTAGCGCAAGCGATACCGCATGTGAACACTGCGAGGAACGCTGCCGCGGCTAATAGAAGAAACAACTTCTTGCTCATCCTGGATCTCCTTTTCATGACGATTATATGTGAACGCTCTTTTTTGCTGTTGAAACGGCGCACGACCGGAGCAGATCGGGTGTCCACCTGGATTCGGGTACCCGGATGGGCGTGTCTCTGCCGACCATTCTGCGTCCTCAATATTATCTTGGGCCCGTCATCTGGATCCTTCGTTGCGCAGGCTGCTCAGCACTGACTCTGAGTCCGTCGTCCCGGCGAAGGCGGGGACCCCAGGTTAAGGAATTCTGGATTCCCGCTTCCGCGGGAATGACGGGGACTATGGTTTATTCCAGATGAGACCGCAGGGGGTCTTGAGACAGTTCTAATATCCCATAAGGTCTATCCATCCAGCTAAAACCCTGCATTCGTCGTCCCCGCAAAAGCGGGGACCCAGATGAAGATTTCTGGATTCCCGCTTCCGCGGGAATCACGGAATCGGTGTTCCGTCACGTATTCCAGTTTCGACGCTCTCTCGGCGGCGCCGTAACTCGGAAAATACTCTTGACGATCAATAACAATACGGCGGCGTCTTTGGCCGCTCCAGGTCCGCCCAGGAGATGCCCAATCGGCTCTTGAAAAAAGGCCCCAACCTGTCAAAAAGTCTTCGCCAATGACTCTTTCCTTGGGCCAAGTCTTCAAGAATTTCAGCTACAAGTTCCGGTAGTTTTGACAGCTCGTCTTTCGGAAGGAATGACACCGCCCCGAGGCGCAAGGATCGGTTCACGCTGTCTACCGTGATGGCGTGAGCAGTAAGCATCGCACAGGGAAGCCTCCGCCTCATAGCAAGCTCCAGCAGAGCAAAACCGTTGACGCCCATGATATCGACCAAGATCAAGTCATAGGTCCTGTTGGCGATCAACTCCCGGGCTGTCTCGTAATTATGGGCTGTCTCGACTTGAGAAGTGTGGAGCAGTTCCTTGACGACTTCCAGCACGTCTGGCTCATCATCAACCGCTAACACACGTTTTCCGTTTAAGATATCTAGATCGGACATGTACCTTCTCTTGCTAAGGGTAATCCTTCAAGAATGGCTGCTCCGGACAACCAAATCCTTCGAGTCTTATGTGAAACGTTATTGTTATAGCCTCCGCGTTGAAAATTGCGGCGACGCTCGAACCGCTCAAAGCCGAAACCTATGATTGCGAGGACGGCAGTCCGTGGCAATCTCAAGGTCCACACAAGCTGAGATTGCTTCGTCTCTTCGCTCCTCGCAACGACATATTGGAGGGCCGACGCTATTGAAACGATTGTTCAAGTAACCCGCGAATCTCAAGGAGGAAGACTATGGTTATCTTTGAGGGCGGACGTATTATAGTCTAAAGTACGGCATTATTCAACAGAGATGCTTGCAATAAGTAACACCCGAGTTTCGGGAACGAATAGACCGTCGAGACGCCCGAAGGGCGATAATGCGCGTTGAGGATTGCAATAGCATGATTACGATCTGATCGCAGAGACCCCTCCAATGGAGGCCTTAAACCTGTCCCTGCGAGCGTAGCGAAGCAATCTCACCGCGTGCGTGGATGGAGGCAGGCTTCTGGAATCAGGAGGGAATGAGATTACTTCGTCACTTTGCTCCTCGCAAAGACAAGGTTCGGTCTTTTGGCAATCACGGAACCCGGGGAGCGCCGATCGCTCTGAAACCTGTCCTTGCGAGCGTAGCGAAGCAATCTCCGGCCCCAGCGAAGTGAGATTGCTTTGCAGCTTCGTCCCGTCGCAAAAAGATGATTCGGGCATGCGCTTGGGCCAATCGACTTGTAGCCGGCTAATCGGCCCTTCATCCTCCCGTAGAGCCCGTCCTTGCGAGCGTAGCGAAACTATATCATACCCAACCAGCCCATCTTCCCGTAACTACAAAAAAATAGCACAGGCCGTATAACCAGTGTATAATAAGCCATGGTTATTACGCCTTTTGTAGATGCGCGATTTTACTTGACAGGGATAATGGGGAGTGCTACAAAAGCGTAAAATAAAAAAGTAGTGGATTACGTGGATTCCCTGCAAGGTCTCTCGCCCCCGCGCACATGCGCATTCGGGACGAGCCGAAATTGCAGGTTGTGGCTTATTCGGTGTGTTAACTGCCGAAAGGCTTTTCTTATTTAGTGGATTGGGAGGAAGAGATGAAAAAATCCCTGACGATTCTGATGGCTGCGCTGCTCATCACAGCAGTGGCCGTCCCCGCCATGGCATGGGAATTCGCCATGGACGGCCAGTTCCAATGGACGTATCAGTATTTTTCCCAAAGCAACGCTGGCTTCTTTGGGGAGCACGACAACACAGGTAATAATGTCCTCGGTGCTAACGGTGCGGCCTTGGCAGCGGGAACCTTTCCAAACTTTAATAATATGAATTTCTGGTCGGGTGCTCGCTGGCTGAACAGCATGCAGTGGGGAATGGTCACCGGCGATGACGCCTCTGTTGGCTACCAGCAGATGTGGCTCAATCCAGAAATCAGGGTAAACCCGGCGGTCAGGATCAGAGGTAAATACTGGATCGGTACCAAGGAAAGCACGACTGCCACTGGCAATGGGAGTTCCCCTCTCAATAGTAATGGCGTGTACATCAATAGCACCGGTTATGGTGCTGATCGTACCCTAGCCACCGGCCAATGGTCACAGCTATGGGCCACTTGCCAGTTGCCCTGGGGCATCCTTGTTGCAGGGAAGAGGCCCTTTGCCTTCGGCACGGGTTTGCAGTATGACGGTGAAAACGCCTCGTCGGAGGCTTTCGGAATTGTAGCTCCTTACGGTCCCTTCCGTATTGGCTGGTTCGTCTACCCATACCGACCTGCGAACTTCGTGAACGATCTCTCGAACCGGTGGACAGTGAGTAACACTAGGAGCCTTTCCAATTACCCGAAGCCGTGGGACAAGGACGGTGTGCGAGGAATCTATCCGGCGGCATTCGTGACATATCAGTCGGGCGACCTGGATATGGGCATAGTGTACGAATATTTTACAATGCATCAGGGTCCGCAAGCGGGTTCAGTTATTGGTGCGTCTGCCGCTGCTTACCCAGCGGGATCCACTACCTTTACTGTGGCCCAAACCCCGACTGCCGATGCGACCTACGAAGATGGGTCTGTTTATTTGAAGTATTTCAACGGCAGGTTTTTTCTTAACGCAGAAGTGGCATGGTTAAGAGCCAACAGGCATTTGCAGCATCCGCTAGTCATGGATGGAACTCCCACTTGGGGCGGTGGTGGCGTCATAACCGGTGCGGGACCTAACGTTCCGGTAGATCCAGGTGACGGCTTGGGCAGCCCTTACGCTCCGTACGATGCGGAAGTGTGGAAGATGTTGGCCGAGACCGGCGTCGTCTGCGGTCCGACAAAACTGTCACTGTTTTACAGCAGAACTCCCGGACCGGATCGTAGGCAAGGAATCTGGATCAATAAGCAGTCTTTTGAGAATATCGCAGGAGGGCTCTTTTTAGGCAATCCTAGTGTCTACAAACCGTACAGTTTTCTAATGGGCTACCAGTACGGATCGGGGCTGAATGCCATAGGCTCAAATGGAGAAGGTTTCTTCACGGATGCCGAGGTTTACGCCGCCAGGTTGGATTACGCTGTGGCCGCAAACTTGAACGTATTCAGCAGCTTTGTGTATGCTAACAGGCTCTCCAATGGCTGGGGCTGGGGAACTCTGGCTCCCTCTTCTAATTTCAATGTAGGAGTTTACGGCATAGTCAATCAGTACGGACCGGCTCAGGCATCAGATGCGGGAGCGACAAATGCTGCGTTTAGCATAGCGAATCCTAACCTCGGTACCGGGATTGGCGCAGCGAACACCAGAGCGCCTTCGATTCCTGACAACAATCTTGGCTATGAATTTACCGCCGGATTGGACTGGAAGCTTCTGGAAGGTTTGAATGTCAATTTGTTAGCGGCCTACTGGCAGCCTGGGAACTGGTTCAAATACGCTTGTATAGACAAAAAAATTGTTACCAGCTACACCTCATTTGCTGCTGGGACAAGTATCGTGCCGACTCCAGGAATGGCAGAAGGCGCGGCCATCGGTTCGGGCTGGGGCGTGAATCCCTCCAGATCGATTGACCCCATCTGGGCGTTCAACGGTTCCATGCTGATCAACTTCTAAGTTTTAAGTTAGTTTGATTATAAAGGCCCCAAGTCTCCTTGGGGCCTTTTTTTATTTGGAAGTCGTGCGCGAGCGTGTCTTGGTTGGAGACGGCGCGGGAAGTAGAGATTGCTTTGCTTCGCTCGCAACGACATCGTGAAGTTTTTGCGCCTTTGCAGGAACGCCTGAAATGTCTCCCGTGAATACTAAAGCGGACGACTACAGCATTACTGTTTATGATCCGGATCATTCTGTAGAAGAGGACCGATACATCACAATCGGGTCATCCAGCGCAGGTCGGCTTTTAATGGTCGCCCACACCGATCGGGGAAATCGAATCCGTATCATCAGCGCACGGGAGCTTACCAGCGCGGAACGAGGGGCATATGACAAACAAATCAACAAAAGAAGAGTCCGATGATCTCCGCCCGGAATACGATTTGTCGGAACTGCTCAAGGGCGGGGTCCAAGGGAAATACGTAGACCGATGCTGCGAAGGCGCGAACATAGTCCTGTTGGATCGCGATGTGGCCGAAGCGTTTCCCACTGACGAGGCCGTGAACGAGGCCCTGCGGTTGGTAATGAAATGGAAAAAGAACCGTGGCTGCGAGCCGCTGATTGGACCTGAAACACCGGATTGTGGCGGATTGACGGCGCCCGCTTTCACTTGGTTCTTAACGTCAGTAGCCTGCAAGGTGAGTGGGAACCTGAATTATAGCAGCGGGTTATTTCATGATGTAGGATGAAGCAAGACCTTTTTCTTTTGTCCTGCCTTGAACACGCTTCTTTAACGACAAGCATCTTGCGCTTCATGGCGTTTCGCCCTCCCTCAGCCCCTCCCATCAAGGGAGGGGAGTCTGAACGCCGCTCATCCGACGAGGGAGCCTTAAGTTAGCGGCTACGGCCCTACTCCCTCCCGTCAAGGCAAGGGAAGCTCAAACCGGACGTTCTTAGGGGGACGTCTATCGTTATAATGCCCTCTTCACCAACTCTTGGTCTCATTGGCGCCCATGGGCCGGAAGGCGTATTCCTGTGTAGATTCAGGGAATAGTGGAAGGATGGGTTGGTCAGGGAATTTGGTTACGCATCCATCCGGCTCTCTGCACAAAGCGATGCGGATCGCCTCGCCCACGTCGGCGACAAAATGAATGGTCATTCCGTCTCTGACGTAGTCCGGTAAGTCTGCGATCTGGGTCCCGTTTTTTTTCGGCAGAATGACTTCACGAACTCCGGCGCGCCGAGCGGCCAGAAGCTTCTCTTTTACTCCGCCGATGGCAAGGACTCTTCCACGAAGGGTGAGCTCGCCGGTCATCGCCACATGCCTCCTCACCGGAATTCCCGTGAAGAACGACGCTAGAGCCACAGCGATTGTGATACCCGCGGACGGGCCGTCCTTGGGAATTGCCCCTGCCGGCACATGTATATGCAGGTCCGTCTGGGAAAGGGATTTCTCGTCCATGCCGTAATCGGCGCAGTGGTGCCTCAAGTAGCTGAGAGCGGCTTTAGCCGACTCCTGCATGACTTCCCCGAGACAGCCGGTCAAAGTGAGATCCTTTTGACCACGGAATCCGGTAACTTCGATAAAGATGATGTCACCGCCGTTTTCAGTCCAGGCCAGGCCGGTCGCAGTGCCCACCTGATCCTCTTCCTCCGCCAAGTCATAGTGATATTTGGCGGGCCCGAGCAGCTCTTCAACGACATCAGGCGCAACTTCTTTACGAGCGGGAAAATCCTGGGTAACTTCACGCGCTATTTTCCGAAGCACCGCTCCTATTTGGCGTTCCAGATTGCGCACACCCGCTTCCCTGGTGTAGCCCTGAATGATGAAACCAATGGCCTCAGGGCTGAATCGAATATCGTAAGAGCGCAAGCCGCTCTCTTCCAAAGCTTTCTCGACCAGGAACAGTTCGGCTATTTTTTCTTTCTCTTCGTCGGTATATCCCGGAATCCTGATCACTTCCATGCGATCCCGCAAAGGGGCCGGAATCGGGTCCAATTGATTCGCGGTCGCGATGAACATGACTCCGCTTAGATCAAATGGGATGTCCAGGTAATGATCCCCAAACGTGTCATTTTGCTCCGGGTCCAACACTTCCAGGAGCGCGCACGCGGGGTCTCCCCGAAAATCCTGACCGATTTTGTCTATTTCATCGAGCATGAAGACCGGATTTCTCGTTCCGGCCCTCTTCAACTCTTGTATAATCTTGCCGGGCATGGCCCCGATATATGTTCTCCGGTGGCCTCTGATTTCCGCTTCGTCACGCATCCCGCCTAGAGACATGCGAATGAATTTTCTTCCAAGAGCGGGGCAATCGATCTTCCCAATGAAGTCTTGCCTACTCCGGGTGGTCCCACGAGGCAGAGTATCGGGCTTTTGTTGCCCTGATTCAGCCTATGGACAGCCAGAAATTCCAGTATGCGATCTTTTACGCCGTCGAGATTGTAATGGTCCTCGTTTAGGATTCGTTCAGCCCTGTTTATATCCAGGTTGTCCTGAGTCGCTATATTCCACGGGAGGCTCGTCAATACCTCCAGATATGTGCGTGACACTATGAATTCAGGAGAATGCGGTGGAATGCGTTCCAGCCTTTGCAGTTCCCGAGTAGCGATTTCAATCGCGTCGTCCGGCATGCCGGAATTCCGAATCTTCTGCTGGAATTCTTTTATTTCAGACCCGTTGGGATCCTCGGGGGTCCCCAATTCTTTCTGAATGGAGCGCATTTGCTGCCTAAGGCTCAGCTCTTTCTGGCGTCGGCCGGCAACAGCGGCCAACGAGTCCACGCTACTCTGCAGCTTAGGCTGTAGCGAGTTCTGCACGTCGGTATGCAGGTAAAGAAACACTTTCTTCAGTCTGGCAAGTGGGTCTTCGATCTCCAGTAAGTTCTGCTTCGCCTCGGCTTTAAGCGGCAGATACACTGCGATAAGATCAGCGAGCTTTCCGGGGTCATCCGCCTTTTCGATCATGGAAAGCGAATGATCACTCATGGGCCGCCCGAGGCTGAGAGTAACTTTGAACAGGGTCGCAACGCTTCTTACCAATGTCTCTACAAGCTCTTGAGGTTCACAGGCTTCCTCAATCAAATTCACTTCACCCATCATGTAGGGTTCACATTGGATCTGCTTGACCATGCGAACGCGGCATATTCCGTCGGCTATGGCCTTAACCCCGCCGTTCTCCAGCCGCACAACTTGCTGTATCCGTGCAAGCGTGCCTACAGTTGACATTTCTTCCCGCAAAAGATTTAATCTGCTACGAGCCCGTTGATAAAAGAGGCCGACAAGGTTATCCCCTCCCACGACGGACTCTGCCAACTTTACGACCCGAGTCCCTTTGAGAAACAAGGGGATCATAACGTTTGGAAAGACGACCATATCCCTCAAAGGCAAAATGGGCACTACCGCAGGCAAATTGCCCACTAATTTTGATGATTTCATGACGGTGACACACCCATCCCATGAAAAGAATAGAACATTGTAATTGTGCTGTGAAGACTGGCAGCATTGCTAAAATACCTGATTTTCACAGAAAAGTCAATACCGGTGCGGTTTTGCTCGGAGGGTGATTTACTGGTCGTGTGTCCAAAAAAGATTGATCATTAGGGATACTGAGTCCAAAACTTGAACCGAAGCATCAAAGTTTTTTTGTTATACCAGTGAGAAATGCCCTGGAACCGATCGGTATTTGGGGCTAGACGCAAGAGCAGACCAGGAGCCGACGCTCGCTGTTGTGAAAGCCAAATGCGCTCACCCCGATGCGCCGTTAACCGGGGAAGTTCCGGTTTCTACCGTTGTCGGGATGCGTCCGAAGCGATGCTGTAGAATTCGGCATGGATGGAAGCCCCTTTGGCCAAAAATGTGTCGCCATGCGGTATTCCCGCGTAGGCGCGAATCCGGATTTTTGACTCTTCTTCGCCCCTTGCCGGCTTCTCTGCCGACCCAATGACAATGACCGCCAGGGACTGCGGAAGGCGCCAGGAAAAAGAGTTTCCGGCCGGGGCCGACGATTACGTGACCGTATTTACGCCAAAGAATACTAAGCAATCTCGGCTCGTGTGGTTCATGAGATTGCCACTGTCAGGCGTTCTTTTCCTGTAGAAGCATACTATCTTATGGAGACGGGGTCAGTATGTCCGCATCGTGGCCCGAGCATGTCGGCGCCGCTACTAGTTTGTTTGTCTGCGGTGAGCCTTGCAGACGCAAAGCGGTTTTACAAACTGAAGAGTTTAAGGCATACTGAACCAGTATCTCTCTGACAACGGACTTTATCGCAGGAGGCCATTATGATACCCAGCGCGTCGGAACTGATTTTAATTCTGCTGATTGTGGTCGTCGTGTTCGGCGCCAAACAGATTCCCGAGATAATGGGCGGTCTAGGCAAGGGAATACGGACGTTCAAGAAGGCTATGGACGGAGAGGACGATTCCCAGGGAGCGTCTCCTCCAGCCAAGACTGCGTCTCCACAGCAAATTCCCTCGATTTCGCCCGAATCCCCGACTGCTCAAACCGAAGCGAAAGACTCAACCACTCCAACAAAGATTGATCCCAAGTAATGAAGTATCCTACTAATAGTGGAAACAATAAGGAGTTTGAAGAAGTCGGGGCTCTTGGCACACAAGTTATAGCGCATCGACTCCACCCGGTTATTTCCGAGTTAATTTAGCAGCCCACGGAAAGATCCCCGCGTATCGCATGAAACTCCTCATTTTTATATTGCGGTCCATTGCCGGTTTATCCATGAGGCGTCCCCTGATGGTAATATCGGCTTTCGCCCTGTTATCGGTCGCCGGCTTCGCGTCCATGCCGTTTATCGTCGTCAGCGCCAACTTGATGGCCGGTGTGGGCGAAGCCAACGAGACCATCAATCTTACGAGAGAAAACACCGAAAAGTTCGGGGAGCAAGATTCCCTGATCGTGGTGCTGCAGTTTCCCTCACCGCCCGGCGAAAATAGGTTGCCGTTCATTCGTGAACTTGGGGACTCCATCGGAAAACTATCAGGGATAAAGCGCGTACGTTATCGCCTACTTAATGCCGATGATCCCAAAGAGGTGGACCGATTTTTCAAGCACTTTCTTCTAGGGATGAATAAGCGCGAAGCGGAAGGCATTCAGAGAATATTCACCCCCAAGGGTGTGGAGGACGCTTTACGCAGATCCAGAAACCGCCTTTTTCTGGCGGACAATCCTTACGTCCAGGAAAAGATTCTTGAGGATCCCCTTGAACTCGGCCAGTTTGTCTCCTATAGCATGGAGCGCAGGATCGGAACCATCAGCCTGGGTGATTTATATTTGCTCATATCCGGTCCGGACAGCACGCTTTTCCTTATACAAGCCACCCCGGAATTCCCCAGTTCGAACATAGCCAAGGCCAAAGAGCTTGTCGAGAAAGTCCGAGAGCTAATTCCCAAAAGAGTGGCGGAATTGAACGCCAAGTTCAAGCTTGTGGACAATCCTAAAGACCTGACTTGGCATTTGACCGGCAAAACCGCATTTCAGTGTGAGTCCGACGAAATTTTTGACCGGGAGACTTCGACGCTCCTGCTCATATCTTTTGGGCTGGTTGCGATCATTTTTCTCAGCATTTACAGAAGCATTTTATCTTCAACCATCCTCATGATCCCCCTCTTGGCCGGAATTGGCCCGAACTATGGTTTCCTTTTCCTGGCCTACAACGACGTGAATCCAGTGGTAATGGGCGCCACCGGAGTGCTGCTCGGATTAGGTGCGGAATATGGGGTCCATCTCTGGGGACGCTTCCGTGAGGAATTTGACGGCGCCGTAGGTCCGGAGGAAGCCATCTTCAGGGCCTACGAACATACCGGCCCACCTGTCATGCTAGGCGCTCTGACGGGAATCATCGCTTTTCTTTGTCTGTGTCTTTCCAGTCAACCGGCTTTGGTGCAATTCGGGTACTTTGGGGCCGTAGGATTGGCCTTGACCATGACCTCGACTCTCTTCCTGGTTCCCGCTATGGCCCAGATTATCTCGAGGTTGAAAAAAGACTATTATCCTTGCATGAGAGCGTCATTTTCCGGTTTCGCCGGGCTTTTTAAGCGCAGCCCCGTAGTTTTGGTGGCCTTTTCCTTAGCGCTAATCACCGTGAGCGCTGTTTTTGCCTCTAAAGTCAGTTATGAAAAGGACCTGTTCCGAGTCTTCCTGGCAAAAGACATGGTGTCCATGGCGGTCTCTCAAAAGATATCAAGAAACTTTCATTCCAATTTCACTCAGCCTACTCTACTTTCCTTTGATGCGGACGACATTCAGACCGGACTGATTTATCAACGCCAACTCGATGAACTGATTGAGCGGCTTATGGCCGAGGATCACGAGATAGCGTCATTCGATTCGATTTCCTATCTTCTGGCGCCCGACACCATTCGGGAGACCAACGCCAAAATACTCGCCGACATAGCCCAGACCTGGCCGACGCTGAATGCTCTGTTTAGGGATAACCTGAAGTGGTCGGATCTGTCGGACCAGGCCACGGGCGTTATGACGGAGTCATTTGATTCCATAGGAAAGATCCTTACCGATCTGGGAGAAGGCAAGTTTGACAATGATGATGATGGGGCCGAGCTGGAGCGATCATGGTATGTGGCAAGGATCAAGGGGAAGTATCGTTTTCTCACTCAGGTGAGGTACTCCGATAAAATCACCGAGATAGACAAATTGAAAAGAGCGGACCGGAAAATTGCTGAAGCCGCCCAATCTCTACCTATGCGACTAAACATTTCGGGCACCCGTCAGACTATGGAAGCCATTCTATCGAGCCTGGTTTCCGAGCTTTTCAAGTTGGGGCTCTATGCTTTCCTATCGCTGACGATCATATTCTTCATCGTCTTTCCAAGTCCCCTGGGCGTTGGTTTGTGTCTCATTCCCATGATCGGTTCTTTTTCAATCACCCTGGGAACAATGGCTTTTCTGGGCATGGGGTTGCCCTTCTCCATAGTGTGCGTAGCCCCGCTGGTGTTTGGCTTCAGTATACATAACGGCATACACGTGGTGATGGGCAGTCTGCATGAAAAAGGGAGCAGTGTGGAAAAGACCATGGCAAGAGTGACTCCCAGGGCTATCTTAACATCGCTCACCATCATGGCCGGTTTTATCGCCATGATAACATCCAAGCATTACTCTATGGAGTTTTTGGGCTGGGCCATGGTGGTGGGGATGCTCTCCGCGGCTCCCTTGACCCTGATCACGCTTCCCGCCCTGCTTTTCATAATCGAGAGAAAGCGCCGCCAAAGAGCTGATTCAGCCTCCGCCGACCGGTGACTCCTAGTCATCGTCGATCAATTGAGGATCAAATTCATCTGAAGAGTGTCAGATCATCTAATTTAATATTTCGGAGGCGTGCGCATGAATAATACAGACGCGGAAAAAGCTAAGAAAGCTCTTTCTGAAGCGAAGACAATCGCCGTAGTAGGTCTGTCGGCTAATCCGAACAAAGACAGCCACAGGGTTGCGCTCTATCTAAAGCAAAAGGGCTACAAGATTATTCCGGTAAACCCGGGAGAGAAAGAAATTCTTGGGGAAAAGAGCTATGCCGATCTCTTCTCAATTGAGGAGCCCGTAGACATCGTAGATGTTTTTCGTAAGCCCGAATTCGTTCCTGAAATCACGGACCAAGCAATCAAAATTGGCGCAAAGGTCCTGTGGATGCAGATAGGGGTAGAGAACAAGGAAGCTGCCGAGAAAGCGGAAGCCGCAGGAATGACGGTTTTGGAGAACATTTGCATCATGCAGGCTCATTCACGGGTGATGGGCTGAGGATTGCCTCTCGAATATAGATTAACTAGCTTCACATCTTACAGTTTTCGTCTTTGGAGTTTGCTGGATATTTCAGCTATATTTGGATAGCGCCCTCGCTCCAACATCTCATTGCGAGGGCGGCGACCAGTGGCAATCTCCCAGACCATACAAGCTGAGATTGCTTCGGGCTTCTATCCCTGCAATTTTCAACGCGTAGCGCTATAAAGGTTAGGGATCAAGCCAATGGGCGGAAACGGCGCAGGCCTCCAATTCCACTCCAAAGGGGTCCGTTCCAACATACCGATGCCCGGACACGCCATTATGCTCTTGTATTTGCAGCGCCTATTCCCAAAGCTCTCACCTTCTTCAGCCGGCTCCAAGATCTTGATCTTCTCAGACCTCCGAGATTCTGCTATCCATTCAGTCACGCGGGGAGATTGCTTCGCTCCGCTCGCAATGACAGGGCAAAGCGTCTTTGCGAGAAGAGAAACGACGAAGCAATCTCAGTTTGGCCCCTCATAAGTGAAGCGTTATTGATTCTCAGTTTTCCAAGTAGCGCAAAAGTGTTAAGCTATCGAAATCAAAGACTCCAGGGCGCGTATTCGTTGGCTTTGGGACCTTGTAGAAACCCGTAACCGTGAAGATAATGTGAGTCAGGCCCTCCCACTAAATGCAAAATAATCGACTCCGCGCGCCGGCCGACATTGTCCGAGCGATTTCCATAATACCGGTCAGGCGGTTGTTTCCGCATCCAGGGGACTCATTCGTGTTGTATTTGTCCACACCTCCATTGCAGTGACGGGAATTCAGTAGCTGCATGTCTTCCACCGGAATGGTGTCTTATGAATGACTTTGACCACGAACAAAATGAATCTTTGATTAGGGAACTCAATGCGTCGCGGGCGCGAAATCATGAGTTGGAATCGGCTTTGGAATCTTCGCGGAGAAGAGAAAGCTCTCTGCTTGAGTCTGAGCAGACTTACCGCTCAATATTCACGGATTCGCGTGACGCAGTGCTAATCGTGGCTCGTGACGGCCGTATCGTAAGATGCAATCAGGCCTTCTTGGATTTGTCCGGTTATACGGGGGAAGAAGCCACGGGCATGAATGTGACGAAATTGTACGCGGACCCCTCTCAAAGGCCGAGATTTCAGCGAGAAATCGAGCAGAAGGGCTACGTGAAGGACTTCTCATGGGAAATGGTCACCAAACTGGGAATTCGCAGGGAATGCGTCTTCTCGTCGTCCGTTCATCGGGACAAGGATGGAAACGCTGTCTACTACCGGAGCATAATCAGAGATGTCACTGAGAGCCTCGCTGTGGAACGGAAGCTACGAGAGGCAAACGAGTTCAACCGGAAAGTGTTATCGGGGTCTCCGGTCGGTATACTGACTTATAACGCGGAGGGGTGGTGTGTTTCAGCCAACGAAGCGGCGGCCAGGATTATCGGCGCCGGCTTGGGCGACCTTCTGGGGCAGAACTTTCGCACGCTGCCTTCATGGAAAGACTCGGGCCTGTCGGAATTTGCGGAAACCGTGTTGATTACCGGGATAGAAAGCCGCAGTCAGATTCACATGACAACTACTTTCGGCAAAGAGGTGTGGTTGGACGCGTCCTCCAGCCGATTTGTATCCGGCGGAGCTCCTCACCTGCTTCTGATCCTTAACGATGTGACTCATTCCAGATCAGCGCAACAGAAACTGGAGGAACAAAACGAATTTCTCAAGACAATTATGGAGGCTCTCTCACACCCGTTCTACGTAGTCAACGCAGACGACCACTCCATTGTCATCGCCAATTCAGCGGCTTTAAAGCAGGGTCCGCCGGAGAGCCTGACCTGTCACGCCCTGACCCATCACAAGGCGACGCCTTGCGATGAACTGGAACACCCCTGCCCTTTGGCCGAGGTGAAACGGACAAAGGCTCCTGTAGTATGCCGACACGTTCATTGTGACAGGTACGGCGTGGCCCGTCACTTCGAAGTGCACGCTTATCCCCTTTTCGATTCACAGGGAAACGTTCGACAGGTAATAGAATACTCTATCGATATTACCGACAGTGTGCTGGTGGTCAATGCCCTGAAAGAATCCGAATCGAGATACCGATCCCTCGTGGAAAACGCGGTGGAGGGCATTTACCGGACTTCAACGGAAGGTAGGTTCCTTTCGGCAAATCCGGCCCTGGCGCGCATGCTGGGCTATGACTCCGCAGAGGAATTGGCTGAGAAATTGACCGACTTTTCGACTCAGCTATATGTGGACCCCCAGGACAGGAAAAAACTTCTCCAGATTATGGCCGAATGCGGATACGTGGCCAGTTTCGAGGTCCGTTGGTACCGTAAAGACAGGTCGCAAGTGTGGGTGAGCCTCAATTCGCGGGCGGTTTATGACGACTCGGGAAAACTAGTATACCTCGAAGGCATTTGTGAAGATATTACTGAACGAAAACTTGCCGAGCAACAATTGAAAAGGCTATCGGAATTTCAACGTCAACTCCTCAATACAGCGGCAACGGCAATTTTCACTGTGGACAAAGACAGGGTCGTTACCACTGTAAATGACGAATACTGCGCCATAACGGGCTTCAGCAGAGAGGAAGCTGTCGGAAAGCCGTGTGCGATCTGCTCGAATGATACCGGAGCGGAAAGCTGTGACCCTTTTGCCGCCGCGGACAATGAAAAAGTCTTTCGGCGCAGGTGCAAGATAGTAACCAAAGATGGAAAATTGTTGATCGTGTTAAAGAACGCGGATTTGATCCGCGATGAGAGAGGCCTAATTCAGGGAGCGATCGAGTCCTTTGTCAACGTCACAGAATTAATCGAGGCCACGGAAACAGCGGAACTCGAAGCGTCCAAGCTTCGAGGCATGATTGAAGGGATGGAAGAGGGGATAGTGGTCGCAGACGCGGATGGGACGGTCACCGAAGTCAATCAGTGGTTTCTAAAAAAAATGCGCATGAACCGGGAGGACATAGTCGGGAAGAGCATGTGGGATTTTCATCCGGAAAATGACATTACCGCCAGGCTGAAAACTCTAATTGACGAATACAAATCTCTAAAGAGGAAGGACGTGTTCGAGACGCACCGAGAGCTCCTTGGAATGCATGCCTGTTTAAGAGTTCAGCCCATATTCGGAAGCGACGGATTGCGAAAGCTCATCCTTAATGTGATTGACGTAACTGAAGTGACCATGGCTCGAATCGCCGCTGAACAGGCGAGCAGGGCCAAGAGCGAATTTCTGGCGAACATGAGCCACGAAATACGGACACCGATGAATGGAGTCATCGGCATGACGGAACTGGCTTTGAACACTCCGCTGTCAGCCGAACAAAGAGAATATCTCGAAGCGGTAAAAATGTCCGCCGATTCCCTATTGTCCTTGATAAACGACATTCTGGATTTTTCAAAAATGGAAGCGGGCAGGTTCGAGCTCATTAATATAGCCTTTAGCTTCCGCGATTGCATTGGGAACACCATGGCGACTGTCGCCTCTCAGGCTCATGCAAAAGGTCTCGAACTGGCTTATCACGTGCCTGCCGAAATTCCTGACGCCGTAACGGGCGATCCGGGTCGCCTTAGACAAGTTCTCGTGAACCTGGCAGGGAATGCCATTAAATTCACCAAAGAAGGTGAAGTCTTGGTGGATGTTTCTCTGGTATCGGAAACCAACGATGAGGTCAATCTGCATTTCGTCGTTACCGACACCGGCATGGGAATACCATCCGGGCAGCGGGAAAAAATATTCAGGGCCTTCGAGCAGGTGGACTCCTCCACCACCAGAGAGCACGGCGGCACAGGGCTTGGACTGGCCATTTCCTCCCAACTAGTTGAAATGATGGGAGGACGCATTTGGGTCGAAAGTGAGGAAGCCAAAGGAAGCGCGTTCCACTTCACCATCAATCTGGGACAACAACGTGCGGCGGCGCCCTTGCCCTCCCTTACCGACAAGTCCGATCTGAAAGGCGTTAATGTCTTGGTCGTAGATGACAATGTAACCAACCGCCGGATTCTTCACGAAACGCTCTCGAACTGGGGAATGAACCCAACGGCTGTTGAAAACGGACGAATCGCCTTACAGGCTATCAAGGACGCCGCCAAGTCAGGCCGCCCGTTTGAGCTGGCCCTTATAGACTTTATGATGCCGGAGATTGACGGCTTTGAATTGGCTCAGCTCATTAATCAGGACCCTGAAATAGCGCTTGAAAAAATCGTGATGTTGACTTCCGGCGGCCAACGAGGGGACACGGCTCGTTGCCGCGAGCTTGGTATCTCAGCCTATTTGTTGAAGCCGGTCAAACAGTCGGATCTCCTGGAAGCCATCCGCATGACGATGAAGCGGAAACGGTCCCACGAGCCTCTGGACGCAGTTATCACGCGTCATTCTTTGCGCGAGCACAGAAAAAAGCTTCGTATACTACTGGCGGAAGATAACATCGTGAATCAACGGTTGGCCGTACGCATGCTGCAAAAGATGGGGCATGAGGTGAACGTAGCGGGGACCGGTCGCGAAGCGCTTGAGGCTTTGGACAGAGATGATTTTCATCTCGTCTTTATGGACGTTCAAATGCCGGAGATGGATGGGTTTGAGGCCACCAGACTAATAAGGGAAAGGGAGAAACCTACCGGGAAGCGCCTTCCGGTAGTAGCGATGACTGCCCATGCGATGAAGGGTGATCGAGAACGGTGCTTGGCCCACGGGATGGACGGATACGTATCCAAGCCTATCAACCCCAACGAGCTTCATGACACGATTCAGACCTTTGTTGATAGCTTAGAAGCTGAAGAGGAATTGTCAACGGACCTGGACGTCAAGGGACATATTTTGGACGAGAGCGAACTCATAGACCGTATAGGAGGCGATTATGGCCTGTTGAAGAGCCTGCTTGCCCTTTTCATTGAGGATTATCCCCCCCTGATGCGTGATCTGTGTGGCTCACTTCAACAAGGGGACACAGCGGGATTATTACGGTCGGTCCATACGCTGAAAGGCTCTGTCGGCGCTTTTGCAGCGAACACAGCCTTTGAGCTGGCTCTCAAGCTGGAAACCATAGCGGCTGAAGGGGACATCTCCCGGGCCGGAGATATATGCCAAAAACTTGATCTGGAACTCAAAAGACTCCGCACAGCTCTCGAAATGATGATCAAGGAACCCCTACTATGAGAATGCTGATAGCCGATGACGACCGAGTTACTCTGAAGCTCCTGGAATCTCAATTGACCAAATGGGGCCATGACCTGGTATTGTGTCACGACGGGGGTGAAGCATGGAATACGCTTCAAAGTCAAGACGCTCCGAAAATGGCAATTTTGGATTGGATCATGCCGACAATCAGCGGTCCCGAGATATGTCGTCGATTACGCAGTCTCCATAGTCAGGTTTACGTGTACGTCATCCTGCTCACTTCGAGAAAGGGGAAAGAAGACGTCGTTACCGGATTGGAAGCCGGCGCCGACGATTACATCGTCAAGCCGTTTGATCTGAATGAGTTAAGGGTAAGGATCCGAGCCGGTGTGCGAATGGTCGAACTTCAGGAGAAGCTGCGATCAGCGCTGGCTGTGGCGGATTTTAGGGCGTCCCATGATCCCCTGACAGGTTTATGGAACCGGGGCGCAATTATGGAGATTCTCGCAAAGGAGATGGCCCGAGGAAATCGACAGGGCTCATCCACAGGCGTGATCTTGGCGGATATTGATCATTTCAAGCGTATCAACGATCAATATGGGCATTTGGCCGGAGACGGAGTCCTCAAGGACTTCGCAGTGAAAATCGGATCAGCGGTGCGTCCCTACGACTCGGTAGGTCGGTATGGAGGGGAAGAATTCATCGTGGTTCTCCCGGATTGCGACTCTCTGGTGGCAGCCGGAATAGCCGAAAGGATGAGACGCGCCCTGGAAGAAGAAGCGTTAGAAACCAGCGAAGGCAGTATCAACGTGACCATTAGTCTCGGGGTTGCCTCCGCCGTGGGCGACAAGCAAGAAATCACCGATGATCTAATAAGACGCGCCGACGAAGCTCTTTACCGTGCCAAGAGCCTGGGTCGCAATCGGGTGGAGATAGCGAGCTCCGCTGATGCCGGTACACAGGCCGTTTGCTGATAAGGAAAGCGATGAAATAATGCTGTCAGTCCAGGGACCCAATTTTAATTGGACACTGGGCGCGGCCGATTTTGTCTTTCGCCGAGGCCGACACGCAATGGCGGTTTTTTTGGAAAAAGAGCTGTTGGACAAAGGTTTCTGATTCGGAGTAAATTGATGCTTGTGAAGCGGGTGTGGCTAACAAAAGACTCGCGCCTGATCCGTCTCTCACTAAGCTCGCCGTTTCGTAAATGCGGCGCCCTATTCGCGTGAGCTTTGCCCCAAAAGCTCTTTCGCGCGTTGGAATTTCCGTTCTCTATCCCCTCCCTCGCCAGGGGAGAGGGGTCCAGACTGACTCCTTCGGCGGGAGTATCTGGAGGAGAGGGAAGCTTTGGTCCCAGTAAACGTTGTATATTACCTAAATAGGCGCCAAACTTGAGTAATGATCTAGTAAGCGTCAAAGGACACCGTCACCGTGGCTCGAATACTTATTATAGATGACGAATCCGATATTCGGGGCTTGTACAGAAGAATTTTGGAACAAGCTGGACACCAGGTGGAAGAAGCGCCCAATGGGAACGAAGGGATAAGACTGTGTCATCAATTGAACCCCGATCTCATCGTCACTGACATAATTATGCCGGAAAAAGAAGGCTTGGAGACTATAATGGAACTGCGCAGAGACTTCCCTCTCGTGAAGGTGATAGCTATTTCAGGGGGCGGTCAGACTATGGCCGGGTCCACTTGCCTCCATCTGGCCAAGAGGCTGGGGGCCGCAAAAACACTTGCCAAACCCTTTAGCAAACAGGAGCTGTTGGCGGCGGTTCGAGAAGTATTGGACGCTAATTGAAATGCCCGACCCGGGCATGCCTCCCACGGAATATAAAACCCGGACCTTGGCCTTGCATTGAGCAAGTTCAGCGCTGGAAAATTGTACTAATCGAACGATAAGCGCGAAGTGTCCATAGTTGTGTCCGGGACGCAGGTGAACCGTAATAGGGGAAATCGCTCAACAGAATTATTAACTAGTCGAATTCCGCTCTCCTTACTCATTGCCTCACTCGACGGGAAAGGAGGAGCCAATACCTTTCCTTGACTGCGGGGAAAATAGAGTAGCGCCCCAACCACGCATGCGTACCCCAAGGGGTTTGGCAATGAGTGAGGAAGCCAAGATCATGGACCGGTTCGTAGCGGATCTTTTGAACTGAAACAGCAGTTGGAGGAAGGAATGTCGCATCGTAAAGATGCTGATGGAACCGGGGATATGCCTAGCGGGACACATCCTCTGTCCATTGAAACCTCACATGAAGCGATATTCGTAGCCCAGGACGGGGTCCTAAAGTTTGCCAGTCCCAAGGTCGCTGAAACCCTGCGCTGCAGCAACAGGGATCTAATCGGGGTTCCATTTGAGCAGTTTGTGCACCCCGAGGATCGGGACGCCATGCTGGCCCTTCATCGGGACAGAATCCGCGGTAAAGCCGGCCTAACGTGTTACCCCATGAGAGTCCTCGCCAAAAATGGGGAAGTTAGGTGGCTCGAGGCGGCGTCAGTGCTGATAGACTGGGAAGGCAGGCCGGCGTCCCTGGGTTTTGCAAAGGACGTCACTGAAAATAAGCGGTTCCAAGATAGACTCGCCAAAAGCGAGAAACTCTTGTCCGCAGCCGAACGCCTGGCCCATGTCGGAGCCGTCGAATGGGACATGGTTTCCGGGGAAATGGTTTTTTCTGAAGGATGGCGTAGGATTCATGGAACCGCGGCCGTTCCGCGGAACATTGAGGAATTACTGCAAATAGCCCATCCTGAAGACAGGGCTTCCTTGGAAAGAGAAATTCAAGCTTCCATTGAAAGTGGGACTTCATGTGTCGAACGGTACCGGATCGTCCGTCCGGATAATGAAGAGATCCGATTCATACGGTGGTTTGGGGAAGTGGTCAGAAATGAGAAAGGCCGTCCGGTCAAGCTTGTGGGCTCGGCTCTGGACATAACTGAACAGGTTCGCGCCGAGGAGGCGTTAGTGGCCAGCGAACTGCGGTATCGCCAGTTGTTCGAGCAAGCGCCCATCGGGATCTTTCAGTCCACAGCGGAGGGGGCCGTGCTGAGCGTAAATCCGGCCTACGCCGAAATGTTCGGATACAATTCTCCGGAGGATGTCGTCAGCAGTGTCAAGAATGTGGCGGTGGACATTTACGCGGACCCAAAAAAAAGGCCTCAGATTGTACGACTGGCCCTTGAGCAAAATAGGTTGATCAGCGTTGAAAACCTGTACCGCCGCAAAGACGGAACCGTTTTTACCGGGAATCTCCATTTTCAAGTCATTCGAAACAAAGACGGCTCTGTAAACCGCTTGGAAGGATTCGTCGAAGACATCTCCAAGCGAAAGTCCGCAGAACGGGCTCTCCTGGAAAACCTTGAATTTCTTCAGACCCTATTGGAAGCTATTCCCAGTCCAGTTTTTTATAAGGATCGGCGAGGGAGATACCTCGGTTGTAACCAAGCTTTTGAAGATTTTCTCGGAATCCCCCAATCCCGAATTATCGGAAAGACCGATTATGATCTAGCTCCAAACCCGATTTCCCAGGAGCGTCAAAGACGAGATGAAGGATTGTTTGAAAGTCTGGAGGTTCAGATCTACGAAGAGACGGTTCGACGACCCGATGGGTCTGACCAGGATGTGGTTTATTATAGATCCACCTTCACAGATTCATCCAACCGTGTGGCGGGGTTGATAGGGGTGGTCCTGGACATTACGGACAGGAAACGAGCCGAGGAGGAGAAAGAACGTTTCAGAATTCAGCTCCTTCACGCGCAAAAAATGGAAGCCATCGGAACTCTGGCCGGCGGAATCGCACATGACTTCAACAACTTGCTCCAGGTAACCCTAGGTTACTCGGAATTGCTGCTCGCAGGAAAACCGGAAGACGACACTGACCGCGAGGACCTCCTAAAGATTTTTCAAGCTGCAAAGAATGGAGCCGAGCTGGTGCATCGACTCCTCACTTTCAGCAGGAAAGTAGAGCCCAAGCCAATTCCGCTAAATCTCAACAGACAGATAGTGCAAGTGGAGAAATTTCTGCAGCGAATCATTCCTAAAATGATAGATATTCAGCTCGACCTGGCCATGGATTTGGCGGAGATAAACGCAGACCCTGTCCAAATAGAACAGGTCCTGATGAATTTGGCGGTTAACGCCAGAGACGCCATGCCTGATGGTGGCGGACTCAAGCTGAAGACCGGGAACGTAACTCTTCTAAGTGAACATATCGGGTTCCACATTGAAGCGCGTCCCGGAGAATATGTGCTACTGTCGGTCTCCGACACAGGTATAGGAATGGATCAAGACACCGTTGACCACATATTTGAACCGTTTTTCACAACCAAGGAACTGGGGCGAGGAACCGGCCTCGGTCTGGCCATGGTTTACGGAATCATCGAACAGCACTCGGGTTATATAATCTGTCGTAGCCGCCCCGGTCTGGGAACCATCTTTGATGTCTATTTCCCGGCGGTGGAACCAGATGAAAAGCCGGAGATAGAAATAGGAGGCATTACCCCTGCCTTCGGCACGGAGACTATCCTACTCGTTGATGACGAAGAGCTTGTAAGAGATTTGGGATGCAGGATTCTCGGCGCGGCGGGCTACACAGTCCTGACAGCCTCAAACGGCATGGAAGCATTGGATCTGCTGAAGAAAAAGCAGCATCAGATCTCGCTGGTGATTTTGGATATGACCATGCCGATAATGTGCGGCTGTGACTGTATGAGACATCTTTTGCACATTGACCCCACTCTGCGGGTGCTGGTGACCAGCGGCTATTCAGCCGACATGTCGGTTCGGGAATCTCTCGAAATGGGAGCGAGGGGGTTCGTCGGAAAACCCTTCAGGATGAATCGGCTACTTCAAAAAGTTCGGCAGGCGCTGGACGAGAACTGATTCTTAGCGTTCGTTATGACAAGTGTGCGCGCCCCCGACCCGCACGTGCCGATCCCGTAGGATGTGGCGTCTGAAAAGAAGCGCATCCCCCGCGGCCTCTTCTCGAGCATGCCGCTCGCGTAACTCACAGCGTCCGACTGAAATCAGGGATCGAATTTACGAAAAGGAGCGTTCGGCTGACGCTGCTGCAAGATAGCCCGCAGTAGCAAATGGAGCAACGAAATGTTATCCTCAAAACCAGCAGCCGAGTAAGGCTGTACCAGAACTTAGGAGAAGGAAATGTTACAGGCAAAAACCGGGGATACCGTCAGGATTCATTACACTGGAACCTTTGACGATGGTTCTGTCTTCGATACCTCAGTGGGTGGTTCTCCGCTGGAATTCATGATCGGTGGTGGCCATGTAATCTCCGGTTTTGAAAATGCGGTCGTAGGAATGGCTCCGGGAGACGCCAAGACCGCACGGATTGAATCCGAGCAAGCCTATGGCCCGCACCGCCAAGAGATGGTGATAGTGGTTGAACGCGATCGAATGCCTCAAGATCTCGTTCTCGAAGTGGGCGAACAGCTTCAACTTCGCGCCCAAAACGGGAAACTCCTCTCCGTGTTAATAGCGGAGGTGGACGCAACTTCGGTGACTCTGGACGCAAATCATCCTTTGGCCGGAAAAGATCTCACCTTCAACATTGAACTCGTAGAAATAATGTAACCAACGCGGAATAGCCAGGATCCGGTCCTTCGTGACAATGATGAGCCGCCGACTTCGGCGGCTTTTTGGCGCTTATGGCTTTTATTTCTGCGCCGGTTGGCCACTTGGAAGCTGTTGCGTAAATACGGAAATATGCGGCGGCAATTACGCCGTGAAACGATGAGGGCATGATGCAACAAAAAAGAGAGACTGTCGTTTGACAATCTCTCTTTTACAGCCTAACTGGTTTAATGCGGTTGACTACTGCACTGCCTGCTTCTTAATCATTTCATATTTCAGGCCGCCGGTCACGCAGGGGCTGCAGCCGGGAGAAGTCACTTTGTATTCTTCAACGTTGCTGATCAGTTTTGCGCCAGGGGTAAGCGCGGGCGGAGCGCCCCAACCAACGGGACCCGCACATGCAGGGGCCACGCACTTAGGCGGAATAACCTGGACTTTCATCGCGCACTTGGTGCCTCTCCAGACGCCCCAAGGACGAAAACCACCGGAATATTGGTCACAGCCGTCCAGGAACAGTGTGCTGTCGCCACCTTCGGTTCCACCGGTTGTCTTTGAAATGGATGTCTTAACTTTCATGGGAATCTGAATCATATCCCCAGAGCTTACACATCCACCAGGCATACCGGGCATGAACGCGCTAGCAAGACCTGCCGTGGCCATGATCAGAGCAACTGCGCTGAACATAACAATCATCTTTTTAACCATACCCAAATCCTCCTTTTACTAGGCCCCACCGGACGGTTACCGGGGAACCGAATTGGGAATTATAGACAAATAAAAAACCTGCTTGCCACTTTGATTATCAGAACGCTCAGGGGAAGTCAAGATATTTTTTCCCATGAATGCCTGATGCTTACTCCCTTTAAGCCGATTAGGCCCGGTGATCCGAGTCCTTATTCTTAACGTGCAGGCGATTACTTTAGGCCACATAGTCCGCGATGATCACGGAGTTGTCAACACAAATCTCGCCGCACGACTCATTTACTGTAAGGAGTCGGCTCGGGACCCGCCACGTCCCTGGGGTCCGCTATGCATCCTTCGATGGCGCTCGCCGCCGCGACCGCAGGAGAAGACAAGACCACTTCACTCTCAGGGTGCCCCATTCTACCAACGAAATTCCTATTAGTGGTGGAAATGGCGCGCTCTCCCTTGGCCAGAATTCCCATGTACCCGCCCAGGCAAGGCCCGCACGTGGGGGTGGACACAGCCCCTCCGGCATTGATTATTTCCTGCACAATGCCCTCTGATATGGCCTCCAACACTACCTGGGGAGTGGCCGGGATCACTATCAGCCTCACTCCCTTGGCCACCTTCTTTCCCTTCAACACCGATGCGGCGATTCTCAAGTCTTCTATGCGGCCGTTGGTGCAACTTCCGATAACAACCTGATCGACTCGCATGCCTTTCACCTCAGACACCGGTTTGACGTTTTCAGGCAAAAACGGCAAAGCCACCACCGGTTCCAGCGCAGCCAGGTCAATTTCTATCGTCTCAGAATAATTAGCGTCCGCATCCGATTCATAGACTTTGTATTCCTTTGAGGAATGGGCTTTAACATATTCTTCGGTTTTATCGTCGAATGGAAAGATCCCATTCTTGGCGCCCGCCTCTATGGCCATGTTGGTTATGGTAAACCTGTCCGCCATGGTCAAATGCCGCACACCGTCTCCGGCAAATTCCATGGCTCTGTAAAGAGCGCCATCTACCCCTATTTTGCCTATGATATGGAGTATCAAATCCTTTCCAACCACCCACGGCCCGGGCTTGCCTTTCAGAACGAACCGTACGGTTTCGGGGACCTTGAACCAGGCTAAGCCGGTCAACATCGCAGCCGCAAAATCCGTGCTCCCTACGCCTGTCGAGAACGCGGCCAAGGCGCCGTATGTGCAAGTATGGCTGTCGGCGCCTATCACCAGGTCCCCTGAGACCACCAAGCCTTTCTCCGGCAACAAAACGTGCTCGATGCCCATGACGCCCACATCGTAAAAGTGCTTCAAGCCCATTTCTGAGGCAAATGAACGGGACTTGGTCATCATTTGAGCCGATTCTATGTCTTTTGTCGGATTGAAGTGGTCCAGCACCACCACTACGCGCTCACGATCGAAAACTTTGGTTCCACCGGCTTCACGAAAAGGTTTGAGAGCCAAAGGCAGCGTAATATCGTTGGCCAGAGCTATATCAACGCGGGCTTGAATAAGATCCCCGGGTTTCACCTTCTCTTTATCGGTATGGGCGGCAAGTATTTTTTCTGTGATGGTCATTCCCATTGTGGAAAACTCCTTCTTAATTTATCGCATTGCGGAAGATCGAAAAGATTGCTTCGAGGGCTGGATCATCAGGACTTGGCTCGTATTTGACTCAATTGAAGGTATTCGGCGAGGGCCTCTTGCCAATTCCTGAGGGGAGCTCCGGTGACGCCAATGTATTTTCCGTTGTCCAGCACGGAGTTCAGTGGTCTGGGCGCCGGACGGTCCAGATCCAGCGTGGAAATCGGATCAACGCGCACACCCGTCGTTCCGGTCAACTCCAGTATTTTCTTAGCGAACTCGAACCAACTGGCCACGCCGCTATTCGTGACGTGAATGGTCCCCTTGACTTCCATTTCAGCTATCCTTATCAAAGCCTCAGCCAAGTCCTGAGTGTACGTGGGACTCCCGAACTGATCATTGACGACATTGAGCTCTTTTTTAGTTTTAGTCAGGTTCAGAATTGTCTCCACGAAGTTTTTTCCGTTCAAACCATAGAGCCATTGTGTCCGCACAATACAATGGCGACCGGGCAGCGCTTCGCGGATCAGCCGCTCGCCCTCGGCCTTGGATTTTCCATATACTCCAAGGGGATTTAT
This sequence comes from uncultured delta proteobacterium, assembly GCA_963747865.1. GTDB lineage: Bacteria > Desulfobacterota > Desulfomonilia > Desulfomonilales > Desulfomonilaceae > JBBSBY01. Next base: position 174,536 of record CAVVHK010000021.1, on the reverse strand, counting down.
TTCGTCTTCCTCCACGTATGGAGACCCCTTTCGGCCGTCGAACACATAATCCGTGCTGACGTGAATAAGGCAAGATCCCGATTTTGCCACGGCGGCGGCCACATTACGGGCGCCTTTGGCATTGACCCCATAGGCCCAATCTATCTCTCTTTCGCATCCGTCCACATTTGTCGCTGCCGCCGCGTTTATGACAATTGCCGGATGGATGTCCGAAAGCTCCTTGGTTACCGCCGCTTCATCCCGTATATCGAGTTCCATACGGCTCAAAGCTACAAATTGCTCAGATCTCTGCTTCAACAGGGAGACCAAGTCCTTGCCCAACATTCCCTGCGAGCCCAAGATCAAATACTTTCCATCAATTTTATCCATATTGCCTCCATTTTACGAAGGTTTCAAGTGGCTGAGACCAGATCAGGGCGCTTTGTCGTGAGGGGGGGGCCATGACGCCTGAGTAGCGCTCCGTATCTCAACTGCTTTAATTTCCACGGGCTACCGGTCCACGAGAACGATTATCCGATTTCTTGCTTGTCGACTAATATTTGAGTTGCCGATACCTTTTTCACTGTGATAAAAGTCCACTACCACATTCAAATTCACCCCTGATCCGTCGCGCCCGTACCACGCTCCTGTCAATGCGGGCTTTTCGGAAAAAAAGATGATATATTTCCCCATGGAAATTCTCAATTACATTTGTTCGTTTCGAGTCCCGTAATGCAAACAAAGATGATTTTTAGGCCGGCTTTAAAAAAAGATCTTCCGGCCATACGCAAGATTCTCAAACCCTGGATCACTGAAGATTCAAGCGTAAGTCAGTATTTGGAAAGTATCCCCGTGGCGGGCGAAACCTCCGCAGTTCGCTCCCGCGTCCTGGAAGTGGACAAGTCCGTAAGATGCGCTATGTTTTGGGTTACGGAAAAATGCGACGAAGCCCAGATTGTGGCGATGGGCTTCGGACAGCACGCTTCGGAGACAGGCGCTGATTCCAGGTTCGTCCGGGAAGCCATCCTCGAATGGAGCGAGGCCCAGGTATCCAAGGTAATAATCCGCTTGCCTGAAGCCCTATCGAATTCACTGTTGCCCCCTATGAAAGCCAGCGGATTCATGTTCGAGGGCATATCTTCGCGAACAGGCAACAAGCAAAGGCCGAAGCTCCATCTCTGCAAACACTTCCTATATAAGACTGTGCCTCATTCTAAGGTGATGGAATTCCTGAGAGATTTTCTGACATCTCTCGGCTATGAGATACGATCCGAAGAAGATGGTTTCGGGTACAGGCTAAGGACTGAATACCGATTGCCGTTTATCTTCAGCCCTTGGCACAGAATTACAAAGAGCGGACCCGACATAATAGTCCATCCTCCCGCCAGAATCCTTGAGGCCCACGAGCTTGAAACTCTTTTCTACCCTCTACGCGTGCATGTGTCCGGAGAAAAGCCCTTACTCGTGTCCATGGAAAGGAAACGTGCTCAAATCTCTATCGAGCTTCCGGACTCCGAATCCAAGCAAAGTACCCTGTTTGCTCCGGAGGTCATGCGCAAGAGAGCTGTCTTCCACAACAATTTGGCGTTCAGCTTCCCAGCCGGGCTGCAAACCATGCGAAGAGGGCTACCGGTGCTCTTTTATGTGAACAAGCTCGGGGCGGTCGGGTCCGGCAGAGTGGAAGACTGGTATCTGGACGAACCAAAGAATCTGTTCAACCACATTGACGACATGAGTTTCTTTGATCCGGCCGATGTCATCGAGCATGCGGCTACGACAGGTTCCAAAGCCGGGAAGGTTTTGGTCATCAGGTTCCAGTGGTATAGCCCGTTCAAGAAGGTGATTTCATTCGACGAGATCCGTCAGGTGGATGAAAATTTCAATCCACAAAGGATACGCTCCTTGTCTTCAAGCCTGTTTCAAACCATTACCAACGTGGGCAATGAAACTGCCGACTCCCCTGTCGAGACAGATGAATGATCTATGAATACAAAGGGATAAAACCCAGATTGGGCCGCAACGTATTTTTGGCCCCCGGTGTCGTGGTGCTGGGAGACGTCGAAATAGGCGACGAAACCAACATTTGGTTCCATTCCGTGGTGCGGGGCGATGTAAACCACATAAAGCTGGGTAAAAGAACCAACATTCAAGACCTTTGCATGCTCCATGTGACCGGCCGGCGATTTCCACTCAATATCGGCGAAGAAGTCATTGTGGGACATCGCGCCGTACTTCACGGATGCGTGATTCACGACAGAGTCCTCATTGGAATCGGGGCGTTGGTCTTGGACGGAGCGGTCGTTGAAGAAGGAGCGATAGTTGCGGCCGGCGCTGTGGTGTCTCCCGGCACAGTGGTTCCGGCCAATAGAGTGGCGGTTGGAATCCCGGCCCGCCCGACAAGGACGCCAACGGATGCGGAACGGGAGTTCCACAAGGCGAACTGCGAGAAATATGCAAAATATGCGGCAACTTTTCATGAAATAACGCGGCCTTGCGATGAAAAGCTCATATACTGAATGACACATCATTTCTAACGTTCATAAGTTACTTTAAAACTTGACAACATCCTCCTGTTATGTTTTAGTAATTTCGTTGCTTGGCAACGGCATCTTTGAAAACGGGAGGACCTCGTATGTCCCATTCTCTTGACTATTATATCGGTCGCATGAGCGATGAATCTTTGGTTGATGCGTTAGCCGATTTCGAAGATCCTCTAGAGGGAAGATCAATCGACATGTTATCCTCCCTGGACATGGAAAGCGATTTTTCGGACGACTTGGTAGATTTCGACGATTATTGAAAACCCCTCCCCCATTTTCCGCTTAACGACGGCCGGCGGCATTGAGAAGCTGACCGGCCGTTTGTTTTCCGCCTATTCGCCGCATTTATGCTCCGCCGGAACGGGGCGCTTCCCTGCCGATTCGTATTTTTCGAATGGTTCGTTCCCCTGGCTCCCTCACTCTTGCCCAAGTTAGAGGGGTCCCTATCTTAATTTCCCTCTGCGTCGCTTCAGGCAAATAGAAGTAAATTGAGAGCTTACATCCTAGCCGCATCCGGAAAAAGAGAAATCTGGACGCGCTTGGAACCCAGTGACCTGTTAAAAAGTTTGTAATCGTTTACCGTGAAACCATTGAATCGGGGCCTCCCGGCTCTGCCTACAAAGTTGGAAAGGGGGCGAACAGTCCCCTTTCCAAATACTTCGGCAAGAGGATGGGGAACAATTGCGCCAGGCGAGCGCCGAACGTAACGGTTCTTCTGACTGCTCATCCAAAATCTTTGCCTTTTGACCTACGTCAATTTCTCGAAATTATTCATGAGATAAAGTAGTCTTCACTTCTACAACTCACCTGGGAGGCCGTGAAATGATGGACACTCGAATTGACGCCTGCTTTCCTGTAGATATTTCGGATACTGACGTGTACGAGGCCATGAGGGACATCTCCGGATATCTGGACATAACCGCCGCCGATTTCAAGGAAGTCTATCTGCGGGCATATCAGCACGCCATCAAGCGCATAATGGGGTCAATCAGAGCTCGTGACATTATGAACAGGGCCGTGATTAGCGTCAGCGACGACACGCCCATAGCCGAAGTGGCTCAGATAATGTCCCAGGCGCGGATTTCCGGAGTTCCCGTGGTGGACGCCGGCGGAAAAGTTGTCGGAGTTATATCCGAGAAGGATTTCTTTGCTGAGATGACGGCCGGCGCGGCTCGAAGCTTCATGGATGTCGTGGCGAACTGTCTTGGAGGCAAGGCGTGTCTGGCGCCTCCGACACGAAAGCTTATCGCTTCGGATATCATGTCCAAACCGGGAATTACCGTTCCCGAAGACATGCCGATGGTGCAAGTGGCGGACCTGTTAACTCGAAAATCCATAAACCGCGCTCCGGTGGTAAACCAAACCGGGGCAATGGTGGGAATCGTATGCCGGACCGATATCATCCGGTCATCCAATTGGGGGAATGTGTGATGGAATACTTTCTCAAAATGAAGGGGACCACCTCCAGCCCGCCCATGGTCTCTCTCAGAGAGGTATGCTGGTCCTGGGCTGGGGCGTTTTTCGGTATATCCGCCGTGGCGTACATCAATTTTAACCTGGCTGCCGGCACAGACACCATCTTTCTGATCGCGTCGTTCGGAGCTTCGGCGGTGCTGATCTACGGCGCGCCCAAAAGTCCTCTAGCTCAACCGAGGAATGTCGTGGGCGGACACGTGTTGGCGGCGTTCATCGGAGTGGCCTGCTACAAGTTGTTGTTCTGGGAACCGTGGTTGGCGTCTTCAGTCGCCGTCGCAACCGCAATCGCCGCCATGCATCTCACCAGAACACTTCATCCCCCCGCAGGCGCCACATGCTTGATAGCTGTGATCGGAGGAGATCGCATTCATGCGTTGGGCTTCCAGTATGTCCTCGTTCCGGTGGCTGCGGGAATCTCCTTATTAGTGTTGATTGCCCTGCTGTTTAACAACATTTCCCGGACAAGAAGGTACCCGGAGTTTTGGGTCTAGTTTAGCAATCCGTAAATAACACGGTTGTCACCGTCTAATTTGCCAATATATTAGGAGGGATTGGGGAAGGGTCCGGGAAACCCGCTTTAGCAAAAAGGGGTTCCCCGGCTCAGCTTACAATCTTATTCTTAGGTCTTGTCAATGCGGGGCAATTCCTCCAAGGAATTGTGCGGCTCTCTTGATCGCCGACAAAGGTCGTGGAAACGAGGCGAACCCCGATGACGCCGACTTTATTTCTGCGGCCGATACCGGATAATTTGTGCCGACCGCCGCATCGAGTTCGGCTAGTGCGGCATGAACGTCGCCCAGCGAGAGCAACTCATCAATTTCAGCTTGCAGTAATGCGCACATGGCCTTTTCAGTGGCAATAAGCAGCAATTCGCGTTTGGCTCCCTTTTCTTTGACGCGCTGCTGTTCCAGGGCGATCCTGTATGCCTCTGAGGCTTGATTCTTCAAATCCGAATTCTTTTTGTGCCTCTCAATAGCTCTGATGGCTTCGAGAGCTTTCAGCTTTACTTGGGATATTATTCCTATGCAGATCACCGCCCGTTCCCTGTCTGTTTTGATTATCCTGTCCCGAGCCGCTTCACGTTCGAGTATGTTTGAGGCGACATCCAACAGGTCCACGCTGACCTTCATACCTCCGTCCGTCCAGTTTTTGTTGAGGTTAAACTTGTTCTCATCACGGAAGTAGGAGATATAACCTTCCACCCTGGGAAAGAATTTGACGATTAGTCTGCTGTAGTCCGCCATTGCGCTGAGGTGGGTTATATCAGCTTGATAGGCCTCGGGCCTGTTGAGTAACACGACGGGCTCAAGGTCACATGGATTGGGATACAAGAACTGCGGAAAGTAACCTTTGACGTTTAGTTCGCATGGGGACACGTTCATGGCCACCGCCAGCAATTCCTTCTGTTTTTCACCGTTGAGACCGATATCTGCGACAAGGTTCCTTGCTTCTGCGGCCGCGGCTTCGGCGGCCATAAAGTCCTGAGGCTCCACCAGAAGGTTGCGAGACAACGCCTTCATGTCTTGAGCAACGTGAATTCGGTGGCCTTCCAGCCCCTTGGCTTTCGGATATGCGGAATTCAGGGCGAGCAATCTATAAAAAGCAGCGGTTACCGTACCCACCAATTGTTGGGCTACTCTAACCCGTTGATAACCCGAGTGTGTGCTTTCATTGGACTTGATTTCAGCGAGGAATTTGGCCATATACGCGTCCATGGGCGACCAATCCGCCTGAATTTGTGACGTCCTGGAGGACCGCTCACGGCCTGTGGAAAAATTGGTTACGCCTGTGCCGGGAGCCGGACCGGTAACCTCATAAAGCCCTTCCTGATCAATTACATCGGATCTGCTGAAGGCGGGGCGATCTCTCTGGTTAAGATAATAAGTTCCCCAGACCCTGGGTAGCATACGCAAGGCGCTATTTTTGGCCAACTTTCGCTTAACCTGCTCGTCCCAAAGTGCTGTTTGCAGGTCCAGGCTGTTTTCCACGGCGAGTCTAACGCAATCATGGAGGCCGACCACAGATTGACCGTTGTTAATGGCGGCAAGCGGCCTCGACCGGTATGAGGCCATGACGATGGCGGCGTTATCCTGCCGGATCCGCACCAGTTCACCTTGGCAGGAAGCCAACAGTACGCAAGAAACTACTGCAGCGATAAGGCAGTTGAGCCTAAGACCACGCGGTGGAGTCTTCGCCGCACAACGAATAGCGCCCGCAACTCTTCTAAAAGAGCACAGTTTTTCCCTTTGAACCTGGGACACCATACCGTCCCTCCAACAAATAAAAACAAAAATAAAAAGTTATACATGCCCGATCCCGGGATGATACCATTGTTGCGGCAGACTATCAATAAATATTGTTAATCCGTTTTGTTGTTCAAGAGGCGCTGGGGCGGGTCAAAGATTTGTGGGTTCTTACCGGGTAAGCGGTAGTCGCGGGACCGGGGACGGGTTATTCACCTACTATCTGACGTTCGATCACGGCTATCCACTTAATGTCCTCTTCACATTGCCTCTTTCTTTCACGGGCAATTTCGAGAGCCGCCTGTAGCCGCTTCTCATCTTGATGAAACTGGGTCTCGGCTTGAGCGCCGGAGCCATATTCCGCTCGTAGTTTTCTGAGGAAATCCTCAGGGTACGAATGCAAAGCTGAGAGAAGCTGTTCCGATTGCCTCAGATTCTTTTCCGCCTTGAACAGCTTCCATTGCCTGTAATTCAGTTCCACCCGCTTGAATTTTCGTATTGAAAAGAACGGCTGAGACGGCGCCCACAAACAGAAAAACAGAATGAATATGAGGACTACGCTCCAATTGATTATTTTTTTGAGAGACAAACTATCTAACTCCGGCTTTTGGTTTGCGATGATAAATTGTCAACATATTCCCTGGATGAACATCGTTGTAAAACTGATGGATTCTGGGGTCGGAACGGTTCCCGTGCATATGATCCGCGTATGGGATTTCTAAGGCCTCATAGTCTTTGAGGTCCAAGTTTTCGTCTATAAATCTGTCCACAACCAGTTCTTCTGTCGTCGGATAAGTCCAGAAACGCTTATCCCGGCGAATTACAAGCCAGTCAGGTTTGAGATTTTTTGGAAGCGACCCGCCGCGCATGCCGTCGATCACTCGAAAATCGGTATAGAATATCAGGGGCAGCGCTCCATACGTGATCATTATGGTTTCTTCGGGGTTATTACGTTTGGCAAAAAAATCCACCAGCCCCTCGTCAGGTCCATAAGATGGTGTTGTCAACTCATGAGCGTACAGCAGTAGCGGGATATTGGGGAACGGGAGAGAATATCGTGAGACCGTTCCTTCGTCATTGTCGATCCCAAGGGCCTGCATCGGGTACAAGTTGAGCCAATTTGTAAAAACTATGCAAACACCCATTGTAATTCCCGCTACCCTTGTGTAGCGCACGACATACATGATCGCCGCGGCGCAAAGAACCGCAAACGTGGGTATGTAAGCCACTAGGTATCTGGTGAAATACTGTGGGGAAATGCCGAGAGTCAATGTATACAGAAAAGGCTGAATCAGTAAGAAAGCAACGATTTGTGAATCGGTGTCGGGTTCTGCGGAATGAGTCCTTAATCGTCTGTACACGATTACGAGTAAGAGAAGCAGGACAGGCAGCGGGAGGAAGTAAGTGAAAACATCGGACAAACACTGTTCGACCGTAGAAGGAAACCCGTAAAAATCCAGCTTTCCGGACTGGTCGAATATTAAGTAGTGCCCAAAAGAGGGCAGGATTATTATTCCGGTGATGATATGGGCCATTATCAGCCTGATTCGGAAATCTTTTTGGGGGAAACAAAAGAAACCGGCGAGAAACAGGACTGCTGCAAACCATATGTAGTTGAAATGATTGGTGTGAAAGAAAAGCAACGAGACCAGAGGGAATAAGACTATGGGGTAATTTCGCTTTTGGACCATGGCCAAGACTAGGAAGTTCATTACCACAGCGAGAAGCGAAAGTAACGGGAAATACCGGCATTGCCGCTCGAATAGAATGAAAGGCACAGAAAAGACCAGAATTGTCATTGCCACCCAGGCAATGCTCTTGTCTCGAAACGCCCGCCTACAAAACAGGAATGTGGATATGGGAACCAGAACCCCAATCATCGCGAAGAGCAACCTTGCGGTAAATGTGGAGCAGCCGAACAGTCTGAAGGACAACGCCGCTATATATATTTGGCTCCAGCCGGACCAGCGCCAGACATAATCTTTGCCGAATTCCTGATTCTTCTCCTGGGAAACGAGATTCTTGCCGTCATAGGCAAGCGGGGCCCCGAATTTCAGGACGTTCTTCGCTAGAATTGCCGTTTCGGCCTCATCCTGCCACAATGGTCTTGAGCCCAATCCGTAGAATACAAGGAAAGAGTGTATTATCGTCAGCAAGGCCACCAAGAGCCAAATCCCCGAAGGTCTACCTTGCCGGCCGAGCTGTCCCAGCGTGGTCACTGATTACCGTCTCCCCTGAAAAGTAGGTGACTTCGGGCCAAATACATTACAACGAATCTGAGGTTAAATTGCAGATTGCGCAGATGCCCAGCTATGAGATCTAAGGCCAGATGAAAATTTCCCAATGTGATCGCAGGTTCCGAAAAGTTTTGAAATTTCGTGAAATCGGTGACCGAATAGCGCCACCAGTGGCCGGAATAACGGAGATCGAAAAAAACCAGTCGGTTCTCATCAAGTTTCTTGAAGCGACAAAGCGCCAATACTCTAGGCATAGGATAATCGTCCGAATATTGGATGTAGGTTATCCCCTCGAATTGAGCTCCTGCTGTGTCCGCCCATAGATGAGCCGCTTCGTCAACCGCTCTTTGAAATTCGTGTTTCTGTCCCTGTTCCAAGCCAAGCCCCGGATATATTACTAAAGTGATCAGCAAACCAGCTACAAAAACTAACAGGGCCGAAGCTCCTGCCATTAGCAACAGCTTTCGTTTGATGGTCATGGGTTTTCGGAGTAGCCTCTCGCTAATTGCGGTTATAGCCTGCGTTAAGTCGGACAGCGGTCTGCACGGAATCCCCCGGATTCCGGCACAGGGGCCGGCGCAACCGGCGACCCGGACTGAGCGGTCCCACAGCCCAAATCTATAGTCTGATCGGAAAGCTGATATTCACCTTTTTTCTAGAGAAATACAATGAATTTTCTCAGCGGGATTACCTAACTTATTAGTTGACCGCCAATATATCGAACTGCTATTCATGTCAGTACCTGGTCGATACATCCTACCAACTTAAAAGGCGCTTACTTCTTTGCGAAATAAGAGCATGTCAACCAGCAAGCGATTCGGTGCGGACAATTCTCACCCGAATCCGTCACTGAAGGCAACGAAATAAGGGAGTTGGTACAGCCTTTCATAAATACGGTCGCAGATTTTTATAGGATGTGGTGAGCGAAGCGAACCGCATCTATCGCGAAAAAACCTCGAACGATGCGGTTCCTGTTTGGCGCCGCATCCTATGTGACTGACACCCCTATCGCGGCTGTGATCATGAGCCCGACACCGAATTTGCGAAATCGTGTATTTAGCGGTTCAGGATAACGAACTGTAGGTCAGAAAAGAAGATGAAAGCTATGATTCTTTTCTGATAATGTAGTCGCAATTTTCATTCGAGTTGGAACCAAACCAAGCGAAATTAATGTGGATATGCTAGTGCGCTTCAATCGCGCTTTTCGCCTTGGTTGTAGTGTCTGGCAGCTTCGGGACTAGCCTGAATCAGTAAGTATTGTAGGGGCTACAGGGGGCGAGATGCGAGTTTACAATGCGCATTAAGATTTATCTTTTCGCAGGGGCTATTTTATGGTTGGCCCTGTATACTTACTTTTGTTTGTCGCCATCTTCATACGGATATGCTCTACGGGCCCTCGGAGCCCAGGAAGACGGTGTGATTTTAGGCGAGCCACGCGGCATCCGATCCGATGAATGGAGCGCCGGCGTCCCACTGTTCCAGATAGCGGTCTTGAACAATTTTAACCGATTCAATTCCGTCTCGATCTATGGGGAGGATCTTCGTACATATATCGGATTGCCCCTAAAGGATTGGGCGCTGATTTTCAAGCCTTATTTCTGGCCATTCTTCTTCTTGGAGCCCGCCCGGGCGCTCTCATTTTACCATGGGTTTTGGATACTTTTCTTTATCAGCGGATATTTCCTTCTCCTGCGACATTTAGGATTCGAGCCCGTAGCCGGTATTGCGGGGGCGCTATTGATCTATTACTCCGGGTTTAGTCAGACTTGGTGGACAGGTCTTGTGCTACCGGCGGCAGGACTCCCCTGGATTATGCTCACTGTTATGGCGCCACTTTTCTGGCCCATTAAATTGTTTTTGATAACCTATCTCTCGGTGGGTGTACTAACGGCGTCTCTATATGCGCCCATATTTATTACCTTCGTATTCTTCGGGTTAACCCTATTGATCGTATTCGATCCGGCAATCCTTCGATCGAGCCGTATAGTGACCCCGATTCTAGGCGTGGCGTTGGCGTCATTAATCGTGTACGCCTATTTATACGACCTTTTTGACATCATGCAAAAGACCACGTATCCGGGTCAAAGGCGAACCACCGGAGGGGGCGTTGTTTTCCTCCAGTGGCTTTCGCAATTTTTCCCCTACTTAGTTATATCCAGCCCCACTTACGGATTCATGAACAGACTGCAAAATGTCTGTGAAGCCTCCACGGTGGGAAGCTATTTGCCTTTGATGGCAATCGTTTTTGTAGATTACGGAAAAGTTGTAAGAAATTATGCGAGTGACCAGGCTCAGCGTGGAGTGACTTTTCAAATCGGGGGCCTTCTATTGGCCTTCTTGACAATATCGGCGTGGCAGTTATTGCCCATTCCCGGCGAATTCGGAGCCGTAGCCTTGTGGAACCGATTCATGGCCGGCAGGCTGTTTTTTGTCAGTGGCTTGATGTTGCTCCTCGCCGGCCTTCTAGCCTTGAAAGCGTTTTCTCTGAGACTCGACCGAAACCGTATGATGGTTTTTAGCGTCTTGGCAGGGCTGGCGTGGCTCATTCCTGGAACCCTGTGGTCAAGTGACTTCACACCCCCAAGACATCTCATCACAACGTGTAACGACCTTACGGTTGTCTTGGGAATGTGGCTCCTCTATTTCTATAGCATTAACAGACAGGCGACGCATTTTCTGCCTACCGGCCTGATATTGGTGGCCCTTATTCCCAACGTCGTCGCTTGGGCTCCCTTCAATCCCATTCAGTCTACCAGGCCTCTTTTTTCGATCCAACACGAAAAAACGCCGGTCACTCTAGCTTTAGACAAGCTGGCGAGCCTTCATCCCAAAGGCTGGATAACACTGCCTTTTTACAACGGAGCGTTGCTTGGTGGTTTGGGCTATAAGTCGCTGGCGCATATTCTGCCTTCGCCTCAACTTGCTTGGTTTAGACCGTATTTTCCTGAAATGACTGACGATCGGTTCGAGCAGGTATTTAACAGATACGCCCATATTGTTCCAGAGGCAGGACAGGATTTTCCGCCTTACGTTCCGCAGCCCGACGTCGTGGTTGTGCCTGGCATAAGGTTTGGAGCCCCCTTCGAGATTCCTATTGAATTGGTCATGAAATCTCCCGATCAGTTTACTGAGATGGCGGGCTGCGTCGACAGAATAGAGGTTGACAACACAAAATCGCTAATCAAGATCTTTGGCTGGGCCAAGATGGCCTCGCCGGCGGGCCGAGCGGAAACTCATCTCTTCGTCCGGACGGGCTTGCCCCTGGGAAAGGTCACTGCAAACATGGCGATGCGGCCGGATGTGTACAGAAAGTTCAAGGACGATAGGCTACTCATTTCAGGTTTTGAAATAACCGCCAGTCTGTCAGAGCCAATCAGTCGGTCAGGCGATTTGGCCGATCTGGAGATATTCTGCGAAGACCGGATTTATGGGAAAACCAAACTGAAGAAGGATCCGGAGGTCCCTATTTCAATCAATTAAGGTCTACTTCACCTAGTTAGGGGCAAAAGGGACGGAAAAGTTCGACCAATCCCGTTTCGTTCAGGAGTCCGCCCCCACAACCCTTTGAACTCGGTTTTATCTCGACCCTACATCAGCGACCGAATGTCCGTAAATCCTCTTCAGCTTCTTTTGGAAATATTCGCTCCGTTTCTTACGGAAGACGGAATAGTCATTGGGATCGGGTAATCTGTTGTCGCTTATGGCCATCCAAACTTTTGTAACGGTCACCTGCTCCAGCACCCAACCGAGCTTTATACAAATTTCTTCGCCTTCGGAGAGCTTGCCCATCTCGGTGTCGAGCCCTGCGGCCGTAGGCTCCACGTGACGGTAAATATCGTCACGAAATGAGGCGTCCGGAATGAGCGCCATCGGATGTTTATGCTTCTGGTCGGCAAGATATCTTGCAGCCTGAATCACCTTGAAGAAATCTCTTTTCATCAAGGGAATTCCGTAGGAGACTATACGATCCGCGACGGGTTTCAATTCCAGGACCTTCTTCTTTTCTTCGCCGAAAAAGGTTAGTGAGTAGGGCAGGGAATTAATGTTTCTTTGAGCGTCTTGAAGTTTGTGGACCCATGTCTCCAGGAAGAAAAGGTTCTTTATGGGCCCGCGGTCAGCTTGGTTGATGAAAAAAATCAGCGTAGGGTGCTTGGACAGCATAGCCTTGGTGACGTTATCGTTTACTTCTCTCAGTTCGTAACGCAGAAACTCATCAATTATTTGTTTGTTGACGTCCTTAGCAAGTTCTTTCGCTATTTGAGCATCCGAATATTCCGCTCCGTAAGCGCTGACACAACAGGTCGACAAAATAATTCCAAGCGTTATGAGATACTTCCCGACAGAAACGTTTCATACAATCACCTTTCAACCTCGACCGCCTTTCGAGAGAAACTTTTCCGAACGCCGCAAACTTCTTATTTGCAGGCGCAGGACATCTTGTTTTCCAGCCACCCTACGAATTCGCTTATCCCTTCACCTGTCTTGGCGGAAATCGGGAATATTTGGATATTGGGATTCATAGCGCTTACCGTCTTGCGCAGTTCGTCCATTCTAAAATCCGTGTAAGGCAGCAGATCCACTTTGTTCAGGATCAGGGCATTGGATTCGGTGAACATCAACGGGTATTTCAAGGGTTTGTCATGGCCTTCGGGAATCGAGAGGATCATTACCTTGAGGTTCTCGCCAAGCTTGAATTCCGCAGGGCAAACCAGGTTCCCGACATTTTCAATAATTACCAGCTTTTTACCATCCAGACCCAAAGTCTGGGTGGCGGACCGGATCATATTGGCGTCCAAGTGACATGCCCCTCGAGTGTTGATTTGGACTACCTCGACGTTGGTTTTCTGAATTTTCTGGGCGTCCACGTCTGAGGCGATGTCGCCCTCGATCACTCCGATCTTAATCTTGCCGGACAAGGCCTCTATCAACTTCAAAATGAAGGAAGTTTTCCCGGCCCCGGGTGACGACATGAGATTGATTACGAACGTGCCGGCGCTTTGAAAAGTCTTGCTCAAGCTTTCAGCCAACATGTCGTTAACGCTCAAAATATCTTCATTTACATCGATTACTTTTACAGCCATTACTTTCTCCCCTTGAAATTCCTCTTCTTGCGCTTGCCGGCTTGCGCAGCCTTTACGGCAGCCAAGGTATCCTTATGTCGCATATATTCGACGTATGCGCAATCCTCCGGCAGCCAGTGAAGATACCGGACCAGCTCTTCCGTAAGAGTGATGCAATCAGGTTCCGCTTCCTGACGACTTTCGTAGACCTTGCAGATCTTCTTCTCAGTGTCCAGGTGGATGCAGGGCTCGTCCAGATATCGCACCAAACCGCCGCCTAAATCGACCTTTTCATAACAACACTTTCCGCATCTTCTGCAGATTTTTTCCCATTCTTCTCTTGACATTTGGTCAACGCCGTAGATTCATAAGGTTTCAACTCAAGTTAGCATAAAATAGCGACTTTATAAAGCAGGGCGGGGAGGCGCACTGTGGACGGCATTCGTCAAGCCGAATGTCCGTTTGGATATATTTGCAACGGGTTCCAGGTCGGCGTAAGCGAGGGCTCATAGGAGCTTTCCCGAACGAGGCGGCAAACCTGAGTTCCGTCAATTCCGGCGGCCATAGATACAAGAGGAGCAATTCTGGGGCTTGGCGCTCTGGTTTCGTAAATTCATTTACGTATTCGCTCCGGAACGCTCGGAAGGGCGCTATACAGGATGCGTTTCCTGTGCGGCGGACTTAGGGAATTCGCAGCCGGATTTAGGAAAACCTAAAGTCAGCCTTCAAAGGATCGAAGGGCTTCTTCGCCTAAGGCCGGAGTGAACACCTTTTCGTTATCCCTCTCCAGATTGTCTCCCCCAGGATTATGTGTTACGCTAACTGTATATCTCAACATTTGGGGGGTAGCCAAATGAAACGAATTGTAGTGGCCGGTCTGGTACTGCTGATATCAATTGGTGTGGCATGCGCCCAGAACCAGACAACCCCGCGAGTCGAATTGCTGGTTCCTAATGCGGATTTGGTCCCTAACCCCGACGTTAAATCCGGGGATGAATTTTGGGGATTATTCTGCACCCGGATGGGTTATGTTTTGTTGCCCACTGAAATAAAAGTCGCAATCTGCTCCGACGCCCAAGGGCGTAAGGTGATGCGAGTGTATCCCCAAAGCGAAACGCAGCCGATGTTCCTGGTTTCGGGTGTGCCGGACCTGAAAAATGGGATGGTCAAGACCGCATTTACCGGCGAAAAGTTTTTTTTTCCGGGTGAATCATTGGTTTTGCCCGGGGATGAGGACCCTTGCTGCAAAGAGACCTATGTGCTCAAGGCGTACGGAAACGTGGTCAACAGCTTCAATAGGAATTTGGTCTACGACTACGCCATGCAGGTATCTTCGGGCGATTCGTCTCAGGTGTTGGACCACTACAAAAGCCCGCAAGATTCGGCAAAAACGCGGCCCTCGAAAATTGCCGTGCTGAATGTTACCGACCACCTAGTGAAGTCCGATCTGGCGAAACAAAAGGAGCTCCCTGTCTTGGTGTGGGCGGGAGACCTGGATAATGATGGTAAATTGGATTTCTTCATGTGGTGGCCATGCCCCGGCAAGGGAGCTGGAGTCTATTCTCTGTTTGTGTCTTCGTTAGCGAAATCAGGCGACCTGGTGAAAAAGATTCCCGTGGGAGTGAGATTACCGAAGAATGCTGAGGAGCCCAAGTAATACGGCGGCGCATCTTTAAAGCCCAGGCGCCGGCTTGGGGCGAAGAGACTTGCTCCTTCTATGCTGGGGTAGCCGTCCGTCCGTTTGGGCGCGCCTCTCGGAAATACGGCGGCTCTAGGTTTACGGATTCCGCAGGGTATGGCTCCCAAAGGCGAACGCATCCTACGTGACGACGGCTTGAAAGACACAACTGAGACTTAGCTTGTACGCCGGAGCAACCAGCGCCTTGTTGCGCCGACGCTTGATATGAATGGTCGGGGCCGAATTTGCGAAAAGAAATGTCCAAGTGTATTCCCAAACCGACAAAGCCCCTGTATAATTGCTCTCGACCGCCTGCAGAGAGAGCCCTGGAGCGACTTTGTCGAGTGGCGACCGAGGAACGATAACTAGCGGCGATTGTTGATACTCTGCCTGTCAAAGAGCCCCAGCCACAAACTAGGTATCGGTCCCGGCAGAGAGCATTGGCGCCGCGCTCGCAGGTAGTCCTTTACGCTTTTTACCGTGAACCGTCTTGAATTCGCAGACTGCGCCGACAATCCGAAAGCTGCGGCCGCGTGATATTTCCTGGAGATGCCTGACATGGCCTTACGTCGTATTAATGCCAGAGAAGTGATGGAGGATGTTAAGCGAGGCTTGGGGAATGCCGCGTTAAAGAAGAAATACAACATCAGCGACCAAGGGCTTGTCAATCTCTTCGCGAAGCTGCGAGAAGCGGGATTCATGAAAGGCGATGAAGATAATCGCACTGTTTTCGCCAAGGACCTGCTCGACGATATCCGCGGCGGGATGGGCAAATCGGGGCTCATGGAAAAGCATGGACTATCCCAACCGGCACTTCAGGGGCTTGTTACTTTGCTCCTAGATGCGGATCAGATAAAGCGGCAAGATCTTTACGGCGAATTGGCAAGCTTGGCCGGCGACACCGTACATCCGGAGGCGTTTAGAACACAAGTGAGGTATTATCTGGATTTCGAAACCCTGATCTATGACGCCCGCCATCCTGAAATTCATGGGAAGCTCATTAACATAACCGAAGAAGGCATTGGCGTGCAAGGTCTTGAGGCCGCGATTGACGAGGTGAAGAGATTTGTGGTGTTGGGAGATCCTTTCGGGGAAGCTGCTCCCTTTGAGCTTGAGGCTAAATGTCGATGGACTCGCCTAGACGAAGACACGGGCGTTTTAGCGGCGGGATTTCAGATTACGGAGATGAGTGAACAAGACCGAGAAGAATTGCAAAACCTGATTAAATTGGGCTCCTTCGGCGGATGATGCCTGTTTCCACAAAGAGGGATTGAGATATGACTAAGGAAGAGATTCGAACGCCCAAATCCATAATTCGGATGAGGCAAACCCCCAGAGGTTATCCGGTGACCAAGCTCATTGCCTACGATGTGGATGATCCGGCATCCGAGGGGTATGTCCTGGACATATCTGAGAAAGGTCTTCAGTTGGCAGGCATACCCATCAAGTTGAACCAGCAAAAAACCCTGATGATCCAGATCGATAAGTCTTGGCAGATAAATCCGTTCTCCTTTGATGTTGAATGCAGATGGTGCAATCCTGAGACTGAGGATGAACCTTTCATCTGCGGATTGGAGATTATCAACATTTCAGCAAGAGATTCTGAAGAATTGCAGAAGGTCGTCGAACGGCTTTCTTTTATAGACAAGGAGGCTCCTTGAAGCAGCCCGTCAAATCGGAGGCCGCGTGGGTAGATTTGCATGATGGTCGATCAAATCCAGGATCGAGGAATCCCCTTGTCATCTACGATCGGTCTTATTCCTCAGGATCTGTTTTTTCTATAACGCGACAAACTAACCGGCCTTTGTGAAGGCGGATCTTCAAATTGCTTGCCAACCTGACTGCGGACGCGTCCGTTACCACCTTTCCTGAATCGATATCGAAAGCTATAGAGTAACCTCTCGCAAGGACGGCCAATGGACTGAGGGCCGATAATCTCGCTGAAGTCTGTTCAACTTCTGTTCGATGTTCCCTGATCACACCTGAGCCGGATCTTAATAAACGGCTTACGAGCTGGGAATAATCCCGTTCGGATTCCTGTAATCTATCCGCAAGATTTTCAGGCCTTAGCCTCCCGGCAAGATTCGCGAGCTCCCGGTCCGCGGATTCCAGTTTGCGATTCATGGCTCTTACAAGCCTCATGCTTAGGTCGTCAAGCCCGACCCTCTTGTCCCTTATCCTACGCCTGGGGTCGTAAAGCCGTTTGATGAGTTCCTCCGCTATGGAGCTCCCTCGCCGAATGAAGCCCATGGCGCTGTTCTTAAGGCGTGCGACAAGGTGTTCAATAGCGGCTTCCAAATCTCTTTTGTCTTGGACAACCATTTCGGCCGCGGCAGATGGAGTAGAAGCGCGCATATCCGCGGCAAAGTCCGACAGGGTAAAATCCGTTTCATGGCCGACCGCGCTGACAATGGGAAGAGGACAATTGGCCACCGCGCGGACAACGCGCTCATCATTGAACGCCCAAAGGTCTTCAACGGAACCGCCGCCACGTCCAAGTATGATGACATCCACTCCGCCGGCTTTGACAAGTCGCTCGACCGCTGTTTGGATTTCCTGAGGAGCGCGGTCCCCCTGCACGCTCGTCGAAGTCAGCAATATGTTTACTGCGGGAAATCGTCTTGTAATAATTCTTATCATATCCCGTACCGCGGCGCCGGTTGACGAAGTGACCAGGCCCACGGTCTTAGGGAAGGGCGGTATAGGTTTCTTGCGCGCCGGGTCGAAAAGGCCATCAGCCGCAAGGCGCTTCTTAAGCTGCTCAAAGGCCAGCATCAGGCTTCCCAATCCCTCGGGTTCAATAGTATCCAGGATCAATTGGTATTCACCGCGAGGGCCATACACGGAGAGCCTTCCCCAACAGATTATCTGAAGGCCGTCCTCCAGCTTAAATTTGAGGAGCCTGTTCTGTAATCTGAATATCACGCACCGGATCTGGGCTGCGTCATCCTTAAGGGTAAAATACATATGTCCTGAGATGGCGGACTTGAAATTAGATATTTCACCTCTAACCCAAACCGAAGGGAAGCCGTCTTCAAGCAGGAAACGGATGCCGTCCGTGAGTTGGGATACGGTATAGATTTTTCTTTCCGGCAGAGTTATGAGACCGGCTTCGGAATCTGGAGAGTGGCTCTGCATCGTGAACTCGCTTTTGGGGACGAACTAGGGCCGCTATTCCAACGGTTGGATGGGAGCGCCTGGGGGGCAATGCTTGTGACTTAACAATGGCAATCTACCTTGTCCGCCAAGGAGACGTGGTTATCCGTCATTCCAGCGAAGGCGGGAATCCAGTTCTTAACATCCTTTCCTGGCCCCCCGCTTTCGCGGGGGCGACGGTCCCACTTAAGCGCCACTGTCACAGTTTTCCTTAAGTGACCGGCATTGCGCATCAGGGACCAGTATACAAAAAAGGCCGAATCCCGGCAATCCTAGGCTAGAACCTAATTACACCATTTCGTAAATGCGGTGTCGTATTCTGTCCCAGATGCCCCGAAGGGGCATTCCCCATGAGTAGCCATGAGTTTCACCCATGGCTACTGATAAAGATCTCCCCTCACGGGGCGCAAGAGGCCGCGAATTTCATTTAGGATCTCCTGTAGAAATGCGTAACCGTATTTATGCCGGAGCCTACTAAGGTAACAACGGTTCCCTGGCGGGCAAAGAAAACTCTCGACCATCAAAGGCGAGTCTGAGGCAGGGATAAGCGGGCCCAAAGGGAAACAGTGTTAGTCGCGTTCTTTTCTCGACAGATCGGCCCCTCGGCTTGGTTATCGCACAGCATCCGACTTGTGACGACTTTAAGTCCAGCCTGGGGTTCATATCGGTTGCGCGGTCGTCAGGGGGGGCGGCTTGTTTCTTTTAAAAAAAATATCATGTATGATTGAAATACGTGTTCGCCTTCCGGCGGCCCCATTTTTTGTGCAACCGTTTCACGGTTGGTTTAGTCAAGCAATTTCTTTACGGGATGGTTTTTCCCTTGACAACAAATATTTGCTCGTTTAAACATGCCTACCGCGAGGGGTAGGAATGGTGAATTCGTTTTTATTCAGCGGTGTTACAATTCGCTCACTGGATGGATTGCAGTTACCAATTTGTGGGGGTTTTTAATTTTCCGCGTTTTTTGTGATAGGGCCGACCCTGTGGCTGGATTTACTCGATGAATGCGGCCCACGGGAAGGTTAGCGGCTGTTAATCCCTCAAGAAAAGGAGACATCTGGAATCGGATGGGAGGTTGTGCGAAAGCGGTGGAACCATGTCCTGTGCTTGTAAAAGGAAACAGGGAAACCGAGAGGCCTTACAGAAAGGTGGATTGTGACCATTATGGCGGTTGCCTGGACATCGCTCTGAAGAGCCGTTGGTCTGATTTCTCGTGCGGTGAATGTTCGGCATACACCAGGACCAGATTCATCGAACAAGCAACCGGTTCGGATGATTACTGGTAGTAGCCTCTGTAATTTTCTGTGAAACAGCTACCCGCCATCGTTGTATGGGCTATTGCATTTGCCTTTGTCGAGGCCTCGGTAGTCGAGTACTTACGGGCGATTTATTATCCCCTATCCAAGGGTGGCTTCCAATTCCCGGTGCTGACTGTTGATCAATTGATCTCCATGAGCAGCGAGCACTACAGGCGTCTGCTGATCGAACTGGGACGGGAATTGGCCACTCTTGTCATGTTGGCCGCCCTGGCACGCCGCCGCAGGCCGCAACAAAAGAGAGGCCTGGGCGCATTTCATGATATCCTTCGGAATCTGGGATATCTTTTACTACGTATGGCTTCGCGTTTTTCTTCACTGGCCCTCAACGATACTCGACTGGGACCTGCTTTTTATTGTTCCCGTTCCGTGGGTAGGGCCTGTTATTGCTCCCTGTATAATATCTTTGGTCCTAATACTGTCCGGAATCACAATTCTATATTACGAATCTATGGGGAAACCTCTGCAGGCCGACCGGCTTGAGTGGATTGGCTTGGTCGCCGGCGGCGTGGTAGTCATCGGCTCTTTTTGCCTGGACTATGCAAACATCATGGATGGCGGTTTTCCTAATCCATTCAAGTGGTCCATTTTTCTGGTCGGCTTAGCCTTAGGTATCGCGACTTTTCTGCGAATCATTATCAGAAACTCCCGTGGCCTGACGAATCACGGCGATGAATGAGAGCGCCTTAAATGGGTCGCCGCTTACGCGCTGGAAGTTACACGATCGCGGTCGGCCACAACGAATCATGAGATGTATCTATCTTATTGGAGTCGGCGATTATGGGCTGCGCTCATGGTTACCCGAGGGAACTCCCCCTCTCGGGGGTGAGAGAGGAGCCGATTCGTAGCCATGTTGGAAGTGCTTGCGGGGAGGTCCGGAGCGGGACTTCTTTCGAGAAGTTCCCCTCCGCCGGCCATTTTCATAGGAGCTGAACTCTTGCCGCCCATCCAAAGCTTTTCTTGACTGCCCTTTGCCTCAGTGCTAACCTCCAAGTTTAACTAAAATCCGGCGCGCGACCTATTAGCTAGTCTATTTTTCAACCGGTTTTCTCATTATGAGCTTTATGGGCGCCGCCCACGGGCAGAACAGAGGAGGCTCCATGGGTACGATTCCGCGCAACAGAGCGGGTGGTCAGCAGTATGACGAGAATAAACTCGGGTTCGGCAACATCTTCACCGACCATATGCTTGAGATCAAGTACCTCCGCCGATCATGGCGGATGGCAGACCCCCGAGATTAAACCCTTAGAGAATCTGGTTATGCACCCAGCAACCATGATGTTGCATTACGGTCAGCAGGTCTTCGAAGGGCTCAAGGCCTTCACCGGACCTAATGAAAACGACGTCTTCCTCTTTAGGCCCGATATGAACATAGCGAGATTCAACCGGTCCTGTGAGCGTCTCTGCATACCGCCGTTGGATCCGAACGTATTTATGGACGAAATGTCAAAGCTAATCCGCAAGGATCGTGATTGGATTCCAAGGACTCCTGGAACGTCTCTTTACGTTCGTCCTACTATTTTGGCCATGGATGTGCATCTGGGTGTAAGGCCTTCCAATGAATACTTGTTCTTTATTATTCTGTCACCGGTCGGCGCTTATTATCCTGAAGGGTTTAACCCCGTCCGCATACTCGTGACTCACGAATACGTGCGCGCTTGCAGAGGTGGAATAGGTGAGGCCAAGACCGCCGGGAACTACGCGGCATCCTTGCTGGCCGCCGAAAAAGCCCATCAAGAGGGTTTCACCCAGGTCCTTTGGCTCAATGCGGTGGACCAAGTCTCTGTGGAAGAAGTCGGCACTATGAACATTTTCTTCCGAGTCAAAGACGAAATCATAACCCCCGCCCTGGAGGGGACCATTCTACCGGGCGTGACTAGAAACTCCGTGATCACCTATGCGAGAGACACAATGGGTCTGAAAGTGTCCGAACGACACGTTTCCATCGAGGACATAGTCGCCGCGGCGGCCAATGGAGACTTGCAGGAGATTTTCGGGTCCGGAACCGCAGCGGTTATATCTCCCGTCAGCCATTTCAGATACAAGGGCAAAGACTATCAAGTTGGAGACGGTAAAACCGGTCCGGTGGCGGCGCGGCTATTTGAGGACATCACCGGCATGCAGACCGGCCACAAACCCGACCCCAATGGCTGGGTCGTAAATGTAGGCAAATAGCCGGAGCCCTTTGAGGTTCGATTATATCCCCGAAGGAACTAAGTACAGCTTTTCGCAATTATGGTCACGGATTATTATAGAATGTTGTGAGCGCAGCGAACCGCGTCTGTCGAGAAAAGACTTCGAACGATGCGGTTCGCAAGGCTTACCACATCCTATGGGATCTGCGTTCTAGGCTGAAGAATGGGCGACCGTATTTAAGAAACGGCGTAATTAGTTTCTGTTAGCGAAGACAATGGCCCTCCAGTTGTCCTGTCTGGCTTTTTCAGCGTCTCCGAGAATCTCGTAACAGCTAGCCCGCAGCGCATAAACTTCGCCATTGTAAGGGTTCACCCTTGCGGCGGTCTCCAGATCCGCAATAGCGCTCCTATAGTCATTAAGTTCCATGTACAGTTTGGCTCTGCGCAGCCGCGCCTCAAAATAGCCCGGGTCTATGTTCAATGCGTATGAATAAGCCTCCATAGCTCGGTCTATGTGGGAGTCTGCCGTATGTATGTCGCCCATGGTGACATAGGCGGGGGCATAGGAGGGATCTTTACCCAAAGACATCCCCACGTAGTTCAACGCTTCCAAAAGGTCGCCTTTGATCAAGAGCGCCTCCGCCAGGAGCTGATATGCGGTGGGATAGTCGGGCATGAGCTTTATTGCGGTGTTGAGATCGTTTATGGCGCGATGGAGTTGTTTGTCATTATAGTAAATAGCGCCGCGCATGAGCCACGCTTCTTCGTTGTCCGGCCGAAGCTCGATGGCCAGATCCAAGTCCGCCAGCGCCTTGTCTCCACGTCCCAATAGTTTAAAGATCTGAGCGCGCTTGACCAAAAGCCATGCCTCGTCCGGCCGCAATTTTATCGCTTTGTTCAAATCTTCCAAAGCCCGCAGATAATCCTCCAAGTGGAGGTGTAGCAGAGCTCTGTTGATGTAAGGAAGGGGGTTTTCCGGATCCAACCTTATGGAATGTCGAAGCATCATTTTCGCTTCGGGATACCTTCCCATCATCATGAGGGTCGTTCCTTCATTCAGGTATAGGATCGAATCCTCAGGATTGGCCGCTTCGGCGAGTTGGTAATCCTTTAAAGCGTGTTCCAGATCGCCCAGAGCGCGGTGAGCGTCGGCTCTATACCAGTACGTTTCTCTAAGATCAGGATCGAGCTCCAGGGCCTTGTCGAAATCCGCCACAGCCATTGCGGCTTGAGACGACTTTAGGTAGGCAAAGCCTCTCCTAAGGAAAGCTTGGGCGCTTTTGGGATTGACGGCCAGGAGCCGGTCCATTTCAGCCACGGCCGAAGTATAATCATTGTGCTCCAGGAATATGGCTGTCCGACCAATATATCCACCTTCCTCGGTCGGATCCAATTTGGCGCTCCTGTCAAAGTACGAGCGGGCGTCTTCCTCGTTTCCGGATTGAAAGTAGGCCAAACCGATGGCGGACAGTAACTCAGCGCGTTGGCCTTTAATACTGGCCGCCCGTTCCAGGTCGCTTAAGGCCGCTTGGTGATCCTCAAGCTTAAGGTTGAGCTTCCCCCGAGACTCCCAAACTTCGGCCATATTGGGGTCAATTTCAAGAACTCTACTGTAGTCCTCCAACGCAGAGTCCGTATCTTCCAGTTTTTCTTTAGCGCTTGCCCTCAACATCAACGCTGCGGCGCTATTGGGATGCCGATCAAGGTAATCGTCCAAAATTTCCACAACTCTTGAACAATTCCCTTGGTCGATTATCATTTTGACATGGTCCAACGTGACCTGTCCGGATTGTTTGGAGCCCCAGGCCACCGCTAGAACGGCTATGTACGCGAAGATCACGAACACATGAAAAAAATTACGCGTCGCAATTACGCGGAGCTTCATGAAACGATCGGGGTCCGATAGATTGAATCTAGTTTCCAAGTAGAGCTTCTTTTCTGTCGCCTGTAATGACCGTCTTTACGCCTAAAATCTCACATGATGTGATTTTAATACATAGTAGGGAAATTAGCCATGGTCACGGAATCAGTGGCGCATCGGCCTCATGGGCGGTCACAAAACCTAAGAGCTTGGAAAATGGGCGCCGTCGAGGGAGTCTCTGCGGAAAGCTTCTCCCCAAACCCTCGCTGCCGTTGATCTGAAGAAAACCGTCCATTGGCCCAAGCGCCGGATAGTCGTCTCTGCGAACCGCGCATCGGAGTCCAGGGCAGGCGCTGGGGTCGGGAGGTCTTGAAGAACCCGGTTTCCCGCTTTCTCAGAAATTACGGACAGCGGTGTCTCCGAGGGCCAAATGTTGAAATACGATACCGTATTCAGGAAAACCTGGGCTAAATCGACGGCTTATCCTCGAAGCCGTCCTTCCGAACTCTAATTATTTTAACCGACTAGGAGGCTCATGACCTTTAGGCGACAAGTAGTCCAGCCTCTCGAGTCCGGCGCCCTGGGCGCGACTTTTCCACTGGACTATCTGCAACTGAGCTGGTATTTCTGCATATTGGACGTACTTTATACCGGAAATATGCGCTTTAGATACCCCATTAAGAATCTACGAACATTGTCTCGCTCCATATGACGAATCGAAACCTATCCCTTTATCCTCCCACTAATCGGGGGATAAGGAAATCCCACTTCCAGTGCGCCACAGGGAAGCGAGCCGGTATATGAAGCGAACAATTCCGTTATATATTTTCGATCCCGCATAAATGGTAGGACCATGATTGTCGTGCATTTGACCAGAGAAGGCGCGCCCCTTGCCGATGTCATTTACAGGGCGGGTATGCTTGTCGAAGTACGCGTATCCCACGAATATCAAAGTCAGCGCATTTCGTTTCCGCTGGAGCATTCGAACAACCCCCAGCTTGAAGGAGCATGGGAAGAGGCTCTGGACAGGTACTTCAATGAAGGGATCTTTGATTCCGGAGACAGGATTTTCAGGGGTGAAATGCGACGAATAGGATCAGCCAGGGAACACAGGACTTTGTTCCAGCAAGCCGCCCATGCCCTACTGAAGGACTTAGAGCCCCATGGATACAAGGTTGAAGTTGAATTTCAGTAATTGCGTCATCCAGTAAGAAAGGTAAGAGTTCACGGCGAGGAAACCTGTCTTTTGTGCAAAGATATTTCCTTCCGTATCCTCCTTAAGACAAACTCTAACGATTGCGTTAACATGCAGATGCGACTTTCCCGCAATTTGTGAGTCCGGCGTCGGCGCAAAGCCCCCTGGATACTGCTCGCAGCACGGCTGGAATCGTTTAACCAACCAACATATTAGGAGATTCTGGGGAGGGGTCCGGGAGACTACTTTTTGCGAAAAGGGGGTCTCCCCGCGAACCATCACAAAAAAAAACCGAAGGAGGTCATCTTCTCCTTCGGTTTTCAGACTACGGAACTATGTCAATTAGGCGCCAAAACGGACCTCTCCAGCGCCGACAACCTCGTGTCAACCTAGTTCAATCGCTCTGTAAAACTTTGAGTTACCTCTTTGGAACCGCAGCCTAATAATCTTGCCGTCCTTGGCCTCTTTTACCGCCGTGTTAAATTCTGAGATATCCTTGATCGTCTTGTCTCCCACTTCAAGGATCACGTCGCCGGGTTTAAGCCCCATGCGGCCAGCGGCTCCATCGGGGTCAACTTCTTTGACTCTGACGCCTTCGTTGTCCTTCAGCCCCATTTGTTCCGCTGTGGCTGCAGGAACCTTCTCGATTTCTATACCTAACTCTTGCGAAGACTGGCCGGGCGCGGAAGGCGAGGTGATCGCGGCCATCTTCTCGGGGGTCTTCTCGCCCACCGAAAAATTTATGTCTAAGGTTTTCCTGTCGCGCCAGATATTCAAAGCCGCCGCCGCGCCCGGTTTTTCCATCCCTACCATATTTTTGAGGTCCGCAGCGGACGAAACCGGCTTCCCATTGAATTTCAAGATGATATCGCCAGCTTTGACTCCCGCTTTTTCGGCGGCGCCACCCGGGATAGCCTCTTGAACCAACGCGCCTTCTGAGTCCGGTCTACCAAAGGATTTAGCAAGAGCGTCGTCAACGTTGGTGATCTGAACCCCGATCAGGCCCCTTCTCACTTTTCCGTTCTTGATCAACTCGTCCATGATCTGCTTGGCCGCGGTGGAGGGAATGGCGAAGCCGACCCCCTGGTAACCGCCGCTGCGGCTGGCAATCGCCGTATTGATACCGATCACTTCAGAATTTATGTTCACTAACGGCCCACCCGAATTGCCCGGATTAATTGCCGCGTCGGTTTGTATGAAGTTTTCATAATCTATGATTCCGACATTCGTCCGGCCTGTGGCGCTGACAATACCGCGAGTTACAGTTCGATTGAGCCCGAAGGGATTGCCGATTGCAAAGACTATCTCTCCGACCCTAAGTTTTGACGAATCCCCCAGTTTTGCCGTCGGCAAATTCGTCGCCTCGATCTTGACCACAGCTATGTCACTTTCCGGGTCAGCGCCCACGACCTTAGCCGTGAAAGATCTCTTGTCCGATAGGTTTACTTTAATTTCGTCAGCGTCCTTAACGACATGTGAATTCGTCAGAATATATCCGTCAGCGGAGATTATCACTCCGGAGCCCATCCCATGCATCCGAAATGAGCCCTCGTCTTTGGGGTTCTTCTTGTTGAAGCGTTTGAAGAATTCATCGCCAAAGAAATCGCGGAACGGATGATTCTTGAAGAAAGGCTCCAAATCACCATTGGGGCCGGCAGATTCTTTCTTCGACGAACTTATATTCACAACGGCCGGGGTAATGGTCTCGGCCACTTGAACAAATGCTTCATCCAATTGTTTCAAGACTTCGGGAACTTCGGCATTGGCAGCCGTAGGCCCTTCAAAAGGAAGCATGAGTAACATGGTGGCAAGAAAAGTGAGACAAGTTGACTTAAAGAGGCCTCTTTGCATGAATTGATCTCCTCTCGACCATTCAAATTTAACTTCTTTGACCAACAAATGATAAATTAGTTCTCATGATTAAAATGCGCTTATCAGATTAACACTCGCGTCTATACCACAATTGCTTGCTTAAGTGAACTTGCGCTTTCAGATATAAGCTTTTTTAAGTGAAATAAATGGTGATTGCTTAGTATGCCATTGCACGAGCTCGATAACCGCATTATCGTGAAATGTGGCTCCCGCGCGAACCATATTGATCGCGGAAGGGCCTAGAATTATGCTTCATTCGCCTGGCGCCGCGTCCTACCCCAACGAAAATCACCCTAATTACGTCGCCGTGTTTATGTAACGGTGGCTAATGGCCTTCTACACCAAATTCATCTAACCGAACACTATGTTGAAGCCGCCGCAATATAATTAATCCAATTTCGAGAAAATAACTACAACATCTTAAAATATGATTGCTTTTATTGCCACAATTTGTTATAAAAGCGTTGCACTGCCACATGAGGTGAAAGCCAATGAATATGCAAACAAATCAAGAGAAGAGAACTATTAAGGTAAAAGATTTCCTTGATGATTTTCGTGCAGGCATGTCTGATCCGGGGATGCTGAAGAAGTACCATCTCACGCCTGCGGGCCTGGATAAATTTTACACAATGCTCTTGACCAGAGGCATAATCGAACAAGAAGAATTGCACGAGCATTACAAACGTGAGGAACTTAGGGAAAAAGAGTCGGTTCAACTCGATTCCGCCAGCTCCAGCTATATTTGCCCGTGTTGTCTGGCTTCCCAAGAGACCATGTTCGATATTTGCCCCAATTGCGGTGTGTCGTTTCAGGAACTGATAAGCGCAGACAAGCAGGGCGCTGATCCTTCACAGCCCGCGCAATCGACGCAAGCTGCCGCCGAAACCGCTCCATCTTCCTCCCAAGAGCCCAAAGCGCCGGTCCAGAATCCAATTGAGATTCCTATGGCGGATTTCATTGATCAGCAATTTGCGCAGTCCAAGCAGGAACCCAATGAATTTCTCGCGGCCGAGGATTTGAACAAGGATTCTGCTGGATTTGAAGAGCCTGATGATGTCGTACCGGGGATGCCTCTAGATTACATTGATGAAAACGATCACGAACAACGAGTTCAGTGCGAAACTTGCCAGGAAGAAATGCAGGCCGGGCTGAGAGACATTTACGACCATCGACGTAGCAGGCTGGCTCTCCTGATGGCAGGCGGATTATTGGCGCTGGGTTTCTTCGGCACAGCGGCCTTGGGCTATATGGACGGTTTTTCCTTCATTAGGCTGCTGGTTGTGTACGCCACCGGAATGTCTTTGTTGTTCGGGGGAGTGTTTTCCGCTGTCGGCGCATTTATGCACTTGGCCCGAGAACGAGTGTTCTTTTGTTCATATTGCGGGAGAGTCTATCCCAGAGGATGAGCCGGAGATCTCAGGCAAGAGCGCCTGTCGTCGGTACACGGGAATTAGGAGTCTGAGTTGCCCAACCGACTTGAACGCAAGTCCCAACGCATTCTATCTTATTCTTATGTGTGATAAAGATGGCTCACTGCTACAAGACATGGTTTGACGCTGATGGAGGCCTAGGAGGCGCCGGGGATCCCAACGGGGCGGTCCTGCGCTTTTGGGAAAAATGCAGCAAGCTGGAAGGCTTGAATTTGAATCCGGAATCGCGACAATTGGTTTCGGATATAATTGAAGCTCTTGACCAGATGGACAGGTTCTTTTCAAATTTTGAGGCTGGACATGATTTGGACGCCTCGAATTAGAGTCGGCAGGAACCGATCGGACAAGGCTATTCATGGAAGGCAATCTGTTAAAGGCTGTTTGGGATAAATTGATAGAGGCTTTGAGATTTAAGACTACGCGTATCCGACGTGCGAGCGTAGAGCAGCCTGAAAATCGTATGAAAGAGACCTTCAGCGTAATATCACGTAATGTCCCAATAAAGGGCCGCATCTTCTTTCCGGGTTCGAAACCCGCCGTGTTGTACCCGGCGGTGATAATTTGCCACGGTATTCCGGGCAGCGGCGCGGCCAGACCTGCCGATGATCCGGGTTACGAAAAGCTGGCGGAAGACTTTGCTTCGGACGGCATTGCCGCTGTGTTTTTCAATTTTCGAGGCTGTGGCGAATCCGGCGGTGATTTCGACATGATGGGATGGACGTGGGATCTGGAGGCGGTTTGAGATAAAGTATTAAACACTCCGCACATCGACCCGACTAGAGTGATGGTTTTAGGCTTCAGCGGAGGCGGCGCGGCCGCCATAAGGGTAGCTGCCGAGGCTAGTCAAATCTTCAGCCTTGCAGTTGTAGGGACACCCGCGGATTTCGAAATCTTCGAGGGCTCTCCTGAGGAGATCATAGAGGAATTCAGAGAGCGTGGCATAATACGCCATCCTGATTTCCCTAAAGATCCCGATAAATGGGTGTCCGGATTCAAGGAAATCGAACCGCTCAGATGGGTATCCCAGTTCCAAGGTAAACATCTGCTTATCGTGCATGGGGATGCAGATGAACTCATTCCCCTCGAACATGCGTGTGAGCTGTACAAGCACGCTCCCGCAGGGGTGGCCGAATTGGCCGTTATACCGGGAGGGGTTCACAGATTACGGCTAGATCCCCGCTGCGAGGAAATCTTAAGGGGCTTTTTCTTAAAGACTTTGGGTTGGGCCGGCTGAGCCTATTCTACACTTGATAAAACTTCATGCGCGGCAATTCAACCGCTGTCAGCTTATTGCCGTACACCGCTCCCGTATCGATCCCGATTTTTCCCGGAGTGACGAACGGCGTTTCAAGAGCCGTGTGGCCAAAAATGACTCGCTTGTTCCAGTCGTAGGCTGAATAAATGAATTCCTCCCGAATCCACAGGAGATCCTCTTCAGTCTGTTCAGGAAGCGGAATGCCGTCTCTAAGACCGGCATGGACGAAAATGTAGTCCTCGGTTTCGTGATACAGGCTGAGGGACAATAAGAAATCCAGGTGCTCTTCCGGAAGCACGAAAGCTTTTCTTCCGATCCCGCCTTCGACATAGCTGGCGATAGTCTCCGCTCCCCCGTTCGCCACATAAAGCATCTGATCCTTCTGCTGAATATAATAATCCAGCAGCATCTTCTCGTGGTTGCCCTTCAGAAACACGAATTCCCCGCCTTGCTTCCGTAGCCGGACCAGAAACTCTACGACTTCCCTGGCCTTGGCCCCACGATCTATGTAGTCACCTATAAACAACAGCAGATCGCCGTTGTCCCTATTCCAGGGGAGAATTTTCATCATTGCCACGAGTTTATCGTAGCATCCGTGTATGTCCCCAACAGCAAAGATCTTCCTACCGTTCATCTGTCAGAAAAGGCCTTTCTTTAGTTCTCTTGATTGCCCGCAGCGGGATCGCCTTCGACTCGAAGCGCGTTTTCATGCAACAAAAACTCGGGGGCGCGACAAACGAAACCCCAGAGTCATCTCAAGAACCGCTCAAATCTGCATATCCGGCTTCGAATCTGAGACGATGCGATGATCGTCTCAGGATTGCAATCTTTGCAAGCATCTGTCAACATAAACTACCAGCCGGGCCTACGGAATCGACACGAATTTCCCAAGGACCAACGTATCCGGTTGAGCCGGACTCGAAAAATGCCGGAGCGGAAAACACCGTAATACCAGCTCGCATTCAAATATAAATTACAGAGACTCATATCTGCCGGCAAAGACATCCGATGCGCCGTTTTGATCGTATAAAAGCGCATTGGCGCCAAAAACTCATCGGAACACCGGTTCTGACATCATCTCTGGAGCGCCAAATGAAATTATTCAAAAAAGCCTTCTTACTCCTACTATTCCTCGCCGCCTTAGGGGCAATCGCAATTCTGGCCGCGCTCTTCATCATTCCTCAGACCGACCTCATCAAAAACAATCTGCAAGATCAGCTCAGCGTTTCGACCGGTCATCAAGTGAAAATAGGCCGTATTCAGGTTAGGCCTTCTATTCCCCAGCTTCTCACTATACAGGTGGAAGGGTTTTCGATTCCGGGAGCCTCCGGCAGGGACTTGATTTCCGCCGGCTCGATCAGCTTCAGGCCCTCCTGGTGGCCCCTCTTCACTGGCGAGCTCTCGATAAGTTCAATCAAAATATACGATCTAAAGGCGACAATTCAAAGGGCTGAGGACGGTTCCATATCAGATTTTTTTTGTACCGGCGCCGGTGTCCTCGTCCGCTGCGAGTATGCCGCAGGCGACCGCCCAAAGTAGTGCGCCGAGCGCTTCGCAGGAACAAAGAAAGCTCAAATGGTCCATTGATCGGATTGACCTCGCCGATGCTCAAATCATGTTTATCGACAAGGCTGTAAAGCCGGGCCAGGACACGATCTACTCCGCCACGCTGAACGGCTCGATGAAGAGGGCGGAATCGGGAAACGCTTTTTCCGCCTCTTTCACGGGTAATATCGGCGCCGGCAAAGCCAAGTCGGCTACGTTAAAGATCGAAGGCGATTTCCACCTGACCCCTGATATGACCGCCCTGGCCGAAGGAAAGGCCCAAGTAACGGCTCAATCATTACCGCTAAGCTCATTAGAAGTCTACATTCCTAAAACCGCGTGGATGGCAAAGCTGTTCCATTCCGCCGACATCGCAGCCCAAGTTGCTTTTACTAAAGACAAGCCAAGCCGGATCAAGCTTCAAACTTCGATGTTTGTTGCGGAAAATCAGCCCAAGAATTTAGAAATTGAGGCCGACTTACTGACCAATGATCGCTCGTCGGGCCTTGATGAAGCTCAAGCCGTCGTTTCCGTGCAGACGTTGCCGGTTGGTGTCTTCAAAGATCATCTGCCAACCGGAATACCCATCGACCCTGATGCCGGAACTGTAAAAGGCGTCTGGCGCGTCCAATGGAACAAAGCGACATGGAAGGCTCAGGGCGAGGCGCAACTGGATAACATAATTACCAAGGGGCTCGTCAAGAATACGCCCCCCATGCTTCAGGCTACGGCAAAATTGAGCGCGGACGAATCCACATTTGAAGTCAGCCGCCTCGAGGTTTCGGACGGTAAGCATAAGGTTTCTGCGGAAGGCGTAGTGTCTCACCCATGGGAGCCAAGTAGATCGGTCGATTTGAAGTTGGACTTCACCGTTGTTCCGGAGTTTCTGAAGAGTTGGGGGATTCAGATTCCCAAGGGATTGAAATACACCGGCTCTGTTCCCGTCAGAGGGGAGCTGCGGGGAGCGCTGGATTCCCCTCAGATTGATGTGGGCGCAAACCTCAAAGAAGCCGATATCGCATGGGAAGACTACTTGGAAAAAGGGAAGGGCGCTCCAGGCTCAGTCAATGCGCGTACAGTGTTGGTCCTAGGCGCGGCTAAACCTCATCTTAAGCCGATCGCAGTTAAAATCAGTCTCGCTGACGCGCGTCTGAAGGCGCCACAACATCGGCCTCTCAAGGCAGCGGTCCTTCTCGATGCCCAGGCTGTAGTCAAAGCGAACACGGTGGATCTGCGAGAGGCCGTCCTGCAATTGAAGCGCGGTAAAGAAAGCCCGGATACCGTTCACGGAGAGGCGCTCAATCTGGGATCGTCAACCCCCAGTTTTGACGGGTACGCGTCTTTTACGGTGGATCAGGAATTGATTGACGCTTTGGGGCCGCTGCCCCCGGAACTGGTTGTCAGCGGTCGTTCACAGGTAAAAGCCAAGTTTTCGGGGGCGCGGGGGAAAATGACGTGCTCCGCGGAAGCCCCGCTGCTTCATCTGGATGTAGCCTTTGGAAAAGGTTTCAGGAAGCTTTCAGGAGTCGCAGGGTCCCTGAAGGCCTCGTTTCGCATTGCCGACGAGTCGGTTGATTTGAGCGAAGGCGCGTTAACACTGCCTGGAGTCCTTATCAACGCTAGAGGCTCGCTGAGAGACACGACGGGGAAATTCCACGATGTGAATTTGGAAATCAAGAAATGTGAACTAAGAGAATTGGCAAAGCTGTTTCCACAGCTGTCTTCCGTTAAACCCGCTGGGTCCTTAGAGGGGCAAGTGGATTTGAAAAACGCGAATAACCAGGTCCTTCCTTTCGGAATCATCAGGCTGTCGGGAGTAGAAATAAAGCCTGAAAATCTGGGAGTGCATTTTTCAGGCATAAAAGGTTCGCTCGAGGCCTCGGGAGGCGCTATGAATATTCCTGAAATCGGCGGAGCCGTCGGCGGAGCTGTGGAGGGGCCTTTCACAATCAAAGGGGTCCTTGAGAATATCCAGAATGCGCAGGCCCTAAGCGGCAAGATGAGCTTGAAGGGCGGACCCGGACATATACGGTCCCAAAAGCTTAGAAACGTTTTGCAGCAGGCTAGTCTCATATTGTCCATGCCCGTGGCTCCAGGGGCCGATAAGAACAGCGATCCCTTAGGATTTGAAAAACTGACCGGGACGTTTGACCTCAAAAACGGGGTGATGAACTCGGAAAACCTGAAATTCAAGGGCGCGGCGCTAAACGCCGGGGCTATAGGCAATCTAACCCTGAAAGGCTCCGAATTGGATGCTTACATGGGAATTAAAACCATGACCACCCTTGGTGGCGCCATCGGTCGGATACCGGCGGTCCAGAAAATACTAAAGCAGAATAACGGCCTTTTGAAGTCAACCGGTCTGGACAAGGAACTCAAGAGGTGGGGAATAAACGTTTCCGAAGATAAAAAGCCGGAAGGCTCGGACCAGCAAGACGGTTCGGAAGGCGGCGCTCAGAATCCGGAACCAAAAGCCACCCCCCTGATGCTGTTCCTGAGAGTTCGGGGCCAGGCCGCTGCTCCAGACATCACCCCGGTTGTGGAGACGCCGGCCAATCGGGCATGGATAGATAAACTCAAGCCGCTGATCGATTGATGGAAGTCCTATGATGATGCGACCGGAGGGAAACTTCTTGAAAGAGGTACGCCTCCAAACCTCCAGTCAAGAAGCTTCAAAATGGCGGCGCAATGGAGCGTGCCTGGAACGTCAACGCAATGGTCAGAATTTTTTGAAGGAGGGTCCGGGACATAGGCGCTAACTTTTGACCTTGTCGGACGTGATTTCAAATAGCTAACACAGCAGAATTACGTCGCCCCCGCGAAAGCGGGGGGCCAGAAGGTGTTGAAAACACTGAATTCCCGCTTGCGCGGGAATGACGGCCTGGGCCATAACGAATTCCTAAGTTAGCGCGACTGAGGGTCCGGGAGGAAGCTTTTTTGCACAACAGAGTTTCCTCCCGGCGCCGCTTACGGCATTCACATGATTCGTCGCAGCCATCCGGCCGTCACTATGGGGTCTGCAACTTGACCATGTATCTTAACTCGATTTCTTTTTCACGCGGGTGATCTGTTTCCAAGTTCAATCGACCGATAAAGAATTCTCTGCCCGGTTGATTTTTCAACGTGACATCGATAGTCACCGGAACAGCGGAATGGGGCTGTAGCACGACCTTTTCCGGAGTCATTTTTGCCGGTGGGGTCCCGTCCTGGCTTTTCAGCTCGGTAATCTCAAATACCTTGTCGGAATCGTTAGTAACCTTTACTGGGAACGATACTTTATCTTGAAACTCCTCGATCTTGGAGGAAAGATTTAGCGGGTCCACGTTGATGTCTCTAACAACGTCGGCGGTCAGTGTGAGTTTCACCACCGGTCTTTCGGGGTCGTTAGAATTAACGAAGACGGACTTCTGCTTCATGCCCGACCTGAAACCGTTAGTGTCGAAAGAGGCGGTAATTGTCGTTTGTCCTCCAGGGGGCACTTCCGAGCTTCCCTTGACCGCTTTGGTGCAACCGCAGCTAGCTTCAAGTTTGTCGATCACCAAGGGCTTATTGCCGACGTTTTTTACGATGAACGCCTCGGTTACGGTGTCGCCATAGACTACGCGGCCATAACTAAGTGATTCTTTGTCAAAGCTTATTTTGGGGCCGTCTTTTCCGGCGATTAGAGGTCCGGCCATCAAAAAAATCATGAGAAGCGTAATTGTTCCTACGCGCATCCGTTTCTCCTTCTCCGATCGTAAATCGATCTCTTTATTCGCGGAGCCGCCATTACCGGTCTGACCGCATGGGCCTTCTTTCCTACGCCCGTTCAATTAATAAGTATAACGCCTGCTTGCCGGGATGCCAATCCTTTTGCTTGAACAACCACAGCTTTAGGATACAATCTCTATCGCAAAGCAAGCTCAGTTTTGACGATCATGCCCCCAACACATCATGGAGGAAAGAATGTGCGCAGCGCAAATGCAGTCCCATTGCAGCTTGTGTGACAAAGAAATCAAGATTTTCGAATCCGAGGAATCGGCGCTGTGTTCCGTGTGCGCTGACAAGTCCGAGAAGCTTTTTGATGACGAAATGCGGCGGATGGAGCTGCTGAGAATAATAAGAGGCGCGGACGTGGAGCTTTATGACTTGAAGCACCCTGATTCCACGGCTGAAAGTAATCATTGTGGTCAAGTGATTTTGATTAAGGCAGGCCAAGGGTTTGAGGTCAAAATTTGCCTGAAATCAGGAGCCTTGGAATGGACCACAAATCTCACCGACGGCGCGGGATTTAAATCGCAGGACACCAAATTGGATGCGCTTATAGGTAACATCTCATTGCTCATCGAGTCCTGGGGCGGAGGCCCGCACTACATGGACATTTTTTACGTTGATAGGGTCTTATCCCTTGAGGGCGAGCTATGAGGCGCTTTGAAGCCGGATTATCATTTTGAAGACCTGCGATGGACTGCGCCACGCCCCAAAACATAAATGCCGAAGGCTTCCTCGCTGTGTCCGCATAAAGCGAGTGCTGGAGTGAATAGTCGGCTTGGGCGCGCCCGAACTTGGTCACAGAGGGTTGCGAATCGAAATATCCGCGGCTCCGAGCAAGCATGTTCAACCGTGAACCAAATATGATATAGTTGAGTTAACCTGTTTCGCAAGTTCCGTTGCGTAGCTGACGTGAGGATCAATTTGGTCGTCATCGACTTTCGGTCCGGCGAGGCCGACCGAGGACAACACGCCACCGAACTCCGCAAACAGAGCAATTTAGATAAAAACCGGAGAGGCAGCTAGTGTTCGGCGTTTCAATGTGGGAAGTCCTTCTGATTCTGGTCGTGGCCCTAATTTTTTTGGGGCCCAAGCAGTTGGCCGAGACAGCCAAGGTCATGGGTAAGTTGTATAAAGAGCTCCAGAAAATGACTTGGGACATAAGAAACTCGATAGATCTTGATTCCTTGACAAGCAGTCATCCTGAACCGCCAAAAATCAAGCCTTCTCAAGCTCCGCCGGTCAATCTTTTCCCCAAACCTGAAGACAAATCGGGACCTGATTTTTACGCTGATCTACTGACTCAATCTAAGGAAGAAGACAAGAGCGAACAAAAGAAACAGGATGAGAAGAAGCCGGACTCTCCCGAGAAAAAGGCTTAGGGGCGCTAGTGCGCCGTGAAACCCCTTTTTCCAACCAGGCCTTTCGGTATCCTTATTTTTGAACTCTCGCCTTCTACGACTGCTTCCCCAGTTTTGACTGGTCCTGTGGATAAATAAATAGATGAATAGCGTTTTATTGCTGCTGAGCCCGAGGTGGAAGAAGCTCCGAAACAGACTGAGGCAACCAGGTCAGGACAGACTTCGGCTTCCTTTGATTCTAGGTTTGATCTCCGTCTTGTGGGTAGTTATTTACGTAGTTTTTGTCAAGGCGTTGTACTACTTCACTGCCGAAGAGATGTTCGGCACGGTTGCCGCAACGAAACTGCTCTCCATGATTCTGGTGACATTCACATTCGTGGCAACCATCAGTAACATTATAACCAGCTTTTCAACCTACTATCTGTCCGAAGATCTCGAATTTCTGATCGCCACACCTGTGCCGACTTACGCCCTGTATACCGCCCGTTTCATTGACACATTGGCGGAATCATCCTGGATGGTGCTGATTTTCGGCTTCCCGGTTTTTCTTGCTTACGGCACTGTGTTCAGCGCTCCCGTGAGCTTCTATTTGCTTAGTTTTATAGGTTTTTGTTGCATATTGGTGATTATAACGTCTCTGGCCGTTTTAATGGTGGAAACCCTCGTCAAGACGTTTCCTGTGCGCCGGCTCAGGGATCTGTTCGTGTTTGTAGGAATCCTCATTTTTATAGGTATCTATTTGCTGTTTCGCATGATGCGCCCAGAGGATTTTCTAAATCCGGAAGGGTTTGCGTCAATGATGGATTACTTGTCAATAATGTCGGAGTCTTCTTCGCCCTGGGCGCCTACAACTTGGCTGCTGCAATCTCTCAGGCCTTACATCACAGGATACGGATTTCACGATATTCCTTTCTATTTTGCCCTACTGGTTTTTGGGGCTGCGTCGGCCTTCAGACTGGCCGGCCACAACCATGAAGCGGCGCATTTTCTCGGATACTCCAAGGCGATGGAATCCAAGGGGGCAAGACTCAGCAAGAGCCGCATGATTCAGATCCTGGGAAAAGTCCTGGAGAGATATCTGGACGGAGCGACCTGCAGGCTGGTAATTAAAGAAACTCTGCTGATGGCCAGGGACTGGGGGAGGCTCAGTCAGCTCCTGCTGCTGTTGGCGCTGATACTGGTATATCTTTACAATTTCAGTGTGTTGCCGTCCCTTGATTCTCCGGAAGCGACGTTTTTTCTTAAAAACACGGTAGCGTTCGTGAATATCGGGCTTGCAGGGTTCGTACTTTCTTCCCTGGGAGTCAGATTCGTCTTCCCGGCCATGTCGTCCGAGGGGCGGGCATTTTGGATACTCAAGAGCTCCCCGATAACTCTCACGAGAATCCTTTGGGTCAAGTTTTGGTTTTACCTTGTCCCCATGCTGGTTCTGGGTCTTTTCTTGGTGATTGCCACTAATCGGCTGCTGGGGCTGGGATTTTTGATCTCGTTCGTATCGACGGTTACAATTGCGTTTCTCACTGTAGGAATAACCTCATTGTCTTTAGGCATGGGAGTTGTCTACGCGGACATGAAGGAGCCGGACCCTAACAGAGTTTTTTCCGGGTTCGGCGGTCTCCTGACAATGATTTATTCGGCGCTGGCCGTGGCCGCAGTGATCCTTCTTGAAGCGTTCCCGGTATACCGCATCCTGATGGCTGAATTCTTTGAACATGTTTTGGGGCCGGTAGATTACATGTTCATCGCCTGCGGTTTTGGAGCCGCATTGGGAACTGCGTTGTTTCTGATCATAAAACCTATGAAAACCGGATTGCGGCAAATCGGAGACCTGCAAATCTAGTGATTGCGAGGGATTATGGACTCAAGAGCGAACGTGAATATCCCGTGTGGAACTCTAATTCTGGAAGGGACACTGGAATATCCCGAGCCCGCGGATGGTTGGATGCCTGGAGCTGTGATATGCCATCCACACCCGTTGTTCGGGGGCAACATGAGCAACAACGTGGTTCGTGCGGTGAAAAAGGGACTACTGAAGCTGGGCTTTGTGTGTCTCAGGTTTAATTTCAGGGGCACAGGACGCAGTTGGGGCGCTCACGGCGGCGGCAAAGACGAGATCCAGGACGTTCTGTCCGCTATGGACTTTCTGTCGGACCAACCAAAGGTAGATAAGGAGAGGCTGTTAGTCGCCGGCTATTCTTTTGGCTGCTGGGTCGGCCTCGATGCCGCTTCGAATGACGCTAGAGCCAAACGCTTGATAGGCGTTTCCCCACCGTTGAACGAATACGATTTCAGCTATCTTAAAGAAGAGCTTAGGCCAAAATTATTAATTGTGGGCGACAACGACTTTGTGTGTTCTGTCGCTAGATTTCGGAACTTTCTGGACGAAATCCCAGAGCCGAAGACAGGGATCGTTCTGCCGGGCGCCGATCACTTTCACGCAGGCCGCGAACAGGACATCGTAGACGAGGTGACCAAATTTCTCACAAAATATCCCGTTTGATATCGCAAGTTCTCCGCCTCCCCCTCCTCGCCCCTGAATGTTCGGGAATGACGTGTCGTCGCCGCACCCTTGCTAATGTTGTACAAGGGGGGGCAGGAGCGAAATTGCTTTCAAGAAGCTTCCCTCCACACGCATTTTCGCAAGAAATTTGCCCGGGGAAATCGAAGGGGGGAGAATGAGACTCCCCCTTTCGTGGACCGAACTCACGGGGGGGAAGCGAGCCGGCCTAAGACATGGAGCTTGAGATCACATTGGCCTCGGATTCTTTTTTGCGCAGAATTCGAGGAAAGCCTTCGTCGTTTTTCCTGAGTTCTTGCCGTCAGCGTAGAGAAAATAGGGCCTACTGATTGGATAGGTTCCATGGTCCACAGTCTCTCTGGTCGGAAGTATGGCGGGAGAACCCTCATCTTTCTTGACGGCCAGAATCTTTATTTTGGACTCCTGGCCTTTCTCCTTCAATTGCACTATATTGCGGACCCGCACATAACCCGTCGAATTCTTGGATTCGACCACGGCAGGAATCACTGAACGGAAATATGCCTTTGTAACGGCATTCTTGGCTATGGGGGCTTTGAGGAATTCTTTGCTGAAATACTCAAGTGTGCCCACCCTGTTGTCGCCCACATTAAATATCACAACCGGCTCATCCGGGCCGCCCACCTGGTTCCAGTTGGAGAATTCGCCGGTGAAAAGTTTCCTTACCTGGTCCACTGTCAGCTCGTTAACGGGATTCGACGGGTTGACCACAATGACTATGCCACCCCAACCGACTATTCTTTCTTGAATGTCGAGCCCCTTTTTCTC
Organism: uncultured delta proteobacterium; assembly: GCA_963747865.1. GTDB lineage: Bacteria > Desulfobacterota > Desulfomonilia > Desulfomonilales > Desulfomonilaceae > JBBSBY01. The sequence goes on along the minus strand of CAVVHK010000021.1, from coordinate 135,143 downwards.
AGCGGCCTGCAGTTCAGGTTTGTCAATGTCGTGAGATTGCATAACGATTTCCGCTTCTTTGCTCAAGAGCGCAGAAAACGCATCCCCTGCGGAAGATCCACCGGAAACGATTATGTTGCAATTCGGGTTGGATTTCATGAATTCTTTGGCCAAGCCATCGACCAAATCCGCCATGCTGTCCGAGCCTCGAACTCTGACAACTTCCTTTCCGGGCTCATCGGCGAATGCCGCCGCGCAAACAGCCACTGAGGCCGTTGCGATGAAGAAAACAAAAACTAATCGCAAAAAACTTCTCATCTTCATTTCTTCTCCAATTTGCTAAATAATTGTAAACGATTCAATGCCCTTGAATCCGGCCTTCCGCTGTGGTTCTCCCGGAGATTTGAACGGTCAGTCCAAGTTTCCTTATTTTTCGAACCGCGCTGCGACTCCCCGAATTCTAGAACTCAGTTAGAAATTAGAAGTCGGCGAGGTTACGCTCTTTTTATTCCTTTTGCCGGCGTCTTGGAATTTAGCCTTGCAAAAATCGCATTGGCTAAATCCCGGAAACCATAGGGTCTTCAAATTGATCCTGGGATATCTATACTAAATCTATGCAAATCGCAAGCCATGCTCGGTATATCATATAACAGGCTGTTATTAATGGTGTAAGTTTCCAGAGCGATTACGATTGGCTACGGATTTGCGTTCCGATGACCGACTAAAAGTCCCCAATCTTTTGTGCGTCATAATGATATCCAGTGGTTGAGCTGGAGAGCAATGCGTGGTTTTGGCGCCACGTAGCCTTCAAGCGAGTGAAATCCACACGCCTTCCATAAACAGGTCGCCAGCATTATTAGAGAGCTTCGCATGAATTTTGTAACAAGTACATCGAACTTACCGAGTTTCCTGGGCGCGTCAAATGATTGACAAACTTTAACATCAGTTGCTAAAATCCGGAGTCTGGGGAGGGAATCCCAAGGAGGGATTTTCGCCTCATGCTATTGCGGTATGGAAACAGTAATTTCAGCCTTAAGGGTAGCCTTCTTTCGCTGGGCAGATCTGCTGTTCTATTTGCCGCGTGCGCGCTTTGCTGTTCTTGCACTCTAATTGCCCACTCGCCCTACTTGGCTCAGCGTACTACGGTCCCTGTCCTGGAAGCGAATCAAGGACTTGTAACCAATAAATGCGGTGAATTGCCCTATCAGCGTTGGAGAGTTAGGCCGTGGGATGACGACATGCGCTATATCTGGCTCGCCGGCAACTATGATTTTAGAAAAGTTGAGCGCGTTGAGATTATTTTGTACTTTCACGGGATGCATTCTCAAGACTATTACAGTATCTTTCGCAAGGAGCTGGAATCGCTCGCCGAAAAGCGTCCCGGAAGGCCTTTTATCTTTGTCGGTTATGTGGACACGCCTTACATAAGCCAGGAGACACAGAGCAGGGATCGTTGGGCTTCGCTGACCCCCAAGCCTAACGAAAGACCGGACACTCTGGTCCAGACCGTAAATGAGATTTTCAGGGCGTTAAGGATCAGGTTTCCCAATATTCATAAGGAAAAAACGCACATTGTACTGGCGGGTTTTTCGGGAGGAGGCAAGGTCCTGGACTCTGTGGGAAACTGGTTGGCCAATGCCGGCAAAGAAGATCTGTGGGCGGAAATGTTCCGCTCCAGACTAAGCAAGATAGTCTATTTTGATTGCTGGTTTGACAAACAGGTGGTGAAAACCGTCCCCTCTCTGCTGGAAAGCAACCCCGCAATAAAAATAGTGGGCACGGTCCACATGAAAAAGCCTGCTGAGCACGCGGCGATCCTTGCCGAGCGATATAGAATGATTAAAGAAAAGAAGACTGATAATCTAATCGGCGCCGACGGTAGACTCAAGATATTTCATAACGACTCCCATTGGCATGCAATGATAGCGCGTCTGAAGGATGCGTTATAGGCATTCCGGACCGAATTTACCGCGGCCGGGCAAGCATGGGCGGCAGGAGATTTTCTTAAGTACGCCATTTCGCAAGTTCGGGATCGCATTCAGGTTCAAGCATCGCATTAGCTTGGTGCCGGCCGGATGTGAATGACCGGCAGGGAGAAACTGTCTCAAAACTATTGGCGCCTCGTAATTCGTGGCACGATCTTTATCTGAAACATGATACATTGCATGAGGATTATTATTGCGGTCCTCGTTATAATCTCGGAAAATGTGCGGAGGGGTGGGGTTTATCCCCGCCCGTTATTCACAAACCTGTTAGCCGGGCGGGGATAAACCCCGCCCCTACGATCACCGTGCCACGATTCCTGACTATTCGGGAGTTTTGAGACACTTTCGGGACGCCGGTCGCCACCGCGAAAGAAATCGGCCGCTACTGGAAGCTGAAGAATCCCCAGTCGTATTTGCGCTGAGGCGTGATAAAGCCCAGGCTCGCTGACGGCCGCGCGGGGCTCGACAATCACTTCAATTTGTGCGAACTGATATAAATTCATCAAGATTATAAGAGGTGGACATTGTCTGATCCTGTTTATGTCCTTGTCCTGGACTTCGGCGCCCAATATACCCAACTGATCGCAAGGCGAGTAAGAGAAATCGGGGTCTATTGCGAAATTCATCCCTTTAACAAGGGATTTGAGCTCATACAACAAAAGCCTCCCAAGGCCATCATATTGTCGGGGGGGCCTGCCAGCATTTATGACCCTGGCGCTCCACAACTGGACAAACGCGTGCTTGAAGCAGGAATTCCTGTTCTGGGAATCTGCTACGGACTGCAGGCCATTGCGTTCACCTTGGGCGGCAGAGTGCAACGAGCGGAAGATCGAGAATACGGGCGAGCGCGCCTTGAGTGGGTCAAAGCCGATTCAGTGTTGCTTGAAGGCGTGAAATCCGGCGCGCAAGTCTGGATGAGTCACGGAGACAAGGTGGTCGAAGCCCCTGACAATTTTTGCGCCTCGTCCAGCACCGTGGATACAGCCTTTGCCTCACTGGAAAATGAGAAGCTGGGGATATACGGTGTTCAGTTCCATCCAGAAGTCGTCCACACGCCGGATGGAGTGAAAATTCTTGAGAATTTTATAAGGAAGATAGCCAAGATATCCACCAACTGGAACATGGCTTCGTTCATCGATACTTCCATCGAACACGTGAAAAATGTTGTCGGCTCAAACCACATGGTGGCCGCTCTATCGGGCGGGGTCGATTCCTCCGTCATGGTGGCCTTACTCCATAGGGCGATCGGTGATCAACTCCATCCCATTTTCGTCAACAACGGCCTCCTGAGAAAAGATGAATCTAAAGAAGTCCTAGAGACATTCCGCAATTTGGGAATCGAACTCGACTATGTCGACGCGTCGGAACGCTTTTTGTCGAAACTCAGCGGCGTTACGGACCCCGAACGCAAGCGCAAGATAATCGGAGAAGAATTTATCCGGGTTTTTGAAGCCGAATCGAAAAGATTTCCACAGGTCAAGTTTCTTGCCCAAGGGACTCTTTATCCTGATGTGATCGAGAGCGTTTCGTTCAAGGGCGGCCCGTCGGTCACCATAAAAAGCCACCACAACGTGGGTGGACTTCCGGAAATTATGCATTTGGAACTAGTCGAACCGCTCAGGGAACTCTTCAAAGACGAGGTGCGAGAATTAGGCGCCAGGTTGGGTATTCCGGAATCCATCATCTGGCGGCATCCATTCCCGGGTCCGGGGCTGGCGGTCCGTATCCTTGGCGAAGTCACCCCGGAACGGGTGGCTCTACTTCAGGAAGCCGACGCCATAGCCATGGAAGAAATACGCAAGGCGGACCTGTACAGGTCGATATGGCAGGCCTTTGTCGTGCTGCTGCCCGTGAGGTCCGTGGGAGTCATGGGGGACGGACGCACCTACGAACATGTGGCTGCGTTCAGGGCCGTGGACGCCACCGACGGAATGACGGCCGACTGGTTCAAGATGCCATACGAAGTGTTGGGAAATATTTCAAACAGGATAATCAATGAAGTGAGAGGAATTAATAGGGTTGTCTACGACATTTCGTCAAAACCGCCCAGTACCGATAGAGTGGGAGTAATGGTCGAAGAAAGTAATAGCTCGCCGGGAAACCACCTTTTGCAACCCCGCGTTTCGCGGGGCACGGACCCTTACACAAAAACTCCTAATATATTCGTTGATTAAATGATCACAACCGTGCCCCTATGAGATCCTCCTGCGCTTTGTGCTGTCGCCGGCCTCATGAGGCCTCGGGATAACGCATTGGCCCGCGTCCTGCGCCGCCTACGAAAAATGGGGCCTAAGAGGCCCCATTTGTGGGAATAATTTGATTAGTCCGTGCCGTTTAATAACCACTTGTCGATATACTTCTTAAGTTTCTGCATTTTCTCCGCGGGCATTTCCTCAATGATACGTTTTAATTCCCTGTACCTGGGATGCTCCCGCAAAGGCCTGTATGGCTGCGGCTTAGCCTTTGTTACTCCAGTATTATCAAGAAGTTGCATCTCTCAAACCCCTGGATGATGTCCCGTTTTCCGACTATTGGATGGCTTCATAGTCCAGCTTAAGACCGATGTCAATGCAAAATTTTCGACAAATTTTCGCTGTTCCGGCCGTTTTTGAGGTGGCTCTCGGCCCGGCTTTCTATGGATGAGCAGGCTGATCCGGGCTTACCTCCAGCGTCTCCCTCCATTGCGATTCCCAACGGCCGCTGTGTCCGCGAAGAGCCGGGAATTCCATAACGCTTGACGAGAAGGGATGGCATTGTTAAAGTCATAAATTAAAAAAGGTTCATAACTCCTTTTTATTTGACGACTAAAAAGTTATCTGGTAATTAGCTGTTGAGAACAAAACATGGGGTTATGCATGCTGTCTCTCTTAAAAGGACGCTCAAGCGACATAGTCAAACTGCCGAATCACATTTTCCTCTACGGGATAGTGCTTACCGCTCTAGGCGTGTTCGTGGCCCTTGGATCGGCAACACGGCTCTATGAGCTGAGAGAGTTCTTCCCCTTGCGGCTGCCGGACCAGGTCAACGATTTTATTCTCAGCTACATCCCCTTTATGGTGGGCACGTTTATTACCACTGTCGCCGCTTTGGCAGGGGCCATAGTCGGGATAAACTGGATCCTGGGCGGACTCAGGACCATCTCCAAGCTGAAAATGGTTCTTCGATGGCCGGGCGACTATTACAGACCTGACGCCGTGTCGTTGGGCCTGAAAGAGGGCAGGCTTAGATCTTACGATCGCTCTCCTTCTTTGATTTTTTACCTGCTGGGCAAGGTCTGGTCCAACGCCAGGTACATCTCGGAGATACCGGGACACATTGTAAGGCTCAACGTTCGATTCGTCTGGAAAGCGATTGCTTGTGGGATAATAATCCACTTTTTGTTCAAGGCGCTGCAGTTATTGCCGTTGTACATGTCAACATGGGGTCTCGGGAGCGGATATGTCCTTCCTTCCCCTGTTCCTTTCTACAATTTGCTGGCTATTGTTTGCGGTTTGAAACTGCTCTCGGCGTTTTCTCTGATTCCCCTCAAAAAGCCCGGAGCCTCTCGGGAAATGGACTCCATGATAGTCGAAGGCCGAGGCCATCCCACAGTATTCTTCGCCGTCTTGGAGGAAGGATCAAAGATTTTTGCTCACAAGGGCTTTTCAAACAAGATATCCAGATCCAAACCGGTTACTTGCGAAGATGGGGAAACCTTAATCGGCACTCTCATAGAGAGCTTCCCTGAATATGTGCGAACTTCGTGCCGTTTTGCCGCGGTTTTGAGCCTACTGCTGGGATCGGTCATGATTCTGGTGGGCTTCCTGCAGATTATTTTGATGCAATACCCCAGCTTCTCGGTGGGTTACGAAGACTTTTTCCGCTTATATCTGTTCAGCCTTCTCATGGATATTTTTCTCAATGTGGCAATCATTCTTTTCGGCAAGAGCTTTCTTGACCAAGCCCGGTCTCTCATGGCCGTTTACAGGTTCAGATCCAGCTTGGTTTATGTTGAGGCGAAAGGGGATTTCGATAAGAAGACGTTGCCCGATCTGGGCGGTATCGTTGCGCAAGAGCGTCTCTTCAATCCATTGAGTCAATCTGCGTTCAACGTGCGTTACTTCTCCGCTGAGGCGGTTTCCGAATCCATAACCCCGGAAGGGGTCAGAGAACTGGTGGGATTGGAGACATCCGCGCGCCTTGCAAAAGATGTGGGGAGACTCAAGTTCCTGCCGTTTCAGACGAAGTTTGTCGAGCGTTATCCTTCTTCATGGAAACGGGAAGAGACAAACGGAGCGCAACCCAAGCCGGAAGAGCAGCCGCTTAATGAAGCTATGGTGGGAATGGAACAGGCCGAAGACACGGAACACTCCGCCTTATCAGGGAATTTACCATGATTTTTTCCGGGATGTTTCTGTTTGCCGCCACGATGGTGGCCTCATTGGGAAGCGACAACATCGCCAAACCCGAGCTTAGCGTGCCTAAGCCTGCCGCGATATCCGCAGCATATAGAGCCTCCCGGGAGAAACATGAGCGCGAGCGGGAGCTGGCTAAGCTGACGGCGATTGTGAATTCTCTGGGTGGAAAGCCCGAACATGCAAAAATACTTCAGTCCGCGGGGCGGGAGTTCCAGATAGATCCGGTGTTTCTCGCGGCGGTGACCTTCGTAGAATCCAGCTTCAGGCCTGATGCCGCCTCGAACAAAGGCGCCAGGGGGCTCATGCAGGTAAAATCAATTGTGCTGAATGTGTTCGGCGTAACAAACCCTTGGGATCCTCACGACAACGTGATGGCTGGAGCCGCATACCTGAGGCACTGCTTTGAACGCTATGGAAAGCAGCCGAATTCCACCTACTTGGTTCTGGCGGCCTACAATATCGGGCCCGGCTCTCCTGAGAAATTGAACAACTCCGAGGCGGCGGAACGCTTCGTCAAGAAAGTCCTGTTGGTGTACAATCGATTTACGGACATTCCCGTTCCCATGACCAAGAATGACAAGAAGGACACGCGCAAAAAGGAAGGCAAGTCATCTTAAAGCGAGTGATAAATATCCGAATTTATAAAAGGACCATTGACCTCGACACTTGCGCTGGTATGATAATGTCGATGTTAATAGTCCCAAGACCGAATTGATTTGAGGACTTAATCTGTCTGCCACAACGAACCATAAAGACGCTTCCAGCAGATCGGCGTGGCTGAATGGTCGGGAGTGGCGACTCATCGCAGCGCCATTTTGGAAGTTCTTGAAGAGTAGTCCGGGGAGCAACTTCTTTCAGGAAGTTCCCCTACGGCGGCAATTTCATAGGAAGGCCTTCCCCGGCGCTGGTCCTGAGCGCAATGTCCTTGAGAGGTGACCGCATGAAACAAAGGTATCCATATATAATTCATATCGCATTACTTGTTTGCGTGATCGCTTTGCCGAGCGTTTATGCCGGGGATTACCTGATCATCAAGAAGAAGAGCGGGGTCGAACAGCGCGTCCCTCTTGAAATGACTCCCGACCAAATTGAGTCGTTTCAAGTTGAACAAGGGAAAAAGTCCGGAAACGAGTCCGAAACAGGGTCCCCGGAGCAACCCCAAGACTACTCCGGCGCCCCGAAGAAGTCTGTGGAAGGGCAAAAACCAGGCGATTCCTCTATGCCGTTAATTCTCAAGAAGCCCTCCGCAGGAGCGCCATCGGGACCTCGCTCCAAGCCCGCCCAGCCCCCCGCGGACGAGGAAGTCGATGAGAGTGGCGAACAGCCCGAGCGAGCCCCGGAAAGTCCACCCAAAGCGGAAGTCCCCCAAGCGCCTGTGCGCAAGCCCTCAGGCGGACCAGTGAGCCTGGCGGGTCCGGTTCAAAAAGGTCAGTTTGCGGTAAACGTTTACAAGATTCCCGAAAATATCCGCACGCTCCCTGATTTCAGCGCTTTTCGGCCAACAGGTTCTCTTACCTGCGATCGGGTAAATTTGGAGCCGGACAAAGGAGATAACGAGCCCGCGATCCATGATAAGACGGAAGGTTTGGGCCTTAGATTCGTCGGAGTATTCATGGTTTCGGGAGAAGGCATATTCAAATGGAGAGTCTACTCCAAGGACGGGGCGCGTCTGAGCATCGACGACAAGACTTTGATCGAAAATGACGGAATCCACGAGGCGTCGTCGAAAACAGGTTTTGTTCATTTAGGTGAGGGCGTCCATACTATATTACTTGATGGCTTCAACTCGAAGGGGTCTCCCGCGCTCAAATTGTTCGTCGAGCCTCCCACAGGACAGGAGCAACTTTTCTCGCTGGGCTCGGGCCTCGCCGGATGGAAGGAACCTGCAAAACCTTATGATGTGCTTTGGGGCCAGGTCTATTTCGTGCCGAAAGGAACTTACCCTGAAGGTCCCGACTTCAACCAACTGACCCCCATAGGCAGAATCATAGCTCCCGAACTGAATATTACGGGCGCCGAAGGGCTACCGGGCCTGCCGGGTCGCAAAGATATGGTGGGCATCCGATACCAGGGGTTTTTCAACGTTCAAGGAGCCGGCATCTTTGCGTTCAGAATGTTTGCCGACAACTTTGCCCGTCTTACCATTAATAAGCAGAATATCGTGGAAATTGTCGGAGGCGGAAAAAACGAACCCAACGGAAAGCTTGGATGGGCGTTTTTGCAGCAAGGAGCCTATCCGGTTACCGTAGATTATTTTCATGCTCAAGGCGCGCCGAAACTGGAACTATACGTAACCGCTCCCACCAAGGACGAGGAGCTGTTCAATCCCTCACACAATTTGGACGGCTTTGCCTCAGATTCGGGGAAGATGAGCCTGATCCCGGCCTTTGTGTACTTTCTGAAGCCTAATACCAGGAAGCTGCCGAATTACAACAAGATGTCTCCATCAGGGATGTTCTTTACGAAGGCCATTGATTTTCCGGCGGACCGCGGCACAGCGGAATTTCCCGGAGTTCCCAAACGTGATCAGTGGTTGGGCCTCAGGTTCTATGTGAAGTTTTCTCTCTCCGAGCAGGAAGCGGGGAACTATAAGTTCAGGCTTATATGCAATGATTCGGCGAGGTTGATTCTTGGCAAGAAGGAAGTGATCAAGATGGAATCTCCTCCCGGTCGCGTGAGCGAGCAAGCCGGCAGTGTCCAACTTCCCGCGGGAAGCCACGAGCTTTTCTTGGACTACCTACAGACCACGGGCCCTGACGCTTTGCAGCTCTACATAACGACGCCGGGAGCGCAAGAGAAGATATTCACCTTTCAGTAAGAATGTTGTGCGGTCTCACGATCGTGTAGGACGGCCTGGTACAAGACAAAACCCTCTCTTGAAAGGAGAGGGTTTTGTCGCGTCTCGGTATGACTAAGTGGCCCATGGCATAAATACGGTTACGTATTTCCACAGGGCGTCGTAAATGAAATTCGTGGCCTCTTGCGCCCCTAAGGGGGCATCATCGACGGAATACGACACCGTAATTAGGCCACGTTGTACTAAGCGTTACCTAACCGTTTGACCCGCTCGGGTTTCAAAAAACTCTCCCGATTACAGATGCCTTTCATCAATGACTCTGCGGGCCTTTCCGATGCTACGTTCGATGGAGTCCTGCGGCAGGATGGTCACAGGAACCTTGATTCCTATGATCTGGTGAATTTTGGCGCTTATGTTGCCGGACAGTTCGTCCAACTTGGCCTGTCCGGCTTCGTAACAGGCAGGTTTCACTTCAGTTTCTACGGATATATTGTCGATATAGCCTTTTTTGCGTAATCTGATTTGATAAAGAGGCTCCACTTCCGGAAAATCCATCAAGATAGCTTCCACCTGGGATGGAAACACGTTTACTCCGCTGATGATGAGCATGTCATCGGATCTGCCCAAGATCTTGTCCATGGTTACAAGTGTGCGGCCGCATCCGCACTTTTCTCGGCGCAAGCTGCAGATATCCCGCGTGCGATAACGGATCATCGGCATAGCTCGACGCTGCAAGGCTGTGAATACTAGTTCCCCTTCCTCTCCTTCGGGGACAGGCTCCAGGGTCCCCGGATCCACGATTTCAGGGAGGACGTGATCTTCGTTAATGTGAATTTGGTAATCTTCACAGGTAAAAGATACTCCAGGCCCCATCAGCTCGGTCAGGCCGTAATGTTCGTAAGCGTGGATTCCGCCCCTTGATTCTATGTCCTGGCGCATTTCAACGGTCCATGGTTCAGCGCCGAAATGGCCCGTCCTGAGCTTCGTCTTCTTTAGGTCCACCCCCATCTTTTCCGCCTTTTCGATTATCGTCAGGCAATATGAAGGGGTGCAACACAGAGCCGTGGTGCCGAAATCCTGAATCAGCATGATCTGCCTCTCCGTCATGCCTGCGCCTGACGGCACTACTGCGCATCCAATCCTTATTGCGCCCTGTAAAAAGCCCAAACCTCCCGTAAAAAGTCCCATCCCGTAAGCGTTTTGCAGCACGCTGTCAACCCGGACTTCCTGGGCCCACAGCCCTCTGGCCATGCATTCCGTCCATTGATCCAAATCGGCCGCAGTGTACGGACCCGTTATAGGCTTGCCGGTGGTTCCGGAAGAAGCATGGATTCTTACTACCTCAGACATTGGAACCGCGCACAGTCCGAAAGGATAATTGTCACGCAAATCAGTCTTCATCGTGAAGGGGAACTTGGCGATGTCTTCGAGTTTGACCAGATCCGAAGGCTTAACGCCTTTTTCATCAAAAGCTCTTTTGTAAAATGGGATTCTGTCGTAAACCCAAGTGAGTGTCTCCTTGAGCTTTTCCAATTGGAATGCCCTCATGGCAGAATCGTTCATGGTTTCAAACTTTTCATCCCAATACTTCTTGGACATGCGGTTCCTCCTAGGTCGTGGGTGTATTCATTTCCGATGACGGGGAAATTACGGGAAGGGGTTTGTTTGTCCCAAAATTATGGGATTCGACGACAACTGTCAAGATAAAATGGACAGTTTCGTCGCCCGGTTTTCACTAAGAATAATTGGGATTAGAGTTCACTAAGGTGAACGTGGAGCCGGGGGAAGCAAGGAAATGAAATTAAGAGAGACACGTCTTGATAACATATTCATGCTGCGTGAGAATTTTTTGACACAAGATCAATTTTGTCAGACTTCTTACAAATAGCAAGAAAAATCCGGAAAAAGCCGTTACCATTCACTCCTCAGCGGCAATTTGGAGAATGCTTTCCCGCGGAACGCGGGATTTCACTCCTCGCAATGACATTCGAGCTTGTCTTTGCGAGCGCAGCGAAGCAATCTCACACGCGGAATTAAATGGTTACATGAAACCGAGCGCCGCCTTGCGAACCCAGCGAAGTAACGCTTTAGCGCAATGGATTGTTACCTTAACTCCGCGGACGGGTCCATTGTGGCTCAGAATGGCCGCAAGGAAGCGCTCACTGACGTGGAAATCGGGTTAGTGCCAGCAGCGCCCAAGACGGCTTAATGCCGGACTTAGGTGTAACAAGGAGATTTTGGGTAGCCCCGAACCGGCGAAGCAGGGTCAGAGTCTTGTTCCCATGCGGACCTAAACACATAATCCGTTGCGCAACATGATTAGGCACAGGGCGGCGCCCTATGGCGCCGCTTGAGCTCGCTACTTCTTCGAGCATCCAATCCCGTCGATCACATTTTTAGAGCACTTGGGCTGCCCTTGGCCGCAATCGCAGATTGAGGCTGCCGTATCTTTTAGGCCCTTTTCAACCAATGCTGTCGCGTAAGCGTCCCGCAAGCCCGGAAAATCGGGATCGAAATTATAGGCCGTCTGGAATTGCTTCAAGGCGTCATCCACGAGTTTTTCTTGATAATACGTCATCCCGAGCGCCACGTGCAAAGCCGGATATGACCCATAAAGAAGCGATTGCTCCAGCAGCTCCTGCGCAGCTTTGTAGTCACCTGAAGACATGAAGACCGCGGCAAGATTGGCTCGGGCCTCCGTTGAAAATGGGTCCAGTCGCATGGACGCGGCGAACGCCTTCTTCGCGTCGTCGGGCCGATGAAGATATACGTAGAACAATCCCAATTCGTTAAACAATCCCGGAGAGTTTGGAATCCGGTCCGAGCCAATTTCGAGGAGATCCAAGGCGTCGGAGTCTCTGTTGAGACGCTTGAGCGCCCCGGCCAAGCGAATATAATAACCCGGCTCGTTGGGATTCAAACCCAACGCGGTCTCGAACATCTTGCGGGCGTCGTCCATTTTATTCCGGCGAAAATATACTATGCCCATATTGGCGTACACCATGTCCAGTGTGGGAGCCAAATCGACCGCTTTGCGAAAGGCCGTCATAGCCTTGTCAAACTCACCGCGATCCGCTAAAGCGCCGCCGTAGTTCGAGTAGACCGCAGGTGAACGATCATTGACTTTGAGATTAGCCTCCCACAGTGAAATCGGATTTTGCCACAAGAGGGTCTGCTTGATGGCGAGCACGCCCAAAACACAGATGAGCAAGTAGAAAGAAGCGTTTATGAGGCGCCATTTATAACTGCTTTCCGAAGTGCTGCGGGCAATTAAATCTATGGATCTGCCGAGAATAATCGACAGCCCGATCATCGGCAAATAAACAAAATGATCGGCAACATAAGCATGGGACATAAACCCGAAGGGGACTAATCCGCACACCAGAAGAATATTAACTATGAAAAATAAGCCCCCGAATTTGATCAATGGATCTATCCGTTTTCTGAAACGCCAAAACACTGCTGAGAACCCCACTACCACGACGAACAGCAAAACGAATATCCAAATGTCTCCCACAACATCCCATCGCGGGTACACGGGAACCAGATTAAAGGGCAGGACTATTTTGTAAATGTAGAAGCATATTGCGGCGGCTGCAAGAAAGGGACGGTAAGGCGCGGGGGGCAGAACTCCCTCGACGGACACTTCCGTGGACATTACGTAAAGCCCCCAGACAATGGAAATCAAGGTGAGGAGGGCCAAGATACAATAAATGCCGTAGTCCTCGCCGGTTTTGCGCCCCTCAGGCCGTTGCGCCAAAGCGCCCGCCGACCCGAGAGCAGTGGTAGCAAGCCGCGAGGAGCATGACGATTCAAGAGGAGCTGCTGATGGGGCGTTTCGCATCATGAGCGCCCACGCAGCCGCCACCAGAGGAAGGCCCACAATTTGAGGCTTGGACAAGAGCCCAGCAACGTAAAAAATCAAGAACAGCGGCAAGGTCATAGAGGATCTGGTCCTCAAATATTTGAGGAAGCAAGTGAAGCTCAAGAGATAGAACAGAGCCATAAGCAGGTTTTTACGTTCGCTGATCCAGGCTACGCTTGCCACTTGAATAGGATGTATCGAAAAGAGCAGGGCGCCTATCAGCGCTGCTCTATTGGTAATACCTACGGACGTGAGCAACGAAAACACCAACAGGGCGTTGAGGATGTGGAAAAAAACGTTAAACGCTTTTGAAATCCAGGGCTGGGGGGCCGGGGAAGGCAAAATCAAAGCTTGATCCATCATCAAGCTCAAGAAATGAAGGGGGCTGAAATACTTGACTCGAGTATAAGTCAGATCCCAATCGGTCGAGATGCGGAAGGCTTTCGCCCAACCGGGTTCCCAAATGGCTTCAATATGTTTGGGATCGTCCCAGTTGGCGAAATCTTGATTAATAATCGGCAGATAAACCTCAACATTGACCACCACCAGAATTATCAATGCGAGCCACTTCGGGAACTTGCGGTTCATCTACATTATTGCGGGGCCTTAGGAGACTCCCCCTCTGGGGGTTGCGGCGCGACGGGGCTTGGTTGGGAGCTCTGGTCGGCAGCCGCCGGCTCGACGTCCTTCTTTTCCTCCTCCTGCGCTTTCACCTTATTAGCCTCCTCGGCTTCGGCTTTCTTCGCATTTTCGTAGGCTGTCCTGTCCTGAGCGAGAATACGTTTGTCGAATAACTCGATGGCCTTATCTCCATTATTCTTATCCGTGAATTCCAGAAACCAAACGTCTCCTTTCTCAGGCTCGTAAAACAGCACATCACTGTCCCTTATTCGCATCCTCATAGGCTCATCCCATGATACATTGTATTTGTTCATGAAAGCCTTTTTCAACTCTTGAAAATCGTCTCGTCTGGTGCCTTTGAGCACAAAATGGATCAGGAACAGGCGATCCTTTTCGGTAAATTGAAACTCGATATCCTTATAATAGGACTCTTCAGGCATCGTCCAGATTAACTTGGGGCGTCTCGTCTTTGAATCCACATGAGTGGCGCCTGGAGAGTTTAGTTTTTCCTGCACGGACTGTAATGAGGAACCCATGTTAATCTCGCTGATTTCTTTTGGAATGGGGTTTTCCACAGCCAACGCGTTTGCGGCAAAAAACAACGCTAGACACGCTGCGACAATTGACATCGTTTTGTACTCATTACCGAACATGTTGTTCCTCTATTCTTCGGATGAAGCTGTTACCGCGGACCTCGTCTGAGGTGAAAGTTTTTTCTGTCAGGGTACTTCCATTTGACAAGTTCTTCAAGTGTATCGACCAGAAACTCGCCTTTGAAATTCTGGGGAATATTCTTGCCTTCGAAAAAGACCTGTGGGGTTGATGAAAGCCTGAGTCCGGCGCCCAAGTCCGTGTCTTGCTTGATTTTTTTAGCAGGCAGGTCACTTGTGTCCAGAAGATTCTGAAAAACTTTGGCATCCAATCCCACGCGTTGGGCGAACTCCAACCACGGTTGGGTCTTAAAACTCTTCTGATTGGCGAATAACAAATCTCCATATTCCCAAAAACCGGTGGAACCCTTCATTATGTACGCAGTGTAGGCCGCTTTGGCCGCAGGGCAGGCATATGGATGCAGGCTGCCGATAATGAAAGAATTACATTCCGGGGTGAGGGGGTAGTTTTTGTAGACCAGGCACAGGTTTTCGGGATTCCAGCTCACCAGCTTTTTCAGATACGCCTCTGTTTGAGCGCACATTGGGCACTGGAAATCACTAAAGAGAACCAGGGGATAAGGGGCCCCGGGGTTTCCGAAGACCGGATCATCCTTTGTGACGGGAATTTCATAAGTAGGGGAATTCTTCAGCAGGGCCATGATGACCACAGGATCGTTGGCCAATTCTTCATACTTGGTCTTAGCCTCGTGGAAGCTTAGGATATTTTCCACGTACCCCGCGGCGAAGAAAATCGCCAAAGGCAAAAGTAGTCCTCCCGTCACAAAGTAAAAACGTTCGGTCGGAAGCGCCGGCTCCTCCAGAAGGAACTCTTTTCTCTTCATGACGGCCACGGCAAGGATCAGAAACAACGAAATGAAATTAACGACATGCGTTACTATGCACCATGTGCATATGTAATCCACCTCAAACATCATTATATAGATGTAGTACCAACTGAATCCTATCGCGGCGAAGAAATAAAGGACTAATAGGACCCAGACCAGCTTTCGCAAGCGCTGGTTAAAGAGTCCGTTCAACACTATCCACAAGACAAAACCGAAACCCATCAAACCAAGTACGGAAGAAGGGAAATAGCCCAGTATTACCGAATAATCCGATAGCAGGATGCTGTCACAGTTGACGATTCCCTCGGCCTTGCATAGAGGTGAATCCCCTATGTTACTGGAGTGGGTTGTAAGCAAAATGTGCCTGTAGCTCAAAAAACCCGTGGCGAACGTTCCGACCAGCGCCAGCACAAGCAGCGCAACCAGTGGACCTCTGCCGACAAAATACGGTTTACCACGATCCCATGGCAAAACAGGGTGCTGTCTTCTTCTCAAGCCGATCAGAGCCTTGGATTTTGCTACTGGAGCCGGTATCTCTGCCATAATTTTACCCGACAAATTACGTGAGTTATCTTACGGAGTTTGCGTTGCTTTCCGATCACGCTAAACTTTAGATCAAAAAAGACCATGGGTCAAGAGAGTCCCAATCGAGTAATAGTCCATCTGCGTTAACCCAAAACGGTTTCCAGCCATCGGGAGCCGACGCGTGTTGGTGGGCCCGAACGCCTCCCATGAAAAGGCGGTCGGAAGGAAACTTCTTGAAAGAAGGTTCCATCAGGACCTCACTTCAAGAACCTCCAATACGTCACCGCTGAAAAATTTCTCGCCGTTTCAACTCGATTGTTCGAGAAATGTGAATTTCTAATCGCATTTTTGTAGTGTAGCGTGTGAAAAAAGTTTACACTGGTTATGATAGTAGAGGTAAGGCCGCCCGTATAACATGGTGTCAGATCAGATAAAAAACACGGAGCAGATATAATGCGCCGTGCTAACTGCCCAGACTAAACGAGGAGGTTGCAATCATGATTCCCAAGAAGATTCTATTTTGCGCAGATTTTTCGGAAAACTCCGAGAAGGCCAGACTATTGGCCATGGCGTACGCCAAAACTTTCGGAGCTAAGCTTCTCGTTCTCAACGTGATCAATACCCGGGTGTTGAAACATCCGGCCCTGGTTGATTTGCCGGTTTACGACGAAGCGTTCAAGGGCGTTGAAGAAACTGCAAGCGCCAACTTGGCTGCTCTGGGAGATGATTGCCGAAAGCAGATTCCTGACGTGACGGCTCACGCCAGAATGGGGATACCGGCGGACGAAATCATAAAGTTTGCGGATGAGCAGTCTGTTGACCTGATAGTGATGGGAACCCATGGAAGGACAGGCCTAGGCCACCTTCTTATGGGAAGCGCCGCAGAGTCGGTGGTTAGAACAGCCCAATGTCCAGTCATGACCGTACGGACCAAACCGGTCGCGTAACAATGTCATCGTCATTTTTCAAGGCCAGAGGCGGACATGTCCGCCCCTGGCTTCAACACAAAGATTCCTCCAATTTCATTACAGATTTTTCCCCACCAAATGTTTCGCGTTCTTTCCCGCTGAACTCTTGCCGCCGATGCTCGGGAGTTCCTTACAATATCGGCCTAACTTCAAGGAACTAGCCATCGGAAGTCCCGCTCGCTGACCATGGAAGCTGAGGCGCCGACTTGCAAATGAATCAAAAATGTGGTTTGGATAACTCTCGTTACTTGATCGACAAATTCGACAGACAAGAGTGATTACCTCTTATGCAAAGTATCAAGGAACTGCTCTATTCCATTAGCATAGCTAACCTAGTTGACATTGGAATCATTGCTTGCCTGGTCTATTTCGTTCTTGCATGGCTTAAAGGCACTCGCGCCTTCCGCATACTCGCTACTCTTTTGGGAATCTGGCTGTTTTATTACACCACTTCCGAAATGGGCCTGATCCTTACTTCTATACTGTTCCAGTACCTGTGGGCCGCTATCATAGTGGTTCTGGTAATAGTGTTTCAGCCTGAAATCAGGGAGATGTTGGACCGGGCCTCTCCGGTGAGATACCTGAGCGGCCAGCACAATTCCGAATCCCCGGGCATCGTGGATGAAGTCGTAAAAGCAGTCGCTGAGCTTGCCAGGCATAGGCTGGGGGCTCTGGTCGTTTTTCAGCGTCTGAATAGGCTCGACAATCTCTTGCTCAAAGGCAAAGACCTGGACGCCGTGCTGTCCGCCGAAACACTCGTGATGATTTTTCAAAAATCCTCCCCCGTCCACGACGGAGCGGCTTTGATACACCGCGGCAGGATCAAATCGGTGAGTTGCATCCTTCCGCTTTCCAGAGACGAAGATTTGAGCTTGAGATACGGCACGAGGCATAGAGCCGCTCTGGGACTAACTGAACGCTCCGACGCCATCTGCGTCGTGGTCTCGGAAGAGCGAGGCGAGGTCTCCCTGGTGGAAGGAAAGGAAATCACCCATTACAAGAAAAGGGCTGAATTCCGGGAAGCGCTGGAGAGGAGCCTGTCGGCGGAAACAATTGGCCCCGATTCCGTCGGCCTGAGCCTCGGCGGTCTGTTTCTGGCCAATTGGCGCATCAAATTGCTCTCGCTTATAACGGCGGTCTTCTTATGGATCCTGGTTGTAGGCCCCCAGCGCTCTGAGTTGGGGATGACCATGCCAATTCAATACACCAATTTGCCCGCAAGCATGGAAATCACAGGCCAGTGGATGGATAGGATCGACGTCCGTCTGAGGGGCTCCGAATCGGGGTTGGCAAACTTGAAGCCCGGTTCGGTTAGGGCCGTGGTGGAGCTCACAAATGTTTTGCCGGGACTGAATTGCTTCAGGATTACGGCCAAAAATTTCCAGGTTCCTCCGGGAATAACCATCTCTGAAATACGTCCTTCGGACCTGTATTTGAGCATTGAGGCGGCTTCGCAGCGCAAGGTTAATATAGTTCCCAATGTGCCCGGAGATGTTCCGGAAAAGACCAAGATAGTGGTATCGCCCGCCGAGGCAAAAGTCAGAGGACTTCAAAACGATTTGAAAAAAATCACCGCAGTAACAACGGAACCTATTCCCGTATCGGAACTCCTGTCAAAAGGGAAAGCCATCGTTCCCGTGATTGTGAAGCCGGACGGATTGCGCATAGAATCCATAGAGCCGATGTTGGCCACCGTTACCGTGGAGACTGAAAAACCGTGATTTATGGGGGCGCTCGCAAAACTTAAGAGCCTCACGGAGAATTAGCGGGGAGGGCCTCCCCTAAAGAACTTCTGATATTGCGTCCCTCAAATAAATTTCGTAATTAAAGGTCGTTATCATGGGCTGGAAAAAGGGATAGTCACCTCGGCTTTTCCGGAACAGGACGCCGATCTATCGAAGGATTTACCTATGGATGACAAGGATCGTGATCTTCTAAACGAGATTCAAACGAGATTCCCTGTAGAGCCTCATCCTTACCGGGTTCTGGGCCGGAGACTGGATATCCCGGAGGCCGAAGTGCTACGGAGAATCGCAGGCCTTAAAAGGGAAGGGATCATAAGACGAATGGGCGCTTCAATAGATTCCAGGCGCATCGGATTTGTGAGCACCCTCTTGGCCGCGGAAGTCCCGGAAGAAAAGTTTTCGGAGTTCGTGCGATTAGTCAACGCATGTCCCGGGGTGACGCACAATTATAAGAGAAAACACAGGTTCAACGTCTGGTTTACGTTAATTGCCGCATCTGCGGAGGAAAAAGCGCGGATCATCCAAGAATTGATGGCGTCGACCGGTGTGCATATATTGGAACTGCCTGCAAAACGCATCTTCAAGATAAGGGTGGATTTCAGGTTCTAAAGGGCTCAAGCATGGTGTCTCAAAGGCTCGGCCGCAGGAGATTCGACGCTGTATTCTCTTGTTATGCCGCGGATCTTGCCTCCGCAATAGGGGCAACAATTCAGCTTGGCGAATTGCGTCTGATTGCACTTCAAGCACATATATTCTTTAACTTGGACTTCCGCCAATCTCGATTTGAAACCCACGACTTCGTCCGGTAGAACCAGTCCTTGCTTGCCGAGTTTCAACAACACATTTTCAACGGTATCGATTGAGATTCTATATTTTGCCAGAATTGAAGCGCCGTCCAATCCCAACCTCAAATCCCTCAATATGTCTCTCGCCTTGATTATACGGGCTTTGGAGAACTGATCTCCAGTCGTTGGCGTTACAACAGACTGTTGTTTCCACAGATTAACGTAACCGCTTATTTCCGTGAGCAGTCGCTCAAAACCGGTCCAATCGCGGCTAGTGGTTTCATTGAAACATACTGTTATCTTGGAGCTCACGCGGTCAAATGAAAAGGCGATACTATTCCCAGCGACATCTACGAATAGCAGGTTTTCGGGTAGACCGGCGCTAAAAGGGACAAAACAATCCAGGTCTTTTTGGAATCCCAAGAGTCCCATCATGATGTTCAATTTGAAAAGATGAATTGCTTCGGAATTATTGAGCATCATACCCTCTGGACGGTGGTTGAAAAATCCATGTAGATAAGTAACCCTTCACTCATGAGAGGCAATATGGAGATCGCTTCGTAGTTTCGTTTCACTCCTCGCAACGACATTTGAGCTTGTCTTTGCGAGCGCACCAATCTCCCACTCGTAAGTGAAAGCTTACATAGATAAAGGTCTCGACCGGACTCGGCTGCGCAGGGCCTTGCCGCAAATCTTGGATCGGTTCGGCCTCGTTGGGGGGAGCGATCAATGACAACACAGACATAACGGATAATATCCGCCAAGTAGCATTAGGTCTTACGCACGGCCGCGATTCGGCGATTTGTACGGATTAAGTTGTTTTTGCCCTAAAACATACGATAACGTTAATTCTAATGCTATTCTAACACCATAATGAGGATAAGCCAATCAAATTAGACGACTTCCTATGAAAAAGCCTCCGGATGGCGACTTCTCGAAGGAAGTTTCCTCCCGGTGAACGCTTGCTTCAAATCTGTTCGTCCCAATCTCCCCATTCATATCGCCTCCCGGTTTCCGCGTCGGTCCAGCGACCTTGTCCGCACCAATAGTCCGAGCATACCACGGGAAAGAAAGGACACCCCGGAAGGATATCCGTTTGGCCGAACGGCAGCATGGTGGGAGGATAACGTCTGCATGAGCCGTTGACTTCTATGGACCAAGGGGGATTAATCCCATTCACGTTATCAATATGAATGAGAATTGGATTTTCCGAT
The DNA here is from genome assembly GCA_963747865.1 of uncultured delta proteobacterium. Classification (GTDB taxonomy): domain Bacteria; phylum Desulfobacterota; class Desulfomonilia; order Desulfomonilales; family Desulfomonilaceae; genus JBBSBY01. Next base: position 114,764 of record CAVVHK010000021.1, on the reverse strand, counting down.
TCCCACGGCTCGAAATAATCACAATTCTCGCATGTCATATCAGCGGCGCGGATGTCATCAATTCGCTTTCTATTAAGATGTTAGGCCCCAGCCACTTATTCAGTTTCATAAATACGGTCGAGGATTTGACCGGGATACGGCGCCGGCATTGACCTGTAGCGTCTGGAGGAAGCACATTTTGCGCCTGGGAATTTTGGTGTTAGCAGGAGCTTTGAGTCGCCGCCGGGCCTAATGTGGGACCATATTTACGAAAATAACCGCATGGTAAGCTGCTACCGTGCTTTTACGTCCTCAATCAGGCCCATCAGATTCTTGTAAATAGTGTGGGCCCTGGAAACCAGGGCGTTTTCCCTTTGGTCATAGCCTTCAAGCAGCCCCTTTAAGCCCTCGGAATCAGAAAACCATTCCTTGAGCATGTCGGGCGTCACTTCAACATGGAACTGCAACGCAAAAGCGTTACGCAGCCTGAACGCCTGATGTGGACAGCCCTCCGACTCGGCGAGCAGCACGGCTTGTTCCGGAAGGTTAAACATGTCCTCATGATATTGAAACACCTCCATGGTTTCAGGCAAGCCATTGAACAGGAGGTCCTTCCGCCCTTCCGCGGTTAACGCCACCGGGTACCAACCGACCTCTTTATTCGGGGACTTCACCACCGTGGCTCCGGCGGCTTTGGCGATCATTTGAGCGCCAAGGCAAACCCCGACAATCGGCGTGTCCTTGTATATGGCCTCCTTCAGGAACGCTGTCTCATCCTTCAGGAAGGGAAATTGGTCTTCCTCATAAACGTTCATCGTGCCGCCCATAGATATTACGGCGTCAAAGGACCCCATCGGCGGTATAGGATCCCCTTTGTCTAGGCGAATAATTCGAACGTCCGCGCCGGTTTCTTCCAAATATTTCCCCAGAGATCCCGGGCCCTCGGATGGAGTATGAATCAACACAATTATTTTCATTACATCGAACTCCTTCTACGAGAATTCAAATAACGGTTGGTTATGGGCAAACGTCTGTCTTTGCCGAACGCTTTGGGGGTTATCTTAACTCCCGGCGGGGCTTGCCTTCGCTTGTATTCGTTCACATCGACCATTTTGACTACATCCCATATTGTCTTTGTGTCAAAGCCTGCAATTTGGTCCGGGCTTTGATCTTCTTCGACATAGGCTTTCAAAAGCGGGTCCAGAACAGCGTAAGGCGGCAAAGAATCTTCGTCTTTTTGGTCGGGTCTAAGTTCAGCCGTAGGAGGCCTCTTGATGGTGCTTTCCGGAATCAAGGTGCGACCCGCTTTTGTGTTTGCATATTCTGAAAGTTCATACACAAGGGTCTTGGGCACGTCCTTGATGACCGCAAAACCGCCCGCCATGTCGCCGTAGAGGGTACAATAGCCCACTGCGGTTTCACTCTTGTTGCCGGTCGTCAAGACCAGCCATCCGAATCGATTGGAAAGGGCCATGAGTATATTGCCGCGGATTCTGGCCTGTAGGTTTTCGGCTTCCACTCCGGGTTTTCCTTCTCCAAAAACGTCTCCCAGCGTGTTCCAATAGGCCGAGAATATATCGCGGAGGGGTACCGTGATCAGTCTTATACCAAGGTTGGAGGCCGTAAGCCCCGCGTCTGATAGAGTTTCACGCGAGGTGTGCTGCGAAGGCATGGTGACTCCCACAACCTGGTCCGGGCCAAGGGCTTCCACGGCCAAAGCTGCCGTCAGCGCCGAATCTATTCCACCGCTCAAACCTACAACTACTTTACTGAAGCCGTTTTTCGTCACATAGTCTCGCGTTCCCAGCACCAGCGCCTTATATATTTCTTCGATTCTGTTCAACTCAGGCTCTATTCGGTTTATCTCCGGCGCTTGCGGTTTGTGAGGGTTTCTTTTTCAATACCCGTATGGGACCTTCGGTATTCCATGGGGCTGGGTTTATGCCCGCGGGAATTTCTAGTTCCGTCAGGAGCAGGTCTTCCTCGAAACGTTTGGCCGCACTCAGCGCCCGGCCTGAGGAATCCATAACCAGGCTTCCGCCGTCGAAAACCAGCTCATCCTGACCACCCACGAGGTTGTTGAAAAACATGATCGTCCTCGTCGTTGAAACAAAATCCGTGATGATCTGCTTACGAACCTCCATCTTCCCGGCGAAAAACGGAGAAGCTGAAATGTTTATCACCACCCGGGCTCCATTTTCTACTGCGCATGTGCGCGTCAGAGATCCCTTAATCCAGATGTCTTCGCATACGGTCAAAGATATTCGGATTCCGTCAATTTCAAACAAGACGCAATCGCAATCCGAGCTGAAATATCTCTTTTCATCAAACACACCATAATTGGGAAGTTCAATTTTGTGGTACACATCCACCAATTCAGTGTCGCTTATCAGCGCCGCCGCGTTGAAGACCTCACCGTCCGTGTAGTGCGCAAAACCTATGACCGCGGTAATATCCTCACAGGCCGGCCTGAGAGCTTGCAGAAAAGCGTTGTTGTCTTCCAGGAAGCCTGTCTTCAAGAGCAGGTCTTCCGGAGGATAACCGCATAGCGCCAGTTCCGGAAAAGTAACGAGATCCGAGCCCATGGATCTCGCCTTGGCAATACGCTCCTTTATTTTTGAGGAATTTCCCTCAAAGTCGCCGACCACAGAGTTAATTTGGGCCTGCGCTATTCTGATAATCCCCATTTGATCCTCCAATACGGACACAATATGAAGGTGTTCCAAACAGCAACTATTTGCAAGAGGTTCAACGTAGCAAGCTTCTTCAGGGAAAATTTAGGCCTGTTATTCAAACGCTGCAAAAAGAAGTTCCCCGCATGATAGTTCGATATCGTCAAACATGACTGTTTGTCAATCGCCAACTAGTCATTAAACTCTCAACGGTCAAGCTGAAATTGCTTTCCCGCGGAACGCAGGATTTCACTCCTCGCAAAGACACTCTGGCCTGTCATTGCGAGCGGAGCGAAGCAATCTCTCTGCATGATTGAATGTATTCATCGCCAAAGCCCGCCGCCCCGCACATCGGACGGAATCTAAATGCGATCGTGGCCTTTCCTGGGTTGCCTTTAACAAATTTGGACCCTTGCCAAGAACGAAGATTTGGTATAGTTAGCCTCAGGAAAACAACGTTAATTCTTAGTTCATAAGAGAGTCCCTTGGCTATAAAGCCCAAAATAGTCCTTCTTTCGCTTTTCAGGATATTTCAGTTATCCGCGGCGCTTTTCTGCTGCTACCTTGCGATAGTGGTCGGCATCGTGGTTTGGATGTTTGAGGCAAAACTGAATCGGTGGCCCATTATCGTATACTCGGCGCCTTACGCTATCCAAGTCGGGGACGAAATGGGCGCCACCAGACTTATAGAGAGACTAACCAGATGTGGATACGTCCAGAGCCAGTCTGCAATTCCCGATCCGGGTCAATGGAGTCAGGTCGGTTCAGGTTTTAACATTAACCTAAAATACAGCTCTCTAAAGGATCACGGGATAGTAAACGGCCCTGTTTCAATCACCTTGGATTGGAACAAAATTAAGTCCATCAGGTTGCTGCGCTCCCAAGAAGACTCACAGCGCATCATTATCGAACCCGAATTGCTGGGCGTGCTCTCAGCAGATGGCTCGGGTCCGGAGCTTTGCCGTCCGGTCGTATTGGACAAAATCCCGCGCCCGTTGATCGACGCCATCCTGGTCACGGAGGATTCTCATTTCTTTTCGCACCAAGGCATAGACCTGGAATCCATAATGGACGCGATAAAGACGAATATAAAGGCGAGGAGGTATGTGCAGGGCGGCAGCACCATATCGCAGCAGCTCATTCGAATGACTATCCTCAGGCCGGAAAAGACCCTATGGCGAAAAATCAATGAAGTGTTCCTAGCGCTAGCCGCGGACGCAATATACAGTAAAAATACAATATTACAGGCCTATTTGAACAGGATTTACCTGGGGCACTGGGGCGCCCTGCCGGTTAAAGGAGTCGAAGAGGCGTCGAGGAACTTTTTCGGAAAGAGCCTGAACGAGCTTAATCCGGCGGACTGCGCTTTTTTGGCAGCGGCGATCAGAGCGCCAAATGTAATCAACCCATTTAAGCATCCGGAAAGAGCGAAGGGCAGGCGGGACACAATCTTGGGACTCCTGCTCAAGGCCGGAAAGATTTCCCGGGAACAATATGACGAGTCAATCAACCAGCCCGTCAAAATGCTCAGGAACACCACGCAACCTGTGCGGGCCGTTGCATTTTGGGAGTTGATAAAAGAAGAATTACCGAAACTTCCGGCGCCCCAAGGCCCAAGGCATGATCTAGTCACTTCCTTGGACCCTATTCTTCAGGCAGACGCCGAATCAGCGTGGAAGCGGCTGGACGACGCGAATATCCCCTACCATTTCATTTTGATCGATCCGTACGACGGGGATCTCAAAGCCTATTTAGCCCCTTCCGCCGGCAAGTGGAGCGGTAAGGCCGACGGCCTGGACCTGATCTCTCCCATAATCCTTCTCAGGGCATTTGTTCCGGATAAGAGTGATCGAGCGCAGTTTACTCTTACTTCTCAGGTAATTGCGCCCGAGCGCTCCCCAGGCGCTTTGACCCTCCGGCAGGCTTTCAGGAAGGAGCGGCCTTTTCTCGTAGAACAGATAGTCAATCGATTGGGTTCGGACAAAATTGTTCCAGTCATTCAAGAGTTCGGCTTCAAAGCGCGATCGACGAATCCTCTGCAATTGGATTACGTTTCTCCACGGGATGTAGCCCAAGGATTCGCCATCCTGGCCAACCTAGGGAAGCCGATATCCATCAGGCCCTTGGCCGACGAAGAGTCAATTTCTCCGCGCCGGCAAAACGAGAAAAAGTTAGTGAGCATAAAGCCCGGGGTCATCTTCCTTGTCAATTACCTCATGAAAGGCAGCGAATCGGTCGAGCTGAAAAACGCAAATCAGGACAAAGTATGGATGCAGCCGTCATGTTTCCGCGCCGAAGATGATGAGGGAACATGGGTGATCTGTTACAGGAACGACGCATTGGCGTTGCTAAGGGTGAAGTCTCGCGAGACGAAAGAGTTGAAATTTAAGAAAACCATCGACAGATTCTTCCAACCGATTGAACCTGTGGGTGCGTCCCAACAGGAGCTCCCGGAGGGAATTGTTTTCAGAAAGATATGCGTCCTGTCGGGTTTACGCGCCACCTCGATATGCCCTCACGTCATACTCGAGCCGTTCATCAAGGGAACTCAGCCGGAAGAATGGTGCTCCCAAAGGCATGACGCGGAATTCATAAAGTCTGAGTTGAAGAAATAGAGCGGGTGAGCGCAGGTTTGCTTATGCTCCCCTTCCGCGTAGGATGCTGTGAGCCTTGCGAACCGAATCGTTCGAGGTGTTTAGGTTGGATTCAGTCTAAACTTGAATCGGGATTTCACCCTCCCCCAGCCCCCAATGCTTGTGACTTAAGAGTCCTCTCTCAGGTTTCCCCTGTGGGGCAGGCTTTCCAGCCTGCCGATTTTACAGCCAAATTGACCGCAGGCTGGAAAGCCTGCGCCACAAAAATTCTCTAAGTCACCAGCATTGCCCGTGGGCCACCCCCAACTGCAAGACGGGTCCCGACGGCAATTTTCCGGTTTTGTCCAGGCGCCGTTCTCCGCGCGGAACGCTCCAACGTTAGTCCCACCGCCGGTTTGGAACAATCCTAACAGGACGGCGACGAAATTTTAACGGAATTTGAATTTTTCAGTTGACTCGCAAGCCTTTCCGTGGGAATATACAACCAGTGTTATTTGAAGGTTTCGAATGCTGCTTTTTAACGGCTGATTCGTCGGCCCCAGCGAAAGGAGCATTATTGGGAAGAAGAATAACAAATTCATGTAGGAAAGGTAAGAAGTAAATTTACATTAAATCAACGGTTAGAAATCAGCAAAGCGGAGCCTAGGGAAATTAGCTCCGCTTTTTCTATTTTATAGACCCCTCGTCCAATCTTTCCCCACAGGAATCAAAGTAATCTAGCGCCTTTCAATTCGACGAAATCCGCATCCTCAACACCTCACCTAGTACAATCTCGCTTCTTCAAGAGCGAATCGTCATTAAACACGCGCCTTGACGGAATGTCCCTCGCGGAAATGGCTATGTTTGGCTCCGTAAAGGAAATACACGAACAAGCCCAAGATTAGCCATATTACGAGACGGACCCAGGCTTCGTGCGGGAGACTGAACGCCAGGTATAGGCATGACGCTATTCCCATCAGCGGAACGAGCGGAACCCACGGGGTTTTGAAGGATCTTGGGAGTTCAGGCTGTTGGTAACGAAGAACCAGGACAGAGGCGCATACTACCGTAAAGGCCGCGAGTGTTCCGATTGAAACGAGCTCCCCGAGAATTCCTATGGGAACCAAGGAAGCCGTTACTGCGACCACCACGCCTGTCAGCATCGTAGTCCTGGCCGGGGTGTGGAACCTGGGATGAATCTTGGCAAAGAACTCGGGCAATAGGCCGTCTCTGGCCATGCTGAACAGAATACGCGGTTGTCCCAGCAATAAAACCAATATCACTGAAGTCAGGCCTGCGATTGCCCCGAGTTTCACCGAAAATTCCAGCCATCGGATACCAGTGGCGTCTATGGCGACCGCAACCGGATTTGCCACATTAAGCCGGGTGTAAGGAACCACCCCCGTGATAACCAGCGCGACCAAGACGTACAGAATGGTGCAGACTATAAGTGAACCCAGAATCCCGATGGGCATGTCCCGCTGCGGGTGACGGGCTTCCTGAGCCACAGTCGAAACCGTGTCGAATCCAATGTACGCGAAGAAAACAACAGCCGCTCCTCTTGCGACTCCCGACCATCCGAATTCCCCAAATTTGCCCGAGTTAGGCGGCACAAAAGGGACCCAGTTGGCTGGGTTCACAAAAGCCACTCCGACTCCGATTACGGCCAGAATGACCGTCAGCTTCACCAGTACCGATTGAGGAATTGAAGATCGCCGATTCCTTGATCCCCCTGACAAGAAGCGCCGTCAAAAGCAATATAATGACGCAGGCCGGCAAATTGAATAATGCCGTGGCCTGTCGCAGGTCGGTAGGCGAAATCCCTGATTGCTGAAGGATGTCGCCATAGGAACTCAACTGGTACCATCCCTCGCTTAACGAGAGCCCTGCGGCGCGGATCGCTTGTTCAGGCAAAAATATGAGCTTGGTTCCGGGAGAAGCCGTAAGTTGCGCTGGAATATGGAGTCCGGCCTGATCCAGGAAAGACACCACATAGCCGGACCAGCCCACGCCTACCGCGGCCGCGCCCAAAGAATATTCGATGAGCAAGTCCCACCCAATGAACCAGGCGAAGAACTCGCCCAACGTAGCGTATGAATACGTGTATGCGCTCCCTGATATTGGAATCATGGACGCGAATTCCGCGTAGCACAGGCCGGCCAAACCACAAGCGACCGCGGCGAACAGGAACGAGAACACGATGGCTGGTCCGGCGTAATTAGCAGCGGCCTGGCCGGTCAGGACAAATATCCCCGCTCCTATTATCGCTCCCATGCCGATCGCTATCAGGTCAATCGCGCTCAAAGCCTTTCTGAAGCCGGTATCGGAAACAGCTTCCGCCTGAAGCTCTTCGATGGTCTTCCTCCTCCGGAGTTGATCTATAGTGATGCGCGGAGAGAATGAGTCCTAAGCAAAAGATGCCAGGACGCTTCTCAGCGACGCAGGATTTCCCTGAAAGCGGTTGAATCTTCTGAAAAGTCGCTCCCTGAATTCAGCCAAGGTTTTGAAGAATCGATTGTGAGTGGTTTTTCTCCTGGTTTCCTTCCAGACGTATTCGGCCGCATTGAGTTTCGGAGAATACGGCGGCAGATAGTGGAGTTCAATACGGTCTTGTTTGTCTTTGAGCCACTCCCGTACTTTGGGACCCTTGTGGTACTTGGCGTTGTCCAGGATCATGTGTATCTTGCGACCCCTGTACCTGGAGATGAGCTGATCCAAGAAGGCCAGAAAACTGTGAGTGTTGAACCAGTTGACGAAGCGGAAGTGGAATTTGGGATAAGGGCCGACCGTTACCGCTCCCATCACTTTCAAGGATTTCCTTGTGGGTGGACTCTTCACCACGCATCCGATCCCCTTCAAAGCCCAATGTCGGAAAATGGAGCCCGCTTGCTTAAAGCTCACTTCATCTTGATACATCAGGATGCCTTCGTCTTCTTGGACTTTTTTTTAATCTCAGGCACTTCCTCTTCAAGCCATGTGGCCTGCCGCTTTTTATCGGCTTCAGAGGGCTCTTGTCTGGGATATTGAAGTGAAAACCCCAGCTCGTGCAGAAGCCTGCGAATCTGAGAGGGACTATATTTAATATTGAACCGCCGATGTACCAGATCTGCAATGATCGGGGCCGTCCAGACTCCAGTGTCTAGGCCACTGACTTCAGGCCCTTGTCGAACCGTTATAGCTAGTTCTCGTTTTTGGTCCAGACTCAGCCTGGGCTTTTTGCCCTGATACGGTCCTCGTACAAGCAAGCCCGTCACGCCTCTGGATCTGTACCTGTCTACCCAGCGCTCCACCGGTACTCCGAGCCACTTCTAGAATTTGACCAACTTGTTCAAGGGTCTTTCCTTCGTGAACCAGCAAAATCGCTCTCAGACGTACCCTTGCCTGAAAATCTTTCCTCTTCCTGGCAAGATAGCGATGGCGAACAATGTCATTGTAATCATCCAGTTCAAGCCTCAATCCACGCTTGGGCATTGCCGTTCCCTCCCATCAATCGATGGCAGGGACATACCAAATGTCTGGAAAAAAGTCGCGCTCTTTTTTACACGCAATCACAATGCGCGGCACTATAGAAAGGCTCGCGACATCACTTGCATATCCTCTCACGGAAAACAACATAGCTTCCCCGGGCGCCGCTGCCGACCAACGCACAGGGTCATCAAGCGGAAGCCTACGGGATCAATGAAAACTTACACTGGGCCTTGAATGACGGGCGTCGCCTACGGCCTTTCCCATGCCTTCTTTAAGTATCGCCCGACTTACGTCATCCCGGACCGCGTCGAGGATCCGCAGACCTTTTTCCAAGTCGATCACTATGGGTCTGGTGACTTCTTTGGAAAATCTTTGATAGTAGATATCCTCACAACCACCGAGTTCATACAGAAGATCATTTATTTGACGTCTCCACCGGTCGAACTGACACACATCGAACTCTAGTTCCACCACAACTCCGTGTATTTGACCTCTTTCAACGAAGTCCCGCCCGATGTCGCTCAATGCGTCAATCTTGTCGAGTATATTGGGTTCGAAGCTCATCACTATCGCCCCTTTCCTGTGATAATACATAAAGCTTACGCAATCATCGTTGAACTCGCCGACTCCATCCTGATCTCACTTAGTTCACTTCTCAGGAACCGGTTCCTAACGACGGAACGGCGTTCGGAGAGCTGGGGGTATCCATCCCAGCGCTCGGGAATCTTTTGGCCAAAGACGCCGGAGCGCGGAAATGGATTTGAATAACCCCGGACTTTAAGTCTTTCAAACTCTCTATTTGGATTAGATGTGTTTATACGCTGAAAGATTCCTCGGAAAAATAAACAGTGGCCACTGTTCCGATCTTCGACTTAGTACTGTGTTTCATAAATAAACTCTCGGATTTAATAGGAATATGGCGCCGCAATTGGCCTGTAGGGGCGGGTTTTACACCCGCCCGGGCGGAACTGACATGATCATGCCCTGCGCAAGGAGGAATCCATGGACACAATAGATGGCGGGGGGGGGTAAACCCCCCTCTACGCCTCGTCGGTAGCAACCCTGCAGGGCGCCGGCGAATATCGCGGATAACAGGAGCTTTGAGTCCACGTCCACGCTAATGTGCGACCGTATTTAGGGAAGCCTGTACCTTGTTATTCTTCCCTTTGGCCGACCCGCGCTAACTCTATCTGCAGGGCATGCCGGGCAGACAGATGCCGCTTCTGCGCCAAAGGACATATTTTACTGTTTGTAAGGTCGCCAAAGCGCCTATGAAAAGGCCTGAGAATAATAGTAGCCCTTTTAGAGATGCAATCGTTAAAGGATCCATGGTTGCCTCCAGCTTGTGGAATATCTCGTGATCCGTTTCAACAAATCTTGAGTAATATGATGCAAGAAAAAGTCGGAAGATTCTAACAGGTCTATTTTGGGAAATTCGGTAAGGTATGCAGGAACGCACAAAATGGTTCGTCGTCCGATAACGAATATGCGTGACGACACGAGGATATCATCTAGATTTCGCCTGAAGCCATGCCGCTTTTCAAGGGCTTGAGGATCAAAAGGATTGCGAAACCCGCTAGGAAGGCAATTACCGCAATCGTTGTAAAGAATGCGTCCTTAGGCATTCTTTCCCAATATTGACCCAAAAAACCTGCCGCGTAATTTCCAATGAATGAAGACAAGAACCAGACTCCCATCATCATAGATACAATTCGCGCCGGGGACACCTTGGTGACGAGGGAAAGACCCACCGGCGACAAATACAGCTCGCCGATTGTGATCAACAAACTGAACGCGAAGAGCCACAGAACACTGGTGGGCGCGCCGCTCCGGGCGTACAATCCTGCCGCAGGAACCATCACCAGGAAGCCGAGGCCCAACAGAAAACAACCAATGGCCATTTTGGATACCGCGGAAGGTTCTGACTTTCTTCTTGACTGCCATGCCCACAAGGTGGTGATCAACGGAGTCCCCAACAATATAAGGGCTGGATTTACGGACTGAAACCAGGATGCGGGAACCTCCCAGCCTAAGATTTCCCTATCCGTATAAGCGTCCGCCCAAATGGCCAGCGTGTTGCCTTGTTGTTCGTAAGCTGCCCAGAAGGCGATGCTGATAAGGCATACTGCTATAAGACTCCACACCCTTTTCTTTTCATCCGCTGTGAGAGGGGTGGAAGGCGCTTTTCCCGCCGCTTTTCGCTCGGTCAAAATGTCGGGCGCCAGCCATCGAGCGCCGCAGAGGTAGATTGACAGGCCTATGACCATGCCTATGCCCGCGGCGCCGAATCCGTAGTGCCACCCGTATCTTTCACCCAGAGTTCCGCAAATGAGGGGTGAAAGGAACGCGCCCAAATTGATCCCCATGTAGAAGATGCTAAAGGCCCTGTCCCGGCGGGGGTCTCCAGCGGGGTAGAGACTTCCTACCTGAGTTGAGATGTTTGGTTTGAAGGCTCCGTTTCCCAGGATCAGGAATAATAGAGCGGGAAAAAATAGTGATTGGAAGGCCATCAAGAAATGTCCTATGGCCATTAGAAACCGCCCCCCATATCACCGCCTTGCGCTGCCCGACTACTTGGTCTGCTAGAATTCCGCCAAATAACGGGGTCAAGTATACTAATCCGGTGTAAAGGCCATATATTTCGGAAGCTTGGGCTTGGGTAAACGTAAGCTGTTTAATCATATAATAGACGAGCAGCGCTCTCATCCCATAATAGGAGAAGCGTTCCCACATTTCGGTAAGAAACAATACGACCAGTCCCAGCGGATGCCCGAAAAGCTCTGTGCGCCGCCCTTCCTTCATGCGTCCACCTCGGGGGTTCATATGTGGGCTTTCTCGAAGGATTGTCAATTACTATTCTTGACAAAGATTTTGGTTCTTTTGTAATGAAGTCGGTCTGGCAGTATAATGAAACGGAATATTGAAAATCGAAGTCCGCCCAAGGTTTTTCGCCATGCAGTCACTGCAAATCGATAGCTCTCTTTTTCGGCGTTTCTTTGTGGGTCTGATAACATTCATATTTCTATATTTCTTACGAAAATACGATTACGTGCTGTTCGTTTCAGTCGTGCAAGAATTCATCATAGTCATTTCTTTCGCCATTTTTCTTCTTTTGTGGAACTCACGCAAACTCCTCGAAAAAAATTATCTGGTCTTCTTCGGAATCGCCTGTTTGTTTGTGGGTTTCTTTGATTTTCTGACCGAATTGTCCTACAAAGGCGCCGTCCCTTTCGATAATCTGGAAGATAACCTGGCTTCGGTTTTCTGGATTTTCGCTAGATTTCTCCAGGGGGTTCCGTTCCTTGCGCTACCCTTCATTCTGGACCGAAGAATACGACTTTCCGCCGTTTTTGCCTCATTCGGGTGCGTGTCTTTATGTTTGTTGGCGACCCCGATACTCCTGAAGCCATTTGTGGAACCAACATCGATTCAAAATGCCCTGGCCTCATTTAGGACGCTGAGCGGACTTACAATCGGCTTCATCTTTTTGATGTCCACCGGCATCCTGTTCAAATATCGCGAGAGATTCGAAAGAGGCTCATGGCTGTTGCTTGAAGGATCAGCCGTGTGTTTCATGGGTTCGGAATTAGCTCTGGCCTACACTATCGTAAGCGAAGGCTTCGCGGACCTGCTCGGGCGTTTCCTAATAGTCATCGGTTATTACCTGCTATATAGAGCAGTTGTCGCCAAGGGGCTTCAAAAGCCGTACGAAGTTCTCTTTCAAGATCTCAAGCGAGAGCAGCAGTCCTCGGAAAGAGAGCGAAATTTCGTATCCGCAATTCTCGATACAGCCGGCTGTCTGGTCATCGTGCTGGACACCCAAGGTCGCATAGTGCGTTTCAATAGAGAATGCGAGCGCATCACCGGTCATTCCTCCGCGGAGGTTTTGGGAAAACCGTTCTGGGATCTGCTGTTGCTGACTGAAGAGACATCCACGGACAAGAACGTCTTTTCCGGAATATTGTCCGGTAACGTTCCCAGCCATTACGAAAACCATTGGGTAACTAGGAACGGCGATCTACGACTTATTTCATGGTCAAACACGGCTCTCCGTGACGCGCATGGTAGGGTGGAGCATGTCATCGGCACGGGAATCGACATAACCGAACGACGTCAGGCCGAGCAGGCTATTCTTAGGGCCAAGGAAGAGTGGGAAGCAACCTTCGACGCAGTCCCGGATCTGATCATGATCCTCGACGGCCAACACCACATACTCAGAGCCAACAGGGCTATGGCCGAAAAAGTAGGGCGCGCTCCACGAGAATTGGTCGGCAAGCCTTGTTATGAAATTGTTCATGGCTCCGCTGCCCCGCATCCATTTTGCGTTCACTCAAGACTGATGTGTGATGGACACGAGCATTCCAGGGAAGTGACTGATATCAGGGTTGACGGGGTGTTTTTGGTATCAGTGTCTCCTCTGAGGGACCCGGGCGGGAACCTGATCGGGTCCGTACATGTGGCCAGGGACATTACCGAACGCAAGAGAGCCGAAGAGGTCCTGGCCGGCAAGATGGAAGAATTGAGGAAAGCCAACCAGGAAACCGGAGCATTACTTAAAGCCGCCGCTGCGCTCCTCGAACATCAGGATTTCAGGGAATCCGCACGTCGTATTTTCAGTGAGTGTAAGGCGCTGATAGGGGCTCAGGCCGGGTACATGGCTGGTACTTAACAAAGACGGATCGGAAAACGAGATTATCTATCTCGACCCGGGGTCTTTGACATGCAAAGTCGATCCATCCTTTCCCATGCCGATACGAGGATTGAGGGCCGAAGCTTATAAGAGCGGAAAAGCCGTCCTTGAAAACGATTTTCTTCACAGCTCCCGGTGGGAGCTGCTGCCGTCGGGACATGCTCCTCTTCAAAACGTGTTGTTCGCGCCCATGGTGCTGGAAGGCAGTTCCGTGGGACTGCTCGGCCTGGGCAATAAACCGGAGGGATTTTCGGAGGACGACCTGCGCATGGCTTCCGCGTTTGCGGAATTCGGCGCTATAGGCTTGATGAAACACCAGATGCTCGAATCCCTGCGATATAATGAAGAGCAGTTCAGGTCGGTTTTCCAAACCGCTAACGACGCTATCATTTGCGTGGATGAAAGAGGGAACGTAGTCCTGTGGAACAATGCCGCCGAAGAAATCTTTGGCTATAATCCTCAAGAAGCCCTCGGCGAAGATCTGGGCTTCATAATGCCCCGACGTTTCAAAGAAGCTCACATGGGCGGTTTCTGCCGTATGATCGATTCCGTGCGGGACGGGCGATTATCGCAGGTTCACCGGATCGTTGGCAGAAGGAAGGACACAACGGAATTTCCCGCGGAGCTATCGGTCGCGGTTTGGGAATCCAAAGGGGGTAATTTTTTCACAGGGATAGTAAGAGACGTATCAGAACGGGCGCAACGTGAAGAAAAGCTTCAAAGCGCACTCTCCGAGCTGGAGCGCTCAAATGCGGAATTGCAGCAATTCGCCTACGTGGCTTCCCATGATCTGCAGGAGCCTTTGAGAATGGTGTCCAGTTACGTCAGGCTTCTGGAGCGTAGGTACAAAAGCAAACTTGATTCGGACGCTGACGATTTTATTCAGTTCGCCGTGGATGGCGCTCAACGAATGCAGCGGCTCATAGACGATCTGTTGCGATATTCCCGGGTGGGAACCCGTGGAAAAGAATTCTGCGACGTGAATCCGGAGTTGATCCTAAACCAGGTCTTGGCTAATCTGAAAGTCACTATTCAGGAGTCCGGGGCGCAAGTTCATTGTGGCAGCCTTCCCACGATCAAGGGTGACGCCACACAGTTGATGCAACTCTTTCAAAATGTCATTGAAAATGCAATCAAGTTTCGCAACAATGAACCCCCTGAAGTACGGATTTCGGCCGAAAGAGCGGACGATTTTTGGCGTTTTTCCATCACGGATAACGGCATAGGCATTGATCCCCAATACCATGAGAGGGTATTCTCAATATTTCAGCGGTTGCACAGCAGGGACCAATATCCCGGAACGGGCATAGGCTTGGCGATATGCAAGAAAATAGTGGAACGACACTCGGGGCGGATCTGGATTCAATCCGAAGAAGGCGCGGGGACGTCCTTCTTTTTCACCATCCCATACTAAGGCTGAGAAATGACAAGAAGATCGCCGGATGAAGGTATCGAGATTCTGTTGGTTGAAGATAACCCGGGAGACGTGCGTCTAACCAAAGAAGCCCTCAAGGACGCAAAAATACTTAACAATTTAAGCGTAGCTGGGGACGGGGTAGAAGCTCTATCGTTCTTGCGCCGATGCGGACAGTATTGCGAAGCCCCAAGACCGGATTTGATACTCCTTGATTTGAATTTGCCCAAAATGAGCGGTCAGGAAGTTCTCGCTGAGATCAAATCCGACAACGCTTTGAAGCGCATTCCCGTCGTTATCCTAACCTCCTCTTCGGCGGAACAAGATATTATGAAGAGCTACAATCTCCATGCGAATTGTTATATTACCAAACCTGTGGATCTGGACCAATTCATAGAGGTAGTTAAATCTATTGAACATTTCTGGCTCAGGATCGTCAAGTTGCCGGCAGAGGGGTAGGATGGCGCGGAAGCTCTTGAGAGTGCTGCTGATTGAGGATAATCCCGGAGACATCCGTCTCATCAAAGAGATGCTTAGAGACGGCGGAGACACCGGAATAGAAGTGGAGTTCGTTGACCGGCTCCAGTCGGGAATTGAAAGGCTCAATCAAGGGGATATCAGAATCGTGCTGCTGGACCTCGGCCTTCCGGACAGCCACGGCCTGGATACGTTGGCAAGAATCTACGAGCAATTTCCTGAAATCCCAATAGTAATTCTAAGCGGCCATTCGGACGAAGCTCTGGCCGTGGAAGCAGTCAAGAGGGGGGCTCAAGATTACCTACTCAAGGGCGTAGCTGACGAAAAGCTCCTTATAAGGTCGATAAGGTACGCTGTAGAGCGGAAACAGATGGAAACAGCGTTGGTTAAAGCCCGAGATCAACTTGAACGGCGAGTGGCCGAACGCACTTGCGAACTCATAGCCGCCAATGAGCAGCTCAGACAAGAGATTGTGGAACGGAAACTGGCGCTTGAAGCCCTACGCCAAAGTGAAGAGCGGTTCAGAGCTATTTTCGAGGGGGCTCAAGATTTAATTTTCATAAAAGACTTGTCCCTGAAGTACACCCACGTCAATCCTGCCGTGGAAAGACTTTTCGGGCTTCCCGCGAGCGAATTCCTCGGAAAAGGGCCGGAGAGTCTTTATAGCCCTGATGAGTGCTCCAGCATCCGGGATATTGATCTTCGAGTTCTCCAGGGTGAGTGGATTGAGTCGGTCCACACCCGGAAATTCAAAGGACAGGACATGACGTTCCATGAAATTCGGGCCCCGATGCGGAGTCACGATGGCAAGATAATAGGAATATGCGGCATGTCCCGCGATATTACAGATCGGACCAAAACGGAAGCGCAGCCGGCGTTAACAGATCCGGAGTATCCGTCGGCCGCGATCCGGGCCACTCTAAAGCAAGCGCTGCATGTCGCGGCCGGAGATAGCGTCATACTGCTCTTGGGTGAGAGCGGCAGCGGAAAGGATTATCTGGCCCGGTACATCCATCAGCACTCCAAACGCTCCACGGGTCCGTTCTTCTCAATAAACTGCGCGGCAGTGGCCCCGGAATTGGCTGAATCAGAGCTTTTCGGTCACGAGCGTGGGGCGTTCACAGGAGCCCAAAATAGGAAACGCGGTCTCCTGGAACTGGCCGAAGGCGGCACCCTGTTGCTTAATGAAATAGGCGAGCTTTCGCTGCCCTTACAAGCCAAGCTCTTGACCTTTCTGGATACTCGGGAAATTACACGTGTTGGCGGCGAAAAGAGCATTTCTGTACACGCTCGCCTGATAGCCGCCACGAACAGAGACCTTGAATCCGAGATGAAAAGAGGAGAATTCCGTCAGGATCTGTATTATCGGCTCAATGTCTTTGCGATCGAAGTTCCGCCATTAAGAGAGAGGCGAGAAGATATTCCTATTGTTGCAAAGGAAATTCTCTCCAAACTGGCCGATGAGCTTCAGCTAAGCCATGTTCCTGTCATCGATTCCGGAGTGGCCGCCGCCCTAATGCGGTATGATTGGCCGGGCAATGTCCGTGAACTTAGAAATGTCATCGAACGGGCCCTTATTCTTTGGGACGGGGGCGCTTTTGATATAGGTCTCCCATCAACGGAACCGGAACAAATCTGTTCGGATTGGAAACACACGGTCACCTTCCCTGAAGGCCGCAATCTTCGAGACATTGTCGAAGAGCTGAGCAGAATCCTATGCGTTGAAGCGGTCCGGCGGTGCGAAGGAAACAAGAAAGCGGCAGCCGGTATGCTCGGCATTGCACGCGATTCCCTCTACAGGTACCTAAAAGAGATGCCGGTCGGGACCAAATAATCGACACTCCACCCAGGCATGCCCAAATTTCGGTCACACCCAATCCATCAGAATCACTCAAATTAAGTCCTGATAAACAAAATGTGCCGACTTTTCTGACACAAATCTGCTGACGTCATTTCAGACGTCACATGACAGGAAAATCATCGGCAGGCTTCCTTGCCTCTCAAACATAAAAGCGTGATTGAATTCCAGATTGGCACAGTAATTGCTCTCAAAATGAGTGTCTCCGGTAAAGCAAATCAGTGGGGGAGATTTAGATAGGGATCCGCACTGTGGGCCTCGGCGCCCGGCGCCGAAGTCAGTGGGCTGAATGCGTTAAATCCCTAAATTCGATATGCGGGCTCAGCCAACATTCGATTACAGCCCACGCCAAAAATGATGTCTTATGGGAAATCGTCACCCTTTTCCCTCTCCAAGTTTTGACGGCGTGTAAAGATATCTATTTTGGCGTCTGCTATGAAAAAGCGACAAGCGCAGCGTAAGATTGGAACAATAAGTCGCTTGGACTGAGCAGGGGAATTAGGCCCGAACAGACTGTGATCTCTTAGCTCTTTTTCAAAAAAATTGCTGAAATCTATGGGCTACGGCTACTCGTTGTCAGTTTCAGGCGCTGAACAACCTTTCCCGCGTTTGCGAATACTCCGAGTAATTTCAAGCCCGACGACCTGCGCTATTTCAATTGTCTGGAGGAGGATAAAGGATGTTTAACGAAAGAGCCCTAGACAAGTTGATCCAAGCGGGATGGTATTTAATTGAGTCAGATTTTGATACGAGCGATTTGACACGATGGAAAAAGGAAGCGTTTGAATGTGTGGCCGGTCTGATGGGAGCGGAGAGCGCATACACGAAGTACTTCAAGGATTTTGTTTTCGGAGCGGTTGAAAACGATCTATTGGTCGGTGAAGGTATACTTGAGGCAGTCAGGGAACAGATCTCAAAATGAATGCGGTTTCAAACAATTGATAATTGAGGGACACGGGACCCCGCTGTTAACGGTTTGTTGGTCTAATTGATTAAGCATTATTGAGGTCTTTTCGATTTGGTAAGGGAGGACAATTATGGAATCATCAAAAAATCTCGTCCGATCTGTTCCCTTTCTTATATTTCTGGCGTTACCGGCGTCATTTTTCCAGAGCCCGGGGGCATTCTACGAGCCGGCGCCGTTTCCGCTCCCGTACATGACAAGTGGCTTTGATCAGGCCCGGATTCATTTATACTCGAAGGGATTGGATAATCGATGCGCCGCCATGGCCGTCGAGTGCTCGCAAAGCGCTATTCCCGAACCTGGCTTGAAGACCTTATCCAACCGGCGCTATGACCAGATGGAATCTTACACTATAATCGACGTCAGCGCGGCCAATCCACCGGCGCATGGGAGTCCATTGGAAACGAACGGATCCCCCACCAGCTACAGGGTCAAGAATATTCAAATCTTGATTTCCGAAGGCTCCTCGAAAAATTACGGAGCAGGAACAGGGAGTCAACCAGTCGCTATACCGGCAGTGTACCTATAAGCCGGCTGCTCAACCCATGATAGCGGAACTTCCGGGGACCGCTAGATATGCGAAAATGTCGGACTAGAAGGGGCTGCGACACCCGGGAGCCTGCGGAAAAGGTGATAATTCGCTGGGAAGCCCGCTTTTTGCAAAATGGGCTTCCCGGACTCTTCCCCCACAACTCCTAAATATGTAGGTCCGTTATGTGGTCACAACCGCGCTTCGACCAGGTCCCTTAGCGCTTTTTTCCGACGCGACTTTCATGGGCCTTTGGGATAGCGCAATCTCAATTGCTCGAGTACGATACCCTATTTGGGAAAACCTGGACTAATTACAGATTTTCCCAATCACCGTCACGCATCCTATGTAACTTCCCGCTTGACCGGGGCCTTGATCAGGAATAGCTGACCGTATTTCCGCCATGCCGTACTAATTACATCATCGATTGCACAAAAAAGTTTCATCCCGGCGAACGTTTACAACGAACAACCTCCGCTTATATACTATCTCGGTTTCCTTTCGATGGTTCCATTACCGTCCAACGCTGTTTCCACCCCGTTTCCTTTGAGCCACCGGACAGCCTTGGGGTCGCCCTTTAGATAGGCGTCCCAGAAGGCGGCCGATATGTTGGCCACGAGACGATGGTGGATCGCTTCCCCCTCTCTGTCGCCGGACGCGTGTTTCCTGGAGAAAATCGAAAAGTCTTCGATGGTGAACGTGACCATGTATTGTTCCGGACCGGAAATCCGTTCAAATGGCGTGCGTTTCTCTTCAAGGAGGAATTCTCCGAGTGGTTTGATGTCCTTGGTTCCAAGAAAATGCAGCATCGGGATGGAAATGTTGGAAAACGCATTCTGGGCGGCCAAGCGTTGTCTCGGAATTATAAACGGGTTCATGACAATCGCGGCCTTAATCCGTTGCTCCTGGAAATTCTCTTCAGCCCCTTCGGGCGTTAACATCGTCTGCCCGGCAAGAGCCAGGGTGGTGACCGCTCCCAGAAAATTCCCCGCCATCCCTATGCGGTCCAGATCCAGCCTGCCGCTGAGAGAAACATCTCTGCTATTGACCAACTGCAGATGATCAAGGACAAAGCGCACGTCCTCGACTCTGGCCAGAAAGCCGGATCTGTCAGGCAGCAGTCTACCCAAGTTTTCAAGCAGCCCCTCTGCTTGGTTTTCGGAAGGGACCCCTGTCTTAGGATGCTGAATGTGAACCGAAATGTATCCTCGTCCCGCCCAATGCTTGCCGAGATACGCTGCGGTTTTTTTTGATCCTCCCAAACCTGGGGAGAATATCAGGGTAGGGAAGGGGCCTCTTCCTGCTTGAGGATAGTAAAGCCTTACCGAAATCTGACGATTCCTTGCGGTATCCGTCCAGTTTCGGTCTTCAACCTCTATGTGGTTTAACACCTGCCCAGGGCGATAGCCTGCGGATTTGTACACCAACTTCGCTATAACGAATCCTGCAACCAACGCTACAATGATAGCGACGGCAACTGCGATTTTTCCCCATGTTCTTCTCGTCCGAGGTTCCGCATGGATAGCCGTCGCTGTCGGCGTCTCAGTCTCAGGCCCATCCGTGGACCGGCCCGAGGTGTCTACTTGCTTGGGTGTCTCAGGAGAGCCCTCCCGAGACATCGCCTGAGTTCCGGACGGCCTTGGAGCGGTCAAGGCCACGGTCTCATCCATCATATCTAATGTCATTGTGGGCGAAAAATCCACTGGGGCGGCGGTTGAATTCATTTTGCCGGTCAAAAGGTCTACGGAATCGGAAAACCCGCCGATCCCCGGCGGTTTCCCCGTAGCGACTACCGATTCGTTTCGAGCTAACGACGCGATCAAAGCCGTTGCGGCCCTGATCCTCTCGGCGTTCAAACCGGTCTCCTGACTGAATGCCTTCCGAAAATCGTCTACTAGTTGGAATCGCTTGGAAGGGTCGGCCTGAATAGCCTTGTACACGCACGCGGGAACATCAGGTCTAATTTCAGCTGAGGCGCCGACAGGCAATTCTCCGGTCAAGCAGTAGTAGACTGTGGCCCCGAGAGAATAAATGTCCGACTTCGGGGTCACGGCTCTCCTGCCCGTGAATTGTTCAGGGGGCATGAATCCTATGGACCCCACAATGAGCCGTTGCGTTACGGTGGAGGTTTTCCCGAAAGCCATTCTGGCTATACCGAAGTCACAAACCTTGACATTGCCTGATGCGCCAATAAGCAGGTTGGCGGGTTTTATGTCCAAATGTATGACCCCACGGGAATGCGCGTATTGGAGCGCATCGCAGACTTGCGCCAAGACCGCGCCTATAACCTCTATGGAACAGGTTCCGCATTGGCTCAACAGGCTTTGAAGACTTCGGCCGGCCACGAATTCCATCACGACGTAGTATCGACCCAAGACTTTTGCCAGACTATATATCTTGATGACGTTCTCGTGGGTCAATTCCCTGGATATGATTACCTCTTTCTTCATCAACTCCAGGGCGCTCTCGTTTTCATTGAGGTCCTTGTGCAGTACCTTTGAGAGCGACCGGCATGTTGCGCAGGCTGATCTGTTTGGCTTCGTAGACTCTACCGGCTCCGCCCTTCCCGATGAACCGCACTATCTGATAGTCATCCGCTATCACCATCCCCGGCGAAAAAATGTCGTCAGTGTCCAAGTCCACATCCAAGGCCGGGACATCAGGCATGATGATGGTTCTGCAGTTCGGACAAACCATATCGTCATCATCCATTTGCAGGGCGCATTTGGGACAGATCCGGCTCATATCGACGACTCCTTGAAGGCGCATTATGTATGGACCCCCGACGGCATGGCAAACTAAGGCGTCGTGGAGGGTGAAAAAAAGATAATAGTTCACCGGGAACCCCCCTTTTTGCCAAAAGGTGTTTCCGGGATCCTTTCCTAAAAAATCCTAACATATTGAGTCGTTACATGGTCGTAACGGCGCTTCGAGCAAGCTCTTCAACGCTTTGCTCCGGCGGCGGCCCAATCAGCCATTTGACAATTGGGTTACAAATACGTTTCGGCGCGGACTGCTCGTCGGCGGTAAGTCACAGAAGTAACTCATATATATAGCTATAGACATATTCATTCGTTCCGTTGTAATATCGGCGCACTGTGTGTCTGAAGCGATTCTACCACCAAACTCTATATACAGAGGTTGTGTGGATGAAAAAAGTTCAATTGAGTCTGGCTTTGAGCCTGTTAATCGTCTTGATGGGCTTAATGTGCGTTGCCAATCAGGAAGGCGATGTAATGACCTTGGTCGATGGCGCCGTAAGGTTTATTAACGACAAAGGACATGACTACTCCATGAAGGTCTTTAGCGCAATAAACGGGCCATTCGTAAAAGGTCCCTTATACATAGTAGCGGGAGATTTCGGAGGCCAAATTCTTGCTCACCCCGACAAAAAACTTGTGGACAGTTCACTGTGGGACACTAGGGACGTCAAAGGCAAATTGTTTATCCAGGAGATGGTGGACGTAGCCAAGAGCGGAGGAACAGGTTGGGTCGAGGTACCGGTGGCCCCATCCGAGCACAAAAGAGCAGACATTGAAGCGGTCCTACGTTAAGCGGGTCCCCGGCGCCGATGTCTGGGTCGCCGCCGGATACTACGTGCAATAAATTTGCGCTATGCGTTGGAGATATTTCTCCCAAAGTTAATGGCGCTTTTACCCCCTCATTTGAGGGGGGTTCGCTCCAGGCTTTTCCCTTCCATTCTAGAATGGGCTTGAAAACCCTTTCTCCTGAAGCCGCCTCATCGGCGTGCGGATATAGCGCAATCACGAGTAGTCCAAAACTGATAAGCGATGTCATGCGCACATTGAGGCGTCCCTACATGATGGAGTTCTCAGGGCTGAATTTGGGTCCCCACATGGAATTGAGGCCTAACCCTCGGCAATTGCCAATTTCTCCGGACTTTCTGTTTTTGCTCCGGCATAAGACAGCAATATTGTATCGGTATTGCCCGTGAGATGGTTTATCGTATTAAGTCATATATATAGCTATAGACATATTTCAGCGTTTCATTATAATGTACAACACCAGGTGTTGTTGAGACGTCTCAGCAACCAAACTTTGTATACAAAAGGTAGGAACATGAAAACAGCGAAACTGGGTCTGGCCCTGAGCATTTGTCTGCTCTTGATGGCTTCGGTATGCTCGGCGAGTCAGGAAGAAGAAGTCAAGGCGCTGGTGGACAACGCCATAACGTTCGTGCAGGACAAAGGACAAGACTATTCCATGAAGGTCTTCAGCGCGCTGAACGGGCCATTTGTGAAAGGTCCTTTATACGTGGCTGTCGGAGATTTCGGAGGTCAAATTCTTGCTCATCCAAACAAAAAACTCTTGGGTCAGTCTCTTTGGGAAACGAAAGACATCAAAGGCAAGTTGTTTGTCCAAGAGATCGTAGGCGTGGCTAAAGGCGATGGAACCGGATGGGTCGAGTACCTGGTGGCCCCACCCCCTTACAAAAGACGAAGCGTTGAAGCGTTCATACGTAAGACGGGTCCCCGATTCCGATCTCTGGATTGTCGCCGGATATTATCCGGAATAGTCTCTTAATCATTCGTTCGGAAATGTTGGATTTAATGACGGTTGGGGTACGGGCGTCAACTCCACGGTTCCTATCGGAACGGAAATCATCTCATATTCAAATCCCGCCATGCAAGATCCTGGAATCAGGTTCTCCTCTGGAACTGTCCTCAGGGGGCGACTTCCTGTGAGAATTCGCCCTTCGGACTCTCCTTCAAGCACAGCTAATAGGGCGATGATAAGGCTCCTCCCGGAGCCTCGCCGGCGCGGCGCGCGATGCGGGGGCAAGCCCCTAGCCGTCCGACAAAACACATACTACTCTCGACTACGTTACTTTTGGGCAATTAGTACCGACCACCGACTGTAGACATTTCTAACCATTTTCTTACAATAGTGTTACGCGGTTTGCGTAAGACGCCTCATCCGCGAAATCTCTTTATACAAAGGACCTAACATGAATAGAGTTCGATTGACCCTGGCTTTGACCATCTTCCTAGTCTTGAGCGCTTCAATATGTTTCGCAAATCAAGAAGAAGAAGCGAAAGCCTTGGTCGATAGCGCGGTGGCCTTCGCGCAGGATAAAGGACAAGACTACTCTTTGAAGGTTTTCAACACCTTAAACGGGCCTTTTGTCAAGGGACCATTGTATGTGTTTGTGGGAAATCTCGGAGGTAAGATTCTCGCCCACCCCAACAAAAAACTCTTGGAAGGCTCCCAATGGGATGTGAAAGACATTAAAGGTAAAACATTCTTCCAGGATATGATAGCTGTGGCAAAAAGCGGCTCTGCCGGTTGGGTCGAATACTGGTGGCCTCACCCGGACACAAAGGAAGACACTCTGAAACGCTCTTACGTCAAACGAGTTCCGGATTCCGAGATCTGGATCGCAGCGGGATACTACGTGCAGTAGGGCTCATTGGCGCGTTCATGCGTGTCGCCCCATAGCTGGAGTTTCTTAACGAATGGTCGCGGAGGTAACTGTCGCACAATGGGCTATAGCTTTTGCTCCGCATGAGGCCACTACAGTGGCCCTGCTTCGCCGTTCAGAGGCGTCCAAAAACCTCCTGCTTGCTCCTAAGTGGTCCGTTTCATAAATACGGTGTCACTTGGTCCGGGTCCATCCTGGTCCCATAGGATGTGGTAAGCGAAGAGAACCGCATCTGTCGAGAAAAGACCTCGAACGATGCGGTTCGCGAGGCTCACCACATCCTATAAGAATCCGTGACCGTACTTGCGAAATGTCGTAATAAGTCCGGAATTAGGCCTGTCTCGGGTGGCGCCGACCAGGTTTCCAGGTGAGTGTGCGCCTCCTCGTGGCCAGTCTGAGGCACGATGGAACGGTTAGCGGAGCAAAGGTAAAACAATCCATTAAACAATTATCGGATCTATGATCCTGCGCTGCGCCTCCAACAATTATGATTATGACCCGGCGAAATCATGAGACTGCTTTAATGACGGCTGTCTATTGGTCAATCTTTTGTCAGTATAGGCTTCCATGACCAAGGGGTCAAACGCTTGTCGCATGGCCGAAATATCGGGCGCGCCCGCTACCGTGCGATTAGTCTCCCATCTCGAGTCACGGCAATCACTCCGAATCTTTAGACCACGCTAGTTACGGATAACTGCTGGAAACTAAAGGAGTTATGGTCATCCAGTGGCCGGCGGCAAATGGGCCTCATCTCATTGTTCAGCCGGCTGTAATGTTGACTGCCTTTGTCGCGCAAACCGTAGCATTCTTACCTAGCTTGCCTCTGCCAATTGCCGTGCAAAACCACCAAGTTGATTTTTCTTCAACCGCCCATCCGATTTTTTCTTGAGTATATTTGTGATCTACTACAATAATGCAAATTCATCCTACGATACTTCTGATTTCCGGGCCACGCGCAACCATGGGGATTCAAGACCGACCTGAGAGTGTCTCAGCACACTCTAAAGGTCGCTATAACGTCGCTATCAGGGAGTGAGGAGAAAATGGAAGACATCTCTAAAATGCCGAATCAAGGCCAAACAAAGGGTTCCAAAGTTCTAAGTGGAAGCTACGTAAGCGGAACCGGGGACAAGCCTCTTTTGGGTATAGCCATAGGCGACATGTTCGACAAAACAGCCGAACAGTACCCAAGTAACGACGCGTTGGTAGTGCGTGAGCAAGGTATTCGTCTCACCTATCGGGAGTTGCAGGCCAAAGTAAACCAACTTGCCAAAGCCTTCATGCATTTGGGATTCCAGAAGGGGCAGCGCATCGGCATTTGGTCGCCCAACAATTATGAATGGTGCGCCACTCAGTTCGCCACATCGAAAATGGGCGCCATACTGGTTAACATTAATCCTTCCTACCGGTTGCACGAACTGGAATACGTCCTCAAACAGTCCGGCTGCAGCGCTATAGTCATAGCGCCTCAATTCAAGTCCTCGGACTATACCCAAATGCTTTACGACCTATGTCCCGAGCTTTCTCAATCCGAACCGGGAAAATTAAAGTCGGAGCATCTGCCCGAGCTTAGCACGGTGATTCGTATAGGATCCGAGCCTTCGCCGGGTATGTTCACCTGGGACGACGTGATGGGAATGGCTGAAAATGTTTCAGATAAAGATCTTGAGATCCGTCAAAACGAGCAGGAGTTTGACGACCCTATAAACATTCAATATACCAGCGGCACCACGGGTTTCCCGAAGGGAGCCACGTTGAGCCATCACAATATTCTGAACAACGGCTATTTCGTTGCGGAGCTCCAGAACATCACTCACAAGGACCGCATGTGCATTCCGGTTCCTCTATATCATTGTTTCGGCATGGTTATGGGTAACTTGGGTTGCGTGACCCATGGAGCTACCATGGTTTATCCCTCGGAAGGGTTTGACCCGCTTACCGTTCTGCAGACGGTGTCGGAAGAAAAATGCACGGCGTTGTACGGCGTTCCCACAATGTTTATAGCTGAGCTGGATCATCCCAGATTTGCAGAGTTCAATCTTTCAAGTTTGCGAACCGGGGTCATGGCCGGGTCCCCATGCCCTGTCGAAGTCATGAAAAAGGTCAATACCCTCATGAACATGAATGAGGTGGAAATCTGTTACGGGATGACCGAGACCAGTCCCGTGAGCTTTCAGACTCGGGCGGACAGCGCCTCTGGAAAAACGGGTCAGCACCGTGGGCGTTGTCCATCCCCATATTGAAGTGAAAATTATCGATCCGTCCACCGGCAAGGTAATGCCGATCGGAGAGTCCGGAGAGCTTTGCACCCGGGGTTACAGCGTCATGCTGGGCTATTGGAACAACGAAGACGCCACCCGTGGCGCCATCGACACGGCTCGATGGATGCACACCGAAGATCTGGCCCAAATGGACGAAGAAGGTTATGTGAAAATTGTTGGGCGCATCAAGGATATGATTATCCGTGGTGGAGAGAATGTGTATCCGCGTGAAATAGAGGAATTCCTCTATCAGCATCCCAAAGTGTCGGACGTTCAGGTCATCGGAGTGCCTGACATCAAATACGGCGAAGAGATCATGGCGTGGATCAAGGTGAAACCTGGAGAGACCGCCACATCCGAAGAGATACGCGATTTCTGTAAGGGAAAGATCGCACACTACAAGGTCCCACGGGTACTACAAATTTACTGAGGATTTTCCCATGACCGTTACGGGAAAAGTTCAGAAGTTCTTGATGCGGCGTCAAGCCGTTGATGAACTGGGTCTTGAGACAGCCGCCTCCCAGAAAACAGCTTAAGGACGACTGACCCAAGCGCTCTTTCCGAAAAAGCGTCAAATAGACAGGGTGGGCCGATAAGGCGCCGGCCCTCTCTGTCCGTCTAAGAGCGCTTTCACGCACGCCGAAGGACCGCCGCCTGCTAAAACAAGAAAACTTTTGTCGAGTCGAGTCATTAGATCTTGCAGCCGTGACCACTTCGGGCTAGAGTTAAAGTAGGCGGTCCAGAGGGTTTTCGACCTACCGTTGTCGGTTCAGAGAAAATTACCGGAAATCATCCAATTGCAGGGGCGGTCATCGAGATGGGTCACATAAGCGTGTTCGACATGCTCGATGTCTCGGAACAGGGCATGTTTCAGCTTGACGGACGATTTCAATTCGACGCTTTGTCTGAAGGAGGCGACAACCATGAAAAGCATGCTTTTTTTAGTGGCTTTTGTCCTGCTCTGCGGCTTAACGGCAGGGCCCTGCCAAGCTCTTTCATTGCAGTATCTCGACCGGTGCCCGGATCAGGCGGTTTCGTCCTCGGATACAATGGAGTCGTACGATTGTGAAAAGGACGGGGCGCCGGAGGTTTATATTTCCCAAAAAGCAGCTAGGGCTCAATGCAAGGACCGATGCCGCAAGATGCTCATGGACCATGGCTATCAACCTGAACAATCCACTTTTTTAAGGCATCTTAAAGATTGCGTTAATCGGTGCTTACAAGGAAGCCAATCCTGATGCGCTGATCACGCCGCTCTACGGCTTTCGAACTGATCCAAAGAGGTTCTACGACTTCTTCCGGAATTCGTCTGCGCCGCTTCACCGTTGGAGACACTTTTCCTCGGAGGCTACGGGCCTACGTTTGCAGGGGAGCCGACTCCCATAGGTTCTTGGTGGCGAATTTCATAAATATGGTCACGTATCCGTCCAGCCCCACCCGAGGCTCTTTTTCCCGGTGCCTTCCGCCGTCCCTGGCGGTCTTTGTTCCTGGGCCGGCGGGGAGAAATGTCTCAAAATTATTGGCGCCTCGTAATTCGTAGCACGATCTCTATCTGAAACATGGTACATTGCATGAGGATTATTATTGCGGTGCTCGTTATAATCTCGGAAAATATTTGTAGGGGCGGGGTTTATCCCCGCCCGTTATTCACAAACCTACTAGGCAGGCGGGGATAAACCCCGCCCCTACGATCACCGTGCCACGATTCCCGACAATTCAGGAGTCTTGAGACAGTTTCGGGACGGCGGTCCCCACCGCGGAAAAGAGACGCCGACTCCGTCAAAACGATTGTTCAAATATCCCGCGAGCTTCCAGGGAAAAGACGACAGTATCCTGTTTTTGTCAGATTTTTTCCGACGCTTTCACGATCTTGTTCAACGCCTCGCCTAAATCCTTTATATTATATGGCTTTATTACTACGCCGCTGAATCCGTACTTTCTGTATTCGGACATTATCGGATCATTTGAATAACCGCTGGTTACGATGGCTTTTACGTCCGGGTCGATACGCAGTAAATGGCGAATGGCCTCTCCGCCCCCCATCGCGCCTGGAACAGTAAGGTCCATTATTACAGCGTCAAATGGCTTGTTCCTACGCAGTGACTCTTCATACAGCTCCACGGCGGTTTTTCCGTCACCTGCCACTACAGGTTGGTATCCGAGCACTGAAAGCATTTCTGAGCCGAATTCCAAAATGGATTCTTCATCGTCCATGAGCAAAACTCTGCCGGCTCCTTTCCAAATCACAGGGTCTTCCGCGGATTCACAAACGTTGTTGCGCTCCGTGGCGGGCAAATAGATCGAGAAAGTGGCCCCCGCGCCTGGCTCCGAATCCACAAAGATGAATCCGTCATGTTTCTTGATAATTGAATAGGAGGTGGCTAGGCCGAGACCGCTGCCGCGGGGTTTGGTGGTAAAATAAGGGTCGAATATGCGTTGGAAATGATCCTTTGGTATGCCCGGTCCTTCGTCGGTCACGGATATTTTTACATAATCCCCCTCAACAGGACCTCCTATGTTGTCAGTAATCTTGGCGTTCGAGACGTTGAGTGTGATACGGCCTCCGCGGGGCATAGCTTGATTGGCGTTGATTATAATGTTGTTGATGACCTGGCCGATTTGACCCTTATCCACTTCGACGTTCCAGAGGTTCGAGTCAATATTGGCGTGATATGAAACGTTCGAACCAGCTAGCGCAAAGCTACAGGATTCATTCACAATATCAGCGATAGCGGTGGTGGATTTGACCGGAGCGCCTCCCTTCGAAAATGTCAGAAGCTGCATCGTCAGATCCTTGGCTCTGGAGGCTGCTTTCTCCGCTTCGGCAAGCCGTTTGTGGATTACATCCCCGGGCTGGGATCTCATTTTCGCCAATCCGATGTTGCCAAGGAGCGCAGTGAGTATGTTATTGAAGTCATGGGCGATACCTCCGGCTAAAACTCCCAGGGACTCCAGTTTCTCCATGCGAACAAGTTCTTCTTCGATCTTTTGCTTCTCCGTGACGTCCCTAAAAACGATAGCCACCCCGATAACCTCTCCCTCCAAATTATGAATCGGCGCGGCGCTGTCGGCTATTGCCCTTTGTGTGCCGTCTCTGGATATAAGGACAGTATGATTTGCCAGCCCGACGACGTTTCCGGTCCGCACCACTCTTGCCACAAGGTCTTCGCAGGGTGCGCCGGTTTTCTCGTTGCATATCCTGAAGACTTCAGAGAGTCGTCTCCCTGAGGCCTCCTTATGGGACCAGCCGGTGAGGGATTCGGCAACCCGGTTCATTAGCGTTATTTTTCCCTCTATGTCAGTGCTGATAACCCCGTCACCGATGGAACGCAGAGTAACCATGAGCCGCTCTGTTTCCTCGGCAAGGTGTTTCTCATACTGGCGTTGCTCAGTAACATCCTCGATGATGCCCATTCCTCCCAAGACAGCCCCATCCTCAGAGATGATACCGCTGAACCTGCACTTTACCGGGGTCGTCTTACCCCCGGTAACAGACCGGTAATCGCCGGCGAAATAACCGGCTCCACCCAATAGCGAAGCTCTCACGGCGTTTAACATCGGCTGATTGCTAAGATTTGCAAGCATGTCGAACCCGGTCAGCGTCTCCTTGGAGGACCCGATTATGCGAACAAAATTTTCGTTGCAAGTCGTAATTACGCCGTTGGCGTCGAAATGAAATATCCCGAGCGGTGAAAATTCGAATATGAGCCGAAATTTCTCTTCAGATCGACGCAGAGAGCTTTCCGCGTTCCGCCTTTCCGTGTCGTCAAGCAGATTGCCCAAAAGGGCGCTTTTCCCTGCCCATGTGATTCGGGAGACCTGCGCTTCCACATGTTTAATATTGCCGTCTTTGCACGTCATCCGGAACGAGAGGCGGGCAACATCTGCTCTTCCTTTCAACTTTTCCCGAAACCTGCTCCGCACTCTCTCCACATCTTCTTTGCGCACAATCTCCCAGAGGCTCTTGCCCAACAGCTCGTCAGGTTTGAATCCTAAGATCTTGCAAAGGCGGTCATTAGCATATAAGAGAGCGTCCTCCTTGCAAACGAATATTCCCACAAGGGTTTCTCGGAAGAGAGTCCGAAAACGTTCCTCGCTTTCCTTACGGGATTTCTCGGCTTCCCTTTCTTCGGAGATGTCGCGAAAAGACAGGATTGCAGGTCCTTCAGGATGGGATGCGCGATGTGCATTGACATGGATCAGAGACCGAAAAGCGCCGTGGTTCTTTCGCCTGAACACTGTCTCGACAGCCATGGGCGAGCGTTGATCAAGAGCGTCAAAAATAATTCTCCCGACACGTTCATACTCCTCATATGATTCGTATATTAGGCTGAAGTCTTTCTCCGCATATTCAGTTTCTTCCCCAAAGCCAAGCAGCTCCTTGCCTACATCATTCAACCATTTTAGTTTCCCGTTTTCCACTTCCGCCGCGCCCAGGGGAAAAGCCGCCGGGAGTCCTCCGCTCTGGTCTCTCTTTGGCCATCCGAATACTCGGCGCCTTAGTTCATGGTTTTCCTGCTGTAATTGAGCGATTCTTTCCAGCAATTGTTGGTTGACCGTAAGGAGATCTTCCTTTGTTTTATCGGATTCTTGCATAGGTCCCTCCCCTGGCAGGAAAACGAGCGAGAAATCAAAGTGGTTGGTAAGAACAGTAAAAACCAGCATAAGCCACGGGGCCTCCAAGGTCAATGAACTTTACGGGAAAGTATCCTCGGAGAGAAAATTCCATCAAGAGCGGGGAGACGTGACCGTAAACATTCAGTTATGAGCGGCCAAGCTGAGATTGCTTCGTCGTTTCACTCCTCGCAAAGACACTTTGGCCTGTCATTGCGAGCGGAGCGAAGCAATCTCCCCCGCGTAACTGAATGAGTACACGTGACCTTCAATGTAAGCGCCTTAAGCTTGGAAAGAGGCTC
Source organism: uncultured delta proteobacterium (assembly GCA_963747865.1). Lineage (GTDB taxonomy): Bacteria > Desulfobacterota > Desulfomonilia > Desulfomonilales > Desulfomonilaceae > JBBSBY01. Next base: position 83,520 of record CAVVHK010000021.1, on the reverse strand, counting down.
CTGTTAGCGAAGCGCCGCCCGGACGCCAATGTAACCTTGAACGCGCCGGATAGGATTTTTCCTTAGTCACAAGTGTTGGGTGTAACCCCCAACCCGTAAGTGAACACTTAAGAAGCGAAAGCAATCACTCTGGAGGGAGATTGATCGGCTTCACCCGCGGCGCCATGTTAACGTGTCGTTGCCGGGAGCAACAGGAGGAAGCGATCTTGGACGCGCCGTTCCTCGTTGAAGCGTTACCGGGCCTCTTTTTTTGGTTTTGTACAAAGTCCGATTATAATATAATAGATATTTTAATATCGATAGACTGGAAGACTCATGAAAACGTTATTGGTAAATCCGAAGTATGCTCAGACATTCTGGTCCTTCAATAAGGCCGTGGACATGTTGAACAAGAAGTGTCTTCAGCCGCCTTTGGGCCTGATCACAGTTGCGGCCCTGCTCCCCAACGATTGGGAGCTGGAGCTTGCGGATGAGGCGGTCGGTCCGATTACGGATGACCAATGGGATTCTTCGGACACCGTATTTGTAACAGGCTTGGGAACTCAATATTCAGGCATAATTCGGGCGATTCGCGAGGGCAAGAAGAGGGGCAAATTAGTGGTTGTGGGAGGCCCTGTAGTTTTCCACGTTCCGGAAGACGCCTTTGCGGCAGGAGCCGATATCGTCGTCAAAGGCGAAGCGGAGCTGGTAATGCCGCAATTGCTGGAAGCTATTAATCGCAAAGAATCCCGAGTTTTGATTCAATCCGACCACAGACCAAATCTTGAAATCTCCCCTACCCCTCGCTTTGACTTGCTTGATTTGGACTCATACGTTGATTTGGCCATCCAATTTTCTAGAGGTTGTCCATTTAAATGCGAGTTTTGCGATATTACCTTGATGTTCGGGCGTGAAGTCAGGACCAAGCGGCCTGAGCAGGTACTGAAGGAACTGCAGTCTCTATACGATCTCGGATGGAGAAGAGTCGTCTTTTTTGTGGATGACAACTTTATCGGAAACCCTGCAAGAGCCAAGGAGCTCTTGAAAGCTTTGATTCCATGGATGAAGGAGCGCGGCTATCCATTTGAATTCTACACCCAGGCTTCCGTAAATCTAGCGAAGGACGACGAATTGTTGGAACTGATGCCGAAAGCGGGCTTCTTTAAAGTATTCCTCGGAATAGAAACCTTGAGCAAGGAGACCCTTAAAAGCGCCGGAAAATTTCAGAACGCAGCCGCGGACTTGGACAAGGTCTGCCAAAAAATCAACAGCGTGGGCCTTCAGATAATCGCAGGATGCATTTTGGGTTTCGACGATGAAGGCGCCAATGCGGACCAGCATTTGATCGACTTTGCAGTGCGGAATAATGTGCCCGAGATGTTCATAACTTTGCTTCAAGCAGGTCCCGGCACCGATATGTGGAACCGCCTCGAAGAAGAAGGCCGATTGCTCTTTTCAGGTTTCGACGACAATTTCGGGAACCAGACCGGTATGATGAACTTTGAAACAAAACGGCCCACCCAGGAAATAGCCAGAGAATTCATTAACCTATACAATGTGTTATACGACCCGGATTTCTATTTGGACAGAACTTACAATCATATTATTAACATGGGACCGGTTCCCTACCGAAAAGGCTTCTCCATGCCTTACATGTATGAGGTAAGGGCGGTGCTCATCGCGTTTTTCCACCAAGGCGTCATTCACCCGAGTAGATTTAAATTCTGGAAGTATTTGTTTCTGACTCTATTTAAGCGTCCGGATAGATTTCGACAATTCATGTCCGCTTGCGTTGTCGCCGAGCATTATTATGAATATCGCGGCACCATCCGGGATCTGCTTGAGGAACAACTAAAGGCCATGCCGAAGACCGTTGACGCTTGAAAACTCACGGTAATAATTCGCCGGGAGCCTCCTTATCGCACGAAGACTTTCCTCCCGGCGCCGCTTACTATTAACGTTTTGCGCAAGCCCTGTAGGGCGAATCTACAAGGAGCCCGGGACAGGGAATTCTTGATGAACAAACCAGACATAATAACAGTATCGAACAAATCCGAACTGAATGATTTCGTAAACTTGCCTTGGAACATATACAAGGACTATCCGAATTGGGCGCCGCCGCTCAAAAGAATGGTCAAACATCTCCTGGACGTTAATAGGCACCCCTTTTGGAAGTTTTCCGAGCGAACGCTGTTCCTTGCCCGTCGCGGTCCAACCGCGGTAGGTCGAATAGTCGGCATAATAGACAATAATTCCAACGAGTTCCATAAAGAAAAAGTGTGCGCGTGGGGATTCTTCGAGTGTGAAGACAATGTGGACACAGCGCGGGCATTGTTCGCAGCGGTGGAAGACTGGGGAAAAGCCAAGGGCATGGATTTTTTGAGAGGACCTCTGAACCCTTCCACTAATTATGAAGTTGGGATGTTGTTCGAAGGATTTGACCTTGCTCCATCAGTTATGATGCCTTACAACCCTCCTTATTACATGGATCTTGTGGAATCCTACGGCTTCTCCAAGGAAAAGGATCTGCTGTCCATGAGCATCGAGAAGAGCCTTCGAGCCTCCGCCCGTCTCCAGCGGTTGTCGAACCGCATTAAAAGAAAGAAGAACATCTATGTCCGACATGCGAAAAAGAAAAATTTCGCTTCCGAAGTCAAGATAATCAAGGATATCTATAATTCCGCCTGGTCCAATAACTGGGGTTTCGTGCCCATGACCGATGAAGAAATGGATCAGATGGCAAAAGAAATGATGCCGATCATGGAGGAGGAAGGGATCTTCTTTCTTCACTATGATGATGAGCCCGTAGGCGTATGCATTATACTTCCGGATATTAATCCTCTGCTGAAGGCCTTGAACGGCAAGATAGGAATTACGGGTCTTTTCAAACTATTAAGACATAAGAGCTACATAAAATCGAGCAGATGTATGGCATTGGGCATAAAGGAGACTCACCGCAACCTTGGACTCCCTGTTGTCGTGTTCGATCATTTTGTGAAACTCTGGGAAGCGAGACCTTCCCTTGTAGATGCGGAGGTTGGTTGGAATCTCGAGGACAACCACGATATCATCAAATTCGAAGAGGAAATGGGATTCAAGGTTTCCAAGCGTTATAGAGTCTTCCGGAAAGATTTTAGCGCTACCGGCTAGCCATGAATACAAAAAACGCAGGAGCCTCGTGTTCACCGGTGAACGCTTACCAAAGAAGCCTCATGCGCCACGGAGACGTTGTCATTGGTCATTCCTGCGGAAGCAGGGATTCAGTTCTTTCGGCGTTTCCTGGCCCCCTGCTTTCGCAGGGGCGGCGATCGCGCCGACGGCAGGGAGATCGCAATTTTCTTTAAGTCAACAGCATTGATGGTCCGGGAAACCCCTTTTTGCAAAAACTTCCATGATTCTTAAGATCACAACGAACAATGAGAATAGAATTTGCGCCTGGATATTATGTAAACTCAGTCTGCAACACAATGATATCACAAGCTCAGAATTCTATTCACATAGGAAGGGGTTTCCCGGTGAACAGGCGCCAAAATTCTTCCCATTCCTTTTCGTATCGTTGTTAATCGGTCACCTTGCGCTCATATGGTTTTCCAGATTGCTGCCGTTCGTCGATCTGCCTGACCATTTGGCCACTGCGACAATCATAAGATATTATTCCGACACCACAAATCACTTCAGGGAATACTATGCTCTCGGGTCCTTCTTTGCAAAACCGAACCTATTTCACGTGCTTTTTTGCAGCTCAAGCCTCTTCCCAAGCGTGGAATTCGCAAACAAAATTTATTATTCTCTATACGTAGTTTCGCCGCCTATTCTGGTGTTGCTGATAATCCGCAAATTGAAGGGTAATATCTATTACAGTCTGTCGTCTTTCTTGCTGATTTACAATTTGAACACATGTTGGGGTTTCGCGGGATTCACCTTTTCAATTCCTCTGCTGCTGGGCGTCGTCTTAGTTTATCTATATGTTTCGGACCAGCCGAGTATTTTATTGTTATGCTTATTGGAAGCCCTGTTCATTCTTCTGTTCCTGGTTCATGTTCTCATGGCGGTTTTCGCGCTGTCCCTGTATTGCTTTTTCATAATATTCAGCGTCGGCAAGTCGCGTAGAGAATTAACCGGACAGGTCCTCGCTATCATCCCGATTATCGCGCTAATATGCTTCTGGTGGAGCGAAAGACCGGTGTCGGAGGCCGGCAAAGGCCTTTTAACGCCGCTCGTGTCCTACTACTGGAACTCATACATTCCTACTCTTTGGGGCCGAACCCGGCTTTTGGTTCTGGACAATTACGCCCTGTATCCAGGTTTAAAGGGCTATGCAATCGCTGCTCTGTTCTTCTCGATAATCATCGGACCGTTCGTTCTCCGGCCCAGGGAAACCTTGGCTAAGCTCGCCCATTTGAAAGGGAGTCCAGCAAGATATGTCGCTTTGTTGGCGGGTTTTTCATTGCTGTGCTTCGCAATCCTTCCGGACCAGATCTTCAATTTTCAGATTTTGTACCAGCGCTTCTCTTCAATTTTCTTGTTGAGCGCTATCATCCTTTCCGCCGTGTTGGCGCCAAATCTTAGGTCCACATACTTTGCGGGATTTATAGCTCCTGCGGCTATTCTCCATCTGGCGCTATGGGTCGGATACTTCCATGATTTCAACGCTCAAAACGCTGCGTTCACCAAAGATTTCTTTCCGAAGGACTCCATAAACCACAAACTCGCGGCCCTTGTCTACGACATAGAGTTCAGGGGAAAACCGGTTTACGTTCACATGCCGAGCTATTACATAGTCTGGACGAAAGGGATTGCGACTTTCAGAATAGTTGATTTTGTGGATTTCGCTCCACCCTTGCGGCGTCGCCCCGGCGGTCCGGCCATTCCCGAGTACAAGGAGTGGGAATGGTCCGGAAAATCCGATCCGGCTTCGTATTTGGGGGTTGATTATCTTTTGACGCGGGGAGACCTTGCGCGGATTCCGAGCGAATACACCGCCGTATTCGGTCTCGAAAAGGAGCAAGACCACTGGCTGCTGCTGGAACAGGTCGCAAGATAAGAGCTGCGGGAAGAGTTGTCGGGGAGGGGCTTTCTGCAAAAAAGTCGCTCCCCGAATTATTGCGACCACCTTCAGAACTCGTCCGCTTCATTGAACTATGTCGCCGCTTCGCCGGCGCCCTGGAATTAAATGCTGGAAGGGTCAATCGGAGACCCTCCCAACAAGGGGCCATCGCGGCCTAGCCGTCGGAGCCTCGCCCAGTCTAGTCTTTGTCGTCGTCATCATCGGTGAAGTAGCGGTTAGTCCAACCGCCGTCATACCAGCCGGTATTGTACCAGCCGCCATTTCTCCACCTGTTCCTCCAACCGCCGTTGTGCCAGCCACCGTTGTGCCAGCCACCGTTGTGCCAGCCACCGTTAACCCAAACTGGTTTGGCCTCAGCCGCTCCGGCCGTCTCGCCCAGAACGACGGCTGCAATTACGACTTTCGACCATTTTCCCAGGCTGTGGAAGAACTCTCTTCGGGATTCCTGCTTTTGGTCCGATTCGGGAATTTTGGCCCCGCTGACCTGCGGATTTTGTTCTTCTTCGTTGTGACTCATGAGGCGCCATCCTTTCAATTGGCTTAATCAGTTGGAATGACGAGAACACAAGTATTCGACACCTGTTTTGGCAACAAAATGGTTACCGGTGAACTATTACATAATTCGCATCAAGACCTTTGACGTCAGGCAGCCCCTTCTGAATCCGGATAGGCGCATTGTTAACTGTACGGTCTGCTCAACGTAATTACTGTTTAAGGGTTGGCTGCTCTATCTTGGTTCAGCCATCAGAGTCTGACCAAGGATGCGTATCTTGAATGACCCTCTGCCGGCCCCCCTAAGGCGCTGTCGTGTTATGCCGGAAGTTTAACGGTTTTGCCACAAAGGAAAAAAGTCAGAGAATTGGCTAAAACGGTAAATCTCGCATTAAGTTTTCTGTCGATCTATATCCTGAGCCAAGCAGATTGTATTGCGTTTCCGGACACAGACCGATTCCGAAAGTTGTTTGCATTGTTCCCGATCTTCACAATGCCGTAACCCTTCAGTCACGCAGGGGAGGTTGCTTCACTTCGCCCGTAATGACAGGCTAAAGTGTCTTTGCGAGGAGTGAAACAAAGCAATCTCGGCATGCGCCGTTCATAGCTGCATGGTTACACAAGGTCTTGTGTATTATGTTAAGAGCCTGAACTAATTCGTGTCAAGGCAAAATTCAGTTGGAAGTAGTTTCAAAAGTCGTGGCTCAAAATAGTTACCCTGATAGTTAATACATTAAGAAATGTGGCGCTCTGCGCTTTGAATCATAGAAACAGGAAGCGATTTTGGGGCATAGGCGTCTCGCTTGTCGAGCAATCAGGGGCAAGATGCCCGTGGCGCCAATCGTTGAAATACGATACCGTATCCAGGAAACCACGTAATTAATGAGCCGCGGTATAAACACGGTGACCACAAGCATATCCCATAAGACTCACATTTATTGGCTTGCCGCTCTTACCGCGCTCGTCGTGTGTGGGCTCACCATTCCCAGAGCATGCGTGAATTACGGCATTGAGGGCGACGCCGTCAGGGGCGTGATTGCGGCCAGAGGGATCTGGATAGTGGGAGCGTACATTCCTTCACGATTGCCCGGCAACCCCCTGTTTGAGTATATGTTGTCTGTTTTGACATTAGTGGATGGCTTTTACCTGACCAACTTGACGGTGTTGCTCTTTTTCGCAGCCGCTGTTTGCGCCCTTGCGCGATTGGTCCGTGGTAAGAAGCATTCGACCCTTCTCTTGACGCTCTTTGCCTTAACTCCGATCTTATTGAAGAACGCTGTGGTGACCAAGGACTATATTCCGGGCCTGGCGATGATACTATGGAGCTACTGTTTTGCTCGATCAGGCAGGCTCGGTTGGTCGTCCCTGTTTTTGGCTCTGGCGGTCGGGCTCAGGATATCCAATGCGATGTTCGCTGTCCCTCTGTTCATATATTTGCTGCTCGAAAAACGAAGCTTTCTGAGCGCGTCGATTCATACGGTTTCGGCCGTAATTGTCGGATTGTCGTTCTACTCGCCCATATTCGCTCAGGCGGGATGGTCCATGTTCACGATCCCCCACGGCGGGTACTACGGACTCGACTATGTCTTGTTCACCGGATACAAGTTGCTGATGCTCTTTGGTTTGCCGGCCACGCTCATTATAGCCGTGTTATGCGCCGTAAACGCAAAGCAAATGCTTGCTGGCGCTATCGCCGAATTGAAAGCGTATGACTCGGAGATTTACGTCGAGCTATCAACCTGCGCCTTGTTCATTCCTTTGTTTCTTATTCATTCGGATCAGAGCGAGTATCTCATTCCTGCTATTCCCTTTTTTTACTTATTACTATGGAGGTGGTGGCCTTATCCACAGCTTGTAACGCTCAGCGTCGCCATAATCCTCTTTAACTTCTTTTCCATAGAGACCAAAGGTGGGTCCGGCGGCCGGCGCAGCATCACCTTAAAACCAGCTTATGGGCTGGTTATTGAAGATCTGTTGGCCAGGAAAGAGGGAGAAGAGCTGCGCGCCAACCTGAATCGAATCCCCGTCAAGGACAGGACTGTCGTGATCACAGGATACGGCCCGATACTCGGTTTCGACAACCCGTCGCTGAAACCCGCTGATTTGACTAAAGCCTGCCCGGGCCTTAATATAATGGGTATCTCCGAACCCGGTTTCACATACAAGTTAAAGGGAAGAGACATCTACTTTGTCCATGGGTTGTCTCGAGAAAACCTGGTGACCTTACGGAATAACGGTTTCGACTTGTTATACTTTTCCGAATCCGCTGCGAGCCACGCCATGCACACTTATGGGTACAATCCCGCCGACATGGGGTTGAGAATAATTACGGTGGAAGGCGAACACGCCTTTTATAAGGGAAACTAATGGCGAAGCCCGTCAGAGTCTTGCATGTGGTGAACTGGCTTCGTTTAGGTGGAGTTGAAATACAGCTACTCAGAATTCTAAGCGGGTACGACAGATCTCGGTTCCATATGGACGTTTGCGTAATCGGTGAGGAAATAGGCTACCTGAGCGATGAATTCGAAGAACTGGGCGCCAAAATTATTCATTGTCCTAAGTCTCCAAACCTTCAGGCATTTTCATCGAATCTTCAAAAGGCCGTTTCCGGCGCAAATTACCAGGTGATCCATTCGCATTTTGACACCTGGAGCGGCGCTATTTTGCGGGGAGCGGCCAAGGCCGGTATTCCCGTCAGGATAGCTCAACTTCATTCGATAAAACCATGGCCTGAAGACGACAGACATAAACTTCATGTTCGTCTTGTCCAGGACGTGGTATCATATTGGGGCCGTCGCTGGATCGTCAAATATGCCACTGAAATCTTGGCGGTGTCCAAATCCGTTTTGGATCTGTCCTCAAAATGGAATACCGGGATTAGAACGTCGATATGGAACGCCGGAATCGACGTAGACCGTTTTTGCCCATCTGAAACCCGATTGACCTCGAATCCGCAATTGATCTGGATTGGCGGACTGCTCAAGGGAAAGCGGGTGGACGCCCTGCTGAGACTCTTTCAGAAGATAAGCCGGCCCGAGCCCGAAGCCAGGCTGGTCGTCGTGGGAACCGGACCCATGGAAGCAGTTCTGAGAAGCGAGGCAGCTCAACTGGGAATTGAAAATTCAGTAATTTTTCTGGGAAGACGAAGAGACATCCCCGAACTGCTGCGAGAAGCCGACGTGTTCGTTACTTGTTCGGAAATTGAAGGATTACCGACAGCGCTTATGGAAGCTCAAGCATGCGGTTTACCGGTTGTCGCCGCCAATATTCCGCCTCACCGGGAAGTCCTCTGTGAGGCCATGCTTCCATTTTTATTTGATATTAACGACTTGGACGACGCAGCCCGAAAAGTCGGAGCCATTATCGGGCCGCCCGGGTTGCGAGCGCGACTTGCAAAAAATGCGCGAGAACATGCAGTGAAGCATTATAACGCTTCGCGACAGATAGCCGACCTTGAACGCTTCTATTTAACTTCCTTGAATAACACGTGTAAACGATGACATCAGCCTCATTCATGGATTTGCTGTTTGTTTTCCCTCTCATGGCTCTGGTTCCGTTATTGGTTAGCCTGTACCTGAAATCGCCTTATTTTACCCCGTCCACCAGGAAGATTGTGACGATGGGCGGTATCTTCTGGCTGGGTTACGTGTTCATAAGTGAATATGTTTCCGAACATTTTCTGGGTGTGCCATGGATGGACGCGCGATTTCACGAGCATTTCGGCCTAATCCTGGCCGAAGAGATATCCAAAGGCAACTGGAGCGCCTATTTCAATTACTTCAAGATCGGAAATAGCGCTTACCACTGCTACAGCGCGTTGATACTGAGCACAGGGGCCACAATTTTCACGCTCACAGCGATAAACGTTTTCCTGGCTTACTGGGGAGGTCTCATTCTGGCTTCTTGCCTTAGTTCCGTGTGCCCGTTTCCGAGGGACCGCCGCGCGTTGCTGTTGTTCATCATTTTCTGCCCTTCGGTGTTTTTTTGGTGCACCGTAAATCTCAAAGAAGCGATGATGTACTGGTCTATCTGCAATGTATTCTCTCTCGGATTCCCCCAAAGGGGCTTCGGGTTCTTTACCCGAGTCCCCCTTACCGTTTTTTCGGTGGTAGTGGGATCCTTTCTCAGACCGCACGTAATGGTGGGCTGGCTTGCTACCGTTGGGGCCGTCTCGGTGCTGAGGAGTGGAAGGCGGGTAGCCGGAATAGTGCTGCTCCTGTGTTTTCCAATCGTGGCTTTCAGCCTACGCAATATGTTGAAGGCCGAGTTCAGTCAGGAAGTGGCCATACAATTAGGAGAAACCCAGTACCGCGCCCTGACTTCCATTGGAGACCAAGGCTCCCAAATAAGCGGCAAACCGATTTTCTTGGTATCAGGTCTAGTATCCGCTTTTTTGAGACCCTTCCCTTGGGAAATTGGGTCGGGCCGTTCGCTGGCATGCAGCGTAGAAACCTGGACGATGACCCTCTTAATCCTCTATGCGTGGACCACACTCCGAGGTCGGGGAAAGTTGCATGCCGCTAAATTGCCTTGCGTTCACATCGCAGTCCTCGCGAGCCTCTGGATGTGCATGCTGCTCAGTTACTTCCCGAACGAAGGTCTCATGGTGCGTCAAAGGGTGCAGATGATCCCGGCGATGCTAACTCTGGTGGCTGTTCCTCTGATGCTTAAATCCATCGCGAAGGCGAGAATCCGGGCCATTAGGCGCCAGGCTTTGATGCGCCCCCCATATATCAGGGAAGCGTCACTATAGGGCCTTTGTCACGTGCGAACAAATGAGAGCGAAATATCGGTTCAGCTTTTCGGGGATCTTGCCCTTACCGCTAGATATGCCGATCCGTTCTTTCGTGAGGCCTTTTCGACCAATGTGGCATTTATAAAGGAGAGATTGCCCCAAGCCGATCTGAGGATCGTGAATTGGGAAGCGCCCGTTATCGAGGATCAACCGCCTAACCCTGAAAAACTGCTCACCATTTCCACAACCACCGAAGCGGCGGAAAGTGTCGGGCCTCTCGGATTTGATGTGGCCCTTTTGGCCAATAACCACACTTTCGATTACCTGGAAGCCGGATACGCGGCGACCAAAAGCGTCCTGGAGAGCAAGGGCCTCAAAACTCTAGGGGCGGGATTGACGGAGATCGAAGCGCGCTCTCCGTTGGTGGTGGAAGTGAAAGGGCAGTCGCTCGCAATCTTGAATTATGTGGACCCTGGAACCAACCCCGCAGTCCCAAAGGGAGCGGCATTCCATTTGAATATATTGGACCCAAAGAAGGTTTTAACGGATGTGGAAACGCTCGCCGGAGAAGGACATTCGGTAATCGTGAACATCCACTGGGGAATGGATTTCATCGGCGTTCCCTCGCCGGATCATGTCCGGCTTGCACGAGACGCGATAAAAGCCGGAGCCGTGATCGTTGCAGGACATCACGCTCACTGTATTCAAGGTTACGAGAGAGTCGAAGGCGGCGTTATTTTCTATGGGCTGGGGAATTTCCTTGCGGGCGGCATTTATCCATGGCCGCGATTCACCGAGCCCGCCATGGTCGTAACATGCCGGATTGAGAAACGCAAAGTTTCAGGTTTCGGAATCCATCCGTTTATCCTTAAGAATGAAATTTTGCACGACGACCCCTTAGGTCGGGTCGCACGCGCACTTACCCGCTTGAACAGACTTTTTGAATTATCCCCGGCAAATTACAGAAGGAAATTCAGTCAGGCCCTCGCGTACAACCTGGCGGTGGTGAGGCCGGCTCACTTCTTGCGGCGAAACAGAAACCCGTTGAAGATTTTCGGCTTGCTTAAGAAAAGGCATGCGCATGAATATCTGGAGATAATCCGCACAATGATCTCAAAATGAGGCCGGTTATTCCTCTGAAAGGGGCAGTCGGAGGGGAACTTCTTTCAAGAAGTTCCCCTCACTTGTTCGTATGCGAACTCATGCGGTCATTCCGCGTCCAAAACATCACGAACTGTCTTCAGCAAGTATAGCGCCTGAAAAGGCTTTCCTACGAATCCCTTGGCTCCGGCCCGAATGAGTTCATCTCTGTTTTCTATGTCCGAATACCCGGTAGCGATAATTACTCTCACGGTGGGTTCAATTTTCAGGAGTTCTCCGAGGCATTGCCTGCCGCCCACCTTGGGCATGATCAAGTCGAGAATTACCAGCGAAATTTTACTTGTTTCTCTTCGATACGCTTCCAGGGCCTCTTGCCCGTTCTCAGCCGTAATAACGTCGTAACCTCGACTACTTAGGAATCGGCTCGCCAGATTCCTTATTTCTTCTTCGTCGTCCGCCACGAGAATAGTCTCGGTACCATCTAAAGGCCGGCTTTCGTAGGGGCCGGGATTGGATTCGGAGGCAGTGGCTGCGGGAAAATAAGCCCTGTACGTAGTCCCGTGGCCGGGTTTGCTGTCGCAATTGATGTACCCGCCATGTTGTTCGACAATGCCGTGGACTACGGCAAGTCCCAACCCGGTTTTGTAGGCCAACCCTTTCGTGCTGTAGAAAGGTTCGAAAATACGCCCCAGCGTCTCTTTGTCCATGCCGATTCCCGTGTCTGAGACTATAAGCCGTATGTAATCCCCGAACTTTGCTCCTGCCGGCAAGCATCCCAATTCCTGCAGCAGGTCGACGTTATCGGTTTCGATGGTGAGTTTACCCCCTTCGGGCATGGCGTCTCTCGCGTTCAAGGCAAGGTTCATTATGAGCTGCCTTATTTGGGCGGAATCCGCCTGGAAGCTATTGAGTCCTTCATGCAAATTGAGTTCTATTTCTATCCACTTAGGTAACGTGCCGACCAACAGTTTTTTGACTTGAATCACTTCATGATTCAGATCGACGTGGGCAATATTTCTTTCGGACTTGTGACTGAAAGTGAGTAGTTCGGCTACCAGGTCAGCTCCTTTCTCCGCGGCGTTTAATATTTGCCGGAGATCCTCGCAGTCGGGATCAAAGTCTTTTTTGTCCGCGAGAAGCAGCTCTGCGTAGCCCGAAACGACCGTAAGCAAGTTATTAAACTCGTGGGCTATACCGCCTGCCAGAGTGCCTACCGCCTCCATTTTTTGCGCTTGTAACAACTGAAATCGCAGATTCTCAGCCACTTGTTCCGATCGCTTGCGGTCGGTAATGTCAACTGCCACCCCGAGAATGGATGGGCCTTCTCCATTCAAATCTTGGAGCGAGGATACAAACAGGTCCGCCCACCCGCTGTCCCCATCCTTGCGGATGTAACGTATTTCCGTCCTGAAGAAATCGACTTTGCCTTCCATCAGATCGGAAAAGTTTCTTTTCGACACCTCCACATCTTCCGGATGGATAATGTCAATAAAGGTTAGGTGGTCGAGTTCCTCCGGAGTATAACCTAGCATGCCGGACCAGCCGGAATTCACGGTGATAAATCGGCCCTCCCGGTTCGATAGACTTATCCCTACGGCGGCGTTATTGAAGATGGCTCTGTACTTTTCTTCGCTTTCCCGCAAAGCCCTCTCGACCCGTATACGTTGTGAAAGTTCGGATGTCAGCAGGGCCGTCTTGTCCCGAATTTCCTCTTCCAGGTCCTCAGAACGAAGCATCAGCTTTCCGGTCAAGGGTCTGATAGTGAAAATCATGCCGAGCGTGCCGGCAATTACTGAAATGATGATGACTATGCCCGTAACGAAGAGTTGATTCCACATCGGCCCATAGAGCTCTTCTTTATCGACACGTAGTGCGAGACCCCAATCCGTCTGAGCCATGGGGGCGAAAGCGACCACGGAGGGCTCAGATTCCGAATTGACACGGTCCAGGATTCCGGATTCCTTGACAAAAGCCCTGTCGAGCGCCGTTCTGACCAAAGAATCATTGATGGGAGTTAGGAATTTGAACCCGCCGGACGACGCTCTACCGAAAATCAGTAAAGGACCTTTTGAGGTCTGCATTCCCAGAAAAACGGCCTCGGACGGGCCCAAGCTCGATGGGTTTTTCACGATCAGGCTCAACCGGGAAAGGTCAATCAGGACTACATCAGTCCCCACTCGTTGGAAACTCCTATCAACGACTGGAGCTCCCAGGACCAGAAGAGGACGGCCATCGTCAGCAAACGGCGCTCCAATTTCGGCCTCCCGCTGTCCATCCGCAGGTATCACCCACAGGCGTTGAGGCGCGGAGGCGCCAACAACGGCGAAAGGTTTCCCCTGCTTGTCCAGACGCGTTATTCCGGCAATCAGAGCGGAACGGTCCATAGCGTCACGCAACTTCGATTGCGTGAATTCAGTGAGTTCATTTAAGGACAAATTGCCGGCATAGTACGCCTCCAATTTTTCCCGTACAACGGATCTGCTTGTCACCTGCATTGCCAGGTCTTTGGACCGATCCAAGAATTCCTCGACAGCCACTTTCTTGTCTGAAACGGCTCTTGCCAGTTGACGTTCATGATTCTTTTTCATTTCACGATAAAGTGGCCAAGTGCTGACCAGTCCTATGAGCGTCCCTATTACTATGAAAGCGCCGGCCGCAAAAAATAGTATGGCCCTTTGTATTTGACGAGTGCTCGATTTTTTGTCCATGATCAACCTGCGGTCTCCAAAAACACAAATTGGCGCGGGCGGCTCAGTCGCTCTTCCGCCTCGGGGCTCGAGTGTGTCTGGTCGCCGGCGGACGCAACGGCTCCGGTATAGACGCCAAAAATGTTTTGCATCCGGATCGAAGGCAATGTTACCACGTGCGGCCGACTATTAGTCGCTTGTATCTGCCCTGACTGGATGTCGGAAGGTAATCCCTCAAGTAACCATTCACTTATGAGCGGCCAAGCTGAGATTGCTTTCCCGCGGAACGCTGGATTTCACTCCTCGCAAAGACACTTTGGCCTGTCATTGCGAGAGAAGCGAAGCAATCTCCCCCGCTTAACTGAATGGATACTCCCTCAACACTTATGGAATAGGTCTTCTTGATCAAAGTCAGATTACGAGCCGGCCTGCGTGATAAGCTAGACCTACGCCCAGGTCGTAACTTGAAGGGCCATGGAGCTCTCCTGCAGTCAGAAACGCGGACCGGGGGGCCGGCTCCCAAATTCAATTCTGCCACAAAAATGTAAGAAGCGCACGACTTCTGAGATTGGGCCTGTAAGGATTCGGTCCTCGCGAGGTGAGTTTGTTCAAAGAGCATTCAGGGCATCTGCGACAGAATACGACAGCGCATTTAAGAAAATCAGAACTAAGGACCGGACCCATGATCGATTTCCGATCGCTATACCGGTCGAATCGAGCCGGGACAAAAGCTAAACGGAACTTGTGACCCAATCTGCCGAGCCACGCGCAGTGCGCATAGTTGACCCATGGCGGAGATATAATGTAAGTTCGACAAATGGGCAAACCATGCCTTTGCATAAGCCATTTAGATCGCCCCTTCAGCTAAGTGAACACAGCGGGCGCGGAGGATCAATTGGATGATCATAACCCTCGCATAATCATATTCTCCGGCAAAGGCGGTGTCGGAAAAACCACGGTGGCCGCCGCTACTGCCTTGCGTTGCGCCGATAGGGGAATGAAGACCATTGTCATATCCATTGACATTGCGCACAGTCTCTCCGACGCTTTCAAGCTTGAAGCCGACCTCCAGGATCACAACCGGGGGAAACCCCGGCAAATCAAAGAAAACCTCTGGATGCAAGAGGTTGATATTCAGGAAGAGCTTGACCGTCATTGGGGCGAAGTATCCAAGTACATGGCCGCTCTCCTCGGATCCACCGGAATGACCAACGTCTTGGCCGCTGAGTTGGCCATCATTCCCGGTATGGAAGACGTTGTAAGCTTGCTCTACATTAATCAGTATTTCAGGGAGAAAGCCTACGATGTGATCGTCATCGACTGCGCCCCCACTGGGGAGTCATTACGATTTATCGGCATGCCTTCGACATTGGAATGGTACATCAACAAGGTCTTCAAGTGGGAACGAAACCTTTTCAAGGTAGCGCGTCCCCTTGCTAAGAAATTAACCGAGATCCCCATCCCTGAGGACTCCTATTTCGCAGCGATTCAGGATTTGTTCACTAAACTGGAGGGAGTGGACAAGGTCCTTCTGGATCGGCGGATAACCTCCGTCAGGCTGGTGACCAACGCGGAACGAATGGTGGTAAGGGAAACTCAAAGGGCCTTCATGTATTTTTGTCTATACGGCCTTGTGGTGGACGCTATCATCGTGAACCGCCTTTTCCCCGCGTTCATCGAGGACGAGTATTTCAGGGATTGGCTTCTTTCTCAGCAGAAAAGTCTGGAACAAATCCGGACAATCTTTGACCCCATTCCAATCCGCACCATCAATATTCTCAGGGACGAAGTGGTCGGTCCGGAGAAACTGTCGGAAATGGGAGAAATCATATATGGTAACGATGACCCTTCCGCCGTGTTCCACGAAGAAACGGTGTACAGGATAGACCAAAGGGACAGTGATTTCACCTTAACCATGAAGCTTCCCTTTGTGAAAAAAGACTATATTGATCTGTTCAAAGAAAACGAGGAGCTCATAGTGAGAATCGGGTCATTCAAACGCCATGTGTTATTGCCGCGGGCGCTGCAGAATCGTAAACCCGAAAAAGCTACGCTTGAAAATAACACGCTGTCCATCAGATTTCCTATGTGATTATGAACAGTATAACCATGCGCTTACGCCCTGTCGGACGGCTTCGTTGCGCTCGCAAAGGCAACTCTGAATGTCATTGCGAGGAGCAAGATCCCGCGTTCCGCGGGAAAGCAATCTCCTAATTTGCCGGTCATGATTGGATGGTTACAATAGGAGGCAATCAATGAATACGTTATGGTTACTTGCGAGAGTCATGGGAGTCGCTGCGGTAACGGCAGGCGGAATCCGTTTGCTGGTCCGGAAATTCGGCCCCGAACCTTCCGGCCTGATAGCCGGCGCGGTTCATTTCCGCAAAGGTATGGAGGAATTTGGAAAAGGATTATCCTCCGTGTTTTGTGGATCGTCGGAACCTTCTCCCGATGAGGTGAAGAAAGAGCGGGAATCAACCCGAATCGCTATTGAATGATATTCAGTAATTGTTCATCGGGAGCCCCTTTCTATGAAGATGCGACCGTAGGGAAAACTCTTGAAAGAATTTTCCCTCCAGACCTCCCTTCATGAACTCTCAATGTGGCTACGCATCGGCAAGAAGTTAGGACAGGTGACCGTTCGAAGCGGCTGCGCCCTCGCTTCCCGGAAAACTGTTACCTTCAACCGAAGGATCTCACCGGACAGACCAACAATGGATCTTTTCAAGAAAATTTATGCTTCCTCGCCGGAGCCTGTTCAAAACATTCTCATCTCTGTGCAGGGATTCCTGAACAATCACCGGAGGATTGATCTCGGATTGTGCCGGAAGTCGGTCGAGGAGTTGCTCAAAAGCCAGTGGTGGACTGAAGACCAGTTCCTTGAATTCCAGAATCGGCGGCTGAGCAGTCATTTGCGTCATGCAGCGAATAACGTGCCACACTATAAACAGATGTTTCACAGGCTTGGTCTGGACCCGTCGGAGATACGGTCGGTTGAAGATTTATCCAAGATCCCGATTCTTGCAAAAAGCGAAATCCGGAGCGATCCCATGAGCTTTCTCACGGGCGGAGGGAATGCGCCGGGATGGAATGAATTCTTCACCAGCGGCACGACCGGAACCCCGATGAATCTATGGAGTTCACGAGAAAGCTTCACAAGAATATGGAGCTTTGTCTACAGATTGCGGCAATGGGGCGGTTTGAAAGACCCATTCTT
Organism: uncultured delta proteobacterium; assembly: GCA_963747865.1. GTDB lineage: Bacteria > Desulfobacterota > Desulfomonilia > Desulfomonilales > Desulfomonilaceae > JBBSBY01. The sequence goes on along the minus strand of CAVVHK010000021.1, from coordinate 66,241 downwards.
TCCGCGCAGGGCGCAGTTCACCGGCAGAGACATAATTCCCGCAGGCGCGATTGCCCGAGGGACATCCTTCTGGCGTCATAACATTCCCGGAAACGCTTTGCTTATGTCCACCACCCACATTTCCGCGGAAACAGTCCCCGCCTATGCGCAGGCTATGCTGAAATTCAAGCCCGAGCTGATCGACGGATACCCATCCGCTATTCTGATGATGGTCAGAGTTTCAAAAATGTTGGGATTGGAATTACCAAGGCCTCAGGCCATTATTACAAGCGCTGAAACCCTTTCTGAAGAGCACAAGCGGGAAATCGAACAAGGGTTCGGCTGCATGGTTTTCGATCAGTACGCATCCAGCGACACAGCGGCGTTCGCCTGTTCCTGTGAACACGGTAGGCTACACGTAAATCCGGAGTTCGGTATCTGCGAAATAGTCAATTCCCAGGACAAACCTTGCCGGCCTGGCGAGGAAGGCCGTATAATAGCCACGTCGTTCTGGAATAAGGAACAGGTGTTCATGCGCTACGACATCGGCGACACCGCTGTGATAAGTGAAGAAACCTCCTGCCCGTGCGGACGTCGGATGCCGATACTGGAAGCCCTCACCGGGCGCGTGGATGATATTATTTACGTCCCGGAGCGCGGTTATGTAGGCAGGCTAGACCCTGTGTTCAAGGGTTTGAGTAGAATAACCGAGGCGCAAATAATTCAGGAGTCTTTAGGCCTGCTCAGAGTGAAGCTTGTCCCGACCCCGGGATACGACGCCTCGATTGAAAATATGCTCATATCAAACTTGAGAAAAAAAGTCGGAGACGCAATTTCCATAGAGATTGAGAAAGTTCAGGGCATAGCGAGGGGTCCAAACGGCAAATTCAGATCCGTCATCACCCTTTGCCGTGACCAATACCCCGGTAGCAAAAACTCTAATTTTTGCAACCAGCTCTAATAGACGTCACCACTTTCATTCTTGGTCGTAACCATAATACGAGTAAACGTCACCAAAGCCCCCTGGTGACGCTAGGTTCATAAGCCATCGGGATGGCGCAGTGGCGTGGGCCTGACATGTTAGCGGCATAGTTAGAGTTTTTTGAAGGAGAGTCCCGGTTAATCCCCTATTTCCTGAGAAACACAATTCGCGGGCGGAGCTGCTCTTATGTGCGGAATATTTGCTCTAATCAATCCCCCCGGTAAAAAGGTGGATGCAGGAGCATGCCGGGAAGCTACGAATGTATTGAGTCATCGCGGGCCTGATTCCTCAGGAGAATTGCTTTGTGCGGACGGTGAGGTCTTCCTTGGGCATCGTCGGCTGTCCATAATAGACCCTTCGCCGTTGGGCGCTCAGCCCATGGTAGGGGATCAAGGTCAGGTTCTCATCTACAACGGCGAAATCTACAATTTCATTAGCATTAAAGGTGAATTGAGCGGGTTGGGATTGCATTTCAAGTCCACCTGTGACACCGAAGTGTTGCTGAAAGCTATGGAACAGTGGGGACCAGCCTGTTTATCCAAGTTGGAAGGAATGTTTGCTTTTGTCCTATGGGACCCCGACAAAGAAGAAGCTCTGGCGGTCCGGGATTTCTTCGGAATAAAGCCGCTGTACTATTGGTCTTCGCCGGAGGGGGGCATAGCATTCTCCTCCGAGATAAAGTCGTTTTATAAATTGCCCTCGTTTGCCCCGGAGCTTAATTCCGAGGGGTTGCCGGAATATCTTCAATTTAGGGGCTTTTGCGGCAATGAGACTCTATTGCGAGGAGTGCGGCAAGTTGCCCCCGGTGAGCTGATCAAGGTCAGCCGTAGGGGCGCCTCCGTAGAAAAACGCGTCTACTGGGACCCCGCAAAAGAGCTTCCAAGCCGCAATCTTAGTATGGACGTGGAAGAGTTTCTGGATATCTTCAGAGGCACGGTAAGGCGTCATCTCATAGCCGATGTCCCTGTGGGGACTCAATTCTCGGGTGGGATTGACAGCAGCCTGATTTCGGCCATTGCAGTCAAGGATTTGGGCGCGCCGCTGACGGCCTTCCATTGCCGCGTGCCGGACGCGGCCTACGATGAAACCCCTTGGGCTATCGAGGCTGCCGCATTTTTAGGGATGCCGTTGCGTGAGCGTGTGTTGCCGTCCGAGCTTTTCTTCTCCGATCTTCTGGAAAAGCTTACTTGGCATCACGACGAACCGTTGATGCATCCCAATTCCATGGGGATTTATCTTGTCTCGGAAATTGCCAAGGATGAAGTCAAGGTGTTGCTCTCCGGAGAAGCGGCCGATGAACTTTTCTGCGGATATTCCAGATATCCGTTGACGCTGATTTTGAATGCCCTGGGAAAGAATCCGTATTGCTTTGGACTCGGGAGCGTCCTTTTCAGATCGCTGGGTCTGCGAGACAGGATATTCCCATCACTTGGTCATGGAGCCGGACAGCTTCCCGAGGTGGATGAGTTCATTGTGGGCGGAACCGGTTTCTTAAGATCCGAGGACTTGACCGATTTGTTGGGTGACCCGGAAGCTTATCGAAAGAGTCTGATGTCACGTAGAGCGGTTCTGGAATCTATTCGGCATCAGGACCCGACAGTAAGGTGTCAACTGTACGATGTGAAGACCTATCTACCGCCTTTGTTTATGCGGCAGGACAAAATGTCCATGGCGGCCTCAATAGAGAAACCGAGTCCCGTTCGCCACGCCGGAAATCTTCAAGATGGCCCTGACTCTCCCCCGGAAAGATCGCTTGAGCTTTCTCACGAGGAAAAGACTCCTTAAGGCATGCTTGAGCCGCTATCTGCCGCGGAAGATGGTCCACAGGAAAAAATGGGGGTTCGGGATTCCGATTGATAAGTGGTTTGTCGGCAAAAGAGGGAAAGATAGGTTGGCGTCTTTGCTGGACGCTGATTCTCCTCTGAATACCGTGCTCGACGGAAAGAAGATAGAACGCCGCTTGAGCGGCTATCGCGGAACCATGTATGAAGCAAATATTCTATGGACCTTGCTGAGCCTGAAGGTCTGGATGGAGTTGTTCCTCAAACGGACACAATGGGCGTCATAAGACGACCATCATCACAAAGCGCGGAGCGATCCGTTCGAAGCACGGCCGTAACATTTTAACCAACCAATATATTGAGAGTTTTGGGGGAATGGTCCGGGCCCCGCGTTTCGCGGGGTTGCAAAAAAGGGTATCCCGGCGAACTACTACAATTCGCCCAGCTTCTCCTCCAACGCGGTGACGTTAATGCAGTCTTTCAATTCCGCGTCGGTAGCCTTCTCAGGGTCCTTCAGGGCATCCAGGGGACACAGGAACTCCCGATTGGCTTCATCCCTTACCCATACGAAATGTTTCTTCTTCTTGCCGGGGGGCTCGTTCACTTCTACCTCCATCCAATGATACTGCTCCCAGTGTTAGCGTTCACGGGGTGGATTTGTGTCTGACGATTGCGATGAGGGACGCGCACGGTAAGGGCCGGCCTTGTCTCTCTTCACGAAAGAGCGCTTGAGCGCCCCTCCTTCACCGATGACAATTCGAATATGCATATATCGCGGGCAATGTCTAGAACGGTTTTAAAGTTTTCGTATGAAAAGCCGGCTGAAGGGCGCCTTCTTAGAATAAGTTTCACTCCATGTCTACCTTCAAGCGCTCGGTCATGGGGAGGTTATGAAAATGTGCTCGGAGGGGAATTTCTTTTTCGTTCCCGGGCTGGGGTCTCAGAATGAGAAAAATGTCGGATCGTCAAGCCCGTAAACCCCGGATCTGGGTCCAGGGCAGGGGTAAGAGTATAGAAGGCCTTGAACAAACTGGATTCCTGCTTTCTCTGGAATGCCGGAAGCGATATCACCGCGAGGTTTGAGGTATCCAGCTATATTTGAGTCGCCGTCATCGAGGGCGAGGGGTGGGGTAGAGCGGGAGACAGCGCTGCGCAGCGTTCCCGCCGAACGCTTACCACGAATCTACCAGGCTCTGCCGCCGGCTCCAGGCCCGGATTCGCTTATCGGGTGAGAAGTGGCTAGTTCCATCGCGTGGTTCAAATCCTCGACCGCTTCTTTTGTGCGGCCCAAATTGGCTAAAGCGATCCCGCGGTTGTTGTAAGCAGCCGCATCGGAAGGCAGCAATTGAATCGCATTGTTGTAGTCTTCTATGGCGCTCGCGTAATCTCCCAACGCAGAGTGGATATTCCCCCTGAGCCTATAAAGCTGCTGATTGTCGGGCTTCTGCGACAAGGCCAACTGCAAGTCCTCCAAGGCCTTAACATTATCGCCAATGTCGAAAAAAGCTCTTGCCCGGTAAGATCTGGCAGTGGACAGATTGGGGTCCAGCTGCAGAGCCTTGTTTAAATCATTAATGGATTCCTGGAACTTTGCAACCTTGAACAGGGACATGCCTCTTTGCATGTAAAAGACTCCTTGAGAGGGGTCCATCGATATCGCCCTATTCAGGTCTTCCATGGCAAGTTTTTCGTTGTCCTTAAGGCCGTAACATATGCCTCTGTAATAGAAGAGGGCGGCTTGAGGCTCTATAGCTATCAGTCTGGAGAAAATCTCCATGGCTTGATCCGAGTTTCCCCGTTCCAAAGCCTCCACGCCCTTGTCGACTTCGGCCTTGAGGTCGGCAAATGATGGACTTGTCGGAACCAAGCCGAGAAACATCAGAATGATAAACATCAACGACAAACGACTTATCCTGAATGACATACCTTTTATCCTGAGATTATGAACATCTAATTTGGAGCCCGTTGGTCGGAACCGAACTCCACAGCCGCCGCCGCATGCCTTGGACAATAAAATCCCATCTCTGCGCCGAGAGGAATGAAGCGGTGGGATGCCTCCGCATAATTATAATATTGATGAACTTCAGCGTCCGAGCGGCGCATCCGATGCGCTGCGGAAAACGCAATTGCGTCGGGTTTCAGCTAAAGCGGTTATTATAGGCGGTTCAGATTGAGCAAGTCAATGGGGAAATCTTAGACTTGACAAAGACTTGTCTTGGGCGTACGCTGATTTCTTTACTCAATTAGATTCGATTTAACTCGGGGCCGGGGCGCCGCAATATTCGGTGAACGGGAATGCCGTCAATCTGGAGAGCAATTCAACAGGAATCGTTGTCGGGACGCAAGTTTGTAGTAGTCACGATTCTTTCCGTAAAGGGATCTTCCCCGCGTCATGTGGGGACAAGATTCATTGTGAAGGAAGACGGCAGTATTGTGGGGACCATAGGCGGGGGCTTGTTCGAGTCTCAAGTTCGGCGACTCGCTGCGCAGGCTCTTGAGGACGAGTGTTCGCATCGTGCGGAATTCGCGTTCACAGGGAAGGACGCTCGATCTACGGAAATGATCTGCGGCGGAACCGTGGAAGTCCTCATAGAATTCATAGAAGCTGAAAATAAGAATTATCAATCGCTCTTCTCCCGGATCAACCAACTCCTCACAGACAGGGAAGAAGGACTGCTCCTGACGGACATAGCGCTATCCATTGGCCGGCGCAGCAAATCATCCATAAATCACCTCTTGATAGACAAGAAAACCGGAGCTCGGATCGGTGGTTTTGCTCTGGAAAATATGGCGCTTGAAGCCATTCCGGAGGATCGTTTGCTGAAACCTGCCGCGTTGATGGAAATTTCGCAACCCCCTCGACAGTTTTTTGTGGAGAAGTTGAAACCAACCGGAACGGTTTTTATATTAGGCGCGGGACACGTGGGGATTTGTGTGTCGCACCTTGCGGCTTACGTGGATTTCCAAGTGGTCGTCTTCGATGACAGGGCGGAATTTGCCTCGCCGAGCAAGGCGCCTGACGCGGATCAGGTCGTAGTATTGGAATCGTTTGACAACGCGTTCTCAGGTTTTTCCCTTGATGAGGACAGTTACGTCGTCATAGTGACAAGAGGCCACGCTCATGATAAGACCGTGTTAGAGCAGGCGTTGCGTACGGAGGCAGGATATATAGGGATGATAGGCTCACATAGGAAAACCCAACTGATTTATCAAAGCCTGTTGATGGAAGGGTTCACCAAAGAGGATTTGGAGCGGGTCCATGCTCCCATCGGCCTGCCTATAGGGGGAGAAACGCCACATGAAATTGCCGTTTCGATTGTAGCTCAGCTAATTTCGATAAGAGACGCGAACGAGTCTCTCAGGCAAAGCGGGCGTCAAGGAACCTGCCCTGCATGAATTGTCAAAATTTAAAGGATCGCGGCCCAACTCGGTAGATGAGCCTGTAGACCGACTTGCGTGTCGATAATTGAACAAACATCGGGAAGAAAGGCGCTTCAATGCTAAATGGGAAAAAAATCACAGTAGTGCTTCCTGCCTACAATGCGGAACAGACACTGGAGAGAACGGTTTCCGAACTGGACCGGCAAGTGGTGGACGATATCCTTTTGGTCGACGATTTCAGCAGGGATGATACTGTGCGGCTTGCAAAGAAACTTGGCATTCGTTCCTTTCTGCATGATCAAAATTACGGTTATGGACGTAACCAGAAGACGTGCTACTCCGAGGCCTTGAAAGCAGGCGCCGATGTTGTGGTGATGCTGCATCCGGATTATCAATACAGCCCGAAACTCGTACCCGCAATGGCCGCAATGATCGCGTCCGACGAGTATGATGTTGTCCTGGGGTCGCGCATTATCGGAGGCTCCGCCAGAGGAGGCGGTATGCCGCTTTACAAGTATATTGCCAACAGGATGCTCACTCTGACGGAAAACCTTCTTTTAGGTTCCAAGCTGTCTGAATTCCATTCAGGTTACAGAGCTTTTGCGAGAAAGGTCCTGGAAGACTTGCCGTTGAGCGAGAATTCCGATGATTTCGTTTTTGACAACGAAATGTTGGCCCAGACAATCTATTTCAAATACAGAGTCGGGGAAATTTCATGTCCCACAAGATATTTCCCTGAGGCCTCTTCCATAAATTTCCAAAGATCGGTTATTTATGGCTTCGGCGTCCTTTGGACCGCAGCCAGATTCCGGCTGCAAAAATGGGGCGTGTGCAATTTTGCCATATTTGGCTCCGAAGGCAAGCAGTTGGAACGGAGATACTATTCGGAAGTCAAGTGAGCCTTATTGTTTGTAAGGGGCGCCAACTTTTGACCTTGTCGGACGTGATTTCAAATGGTTAACACCGGCAGAATTACGTCGCCCCCGCGAAAGCGGGGGTCCAGAAGGTATTGAAAACACTGGATTCCCGCTTGCGCGGGAATGACGGCCTGGGTCATAACGAATTCTTAAGTTAGCGCTTATGCCCGACGCCCTCCTTCAAAAAACTCTACCTATGAGGCCAACATAAGGGCGCGTGCCAATGCGCTATCCAGAGTCCTGCGAAGTTGGCGTCGTCGGAGGCGCTTTTCGCCGGCGGCGGCCTTAGGGAATTCGTGACCGTATTTATGAAACTGAGCGCTTAGCTTGGTTTGCCATGACTGGGTCGGATGTCTTTGCGAGGAGTGAAACGACGAAGCAATCTCAAAACCATCTGTCCACAAATCAATGACTTCTCGACCTCACGAACCTTGGCGTTTCTTTCTCTCTTCGATCCAATTCCTGATCGTCTGCTCGTAACCGCGATCCGTGGGATGATAGAACGATTTCCCCTTAAGCGGCGCTGGAAGGTGTTCCTGATCGACGATTGCGTCGGGGTAATCGTGCGCGTACTTGTAATCCTTCCCGTAGCCGATTTTCTTCATGAATCCGGTGGGGGCGTTCCGTATATTCATGGGGACCGGTAGATGGCCGCTCCTGGCTATTTCCTCCTTGACCGCAATATAAGCGGCTTCCAAAGAATTTGATTTAGGGGACGCGCCTAGAAAAACGACAGCTTGGGCAAGGGCCAGAGCGCATTCGGGCATTCCCATGAATCGGCACGCTTGGTAAGCGGCTATTGCTTGTTCCAAGGCCCTTGGTGAAGCCAGCCCCACGTCTTCGCTTGCGAACCTGACCAGGCGTCTGGCGATATAAAGTGGATCTTCGCCTCCTTCCAGCATTCTGCCCATCCAGTATAGCCCTGCGTCAGGATCGCTGTCCCTCAAGGATTTGTGAAGTGCGCTGATCAAATTGAAGTGTTCTTCGCCGGATTTGTCGTACAGCAAACTCCTCTTCTGGACCGTTTCCTCGATGAGGCCGGGAGTGATAAGCCCGCTCCTGTGTTCATGCGCCTCCATGGCAACCGGTTCCAGGACGTTCATGGCAGTCCTTGCGTCACCACCGGCTAAACCTACGATAATGGACAAAGCGCTTTCTTCGATTACGAGATCAGGCATCCCGAGGCCTTTGGTCTCGTCGCTTATCGCACGCTTAATTATATTCTCGATGTTTTCCGGAGAAAGCGGCTCAAGTATGAACACACGCAGGCGCGAAAGAAGCGCGGAGTTTACCTCGAAACTGGGGTTTTCAGTTGTTGCGCCGATGAGGATGATTGTTCCGTTTTCCACATGGGGCAAGAGGTGGTCTTGCTGCGAGCGGTTAAACCTGTGGATCTCATCCAGGAAAAGAATTGTCCTTCGGCCGGAATACTTCAGGTCTTCCGCCGCCTTGGCGGCTAATTCCTTGATTTCCTTTACTCCTATGGTGACGGCGGAATAAGGGACGTATTTGGACCTGGAAATTCCGGCGATAATTTGCGCCAAAGTGGTCTTCCCGGAGCCGGGCGGCCCCCAGAACAGCATGGAGAACAGGCGGTCTTCTTCGATGGCACGCCTGAGCAGTTTGCCTGGTCCCAAGATGGCCTCCTGACCGAGAAACTCGTCGAGGGACGTGGGCCTCATGCGCTCCGCCAGCGGTCTTTGTTTGTTTGTTGACAACGCTTTATCGAAGAGATCCATAATTTTACCGTACAACAAAGCCTGTTGAGACGCAAGGAAGCATCCGAGGCAAAACCTAAGTGGTCGTTTGCATAAATACGGTTGCGGATTTAACTGAGATACGGCGCAGCCATTGACCCGATAGGGGCGGGGTTTATCCCCGCCCGTTATTCGCAAACTTGTTAGGCGGGCGGGGAAAAACTCCGCCCCTACGCCGTTGAAGAGGAACGCATCTGTCGCGAAAAACCTCGAACGATGCGGTTCGCGGAAGGCGCCGCATCCTACGGGAGCAGGAGAGCCCTGAACCAAGCGACACCGTATTTAGGAAATGGGTGCACTAAGAACTTTGGGGAAAGGCGCCGGGGAGGGATCTTTTGCAAAAAGGGGTTCCCAGGTGAACTATTGCAGGATACCTTTGCGGGCGAAGCCGAGCAATTTCCATGGAATAAGTGAATAGATAGGCTATTTTCCTGGATTTTCTTTCGTTTTCATGGTACTCATCATACACGAACCGGATAAAACGAGGATTGGATGGATAGCATAGGACTGGTGTTGAAGTCCGGCGAGCCGGAAGCTTTGGTTGTGGGCGCAAGGTTAGCTGGATATCTTAAGGAGGCCGGGAAAAGAATCCTTCTCGAACCGTCCAGAGGAGATTTAGCGCAAAGTTGGGACGCAATCGCCACTGACCGGATTGCGGATGAAGCGGATTTGCTGGTGGTATTGGGCGGAGACGGCACAATTTTGAGGGCGGCGTCTCTGTTGAACGATAAATCCATGCCGGTCCTGGGGATTAACCTCGGCAGAGTCGGATTCATGGCCGAGATACTGCCCGGAGAGGCTTTGACCGCCCTGCGGTCCGCCGTGGACGGAACGGCCGAATATGTCACCAGGATGCTGCTGCAGATCACGTTGCCGGACGGAAAGCAAGTTCGAGTCCTAAACGAGGCCGTGATACATTGGGGAGGCATTGCCCGTCTGATTGAGCTGGATATAATAATCGGCGATTCCAAGGAGATTGAACTCAGAGCCGACGGCTTGATAGTCTCCACTCCAATCGGCTCAAGCGCTTACTCCTATGCGGCCAACGGGCCGTTGGTTCACCCTGAGGTGAATGGAGTGCTTTTGACCCCCATTTGTCCGTACGCTGGATTAAAGCGGCCTCTGCTTATTCCATCTCACATAGAGACCGTATTAATTCTGAAAAAAGGGGACGACCTCAACCTGACGCTTGACGGCCACACAAGGGTAGTGGTGACCCCGGGGCAATCAGTTAAAATAGGCCAAGCGCCATTCCCGTTCACGATGGTCAAAGCCAAAGACCGTGATTATATTGAGGTGCTCAAGCAGAAGCTCGGGTTGGTATAGTGCGCTTCAGAATTGGTCATTTCAGGAAGGACCAGTAACCAGTGTAAATGTAGGGGTAAATGTATTTCGGGACGAATGCAAAAAAGATGAAGACCAGAGTTAGTAGAATCTGCGCCGATATGATCACGAGCGGAAGCCAAAGCAGGTACATCCTGACTTTCACGAAGTCCCGGAACTCTGTTACCAATGACATGGGCTTTCCTCCGAAACCAATTTCTGAGCAGCTCCTCGAAGAGCGTGGCTGTGTTGAGGCTTGAGGGGTTGCGCCGGGAGAATGATACAAGGTTATCTAGAAAAAAGGAAATTCTTTGGCTTCAAACAGATTGTTGGAAGCCGGGGCTAAGACCTATTTGCCAAATGAACAATTTGGATGTGTTTAGCGAGCATCAGACGCGGATAAGGCCGATTTATGGTGCGAGGCGATTTGGTTCAAATATGTTGGCGTCTTTAAGAGTGAAAAATTTAGCCATAATAGATCACGTTGAAGTTGATTTCCGAAGCGGTTTCAATGTGCTTACCGGCGAGACCGGGGCAGGAAAATCCATCCTCATAGGGGCCCTGGATTTGTTGCTAGGGGCTCGTTCTACCCCCGACCTTATCCGAACCGGTGAAGAGGAGGCTCTGGTTGAGGGCTGCTTCGAGATCCCGTCAGGATTTGAGCCCGGAATTGAGATGGACGCTTCTAAGGCTGAAACCCGTGAAATTATACTTTCCCGCCGTATTCTCCGATCCGGACGCTCGAAATGTCTCATCAACGGAGCTTCCGCCACTCTGAGCATGCTGCAAACAGTGGGCAGGCGGCTTGTGAGCATTTTCGGTCAACATGAACAGAGACTTCTGCTGGATTCCCAAGAGCATTTGGACATTCTCGACACATTCGGCGGCCTGCTCGATGACCGCAGCCTTGTGGAAGGCCTTTATGCGGCTTGGAAAGCGGCTGAAAAAGGAGTTGTCTCCGCGGAGAACAGGCTGAAAGAACTCGAAGCTCAGAACGCCGAGAATGAGGCCGCCATTGAAGAGCTAAGCAGGGCCGCCCTCAAGGAAAATGAAGAGGACGAACTCCTGGCCGAGCGTGATGTTCTTAAAAAAGCCGTCCAGATCCGAGAAAAGGCTTTTGAAGCTCATCAGATGCTCTATTCGAAGTCAGGCAGCCTCATGGAGGGCCTTTCCGACGTAAGAAAACTGGTCGAATACCTTGCAGGAGCGAATCCCAAACTTCAACCCATACGGGAAAACTTCGAGGAAGCCGTTTACCGTCTAGAAGACGCGGCTATGGAACTCAGAGATGTAGCCGAAACCTCACGGGCTAACCCGCAACGGCTTGAGACAATTGAGGATCGCTTGGCAATGATCCGAAAGCTCAAGAAGAAGTATTCCTTGAACGTTCCCGGGCTGATCGAGCGTCTTTTGAGCCTGAACAGCGAAGCGGGGGATGTCTTCAGCGCCAAATCGTCACTAAAGACACTTCAGGCAAAGAGCGCTCAATTGCGGGACGGATATTTTGAAGCGGCTCGAAGCCTGTCTCTCAAGCGCCGAGAAGCTGCAGACAATTTTGAAAAGGCCATGAACTCAGAACTCCATGAGCTTTCCATGCCGGACGCCATATTTCAGGTTAAGATCGAGAATACGCCTGAAGATAAGGCTGGGCCATTGGGACTCGACACCACCGAATTCCAGCTCGCTTCAAATGCGGGAGAAGAGCCGCGGCCGATGGCCAAAATCGCTTCAGGCGGAGAACTGTCCAGAATAATGCTGGCGATAAAGGCGCTGCAAGTGGAAGAGGATCAAGGAATCACCGTAATATTTGATGAAGTGGATTCCGGTATCGGCGGACACACCGCTTATGCCGTAGGCTCCCGGTTGGGGCGAGTGGCGGCGAAGCAGCAAGTCTTGTGCATAACTCATCTCCATCAAGTGGCGGCCCTGGCAAATCACCATTTGGCAGTGCGCAAATCAGTGCACAAAGGGAGAACACGAATTAAAGTAAGCGCTTTGAATTATGAGCAGAGATTGGAAGAACTCGCCAGGATGCTGGGAGCGCCTCCCGAATCGGAATCCGCCAAAGATCACATTAGAAAGCTGATAGGCGGGCACGGAGCGGAGGCCTGACATGATCCGAAAGGCCCGCATCGCGGACATAAAGAGTATTCACAAGCTTATTGCGGAACAAGCTCAATCCGGCCGGATATTGGCTCGCGCCATGAGCGAACTTTATTCTCAGGTTAGGGATTTCACAGTCATTCAGGATGATGAAACCGGAGGACTGCTGGGCTGCGGAGCTTTGCAGGTCGTATGGGAAAACCTGGCGGAAATCAGATCTCTTGCCGTGCAGACTGCTCGACAAGGCGCCGGGATCGGGTCGAGCCTGATAAGAGCGCTGATTGAGGAAGCCGCAGGGATGGGGATAGAAAGAGTCTTTGTGCTTACATACCGGCAACGACTGTTCGAGAAACTAGGGTTCGAAGTCATGGACAAGAACTTGTTGCCGCATAAAATTTGGGCTGATTGCATACACTGCGCCAAATTTCCGGAATGCGACGAGATAGCCATGGCGTTGCGGCTCAATGGTCCTCCGATTTGAGATTGTGAGATGGCCCGAAGCGGGAACAGGGATTCTGATCGACCCGCGGCTTTAAAACAGACTGTGATGACGCCTTTGGCGGATTGGCGTCGACGACCATGGCCGCCCTTTCGTAAGAAAGTCTTCGGTTTTACGACCGCTTCCAGAAACTTAATTACGTCGCAAAGAAATATCCATGAAAAACACCGAGAGTACAATGAGACTTCTTGTAGCCGCTTTCTTGATCCCTGTAACATTCCTGTGCGGATGCGGAGTTATAAATGTCGGTAAATGGAAAGGCATCGAGAAAACATCGGCGGACGAGAAATTTTACCTGGCTAAAGAAGTTTTCTTAACACCCGGCACGGCGTACGGCCCAAAGGAATCTTTCGACCATTCCATGAATGATGTCGTTAACCTATGTTTTAAACCCAACAATGAAAAGAATCATTATGTGGCTGAATCCGTATGGTACGACCCGAAGGGGCAGGAATATGGAACGATCAGAACGACTTACGATCTAAGGGAAGAAACCAAAAAAGATCAGGAACGACCCAAGGGCGGTTCCATGAGAGTGCACACAATGAGCACAAAAGAGCTGGCTGACCACAAACCCGGCATGTGGAAAGTCATGCTGTATATTGACGATGATCTTGTTCGCCGGCTGAATTTCTATGTGAGGTAGCCTGAGAGTGGAATGGCGGTCCGAAGAAGACCCCCATAAAGCAGTCTCTCTCCGGTGAATCATTCAAAATATCACAAGCCTTACTTCACCTTTATGACAAGGTTTGCGCCTCCTATTTTCGTTTTGTCCCCTTCAAAGGCAGGATCATTGTACCGGTTTAAGTCGTAGATCAGACTTGCCCGGACAGTATAATCCCCCTTGCCCAACTTGGGTTCCCAGGCTATCACGCGCTCCTCACCGGCGCGGATAATTGTTTCATGTGGTCCCTGGGCGTCAGCCTGAACGGCTGATATAGCGTCGGGGCGTTTCTTGTCCTCCTCAAGAAAAGACTTGTCGTCCGGACGATCCCCGTACCACGGAGCGAACATCCATTCCTGCGTCGCTACAACGGTCTGTTTGGGGTCAACAACTTCGGCTTTCAGAAAGATAGCCCTGCGATTGGATCCGGTGGGGACTGAATGCGCCGCGCTGATGTTGATCAAGTGAAACTTCAGGTTGGACTCATTCTTTTCGTCGGCGACTACCACCAGGCTCAAAGCGCTTGACACACGTTGGGGTGAATGCCCGCCTGTCCATGTGTGGCGCGCGGACGGTCTAGGAGGGAGATCTTCGTTCTCAGCCAACTTGCGCAGAGTCTTGGACATGTGACAATCTTGACATTGTTGCTTACCTAGGCCGGCATTAAAGAAATCGTCCCGCCATTCGAGAAATGTCTGGGTCTGTTTCCCGACCACCCTTTTCCCTGCGCTATGACGGTACTCGCACATGGCCGACGTTTGTATTTTGGGTTCCTTGACCGTTTTGTGAGGAGCTCTCAATCCATAGGGGCCTCTGATTTTGCCATCCGGAGTCAAGTGACAGCTTGCGCAGGTGACCCCTTCGGATTCCAGGCCCTGAGGACGGGGTTTGGGTCGTTCAATCGCCGGTTGTTCGATATCCGGCAGATCGAAGGGTTCAGGATAATGACAGACATTACACGATTTACCGCCCATTTCATCGCCACGGGCGTGAATAGGCCATGGGTCGGTTCCGGATATGCCGTGGGCGGCCCCCATCATGCCGGATACTCGACCTTTGAGGGATAACAGTCCTTCTTGGGCCGATTTGAAGGCCATCGGCTTGTAGGCCAAGTCGGTTCCGAATCCGAAGGCGTATTCGGCATAGATCGCCTGATGGCAATCTCCGCATTCCAGCGATGGAGTGCCCGTGCCTTTGGGGAATTCAAGATCGGCTCCCGAATCCGTTTTAGTCTGGGTAGGTTGTTTCTTTGTCTCAGCGTTTTGCGCCGGCGCCCATTCTGCCGTCTGGAACAGGGCAAATAGGGCGGCCGTGGCCAACGCTACCGCTACCAGGGTTCTTGTAGTCCTCATTCCCCAAATCCTTTCCGGTGTGAAACGTTAAAACTCAACTGTGGCGAGTAACCTGAAGGCCGTTATAGGGTCAATATCTCTGTCGGGGTTGATCCCGAATCTATTGGACGAAGAAGGAATGTTCCAATTAGGGACCGTTTTGTCTACGCAGGCGTAATTGAACCATCTGCCCGGACGCCAGTATCCGGCCGTGAATTGCACGGTCCATCGATCCAACAGCTTCCAGTCAATTCCGGTGTCGATCTCCCATCCCAGATCGTTGTCCGGAATCGATGGGACGTCCGTGCCGGCCGCATTGATCACGCTTAAGTTCAGGAATTGGACATTGCTCCCCGGAGGAGCGCCCGGTCGCATGAAACCCCACCCGTACCCGGCTCCGGATTGTCTGGCGGCCCAAAAGAGGCTTCCGAACATGTTCAGATTGGACGCCACTGCGCAGTCAAGCCTCATGGCGAGAATCGAAGCGTCGTTCATATAACCGTCAGTGTTCAGGTTGAATAACTCCAGGCCTGCTCCATAATAGAAGTTTAGAACGAGACTATACGGGATGAAAAGACCGTGGTTTCCAAAACCGTAAAAATAGGGCTGCCTGTCGATCAGGGCGCCGTGTCGTCTGTCCGGTCCGGGAAGCCACGCATAGATGAAGGAGGCTTTCAAGGGCCCGGCGATAAAGCCCGCTTCCGCCATCCAACGCCATGCCTCAATGTAGTGGGATCCGGCAGGCGCCAAGCCGTCTTGGGAGGTTTGAAATTTGGATATCCTGTTCATCCAATCCAGTTCGGCGTTGAAAAAAAAGCGTCCATTATTGTATTTTCCGAATATAGCTCCATCACAGCTTATGATGTCACTTGCGGGGAACGCCGCTCTGGCGGATTGAAAGCGCTGCGATTCCGGCCCTCTGTGGTAAGTGAAATACTCTGACATGATCCCCAGGGATAACGACCCGGCGTCATAGGTGAGGAACGCCACCGGAGAAACCCTCAGTATCGCGTTTGTGTCCGCGGGATTGAAGTATGGATTATCAGAGGATTGCGCAAAGGAGTTGTTGGGCTGATTCTGCCTGAAAGGATTGTCGGGCTGCTGCCTCCACGGGTAAAAACCAAGCCCGATCCGGAAAGGTCCACCGGGGGCGACCAGGAGAAGGGACTCGGATGTCAGGTCTTCCGCTCCGTTGTATTGGAGACCGCATCCAAATTTCAATGGTCTCTTGCCGTAAACCAAAACGCCCCACGGGGTTTGGCACGTCACCCACCACATGGTCCACTGGCCTTCGGAAATCGCCACCTGCACGCCGGGGCTTACCGAGTTGGTGTAAGACGAGGCAATCGGATCGTTAAAGCCGCCAATCCGATATTCTCCCCTCAACCTGATGGCCTGGTTGATTCTCAGTTCCGGCAGGACGTTGGTCTCCATAACCTGATCTTCCGCGCTGCTGGAGGACGTTAGATCGTTGAGCTTCCCTCCGGCCCAGCCGTTCGCGGAAGCATAGTCACCACCGGTGGAACTGCCGTCCAAATCATACTTTCCGAAAAAACCCCTGCTCCCAAGCTGCCCGACGAATCTGCCTTTCCAAACAAACTCGCCCTCCATGGAAAATTCCCACGCCGAGGATGAGCCTGCCGCAAGGGAAAGGCTCAGCACAAGCGACGTCATGAGCAGACGGACGAATCTCGCATAAGGCATTATCCCTCCCTCACTTCAATAAAATCAATTCCGAACACCTTAAAACAAGCCTGTTCAAGATACACGCGCTGAACAATCATTGACAATCAATTCTTCTACGTAACATGCACCAATGGGCTTCCGAAGAACATCCATGCCCGGGTCGGAGAACTGGACAGTATGTACCGTTCGTAAACCGTTGGACAGGACTTACGGTTTTCCGCTTACTTCCAGATCGTCGAAATGGCTCTGCGCATCGGATTTTGTCCACAGGCCTATTTTGCCCGCTTCTTTGAACGTGGAATCCTTGGCGTCCAGACACTCTTTGTCGTCCAAATAGCACTGAATGTGGTCCCCTGTCATGGTAACTCGAAGGGTATGCCATCCCGGCGTAGGTTTCACCGTGGAGCCTTTGATTTCCGAACGACTCCCGTTCACCACGCGATAAAGGTTGTAATTATCCTCAAGGGGGTTGAAACGGGCCACATAGTAGTTTCTGCGCGTCTTTCGCTCGCCAGGCGATACCGCCGCCTTGATCGGCGCCGCCCGAAATGGCTTTCATCTTCACCGTGATATCGACGTCTTTATAATGGGTGTCGGAAACAAGGGTGAGGTTGAAGGCCGAACCCGTACTCTCCGCACGTTGGGCCAGCACATTGGGTTTTGACGGGGCGGTGTCGTCAGCGACGACTTCCCACTTGCCTGCCTCATTGGTGAATCCTTTTGCAATTGCGCCTACTTTGTCGGCGTCGAAGTTCCATGACATTTTGCCCTGGGCTGCGACCATCGCCGAGGCAAACACTAATCCGCAAACGAAAATCATTATTTTGTTCATGATTCGATCCCTTCTAATTCAGAAGATTTCAAAACCTGCGCAGTACGAATTTTGTGTTGTAATAACACCCCTTCATTGCTGCGTTCTAGGCTAGACCTCCTCGAAACAGATGGTAAACGA
Organism: uncultured delta proteobacterium; assembly: GCA_963747865.1. Classification (GTDB taxonomy): domain Bacteria; phylum Desulfobacterota; class Desulfomonilia; order Desulfomonilales; family Desulfomonilaceae; genus JBBSBY01. The sequence goes on along the minus strand of CAVVHK010000021.1, from coordinate 48,886 downwards.
TACCGAGCACGGCGCTACATCCTATGGTCTTGATGACGCTCAACTTGAAGCGGAAGATCGCCAGCATGGCGAAGACGGCTATGAATAGCGCTGGTGTGTTGATGGTATTCCAAACAGGAATCTGCAAATGGCCCCCAAGAACATGCGTATCTCGAACAGAACCAAACACGGTGTGCAGAGCGAACCAAACGGCCAAGTTCAGAACTACTCCCACTATGGCTGCCGTTATCGAAGACATTGCAGTGTTCAGAGACTTGTTACCCCTCAACGCCTCGACGTAAGGTCCTCCTACAAGCACCCAGAGGAAACAGGGGACAAACGTGGCCCAAGTTGTCAGCATTGCTCCCAGAGTCCCTGCAACCATTGGATTGAGAACTCCGGGGTTGCGAAACGCGGCCAGGAATCCTACAAACGGCAGGACGAGAATGAGAGGCCCCGGTGTGGTTTCAGCCAGTCCGAGCCCGTCGAGCATCTCTCCGGGAGTGAGCCATGCGTAATTTTCCACGGCTTGTTGGGCTACGTACGCCAAAACGGCATAGGCCCCACCGAAAGTCACGACAGCAGCCTTGCTGAAGAATGTCGCTTCCTGGAAATAGACGCTTTCAGATCCTAGCAGGGTAAGGATGAGGGCTATGGGGCCGAACCACAAAACCGTCCAGACAAGAGCCACAGCGAAAGTCCTTGAGGCCGAAGGTTTCGTATGTTCCGGCGGTTCTTTCTCCAGAATCGAATCTAAGAGAGGAGAATCGCAAGGGTCCGAGTTCGTCGCATGCCCTTGCTTTACCTCGAACAACTCAGGCCTAACTCGGCCTCCCACGTACCCCATAATGGCGGCTGAGACAACGATCAATGGAAACGGCACATCAAAAAAGAATATTCCAACGAATGATAAACCCGCCAGCGCAACTGTGAGCCGGTTCTTCAGCACTCTTTTCCCTATGCGCACTACAGCCTCTATAACAACTGCCAGAACAGCGGGTTTGAGGCCGAAGAAGAGCCACTGTACAATCCTCAAATCCTGATAACCGGCATACAGAATGCTCAAGATCAAGATGGAGATGAATCCCGGAATGATAAAAAGCGTTCCGGCTACGATCCCTCCCGGAATTCTATGCAGCAGCCAACCGATGTAAATGGCTAGCTGCTGCGCTTCAGGACCGGGAAGAAGCATGCAGTAATTCAGAGCATGGAGAAAGCGGCTCTCGCTTATCCAGCGTTTTTCTTCAACCAAATATCTGTGCATAACCGCTATCTGACCGACCGGACCTCCAAAACTGTTAAAAGCGACGCTGACCCAGACCCAAAATGCTTCTCTAAAAGAAGGAGCGTTCCTGGGTATGCCTTCACAGACGTTCTCTTTATCAAAATCCGGGTCACTATTTCTTTGTACCATTGCTCACCGCCCCTTCTGGGTCTCCTAATTGGCATACATGCCTGTCATTGACCATCTGAGGCCGGACGGAATTCAAAAAAACCGCACAACGCCGATAACGACCTCTTGACTTATGATACGTATGTATCATAATAGTGTCAAGTGTTACTCCAAGGATTTGCCAATGACTGAATGCTCTGACGGAAAGTGGTTGCTGCTCATACACCAAATTCCGGTCAAGCCGGCGTATTTTAGAGTGAAGATCTGGCGACGGCTCCAGACATTGGGCGCTGTGGCGATCAAGAATGCCGTGTATGTCATTCCCAAGAACGAAGAAACGCTCGAGGATTTTCAGTGGGTCTTGCGGGAGATTGTCCAGGGAGGCGGAGAGGGGTCGATTTGCGCAGCCACTTTTATAGAAGGTCTGATCGACGAGCAAGTGGAAGCTCTGTTTCAAGCCGCCAGGGATACAGATTATGCCCGGATCGTCGAAGACGCCTCATCCGCTTTGGATAATGCGCCTACGGCTTCGGTCGGAGCCGATGAAGACAAGGCCCTCCTCGAAGGGAATCTGACTCGCCTAAGAAAAAGGCTTTCATCCGTGGCTGCTGTGGACTTCTTCGGCGCGCCCGGACGGGAACTTGCGGAGAATCTGCTGGGACAACTTGAAGCTCGGCTGATCAAGGCCCGGAAAAAGAGCGAAATCAACCAGAGCGGACGAAAACAGCAGGACCTGGAGGGGTTACTAGGACGAACATGGGTCACTCGAAAGAGTGTGTACGTAGATCGGATCGCGTGCGCATGGCTGATCCGGCGCTTCATCGACCCTGACGCGCAGTTCCGGTTCGTTTCCAGCAAGGGTTACAGATCCAAAACAGGCGAGCTGCGATTCGACATGTTTGAGGGAGAATTCACCCACGAAGGCGACCTCTGCACTTTTGAAGTCCTCGTGAAGCAGCTCTTTCCGACTGATCAGGCCCTAGCGGAGATAGGCAAGATAGTTCACGACCTGGACTTCAAGGACTCAAAGTTCAAGAAGCCCGAAACAGCCGGAATCGGAGGACTCATGAACGGACTGGCGTCGGCTCACAAGTCCGACGAAACGCGGCTCGAGCGTGGCGGCGCCATATTGGACAATCTGTACGAGTATTTCCGTCGCAAATAGTAATAGTTCACAGGGAAACCCCTTTTTACACAACGGACTATAGCTTTTACTCGGCATGCGACCAAGACACTGACCCTGGTTTGCCGGATCGGCGCCTCCAACAAAGCGCCCCCCCTGTATCAATACTGTGGACTTCAGGAATTTGGATGTGGGGCAGGCTGGAAAGCCTGCCCCACGTAGAAAACTCAGGGTCGAACTCTTAATTCAACAACATTGCCCCCCTGAATCCCACCGTTCACGGGAGGGATGGGATGGGGGTTCCTGCGGCCGGCCACGGCACAATTGCCGACAGAGCTACTTGATACTGAGCGAACCGGTATAAGTAGGAGTCTTCAATATCACGAGTAGACACAAAGACTGAAAAAAAACTGATGAGGCTTCAAGAAAGGCTCTGAGGATGCCCAAATCCACAACGAAGATTCCCACTGAATCCATTGACGGCGTCGATGCGGACGACAGAGTCGGCGCAACCTTTAACGGCTTGTGCGCTGTGGGTTTTCTGGCCAGAGCCTCTTACGCCTTAGCCAGAACTCCGGTCCTGGCATTGTTCGCGGCCTCGCTAGGAGCAGGACCTGAGGCCATAGGCTTTGCGGTCGCCATTTCCACAGTCACAGGCGTCTTCTTCAAGATGCCCGCCGGGGTGGTTTCGGACGTAATCGGTAGAACCCACACCCTGTTTGTAGGGTTGGCGGTTTTTGCCGTGGCGCCGTTCGCCTACCTCTTTGTTTCGTCGTACGAGGCGCTGGTTGTGGTTCGGTTCTTCCACGGATTTGCAACAGCCATATACGGCCCTGTGGCAATGGCGGTCGTGCTTGGAGTCGCAGGGGGCAAGCGTGCTGAGATGCTTGCCTGGTTTTCTTCGGTCACCATCATCGGCAACCTCATAGGGGCTCCGCTTGGAGGATTCATCTTGACATGGTTGTCGGGAGGGCATGATCCTAGGCTGAGCCATTTCCACATCGTCTATGGAGTTGTAGCGGCACTTGGAATGGCTTCCTTTTTGATTGCGCTCTGGGTGATGCAAGGGAAGTGGGATTCGCCGAAGCATGAGAACGGACGCAACTTAAAGGCGGTTGTGATCCAATTTCGGACCGGAATTAGAGAAATATTGATGGATCGCAGGGTATTGCTCACCAGCAATGTGGAAGGGTTCCAAAACCTTTCGGTTGGGGCCTTGGAGGCGTTCTTACCGATCTATGCGGTTGTCGTCTGCGGTTTTTCGGCGTTCCAGGCGGGCCTCCTTTGGGGAGTGCAGGTAGGATCTACCGTTCTATCCAAGCCCATCATGGGCAAGATTTCGGATCGTCATGGTCGTCAGAAACCTTTTGTTCTGGGGCATGTTCGTCTGCGCCGTTCCTTTCGTGTTGATACCGTGGTTCCAGAGTTTCGGGGCTCTTCTCTTATTGGCCGCGATATTCGGACTTGGAGAGGCGGTCGTAACGTCATCCGCGGCGGCCCTTGTGGCGGATTTTTGCAGGGAAGACCATCTGGGCTCCGCGATGGGGACCTTTGGGACAATATTTGATGTCGGACACGCTTCCGGTCCCCTCCTCGCCGGTTTGCTAATTGGTTTGACGGGGTCGGGCACGGATTATCGTTTATCGTTCGCAGTGGTGGCCACCCTTCTGGTCGCCGCCGCTATAGTCTTTAGGATAGGGGTTAAGGTCGAGCCGACCCGGAGCCACATTCAGAGTTCTTGAACGGGGTCCGGAGGAAAGCTTCTTATGCAAAGAAGTTTCCTCTTGGCTCCGCTTACAATGCCTTCAGTTCTTTACGCCGCCTCGTTCGAATTTCTTGTCAAAGTCCTTCCAGAACGTGCGATTACAATCCGCTATACAATCCGAATAGGAAAGGTAGGAATCGGAACCGATATTGGTCCTCGCCGGTTCATCGAAACCCTTCAAGCTCTGGCCTCCGCCTCCCGGCCCCATGGGCTCCAACCCGAACTTCATGCGACACTCCCACTGGCAATGCCCAAGATCGAAATCCGCTTTGTCCTCCTGAGGTGTGAACAGTCGCGAGTAGCCGAGAAGCTCACAACCTACACCGTCGGGCGCCCATAGTGGTTGGGCCGAGGCAGAATAGGACCCGACGATAAGCGCCATAACCAAAAGAACTGCTGTGGTAGAAATAAAATGTGCTGCGTTCATTTGAAGATCTCCTCGACGCCGAGGTTCCCGAAACCGGATGGCGACCGACATAGGCTTCATCCGGAGGCCTCCGGTTTGCTAACGCGCCGTGTTGGCGTCAGTTTTCTTATTTCCGTAAAAGTCTTGCCATGCTTTGTCTGTGCATCTCTGAATGCAGCCGTAATACAGAGAGGTGTTGGTACTCCAGTCATACCTGTATGCTGACCGGCAATTCAACTCACAGGTCGCTCGGTCAAACTTGTCGCTTATTCCGTACTCAGCGAGCTGGATTCGGGCCGTCGAGTAATTCGTCAAAGCTCTCGTCGATAGGAATTCAGGAGAATGAGTGTAAGCGGTCAACGCAAAACTCGCGAAGGCGACCAACGCCAGAGTAGCGACCGCAAATATCGCCATATAAGTCCAACGATTGGGTTTGGTTTTCATGGCGCCTCTCATTTACACAATTTGTGATATCAAAAATTTAATACTGAGGCGGCCATTAGGGAAGCACGGGTAAACGAATATAAGGGCGCCATTCTATTCCCGGAAAGTTATACTTCAATTTGTCTCCGTTCCGGCAGAAACCGGAGGCGCCGAGATTAGCCTGTCAATGCTCGGGGAGAGCGTGCGTTCACGGCTCCGTGTGACGATATAACTTCTTAAACCGAACAGAGTGACGACTGCTCCTAGGGCCACCAGACTTCCATCCAGTAGAGTCCAAAGGCCTAATCCGAAATAACGAATCAGAGCGATACCGAGAGCGATCGAAGCCAATCCCGTACGTATAATTGCCAGGTCTGTTCTCCCCTTTGCGAGAACGGAACGATAAGTGGACAGGATTGTTCGGCTTCCGGCTAAGTCGTTTCTCCCCTGGGCAAGATCGGTTCTCTTTTCGGAGAGGCCGGTTCTGTGTACAGGCCAAATCCGTACGTTTGTTCGCGAACGAAGTGCGGTCCTGGGCCAGATCCGTGCGTTTGTTGGCCAACGAAGTCCGATCATGGGCCAACCCTGTTCTTTTATTTGCCAAAGAGGTGCGTTCTTGAGCCAGATCGTTTCTTATCTGAGCCAAGTCAGTTCGTTTCTCCGAAAGACCTGTTCGTTTATTCGCCAAGGACGTGCGCTCCTGGGCCAATCCTGTTCTCAATTGGGCGAGATCCGTACGTTTTTCCGCGAAGCCGGTTCTGGAGGTAGCCATGGCGGTTCGTTGTTCGGCAAGGTCTGTACTCTTCCTGCTGAATTTTGTCTGATCTCGTACAAGTTTTGTACGCTTCTTCAGAAAGAACAGTCCGCAATTCCGCGCTCGCTGTGCGATTTGAGGCCATTTCATTAGACTTTCCCATCATGTCCATCATGGTCTCCGTCAATCGGTTTTCCTCTTCAGCAAGCTGGATCAAAACACTCATAACATGTTTTTCGTCGTCCGGTTTCGTCATACGGCGCTCCTTGCAGTGATGTGCCGCCTAACCTTGGTTAGCGCTCAATAATGTTTTTCTGGATTTTCCCAGGCGTAGAAAATTATGCCTGAATCAGCGGCGTAAAGCTGAACTAGGTTTCTTTAGACCGCAGCCGTTGTCATTTGTTCCGATTATTTGGTTATGCGCTGAATATTTCTATGGATTGAGCAACATCGTCACTCTGTAAATCCATTATGGTCCCCAACCTGTGCGATTACCGGAAGTCCCATCATGATAGACGGCGCCCCGTTCCGGAGTCGGTCATCCCGGACTGTCGGCGTTGGCAAGCTTCTGCGGGGATGTTCCGTTTAGAAACCGGAAAGGTCGTTTTGCTCGGGAACCATGAGAGATGTTTCTGTGTCTTAATGAAAAAAATGAGCTATATTTTTTCTTTTTGTGTTGTAATTGAAATTCTGCGGGCGATTATTTCTTGCGATATTGGTTATCACTCGATGGCGCGGCTCATTGTGGTCGGAGCGACGCCGGATTGATCGGCTCGGCGCGGGGAGGTGTGAGCAGCGGCCGAACGGAATGGAAAGTTTTGACTCAAGGCCACAGTCCGGCCCGTATTCGGCGTTTGGAGGCGCGTGCATGTTTTCGTATATCAAACAAACCTTCGGCAGGATGTTTGCCCGCAAGTGGCAGCCCATCACATTTCACCATATTTTTGAGCACTTCCAGACCTTGCTGCTCCAGGATCATCAGAGGGCTATGGAACTCATAGCGGACCTGGGTGAGAAATCCGGTGGAGATTTCGTTTTCGACCGGAAATATCTCCAAGATTCCGTGCGCGAGCTCCAACTCCTCTTGCTGCGTATGGTAAAGGCCTTGAACCTCATTGGGTCCAACCGCTATCTGAAGCTCTATTCTACGCTGGATAGAGTCCTGCCTTCGGAGTCGGAGCTGGCGGGAAGGTTGAAATCCCGGGGCGCTCCGTACGTGGTTTCGCTGAGGGACGCGCCTGTGGACAGTCCTGAACTTACCGGCGGCAAGGCCAATACTCTGGTCGAAATAATTCAGCGCCTTCGCCTTCCGGCTCCGGACGGATTTGTAATCACCAGCCGGGCATATTACCGATTCCTGGAACATAACCGTCTTGGGGATCAAATTCACGACCGGCTCGAAGCATGGATGTCAGGTGAACAGACTCTGGACAAAGCGTCGGCGGCAATTTCAGAAGCTATTTTAGCTGGAGTGGTTCCGGAGGACCTGGCCAAATTCATAACCCGGCGCACCCATGTAGGGCGACACAACTGGTCTGTTCGCAGTAGCGCTTATGGAGAAGATGGAGAACTGTCTTTTGCCGGCCTTCACCAGACTTTATTGAACGTCCCTCCCTCGCAAATTCTTGAAGCGTACAAGATGGTGGTGGCCAGCCTCTACTCACCCGAAGCCGTAAGCTATCGCCACCAGATGGGCATGACAGGCGACGGCGCCGCCATGTCGGTGCTATGCCAGAAAATGGTCAACAGCCAGGCCAGTGGGGTGCTCCAGACTGTGTGCCCCGAGTCCTCCGAATCAGACTGCATGGCCATCTACGCCTCATTCGGACTGGGCAGAACCACGGCGGAAGGAAGGGACACCCTTGACGAGTATATTGTAAGAAAAGACCCTCCCCATGAAATCAAAGAGACAATAATTGCCGAGAAAGAGCTCTTGCTTAGGTCCGCCGCGGGGGGAGGAGAAGAAGAGGCCGCTCTTTCCCAATGCCAACGGACGCAATCCGCCATATCTGAGGAAACTGTCCGTCAGGTGGCGAAATGGGGAGTGGTGTTGGAACGCTATTTCAAACGTCCACTTGAAATTGAATGGGCTATAGACGCCGAGGGCAATTGCGAACTGCTTCAGAGCCGCCCTCTAAAGCTGCCTGAACCTGTGGCGGATTCTGCCGGAGAACCGTTGCGGTTCAGTTTTACGAACAAAATACTCCTGAGCGACAAGGGTGTTGTAGCCCAAGGAGGAGTCGGCTCAGGCCTGGTCCGGATCGTGCAATCCAATAAAGACATGGCCGAATTTCCTGACGGAGCGGTGCTCGTGACACGATATACTGCTCCATGGCTGGCCAGGATCGTTCCGAAGGCCTGCGCCATAATTTCTGAACGAGGTTCCGTCGCGGGGCACCTCGCCACCATAGCCAGAGAGTTTCGCGTCCCCACGCTAGTCGGGTTGGAGAACGGCGCCAATGTCCTCACGGACGGCATGGAGATCACGCTTGACGCGCATCGCCGAATCGTCTACGAAGGAAGAGTCGAGGAACTCATAAGACACGAGATGACGCAGCCCGTCGTTTTCGATGAGGCTCTTGAATTTCGGCTTCTGCGGAGGATTCTGAAAAGGGTCGCCCCTCTCCATCTGATCGATCCCCAGTCCCAGAATTTCTCTCCCGAAAGGTGCGAATCCGCCCACGACGTCATAAGGTTCGTTCATGAGAAGGCGGTTCAGGAGCTGGTGGATCTACCTATTTTTCTGCAAAATTTCAAAGGAACTCGAGTGTGGACGCTCATCTCCGATGTTCCTATGGAGCTGAAAATACTTGATCTTGGAGGCGGACTTGACCCTCTGGCGGCAGGAAACACAATCACATCGGACCAGATCAGATCGTTGCCTCTCAGAGCCTTGTGGGCGGGAGTGTCGCGGCCGGGGACCTGGCGCACGGAACCTGTTTCGTTGGATTTCAAGAGTTTGATGTCAAGCCTTACTAGGGGCTGGGACTCAGGAGGGGCTTCATTCGGGGCATTCAATTTAGCCGTCGTCAGCGACGTCTACATGAATTGCCACCTGCGGCTCGGCTATCATCTCAACATGATTGACGCGAGGATGGAGGATGACGACAACCAAAATCACATTTACTTCAGATTCGTAGGCGGGGTGGCGGACGTAACCCGCCGTTCCAGGAGAGCCCAACTTCTGGCCGACATTCTGGCGCACTATCATTTCAAAGTCACTGTCAAAGGTGACCTCGTGGTGGGCAGAATCCTCCATCTTCCTAGAGAAGAGATCCAACGCCGGCTTCACGCCCTGGGCACACTGGTTGGTTTTACCAGACAAATAGATGTTCAGTTGCGACATGACGCGGATATTGCGAAATGCGTGCCCGCTTTCTTCGACAAGCATCGGGAGGCGGCCGGCGCGGATTTCGACCCGGGACAAGAAGAACCGAAAGAACAGGTTCAAAATTCCGGTGCCCGATGAGGGGCTAATTATCCGCCCAATGATTGTCCGACGTTAATGACGGCGCGCATGGAAACAGTGGAGAAGGCTGGGTTTGGGAGAAGTCCGGGATGCCACACATAGAGGGTTACGAAATTGACAGACGAATCTACCGGAGTTCAAAATCTCAGGTATTCCGGGCATTACGCAAAGAGGACGGCCGCAGGGTCGTACTGAAGGTCTTGAGGCCCGACTGTCCGGCTCTTGAAGAAATTGCGAGATATAAGCACGAATATAGTGTCCTCGACAGATTGAAAGATCTCGAAGGCGTAATAAAATCCTACGGCCTTCAAGAGCGACACAATTCCCTTGTGCTGGTGTTGGAGGATTTCGGCGCCCGGTCGCTGGACAAGTTGATCGCATCCCGTAGGTTATCCTTAAACGAGTTTCTGGATATGGCCATACTGATTGTCCAGGCCGTGGGGGACATTCATTCGGCCAACGTCGTGCATAAGAACATCAATCCCTCGAACATAGCGCTCAACCCCCAGACCCGACAGCTCAAGATCATCGACTTCGGAATCTCGACGGCATTGTCCAGAGAGGTCCAGACCGTTAGGAACCCTGAGGTCCTGGAAGGCGACTTGGCCTACATAGCTCCCGAGCAAACCGGCAGGATGAACCGGTCCATAGATTACCGTAGCGACTATTACTCGCTCGGCGCTACCTTTTACGAGATGCTCACGGGGAGGCCCCCTTTTGAAGGCTCTGATCCTCTTAAACTGGCGCACTGCCACATAGCGAAAACGCCTGATCCTCCGCACCTGATAAGGCCCGAAATTCCGAAGGTTGTCTCTGGTTTTGTGATGAAGTTGTTGGCGAAGAACCAGGAGGACAGGTATCAAAGCGCCTCTGGAATCAAGGCGGACCTTCAAGAATTTCTGCGCCGGAACCAATCCATCGGCAGAATAGAGTCCTTCACTCTGGGAGCCAAGGATGTGCCGGAACGGCTTGCCCTTCCCCAAAAGCTTTACAGCAGGGAGCAAGCGTGTGAGACTCTCATGGCCGCGTTCGGGCAAGCTGTGCGCGAGGGACACGAAACAGTCTTTGTCATCGGTCCTGCCGGCATAGGAAAGACGGTCCTTGTCAATGAAGTCTCCAAGCAAGTAATCGAACAGGGAGCCCATTTTCTCTCGGGAAAATTCGATCAACGTAAACAAAATATTCCGTACAGCGCTATAGCGGAAGCCTTCCGCGAATTAATCAGAAGCTTGTTGACGGAAAGCCGGGACCAGCTTGACCGTTGGCGGGCGAATCTTACGGCTGAGCTGGGAGCGCTGGGCAAAGTTATTTTGGATGTTATCCCGGAACTGGAACTTGTCATAGGCCCTCAAGCTCCAGTGGAGGATCTTGCCGCAGACGAATCACAAAATCGTTTCATCATCCTATTCAGGAAATTCATAACTGCGTTGTGCAAGCCGGATCATCCACTGGTTCTGTTCCTGGACGACTTGCAATGGGCCGATTCCGCCTCGCTCCGGCTCTTGGAGACTATGATAAACTCTGCGGACACTCACTGGTTGCTGTTGATAGGGACCTATAGGGCCGACGAACTCCGACCATCGGACCCGCTGACCGCCATGCTCGAGAGGCTACGCACGGAATCGAAGCCTTTTACTACCATCGAGGTTACGCCCCTGAGCCAAGAAGATATCGGAACACTGATCAGGGACGCCTTCCGTTGCGATGCGAACTTGAGCGTTTCGTTACGCGAGCTGGTGTTCAATAAGACACGGGGCAATCCTTTCTTTGCAAAGGAATTCTTGAAATCACTATATGTCCATGAACTGCTGAATTTCGACGTTCATCTGGGAGGATGGACGTGGGATCCGGCCCGGATTGGAGCGCAGGCGCTTCCGGACAATGTTCTCCAGTTGATTGCGGACGGAATCCGAAGAATGGGGAACGACGCTCAACAGATGTTGAGCCGAGCGGCTCTCTTGGGGAACAGATTCGAGCTCAACGGCCTGAGCATCGTGTCTGAGCAATCGCCGTCCGAAGTCCTGAATGCGCTTCGGGAGGCGGTTTCTGAGGGACTAGTGATTCCCCTGGGCGACGCTTACAAGGTCCTCAATGGCCAAACTCCTGTGGAGGCGCAGTCGTCGGAGATGGAATACTGTTTCGCCCATGATCGTGTCCAGCAGGCGGCCTATTCAATGATCCCCGATTCGGAGAGAGCCGCGCTTCATCGAACATTCGGACTGGCTCTCCTGAGGAATTCATACGGTTCCAAATTGGAAACACGTTTCTTTGACATTATGAATCACCTCAATTTAGGGATCGGTTCCATTGAGAGCGAGCAGGAAAAAAATGAATTGATCCAACTGAATCTTATGGCCGGCGTCAAGGCGGGCGCCTCGGCGGCCTACGGACCAGCGGTAGAATACTTCCGCGTTGCGTTGGGACTTCTCCCGGCGGACAGTTGGAGCAGCCGGTACGATCTGACCTTACACCTTTACACGAGAGCGGTGGAGGCGGCATATCTCACATCGAATTTCGATCTTATGGAAGAACTCGCCGATGTGGCTCTGGAGAATGCGGGCGCTTTGCTGGATAAAGTTCCCATATACCAAACCCGAATTAAGGCGCTGGGAGCCATGCACAAGCCCAACGAGGCCGTAAGGACGGCGTTGGATCTCTTAAGGGCGCTGGGCGTGAAGTTCCCCGACAGGCCGAACAAACTCCATGTGTTGGGGGCCTTGATAAGGGCCAAATTGGCCCTGGCGGGCAAGTCGACCGACGATCTGCTCAGCCTCCGGCGAATGAACGATCCGCGGGCCCTTGCCGCCATGCGAGTCATGTGCAGCTTCAGCTACTCGTTGTTCCAGGCCTATCCCCAATTATATCCAATTCAGGTAGTCAAAAGCCTATTGTTGACCTTGGAGTACGGAACGTGCCCTGAATCCATTCCTGCCCTCACGGGTTACGGGCTAATTCTTGCCGGATATAAGGGGGACATAGATTCAGGATTCAAGTTCGGCGCCCTGGCGACTAAGCTTCGGGAGCGCCTCAACGCCAGAGAATTTGAGGCACGGGAAGTAGTAGCGAAGAACTTAACGATTAGGCACTGGAAGGAGCCCCTCAGAGACACCCTTTCGCCTCTCCTCGACGCATATCAATCCGGTCTGGAAGTGGGCGATCTGGAATTTGGGGGACTTGGACTCATGGGGTACCTTTATCACTCCTATTGGGCCGGCAGAAACCTTGTGGATGTCGAACGTGATATCGTAAGTCATATCGGAACGTTCGAGCGCTTGGGCCGGAAAACAGCGGTCCACATGATGAGCCTCTACAGGCAGGCGATCCTCAATCTTTTGGGCCATGCTTCGGACCCTTGCAAACTCTCCGGAGACGCTTACGACGAGACTACCGAGTTGCCCATTTGCCGGCAAGCCAATGACGGGCACCATCTGTATACCGCCTCTCTCCACAAACTGATTCTTGGATACCTGTTTCGCGACTACGAACTGGGTCTTCAAAGCGCCGGCGTCGCGAGAAATTATCTTCCGGCCGTCATCGCCACTTGTCCTGTGGTCCCATACTATTTTTACGATTCGCTTGTGAGACTGGCCACATACGAGTCTGCTACTCCTGCCGATCAAAAACGAATTAACAATGCGGTGGTCTCCAATCAGAAGAAACTGAGGAAGTGGGCTCACCACGCTCCCTGCAATTGCCTACAAAAGTTTTGGCTCGTTGAAGCGGAGAGGCTGCGGGCTCTAAGGAAAGATTCCGAAGCGCCGGACGCCTACGACCGAGCCATTCGCTATGCTCAAGAAAACCGATACATTCAGGATCAAGCGTTGGCAAATGAACTGTGCGGGGAGTTTCACATAGGCAGAGGCCGCACAGCTACGGGCGCTGTGTTTCTCCAAGAAGCGGTCCGATGCTACGTGGAATGGGGAGCCATGGCTAAGGTTCGAGAATTGCGTCAACGCCGTCCATATCTGATTGGCGAGCACGCCGGCATAATTTTGGACGCGGCCGTGGAAGAACCAGGAAGCCCTGGACACCTCTCCTTTCAAAAGAGTGAAGCCTTGGATTTGGCTTCCGTCCTCAAGGCCTCTCAAGCCATTTCCAGTGAAATCGTTTTGGAGAAACTGCTGGCGACCTCACTTTCAATCGTCATGGAAAACGCAGGAGCTCAAAAAGGATTCCTGGTCCTTGAATCTAGGGGAAAAATGCTGATCGAGGCGGAGGCCGCAACAAATGGGACTGAAGTGGAGGTGCTCCGGTCCCTGCCTGTGGAGGAGTGTCAAGAAATTTCGCCCGCTATTGTCAATTACGTAGCGCGGACTCTCGAGACGGTAGTTTTGAATGATGGAGCCGCGCAGACCAAGTTTTCCGGTGATCCCTACATTGTGGAAAAGAAGCCCAAATCCATGGCGTGCATTCCTTTGATTCATCAAGGAAAGTTGCTCGGAGCCCTGTACCTTGAGAACAACCTGAGCGCCAACGCTTTCGCTCCGGACCGTGTCGAGATACTCAGATTACTAGGTTCACAAGCGGCGATATCACTGGATAATTCGAGATTGTATCAGCAACAGGCTGAGTATTCCAAGACCTTGCAAGCGGAAGTTGAGAACAGGACTTCCGAGCTTCGAGACAACTTGGAGCTGTTGCATCAGGAGAACAAGGCCCGCGCAAGGGTCGAGGACGCTCTGAGGGAAAGCGAAAACAGGTATCGGACAATTTTTGAGACCACCGGGACCGCAATGGTAATTTTAGACGACAAGGGACTTGTTTCTCTTGCAAACTGCGAGGCGGAACGCCTGACCGGATACACCAAGCAGGAACTCCTCGGAAAGGTGACGTGGTCGGATTCAGTCGCGGAATCGGAAGTGGATCGCTTGAGGAATTACCGAGAGCGGCGACTTCGGGAGCCGGAATCCGCGCCCAAGAGTTACGAGACTCAGTTGGTGGACCAAAGCGGCCGGACAAAGCACGTATATGTCACTGTTGACAGCATTCCTGAACGCCGTGAAATTGTGGCGTCACTCATTGATATCAGCGAACGCAAGAGGGCCGAGGAGGCGCTACGACAGGCTAAAGAGGCGGCTGAGTCGGCGACGCGCGCAAAGGGCGAATTTCTGGCGAACATGAGCCACGAAATCAGGACACCGCTTTACGCTGTTTCCGGCATGATCGATCTGATGCTGGACTCGGAACTGAACAGTAGGCAGCTTGAACGGGCTCGGATTGCCAAGGCCGCCGCGAATACCTTGCTTTCCTTGATAAACGACATTCTTGATCTGTCCAAAATTGAGGCGGGCAGATTGGACTTGGAAGAAATCGATTTTGATATTAGATTCGTGTTTTCAAACGCTGAATCTCTATTGGCGGTCAGAGCGAACGGGAAGAATCTGGCGCTCAAGTATGAAATCGATGAAGCCGTTCCACACTGTCTTCGCGGAGATCCTAACCGTCTCCAGCAAGTTTTGCTAAATCTCGGCGCCAACGCCGTCAAGTTTACCGAAGAAGGGAACATTACCTTCCTGGTTGAACTTCAGGAACAATCAGACGATGAAGTCGTGTTGCATTTCTCGGTGTCGGACACAGGTATCGGAATAGCCCCTGACAAACGGCAAGCCATTTTCGATCGCTTTTCGCAGGCCGATCCCTCGACCACCAGGAAGTATGGAGGCGCAGGCTTGGGGCTCGCTATTTCTTGTCAGCTTTCACGCGCGATGGGCGGCGACATGTGGGTGGAGAGCGAGCCGGGAAAGGGAAGCGTCTTCCATTTCACTGTGCGGTTACGGTTGGGCGACTCCGGCGATACGGCTCCGGTTTCAAATCAAAGTCCGGTTAGCAAAACAGGGGAGTTTTTCGGACTAAGGGTGCTCCTGGCTGAGGACAACGCCTTCAATCAAGCTGTAGCGGTGGAAGTCTTAAAAAAACAGGGATGCGTCGTGGTGGTCGCCGCAAATGGCAGGGAGGCTGTGGAGCTGTTTGACCCGGAGAAATTCGATATAGTCTTAATGGACCTTCAGATGCCCGAGCTCGATGGATACGAAGCGACACGGATCATAAGGGCCAAGGAAACATCCACTAGAATCCCGATAATTGCTCAAACCGCGCACGCCTTCGCTGAGGACAGAAAAGAATGCTTGGCCGTGGGCATGGATGAGTTTCTATCAAAACCCATTACAGTGGCTGAACTGCTCAAGGTGTTTAAACGATTTGCGCCCCGGGGAAGGTATGGCGGTTTCTCGGAACTTCGGCCCTTGTCGTGAAAGACGCTCCGAGATTAACCCAGGCGACGGTCTCAGTGTCTTCGATCTCGAGGCTCTTCGCGAGAGGTTGGATGAGGATGAGGAGGCGATGAAGGAGATGATCCAGCTCTTCTTTTCCCAAACCCCGATTTTGGTGGAACGATCGCGGTCCGCAGCGTCGGCTGAAAACTGGGAGGAGGCCGCTATGTCTTCGCACACTTTGAAAGGCGCTTTCGCCACTTTCGGAGCGGAGGTTCTGGCTCAGGTGGCGGAAGAAATGGAAAGGATAGCTAGAGGCGCCGACAAGAACGCTTTTACCCGACTGTTGCAAAGACTGGACGCTGGGATAATCGAACTGAAACGCAGAGTCAAGGAGCTCGGGTACTAACGAATGAGGACTTGACCGGTAGTGAAATTATCTTCAATGTGGTTTCCCGTCGAACGTGGAGTGGCCTAACTGGCTGTATAGTTTTCCTGCTTGAGATTCACGGGATACGTTACGGCAGCTCGAATGGCGCCGGCCCGGCAAAATGTCGTTGCTAGCGGCGAAGCGACAAAGCGATCCCATCTGTGCGGACCACGGGATTGCCTCAGGCTGCCGCCCTAGCAATGACAGGCTTCGGCTTTGCGTGGTTCTAAGCGCTCTATGGCGCAATTTTGGTCACGTATTCTTATAGGATGTGGTGGGCGAAGCGAACCGCATCTGTCGAGAAAAGGCGTCGAACGATGCGGTTCCCGTTGGGCGCCGCATCCTATTTGACTGTCCGCCTGACCGGGGCTTTGACCGTGAATACGGCGCTGTATTCACGCCAAAGAATACTAAGGTCCCTGCAATTTCCACCGCGAATGATTTTAGCGGTCTGCTTGCGATATTCCTGAACAGGAGCAAAAGGCATGAGAATCCTTGTGGCAGAAGACGAGCCGTTCAGCCGTACGCTGCTGGTGAGAACCCTAAAGAAATGGGGGCACGAGGTTGTTGAGGCCGCGGACGGAGAACAGGCCTGGAAGGTTCTTCAATCTGATGACGGCCCCCGACTGGCCGTCCTGGACTGGGTCATGCCCGGCATGAACGGAATAGATGTGGTCCGCAAGGTGCGCGAATCTGTTTCCGGCGAGGACCGTTATGTATACATAATCCTGCTGACCCAAAAAGACTCAAGAGCCGACATGATAGCAGGATTAGCCGCCGAGGCGGACGATTACTTGATTAAACCCTTCGATCCTAACGAATTACAGGTGAGAATACGGAACGGTCAGAGAATTGTCGAGCTTCAATCCGCGTTGACTAAAGTTAACGCTGATCTCAGATGCGCCCTTAAACAAGTGAAAAAACTCAGCGGCTTGCTCCCCATTTGCGCTTCCTGCAAAATGATCCGTAATGACGAGGGCTACTGGCAAGCGATTGAGGCTTACATCAGCGATCACTCAGAGGCTGAATTTACTCACGGACTATGCCCGGATTGCGCTGCCAAACTGTACCCTGAGTTGCTTGGCCGCAAATAGGCGGCAGAACCGATCCGCATTCGGACAAGCCATACACTTTCAGGATGGGCGGTGCGATCTACGATTTGGCGGCCGGGGCCTTGTTTGGGGCCTTTTTGCAGGCAAAAAAGCCCTCTGATTTATTTTGGTTGCTGCGAAGCCTGGGCCGCCTTGATTGATTGTCTCAATATTTTGTACGCCTCGGACGAAACTGAAGTGAACCGCACAAGCCCTTCGACTCCGGACTCGGCGCCGGCCACCGAGATTACCTTTCCGTAGATTTCCGGAGCTGATTGGTCTACCGACTTTCGTTCCATAACCATCTTGACATCTTCCCAACGCGATATTGCTTTCTCGAACAGCACGGTAGCCGAAGTGAGTGAAACGGACTTAAGACACGCGCCTTCTCCCGTTCCGGCCGTCATCTTTTGGTCCAACCGAAATACTTGAACCGTCATTCCGTCACGGAGGGCGGTCAACGTTTCATCCTTATCGCCAAGATGAGCCCCATAGCCGCCCGAAATGCCTTTAACGTCGTAAAGCTTGACCTTGCCGGGCACCCCTTTCATGCCCACTTCGAGCATTTGTTTCACCTCAAGCTTTTCGGAAAGCCTATCGAACGTTCCCCTGCTTATGAGGACCTGTCCACCTACCGTGTACGATTCCACTCTACCCGTGAAGTTGACTTGCGCGCCTACCGCCCCATATTTGGCTCGTTTTTCCGACCCGATGTTTCCCACCACAACCTCGCCGGTGTTCACGGCCACTCCCATTTCGAGATGCGGCAAGCCATCCACCTCGTTGAGAGCGTTTATTTCTTCCATGGCCAATTGCATCTTCAGGGCGCAGGCCACGGCCAGTTCCGGATGGTTATCAAGGGCTTCGGGCGCACCGAAGAAAGCCAGAATTCCATCGCCGATGATTTCGTCAATAATTCCGCGGTGGTCCAAAATGATGTCCACCATCCTGCCCAAATACCGATTCAGAAACTTAATCACCTGCTCCGGGCTCATCGTGGAAGTGAGAGCGGTAAATCCTCTCAGGTCCGACATCAGAATCGAGAGTTCCCTGATTTCTCCCCCGAGTCGGAGCCCATCCTGAGAATCAAGAAGGCGTTTTACGACTTCCTGGGTGAGATAGCGTCCAAAAGTATCCTTTATGCGATCTCTGTCCTTCAATCCTTCGGTCATTCGAACAAAGGCCTGCGCCAATCGGCCAACCTCGTCCTCGGATCGGATATCGGCCAGATCGATATCCAGGTTCCCTTCTGCGATCTTCTCCGTTTCACCAGCCATGCGGCGTAAAGGTTTACTGATGGAGCGGGCGACGAAAATCGAAGCGCACACAAGCAATCCAATGCCTATCGCCGCCAACAGGATCGTCGTCCGAAACAAAGACTCCACCTCGGCAAAAAGCTCTTTCTTCGGCAGGATGGCGGCCAGCGTCCAACCGGGGGAATTTATTCTCGTAAAGGCGAGAAAAGAATCAACTCCGGTCAAATCGCTGCCTATGTCAAAGAATCCTGACTTCTGGGTTATCATGGCCCGAGCATACTCCCGGCGCGCGGAACTCCAGCTTCATCCGCTGCGTCAAAAATAGATTTGCGCATAACTCGTTGAGGATTTCGGTTGGTCACGAAAGTCCCTTTATCGGAAATCACAGACAGAAATCCTGTCTCATAAACCTGCTTGGAATTTGTGAAGTCATTCAGACGTTTCAGAGACACATCACCGGTAACAATGGCCCTCACGGCTCCGGGGGACGCATCGACGGGTTTGAAAAACATGGGGCGGGCGTAGGTGATCATTACCACGTTGCCACCGCCTTCATCGAAATACGGGTCCGTCCAAATCGCTTTTTCTAATTTAACCGGGACTCGAAACCAGTCCTTTGAAAAGTAATCGTAGGTATCGTTTCCGAGTTGTTCGAATTTGATTCCGTCCGGGGTCCGGCAAAAATACGGAGCGAATTTTTCAATCTGCGGCTCAAATGCGTAAGGCAAAAAGGCGACGGTTGATCCGAAAACCCTCCCATTGCGCATGACCATTCGTTTAATGTGATCTAGAAGCGTTTTTTCATCCCAAGCGCCTATTTCCAAATGGCATTCCAAATCGTCCACTGCTTGAGCAACCGATAGAAATTCCTGCTCAATGCTATTTGCGAGAGACGCAGTGAGATTCGTTGCGCTCTTTTCGGCTTCTTGCCTGATCAACTCCCTGGATCTGCCGTAGCTGACCCCTAGGACAAGCGCCAGGACGAGGCACGTGCTTCCGAGCACAAGTAGAGCGATTTTTGCTGTGATGCTTCTGTGAAAGGCAAGCATGGCCGGCTCCATACTCCTGCAAGATGATTCGGGGGGATCGCGGCTTTCGGTGGACACTTGCCATTATACAGGACTCATTGCCTCAGTGTTCACAATTCCGGCGGTCATGGGGAAAGTTTACGTCTGTTCAAAGAGAAAAGGCTTAACCAGCTCAATCATGCGCACTAATTCGGGTTCGTTGTGTTTAAGGAGGTCATGGCTCCATAATCCGCGTGTGTTGTCGACACACTCTTGCGCCAAGGTTTGGCCTATGGCTTCATAGCTCTTCATTCCGACGGCCGTCTTCAGCCTCTCCGGCTCCGATAGGGTTCCGAGAACGAAGATTCTGCCATCCAGTCCCGCCTCCGCAATTGCTTGCTTAACTCGGCCAAATGTCGCCTGGTACCTGTCATCGAAATCAATATGTAAAAGCAGCCGCCTTTTCGGATACTTGCGCATTTCGGGAGCATGCTCCGACTTCAGGACGTCCAGCACTTTTTCCTTACCACCGGCAACCGAAAGAACTTGGATGGCGCGGACCTTAAGGTTCGGACCGAGAATGAATCCGTTTGCAATCTGACGATTAGCGTCGTCTTCAGGCGCCACAAGAATGTGCGATTTATACTTGTTGGCGCTCATAGCTCTACATCGCCGCGGATCAAGGCATCTACAAGATCCCCTGTATAAGATATTTCTCTTAACGGTCTAACCAGAGTCGGCTCCAGGTGGCTTTTCCGATCAAGTATCAAGGTATTCTCATCCGAAAATTTTCGGATGGCTTCAGGATTATGAGAGGTCAGCAAAATTTGACCGCTGTTTGTGAACGAGCGCCTCAGCGCCGTTACGAAAAATCCGACTTCCGAAATCGAGAGATAATTGTCGGGCTCATCCCAGAAGCAGAATAGTGGGCCATAGGCTTCGTTTGCAGCCAAGAGCACACCGCAAAGAAAAAAGCACTTCTCGCCGTCAGATATATCTTTGAACGAGACATCCAATTGCGCTTTGTTCTCCTCAAACCTGACGACCATGCTTTTTGAGTCCTTGCCGACACTTGGATTGAGAAAATCTTTAAAGTCCGGCATAACGTCTCGGAGGTATTTCTCAACATGTCTGTAGGCGGCAGGATAGTGGATGAGCAGCCCGGAAACCCATTCTCCAAAGTTTGAGCCATCTTTGTTCGGCTCCAGAGTCTCACCGCTGGAATCACCCGTCATCAAACTTGGAATCGGACCCAGAATGACGGCGCGAGCGAGCCACGTCCGAAAAAGGCTGACCCGGTCTTTTTCGGATGGTTCCTGAATTATTGGAAGGGCGACAAGATGCCAATCCACTGAGAACTCTGCCTGAGCCTTCCTTTCCGAGCCGGTGGGAATGGTCACCTGAGCTTTATCCCGGGAGTAAATCTGTTCGCCCGCAACCGTCAATCGCTCCTCAAAAACCCGAAGTTCTTTGAATCGTTCCGGCAAATCCAACGCAAGGACATATGTATACAATCGCTTGTCCAACATTACTTCTATTTCGAACCGGATCGGAACATCCCTTCTTCCATGGGTGAAATCTTCTTCCCGGACAAGAGCTCCGACCCTATTTACGCCTCGACCAATGCGCTGAAGAACCTCCAGAGCCATGGCAATGGTTGATTTACCTGTTCCGTTCTTCCCAATCAAAAGAGCGGACGGCATTTCCTCAAACGTCAGCACGAAGTTTTCCAGGCATCTGAAATTATGAACGTATAATCTTTGCAGCATGGTGGAAAGATTCCTTATATTTTCTTGAGACAGTCCCTGAGATATCATTCAAATTGTAGGATTCGCCTCCATTCTATCTCGCTTATCCGGGGGATATCAAGGACAATAACGTCAGTTGAGTAGCCGCCCCCTAGCCCTGGAGAGAGCTGAGCTACTCGCAATGCCGGCGCCATATACTATTGCGAGTAGCTAAACCACGAAGCAACCTCCGGCTTGCCCGACCTTGATTGAACTCATAAAAAAGTATTTTGATTTATCTATTGCTTTCATATATGCTCATTCCACAACTAAACAAATATCGGGCATTTGAGGACTCGTATAATCCGTACAAAAGGTCGGGAACCTCGGCGCTTTCACATGCCTAAGCGCGGAAGGCCCGATTGCGACTCATGTGAGTCCTTTCTTCTCATTGTGTTTCAAGTGGGTTTGCATTTTGGGGGTATTAATTCATGAAAAAGACGCTGCTGCTTGTTTTCGTGTTGGGGTTGTTCTTTCCGGCACTCCTGTTTGGTCAAAACTTCCCGTCCAGCCTGATTCCCGCGGGCTTGCCGCCAATTCCGTCAACCGACGCCGAAGGAGGGAGTTTTCTGTCCAGCATGCCCCTTCTGAAAGGGGTGAAACTCGGAAAGGTTTCTGCTCAATCCGAACGTGCAAGTCGGTTACCAACGCATCGGCGCCAACATGAGCATCCCTGTTGTCGCGGACATCGGAACTCCCCCTAATCAGCTTCAAATAGGCACCCTGGACGTGACTTTAAATGATTTCAACTTCTGGTCCGGGACCGTGGGACTCAACATAATAAACGGTCCGTTCACGTTATTCGGGTCCGCCGGCGGGTTCTCTCCCCATCTGTTCACTCTTTCAGGCGAACTCCCCATTTCAGTGGGCGTCGCAGGGGGTGTTCCCCAATTTCAACAGACAGGTTCCAATTTTCAATTTTGGGTAGTTCAGGGGGGAGCGGCTTACGAAATGAGGAAGGGCTACTCGCTGCTCGCCGGATTCATGTGGAACCAGATGGAAGTCCAGTTCGGGAATACCAGGAGCGCCGCTGGTCCTTCGCCCAACCAAACCCTGTACGCTGACGTGCTGCTGAACGTAGGCGCGCCGTTCTTCGGCCTTCAGGTGTCCCAAGAAGGAACCTTTATGGCCTCGGTTATATACAGCCCTTTTGCGTGGTCTACCGGGAACATGGACTTCAGATCTTGGCAAACCGTTGTGTCGGATCTGCACTATACCATGAACCAGCCGGGAACTTTCCTGGCGGCCACCGGCCAATACTATTTTCCCGTGCCGCTTCCCGCGATGTTCAGCATGTGGTTCACAGGCAGCCTTGTAAACTTGAAGGGGAGCTCGGATCTTGAATTTACCACCGCCGGCCCAGCCACCTACCGCGCCAAAGACGTGACGATTTCTAATACCCAATACGTCGTAGGAGGCGGATTGACGCTGGGATTGGTTTTTTGAAGCGCTTTCGACCTGAGAATTGAGCGGCAATCGAATGAATGTATTCGGTTATAAGGGACCTTTAAAATTGTGACATCCGGAATTGCATTACCAGGAGGAAGGAGAATGAGAATGAAGGACGCCGAAAAAATCTGTTCCATGTCGCTAACAATGGTTTTTATCGTGGCGCTGGCGGCCATGACTGTTGCAGTCCCAGGGTCGGCCATAGGACAGAACGTCCGCGGCAGTTCAACCGGACCCACCACAGCCAAGGGCTATGACCACACCGACCAGTTCATCCATCTAAAAGCCGTCAAGCCCGCGGACAACATGTACCCGGTCATTCCTCATTCCGAGCAGGACAAGAAGGCCGGAGAAAAACTGGCCGCCCTGGAGAAAAAATTCGGCAAGAAACCCAACATCCTCATCTTCCTGATGGACGATGTGGGCTGGATGGACCCGGGGTTTAACGGGGGCGGCATCGCGGTCGGAAACGAAACTCCGGTTATGGACAAGTTGGCCAACAATGGCTTGATCCTAACATCCGCCTACTCGACGCCCTCCTGTTCGCCAACTCGCGCTACGATACACACCGGGCAGAACCCGTTGCACCACGGCATCCTGCGTCCGCCCATGTACGGCGAAGCGGGCGGCCTGGACGGAGCCATCACCTTGCCCATGCTGCTCAAGAAGCAGGGCTATGTCACGCAAGGAGTGGGCAAGTGGCACATCGGGGAAAATGAGGGTTCGCTGCCTCAGAATGTGGGATACGACGATTACCTGGGCTTCCTTGGGGTTTCCGACATGTACACGGAGTGGCGGGACGTATATTTCAATCCTGAAGTCGCTCTGAGTCCATCGCGCTTTAGAATGTTGGAAGAGGACCCTTTCAACCACGACGAGGTTCGTTGTTCGCCTAAGGACAAGGAGAAATGCGAAAGCGTCCGGCTCATCGACCTCGACTACATTAAGCAGCTGGACAAGCACTGGATGGACCACAGTGTAGCCTTTATCAAACGTATGAAAGGGAGCAAGCAGCCCTTCTTCCTATACCATGCCACACGTGGCTGCCATTTCGACAACTACCCGTCCGACGAATGGGCCGGCAAGTCCCGTGCGCGCACCGTATACAGCGACTGCATGGTCCACATGGACTACGTGCTGGGCCAACTGGTCCAAGCGCTGGAAGAGACCGGCGAGCTTGAGAACACGCTGATCATTCTAACCTCGGACAATGGTCCGGAGTGTGAGGTTCCCCCCCATGGTCGGACCGCGTTCCGCGGCTGCAAGGGCTCAACCTGGGAGGGCGGCGTCCGAGTGCCGACCTTCGCCTATTGGAAGGGCATGATTGAGCCTCGCAAGTCTGAGGGCATGTTCGACCACGCGGATTTCCTGCCGACCGCTCTTTCGTTGGCCGGTGTGCCCGGAGCCAAGCTTGCGGAGTTGTTCCCGAAGACCACGTACATTGACGGCGTGGACCAGGCCTCATTTCTGGTGGCTGACAACGGCGAGTCCGCCCGTCAAAGTCGGCCTTACACCCTGAACCAGTACTTTGCCGCTATTCGCGCTGACGAATTCAAGTACATCTGGACCGCCGAGATCGAAAACGGTCTTTTTCAGAAGGGCCACTTGGGCGGTTTCAGCGGTTCGATAGTAACGGACACCGGTGGCGCTGTGATGGTAAATCTCTACACCAACCCCCAGGAAGACGTCAATATAGGGATCCGTCACATACCCATGACCACGCCTGTAGGCGCATTGGCCGCCTGGTACATGGAAGAACTGATCAAATATCCGCCCCAGTTCAAGATCGGATTTCTGTCCAATAACCCTCCCGTTTATGACATCCTGCCGAAAGTGAAGGCAATGAAGGAAATGAAGGAAAAGCGTGGCGTGGGCAAGCCTACACCGTAGCGAGCGAAGCCGGGGAGGGGGAAGATTACGTGGTAGGGCGCCAGGAAACCACCTTTCGTGAAAACATCCGCGGACGGGAACTTTTTGAAAGAAGTTCCTCTCCGGACCTCCCCTCAAGAAACTTCTCAAATGGCGACGCCAAGGTTTCGCCTTCCCTTACCCCGAAAGAGGATGTTCCATCGAGTAGTCGAGGTGGCGCCCATGGTCTCCGGAGGCAATCCTATGAAAATGCCTTCATTACGCGGGATGAAAAGAGTTAAAAATGAAAACCTCGATTGAGGACGGACACAGGTTTCTCCTGACCCAAGCCATGTTGCTTTGGACCGCGCTCCTTGCCGCCACGTTTCTTTTTGCCCTCAATGTGGAACCTGTGAAGGCCGAAACTGCAGGCGGCAAAGAAGAGGGCAAGGCGGGGTTTGAGGAATTGAAAGGCCGCTGGCGCCGTCCCGACGGAGGGTATGTTATCGAAATAAGGAATGTTGACGCAAGCGGCAAAATGGATACAGGCTATTTTAACCCAAGGCCGATTAATGTCTCCAAAGCCGAAGCCACGCGGCAAGAATCGACAACCAAAATTTTCATCGAATTACTCGACGCCGGATACCCCGGATCTACGTACACGCTAACCTATGATCCGAACACGGATCAGCTCAAGGGCAATTATTTTCAGGCCGCAATCCAACAAAGCTTTGAAGTGGTTTTTTTCAGAGCGAGATAAGACCGGCAGAAATAACTTTGCGTTCAATCAGCCGGTAAACATAGGACTTCGTCAAGATGTGGAGTCTTGAAGCATTTGGGCAAGTGTTGATAGGGAAAGGAGAGAGGGCATGTCTGTTTTTGTAAGGTTCTCTAAGTCACATTGGGGCTTTGGATTCGCGGTGGCTTGGCTCGCTTTTCTGATTACCGTCGCGTCTGTTGCGGCCCAACAAACCACGGGCGCTCCAGGCTCGCCCTCAGCGACCACAACCATCGACGGCAAGTCCCTCCCAAACCCACCAGCGGAATTCGGCGGGGAAATAAATCTCAACGCCAAGGATTCCACGCCTTACTGGCCGCCCCGAGTGGTCCCGCCCAAGGGAGCGCCCAACGTGCTGCTGATCATGACCGACGACGTCGGCTTCGGCGCTCCGAGCACTTTCGGTGGAGTCATTCCTACTCCAGCTTTGGATCGGATCGCGAACACGGGGCTGCGTTACACGCAGTTTCACTCGACCGCATTGTGCTCGCCCACTAGGGCCGCACTGATCACCGGGCGAAACCACCACTCGGTTGGCTTTGGCCAAATTTCTGAAATGGCGACGGGTTTCCCGGGTTACGACAGTTTCATCACAAAGGATTCGACGACCATCGGCAGAATCCTCAAGGACAACGGCTACGCGACCTCCTGGTTCGGCAAGGACCACAACACGCCCGCCTTCCAGGCGAGTCAGGCCGGGCCGTTCGACCAGTGGCCCATCGGCATGGGCTTCGAGTACTTCTATGGATTCGTGGGAGGGGACACCAGTCAGTGGCAGCCCAACCTTTTCCGCAACACGACGGCGATTTACCCGTACGTGGGAAATCCCAAATGGAACCTCACCACGGCCATGGCTGACGACGCAATCGCGCACATAAAAATGCTGAACGAAGTCGATCCAGCCAAACCGTTCTTCGTCTACTACGTTCCGGGCGGGACACATGCGCCGCACCATGCGACTCCGGAGTGGATAAAGAAGATAAGCGACATGCGCCTTTTTGACAAAGGCTGGAATGAACTCCGCGAGACGATTTTCGCCAATCAGAAGAAGCTCGGCGTGATCCCGCAGGACGCCAAACTCACGCCATGGCCTGACGATCTGCTGAAGAAATGGGACACGCTCACTGCCGACGAAAAGAAGATGTTTATCCGCCAGGTTGAGGTCTATGGCGCATATCTGGCTTACACGGACCATGAAATCGGTCGCGTCATCCAGGCTGTCGAGGACATGGGTAAGCTTGACAACACTCTGATCATCTATATAAGCGGTGACAACGGCTCCAGTCCCGAGGGATCGCCAAACGGGACGCCGAACGAGGTCGCACAATTCAACGGCGTCGAGGTCCCGGTCGCTGATCAGTTAAAGTATTTCTACGATATCTGGGGCTCAGACCGGACTTACAACCACATGGCTGTGGGTTGGACATGGGCGTTCGACACTCCGTACAAGTGGACCAAACAGATTGCGTCGCACTTCGGCGGAACACGACAGGGGATGTGCATAGCCTGGCCCGGTCACATCAAGGACGCGGGTGGAATCCGCAACCAGTTTCACCACGTAATCGACATCGTGCCGACTATTCTGGAAGCCACCGGCGTTCAAGCGCCGGTGATGGTCGACGGCGTTGGTCAGAAGCCTATCGAAGGAGTTAGCATGGCCTATTCTTTCGACAAGGTCTACGCCAACGCTCCATCCAAACACCGGACCCAGTATTTCGAAATGTTTGCCAACCGGGGCATATACCACGACGGTTGGTACGCCAACACGCTTCCTATCAGCCCGCCTTGGAAGCTTGTCGCCACGCCCAACCCCGACGTGATGAACAGCTACAAGTGGGAGCTTTACGACCTGACGAAGGATTGGACGCAGGACAATGACCTGGCCGCTTCCAATCCCGCCAAACTGAAAGAAATGCAGCAACTCTTCATGGTGGAGGCGGCGAAGTATCAGGTCTTTCCGCTTGATAACTCGATGGCGTCGCGCATGGTGACACCGCGGCCCAGCGTGACCGCAGGAAGGACCGTTTTCACTTATTCAGGGGAACTGACAGGAATCCCCATGGGAGACGCGCCGCAGCTCCTCGCCACGTCCTACAACATCATTGCTGAGGTCGAAGTGCCGCAAGGCGGCGCTGAGGGCATGCTGGCGACCCAGGGGGGCCGATTTGGCGGTTGGGGCTTTTATCTGCTGAAGGGCAAGCCCGTTTACGTCTGGAACCTGCTCGACCTCAAGCGGGTTCGGTGGGAAGGACCAGAGGCCCTCTCGCCCGGCAAGCATACGTTGGAGTTCGACTTCAAATATGACGGCCTAGGCTTCGCCACGCTGGCTTTTGACGACATGAGCGGTTTGGGCAGGGGCGGCGCCGGGACGCTGAAGGTCGACGGCAAGGTGGTGGCCACGCAAAAGATGGAACGCACCATCCCGCTCATACTCCAATGGGATGAGAGTTTCGACATCGGAGCAGACACGGGCACTCCGGTGGACGACAAAGACTACCATGTTCCGTTTGGGTTCACGGGCAAGCTCACGAAGTTAACGGTCAAGATAGAGCCACGGAAGCTGACTGTTGAAGACGAAAAACTTCTCCGGGAGCAGGGCCAAAGGAACAACAAGGCGAGTGAGTAGCGCCGGGCTGAGACGAATACCATTTCGCGCAAATTGAAGTAATTTCCATAGTCGCTCCCAGGCTGGAATCTGGGAGCGAAAAAATAAGAATTATGCAACTTTCCCCCGGTCACGCTAAGCAGGAAGAATCATTCTTCATACCACACTCGAACGCAGTAGCCTGGTGCGCTGTCGAACGCGCAGGCGGATGCAACGGTCTCCACGTTGAAAACCTTAACTTTCTCTGAGCCGATCCAAACGTTGACATGATCAAGCACACTCTCAATCGGTTCGTATTTGCGGGAAAGCGCCAAGAACGGCGTCGTATCTTGTGCGTAGAAGTCCCTACATTTGAGCATGAACCAGCTCCCTGAAGTCAAATACGACCACTATGGTCCTATGGACGGAACCGTCGTGTCGTTGATGAAAAAGCCCGTTGGCACCCAGCCTTGAACTTAACGCGCCGCTTCTTTGAGGTCAATCGGAATTTTGGTATAGGGGCGGGGACCGAGGAGGGGTTACAGGAGTTGCGAGGAAAGCGCACGCAATTTGCGGGTATACTCAAGAATTAAGTAGGGCAGCCCCGGTTTGCGCGACCCGGCGCGATAGGAATTCGGGACGCTTCACTAAAGTCGCCGGATCTGCTCGTAAAGATTGTAGCTACTTTAGCGACGGGACGGCGAGAAATCCTTGGCGTAGAAGCGGTTACGTAGAGAAGAGCATGGCAAGGATAAGCCGGGGTAGGCGATTCGCTTATTGCCCCCGGCTGTAGGAAGCCACCCATTTTTTCCTTGCAGACAATTAGAAGTAATACGCCTGATAGATCACACGGTGCGACTGACGTCGTTCCCACCAGCTCGGTCCCCGAAGGTTGCAATTTAGAGCCCATATCGCTTTTACCGTTTGGCATAGGGCGCCGATTCCCCAGACGATAGTCATCATGAGGGGCGCAAGCAGAAGAAAAGAGCAGACAATCCCCAGTGTCGGGCTTTGGGTTGCGAGAGAGTAAGCTACCGCCAGCAGTAACACTAGGCCGCCGATTCCCATCCAAAATGTCCAGGCGAGCATCATAGCTGCTCCCAGAATCATGGAAGTCCTGTCGATGTTGCCGTCTATCGTCGTTGCGTCCCTCATCTTGCAGTCCTCCGATTCTATTCGTTTGCGTCTGCTGCGACTATGTAGCAGGTTCCGTGCCAGTTTGGCTATGTGGACAAGCAATGGAAATCATGGAGTTATCTGTGTATGTACTCGGAGGTGTCGGATAGTTCGGTTGGTAGTAAAATCAGGTAAAAAATACCTACTTCAGAGCTTGTAGTGATTTCAGCTAATTGGAGATGAAATTAAGGGAAAATTTTTCCAGCAGTGGGGAATTTTTCCCCACCGACCGGAAAATTACCCTGTTTGGCTGGATGGGAAGGGCAAGACAGTGAACAGGTCAAATATCTGCATGTAGTGCTTCAATGAATCAGGGCTGATTCCAAGGAGATCCGCCGCGCGCTTCCGGCTTCCCCCGGTTCGGCGAAGGGCTTCGACTACCAGTGCCCGTTTCAAATTCATGGTTACCTCGTTTATGGTCTCATTCTCAGGGAAGCGTATGTTGACGGACCACGTTTGCCCCTGCTTTTTAGATTTGGATTTGTCGTGTATTGCAAGGTCTTCAATGCTGATCTGCTTTCTGTCGCAGAGAATCAATGCGCGCTCCAGCACGTTGCGAAGTTCTCTCACATTTCCAGGCCAGGGGTAGTCCGCAAGGACCTTTAAGACGTCGAGGCCCACCTGCGGCACGGACTCGAATCCCATCTTGGGGCTAAGTTCCCGCACCAGGATTTTAACCAGATGAGGGATGTCTTCGGTCCTGCGCCTAAGGGGCGGCACCTCTATGGTGAAAACATCTAATCTGTAAAACAGATCTTGACGAAAACGGTTTTGTTTGACTTCCTTTTCCAAATCTCTGTTAGTTGCCGCAATCAACCGGGCGTTTACCGTGAAAAGTTTCACACCGCCTACTCTGGTAAACTGACGAGTGTCCAAGAAAGTCAGCAGCTTTGCCTGAAGCGGAGGCGATAACTCGCCTATTTCATTGAGCAGAATCGTGCCCCCTTCGGCAAGCTCCAACAGTCCCCGCTTAAGCCCTCTGGAGCCGGTGAATGCGCCCGGCTCATAGCCGAAGAGTTCCGATTCAGCCAATTCAGGGGATACAGCGGCGCAATTGATAGAAAAGAACGGCCCGTTTGAGCGTTTAGAATGATCGTGCACATATCGGGCGACGTGATCCTTGCCCGCCCCGCTTTCGCCCATGAGCAGCACTATGGTGTCGGTCTCGGCAGCCAAGCGAGCTGCTCGGAGAGTCGAGCGCATGGACTCGGCCCGATACTCGGGCTCTACGGATGCCCCAATGGATCGGGAGGGCTTTCTATCCGTCATTTCCACGCTTATGGCCACAATGCCTATTATATGGCCACGCTTGTTCCTCATCGGCACTCTCGTGTCGAGAAAACTGCGGGGAATTTTTCTTATGACCCTTGTATATTCTTGCTCAACCGACTCCCCTTCCAACACCCGCCGCTCAACCTCGCGAAAAATCTGAGCGCAATCGGAGTCGTACAAATCTTCGTCCGTCCAACCTATGATGTCCGACTCCGGGACCCCGATCATTTTCACGAACGCCGGGTTCACATGGGTGTATTGTAGAGACCTATTTTTTACAAAGATACAATCTTTGGCGCTCTCAAAGATGGCCCGAAACCGTTCCGCAGAATCATGCAACTCTTCTTCCATAACTTTGCGGTCTGTAATATCGAGGTAAATGCCGGCCATGCGCGTAGGTTTACCGGTCTCGTCGGTTTCCACCACTCTGCCTCGGTCCAAAATCCATTTCCATTCCCCTGATTTGGTTTCGAGTCGGTATTCGGCTTCAAAGTATTGATCCGGATCTTCGAGGTGGCGTTTCAACTTCTTCAGCACCCCTAGCTTATCGTCACGATGGATCCTGTTTTGCCAGGTCTTCGCGTCCGATTCCAGTTCATCGTGTTGGTTGCCGAAGATCTCGCCCCACCGCTTGTCGAAACAGACTTCATCAGTGTCGAGTTTCCAATCCCATGAGCCCAGATTCGAGGCCGCCATAGCCAATTCCAACCGATGTTGGCTCCTCAGCAATTCTTGTTCGAGTGCGTTGCGTTCTCGAATTTCCTGTTCAAGGGATCGTGTGGCGGCAAGGAGTTCGGCGGTTCGTTCTTCGACACGCTCTTCCAACTTGTTTTCGGCTTGGCTTAGGCCTTCGTCCGCTTGTATTCTCGCTAGAGCGATACCAATGATACTGCCTACGCCCTCGAAGAAGTGGACCATTTCGTACGAAAAGCAATTTTCACGGGAATCATTGAGTTGCAGCAAGCCGATTGTTTCGCGCCCTAAGCGAAGGGGAATGATCGCCACAGATTCGTATCGGTGGGACACAAACCGTTTTCTGGCAACGCGAATGATACTCTTTCCTTGGTCGGACGCCAGGAGTTTCGACCGGGCGTTCGTCCAAAAGCTTCCTTCAGGGGTGAAATACGGGCGGGACGGATCGGTCTTACCGGAGATAACCAGCCCGCACAAGCATTCAAGTGTCGGTCGGCCCTCAGCGTCGCGGATTATTTCCCCACTATTATCTTTTGCGCAAATGGAGCCTTCCGTTGTTAGGAAGTCGTCGGAAAAGCCCGTGGTGAAGCAGTAGGGGAAATCGTCACCGCTGCGTAAACGAATTCCGACCGCTTCAAATTTCGTAAACTTTCTTATGAGATTTAGAATTTCTCTGACAACGCTTATGTCTACGGTGCGCTTGTTCAGAAGGCCAATGATATCAATTGAGAGCTCTCGGCTTGCCGAGGCCATGACCAGATTGGTCTCCAAGGTTTCCAACCGCCCCCGGCGACTCAACCCTTTTGCCGGCCCGTCTTTTGTGGCACGCTTTTTCATTCATTTTCCTTGTTTTCTCGGATAAGGAAAAGTCTTTGGGTTCGAGGGCATATGCCAATACGTCATCCAAGGGCCTATGAGCCCAGCGTCAGAGCCGGACGCTGAGAGATCTGCTCGAAGCGCGGTCACAACGATTTAGCCAACCAATACATAAGGAGTTATTGGCGAAAGCTCCAGGAAACTCCTTTTTGCGAAACGCGGGCTGCGGCCGCAACCAAGACTCGGCCGATTCATATACTAGCAACGGCGGGTTACAACAGTCTGACGTCAAGTCATTCTGTCGAAAACAAGAAATCGAGGGTCATCACTAAAAAGGATTTCCCGGCGATTATTTAGAACGTAGCGTGCGCATTCACGCACCAGCTTTTCATGTTCCGACAACAAAGCTCCCTATTTTAGCGTCATCCGCAAACCATTCTTTCATCTTGTCATTTGCCCGCCGCTTAGCCTCCGAAGGGATGTTTGCCCCGATGAGACCCATAACTGAAGCCAGGATCGCCAAATCATCAGCGAATCCGGTGACTGGAATCATGTCCGGAATTACATCCAGGGGGCAAATGAAATAACCAAGGGCGGCGACGATAGCGGCTTTAGTCCAGCGAGAGGTTTGACTCGCGGGATCTCTGAGCGTGTAGTAAAGGACCAGCGCGTAAAGGATCAAGGCGTCCCGCATACCTTCCTTTCCAACTGCTTGAGCGTACCTTGCTATTTTTTCGCAAAAGTCCTCTTCCGAATATTGTTTAGCGAATTCCGATTCGATCATTTCATCTCCACCTATACCCTCGCAAGGAAGCGTGGGGGTTTCAGCGTCCTTGAAAAATAATTACTTTTCGGGTAATTAACGTTACCGTTCTAAGAAATCTCTGTCAAGCATACGTTTTCGGTAATTTTGCGGAGAGCCGAGGCATTCCTCCCGGAGGACATAATAAATGTCCTTTCTGAACGTTGCGCCCCAACGCCATTGCCGCAAGCGGTCGACTGTGTTAGTATTAAGGTAATGAAATTAAGCGGGATTTTCGACCGAACGTCTTGAGTAGACCAATGGGGAAGCTTTCCATGTCCGATCCTCCCAAAAGAAAGATAAATGCGAAGCTGATACTCGAAGCCATTCAAGACGGTGTGGACGAATCGGAAATACAACGGAGATTCGAGCTTTCGGACAAGGCGTACAGGTCGGTCCTGCGCAAGCTCACCGAAATGGGTTTGTTGGCGCAGCCCGCTCCCGTTTCAGGGTTAGCCGCTTCAAGACCGGAGCCCAAGCTGACGAAGCACGAAATCCCGGTTACTTGGACATGTCCAGCTTGCCGCACGACTCAAGACAGGGTTTACGATGAATGTCCCCATTGCGGAGTTGTTGTGGCCAAAATCGCCTCAATGGGTCCGCCACGTTATTCCCATGAGCGTTCTTTCAGATACGAGGACCACGACGATTCAGATGGGTCCAAGTGGTGGCCCGCTATCATAATCGGCGTTTTTGCTCTTTTGACGGTTGGGGTAGTGATAATCAAATGGTCTTTTCACAAACCGACTAAACACTTGACCAGCGTTTCCACAGCGGCCGTCGGAGAGGTTCGCACTTTCACGAAGGCAAACTTTGAAAGGGAAGTGAAAGGCGCCTCGAGATCAAGGCCTGTCCTAGTCATGTTTCATGCGGATTGGTGAGGCTGGTGCAGACGGATGGAGTCCGTCTTAGATGAACTTGCGGCGGATACAGCTGGAAAAGCGGTTGTAGGTATAGTTCCTCAATCGGAAAAGGAATTATTCGCCACCTTTAATGTTAGGAGCATCCCCGCGATTTTCGTCTTTTACAACTCTGAAGTCAGACAAACCTATCTTGGATCCCAGGACAAAGAGACGCTCGCCAGGTTTCTCAAGACCTTCTGAAGTTGGAACCCTGGCCCTGGTTCACCGGGAAACCCTTTTGCCAAGCAGAGGTCTCCCTGTGAACCATTACACCTATTTAACGTAATATCCTGCGCCGACCAAGATGTCCTCGCCGGGGACTTTCTTTATAAACGTCTTCTTTAAGGTGGGCGTGGTCTCGTTCACCCTCAGCCACCAATACTCGCTCCAACCCTGACCTTGTTGCTTCGCTATCTTGATGAAATCCTGAACAATGAATTTTCCTTTAGCGTCCTGCTGCTCCCAGGTGTCCTTCCCACGCAAGTCTTCCTGAACCGGATGGCTCAAGTTGTGGCCGGTGAAGTCCACCGCAAAAGCATAAATCGAGCCTTTCCTCAAAGGTCCGGCTGAGGCGTTGAGCACCTTGATGGCCTGTTCCTTGCCCTGAGTTTTGAAAATCTCTACGGCCTTGTCGACCAGGCCTATGACGAGTTGATCATCTCCCTCCGCACACGCCTGGCCGGCGAACGCTAGGACGAGCATAACCAGAGCTAGCTTCTTCATGGCTTTCCTCCACTTGGTGGTAATTGGGATAGTGTTGTTGGAAGAGTTACGGATACCTGGTCTTCTCCCCTCATGACTCACACAAGTTACTCCATGCCCGGAAATGGTTTGTTATGAAGCGACGGTCTCTCTCTTTTCACGCACTCAATGGCCCAGCTTTGGCCACCTCATCGGAGTTCGCAATCGCTGTTTCTCCACACGCCGGCGCCCATGCCGGACTTTTGCCCTGAATCATTGCCCGCTGCGATCTGATCCGAGTTAGGGCAAATTGAAGTGATCTACTCGCTTATTCCCAGGCTCCAGCCAAGGAGATAGAAATCAGGAGTTAATTTGAACTCTTCGAAACGGTATGAGGTAACCGTGTGCCCGTCCTCAACTTTCCGAGAAGGTAAAGTGTAGCAACTATTGGGCCAGATTTTGCGGATAGGAAGTGGTAATAATTAGTCCATGATATCATTTAGTTCGGTCTATACCGAGGCGCATCGTGAGGCGAACGAGGAAGACTTGCCGGGTCCATTGGACCCATGCAATGGAATGGGGGGCGATTATCGAGCGTTAGCTGCGCGAAAACCAGGCAATCAGCGGTCCCTGGGACCCGTTGGAACGCTATCGTTCCAAAAAGGCTCCGCTGACACAACTCCCAATCTTTCGTGAGGGCGCGCCGGGAACCGCCTGTTGGTAGCGACCGATCTGCTGCGCTGAAAGAGCGCAGTATCGATTATTACTCGCGCCGCAGTTAGCAACGGCAGCCTCGAACAGTCTCACCGGCTGCGCTTCAAGAAGGCCGCAAGCGAGATCAATTCTCCGGCTTCCAACCGATAAAGAGTTGATTCAGCCCCCATTGAGTCCAGAACAATTTCTTCTCCAGTCTAACGAAACCCGCTTCGGACAGACGATTATTTATTTCCTCAGGCGTAAGAAAATAATGTTCGTCCGCATCCATGCCTCGTTCGTTGTCGATGTCAAAATCGGTATGGAAGTATCGGTCGTAGAATGCGACTAGTTTGTGGACTAGAATCTCGACAAACGGCCTGCCCATGGTCACGATTATGTTGCCGCCGGGTTTGAGGACTCGATAGGATTCGGCTAATTCAGTGTCACGCAAGTCCTTAGGGACATGATTCAGATTAGCTATGAATGTTACTGAAGAAAAACTCCTGTTCGGAAAGGGAAACTTAGAGATGTCGTCAACTATGTTTTCGTCCGTAAGCCCTTCATAGCGATAAACATCAATGCCCTTGCCAAAACCGGCGAGGAACTCGTTGATGAAGCGGTTTCCTCTGCCGCAACCAACATCCAAGGAGTATCCCACCACATATTGGCTCACGTAATAGAACCGTTCCGAAGCCAGTGAGGTCATCCCCCACATGTCTATCCCACCGTGAAGCGTGAGCGCCCTAACGGGGAACGTGACAAAATCAAAGGCTTTCTGCTTGAAAGATCTGTCTTCCACGATTGTATTTGATTCCTTTTTTCGGAAATGGTGATCGTTTATCGCTGTAATTACTTTGACGGCGCCAAGGAGACACGCCCCGGCAAACGGCCGGAAAACTTCTTAACAGGCGCGAAGTCAAATTACTCTTTGCTTTGGTTGCTCAGCCCATTAATATTGTGGGTAGTATACATCGCTCTCAAACTCAAGAGAGATTTTCGACCGCTCGACCACGAAGGGGCAAAAATGGAAACGTACCTACGATCCAAAGGACCTATTGAAGTTCGGCGAGATAGGAGAAGACGCGCCTGAGCCGGCGAAGAAGTTTTTCGAATATTATGCCACGGTTTTTAAGGCGGGGGCGCTCACGGAACGAGAAAAGTCGCTGATAGCCCTGGCCGTGGCGCACACGGTGCAGTGTCCGTATTGTATTGACGCATATACTCAGGCTTGCCTGGAAAAGGGCTCGAACCTGGACGAAATGACTGAAGCTGTGCATGTGGCCGTGGCTATTCGCGGAGGATCGTCGCTCGTGCATGGCATCCAGATGCGTAACGTTGCGACAAAGATGTCTTTGTAAGACGTAGGCCGACGCAATGTCCATCGCAGCCAGAATTGAGGGAATCCTGCCGTTTCACGGCGCGCTGACCAAGCACGGGCTGGATCTAAAGCGCGCGGAAACAGGCGTCTTGCAGGTTAACGTCGGGTTTGCCTGCAATCAGGCTTGTCGCCATTGCCACCTCGAGGCGGGGCCCGATCGGGAGGAAATCATGACACGCGAGACCATGGGTCTCGTGGTGGACTTTGCCGAAAAATCGGCCTTTCAGGTAATAGACATAACCGGAGGCGCCCCGGAGTTAAACCCAAATCTTTTGTATTTGTTGAAGAAAGCCTCACATGCGGCCCCACGCGTAATGCTGCGCTCGAATCTAACGGTCCTGGTCGAACGACCATCGGATGAAATAGTGTCAGCATGCGCGAATTTGGGCGTAGTGATCGTCGGTTCTTTTCCTTCGACTAATCTGCGCCAGTTGGAGACTCAACGCGGTTTCGGTTTGTTTGACAAAACCATCGAAGCGTTAAGACTGCTCAACCGAGCGGGTTATGGGCTCCCTGAGACAGGTTTGGAACTCAACCTTGTGAGCAATCCCGCCGGCGCGTTTTTGCCGCCCGGCCCGCAGGAGGCCGGAGACAGGTTTCGTCGGGAGCTCAAGGAAAAATGGGCCATCGAGTTCAGCAATCTTTTCACTTTCGCCAACGTTCCGTTGGGCAGATTCAAGAGCTGGTTGCTCGCGTCCGGCAACTACGAATCTTACCTCAAGAAATTGGCCGGCCAATTTAACCCTTGCACGGTCCCCGGCCTGATGTGCAGAAGCCTCATTTCGGTGTCGTGGGACGGTTATCTTTATGATTGCGATTTCAACTTGGCTGCCGGAATTCCTGCCGGGGGGATTCGGACCAGTGTGTCTGAGGTTGACCGTCCACCTGCTCCGGGAGCCAACATTGCGGTATCGGATCACTGTTACGCATGTACCGCCGGCTCGGGATTCACCTGAGGGGGCGCCATAGTCGCTTGAGTTCGAGCGTAGAATTAAGGTAAGAGCCCTCATGAGAGAGCTGCCGGAGGGGAACTACTTCAAGGAAGTTCCCCTCCCGACCTCGATTCAAGAACTTCCAAGATGGCGTCATGACGGCCTCCACTTGTCCTCCTGCGGGGGAGTTCCCATGGGTAGCCATGGGAGAAGCCCATGGTCGTCGGCGTCAATCCGTTGCACAAGAAAAGTTTTCTCTCTGGGCATGCTTACGAACAAGGAGACCAATATGGATTTGACGAAATCACCTGGAAAAGCGGTTGTGCTGCTTTCCGGTGGAGTGGATTCCTCCACATGTTTGGCTATTGCAAAAGCTCAAGGTTACCAATTACATGCCATCAGTTTCTATTATCACCAACGCCACCGGGTGGAAATGGAAGCCGCGCAAAAAGTGGCCCAGGCGGCCGGAGTCATCGAACATTTGGTTCTGGAGTTGCCGCTGGACAAAATCGGCGGTTCGGCTCTCACTTCGGATTTGGAAGTCCCGAAGAGCCGCAGCCTTGAAGAAATGCAGGTCGGGATTCCAATAACCTATGTGCCCGCAAGGAACACGATATTCCTATCGTTTGCTCTGGCTTGGGCCGAAGTCCTTAGGGCCGCGGATATCTTCATAGGAGTCAACGCCATAGACTACTCGGGTTATCCCGATTGCAGACCGGAATACATCGAAGCGTTCGCAGCCATGGCCAACTTGGCCACGAAACAGGCTGTGGAAGGCCGCTTCAAGATGACAATTCATACTCCATTGATAATGCTGACCAAAGCGGAGATAATTAAGAAAGGCCTGGAACTGGGGCTGGATTACGGCCTTACCCATTCATGCTACGATCCTACTCCGTCCGGGAGGCCATGCGGACATTGCGATAGTTGCATATTAAGAAAAAAAGGGTTCGAAGAGGTCGGCGTTCCCGATCCGGCGCAAAAATAATCGAAGTGGGGAAAGTTTCTCTTGACAGTCAGAGCGAGTGATTGTAGCTTAATGAGACTGATTACTATTACTGAAAGGTAAACGGATTGAACGCTCGGCCGCGGGTGACAAATCAGCGTCGCATCATAATCGAAGAGCTCAGTAAGGTGCATTCACACCCTACCGCCGTGGAGGTCTACGAAATGGTGCGCCGACGTTTGCCTAAAATCAGCCTGGGGACGGTTTACAGGAATCTGGAACTTCTTTCGGAAATGGGAGTCATCTTGAAGTTAGAGATGGCGGGCTCGCAGAAGAGGTTCGACGGGAAAGCGGCCAATCACTACCACATAAGGTGTGTTAAGTGTCAGCGCGTCGATGATGCGCCCCTGGATCCTATTTCCATGATTGACCAGACGCTCGCTCAGGTGAGCGACTATAAAGTTCTGTGGCACAAATTGGAGTTCATGGGGTTGTGTCCGGATTGCAGACGTAAACATCCCGAGCTGGAAGAGGGAGAGCTCGCATCCGGCGGGCGGCCCGAAGGGAAATTATGCTGAGCTGTTTTGGAATTTCTATTTTGCCAAGCGGTTTAAAGCGCTTGACCAACGCCAAATTAATCGATGAAAGGAGAACATCAATGGTGGACTGGAAGGGTTCCGAAACCGAAAAGAACCTTCTGATTTCGTTTGCAGGAGAATCCCAGGCTCGCAATCGATACACTTATTTTGCTTCGCAGGCCAAGAACGAGGGGTTTGTTCAAATCGCCCAGATTTTCGAAGAAACCGCCAATCAAGAAAAAGAGCATGCAAAAAGGTTTTTTAAGCAGCTCCAGGGAAGCGATTTGGTTATCCAAGCAGCGTTTCCCGCGGGCGTAATTGCGGCCACAATGAATAACTTGAAAGAAGCTGCGGCAGGGGAGCATTTTGAGTGGACTGAACTCTATCCCGGTTTCGTCAAGACAGCCTACGCCGAAGGATTTGATGTCGCCGCAAAAATTTGGGAAGCGGTTTGCGTCGCTGAAAAACAGCATGAAAAACGCTACTTGCATCTGCTTCGCAACGTGGAGCAGGGCCTGGTCTTCAAAAAAGAAAGCCCCGTAGTTTGGAGATGCATAAACTGCGGCTATCTTCATGAAGGAAATGGAGCCCCGGACGCCTGTCCGGCTTGCGCCCACCCGCAATCGTATTTCGAGATTTTGGCTGAAAATTGGTAGATCAGGTTTCAGAACCTGTAGTCATTTTTTTATCGATTCGCCGCATAGGTAAAAAAGCGCTTCAATTGCTTTGATCTGCAAATATGTCGTTGCGAGGCGCGAAGCCACGAAGCGATCTCACGTTTTATGGACGATGAGATTGCCATTGGCTACAACCCCCTCAACGACAGAATTCGGCTCCGCACGGTTCCGAAGTTCCCGGAGTTTTGAATGCGGATGACTTTAAGAGCTTCGGGGAGAGGCTCCCGGATGGGCCTTCTTTCAGAGAAAGGCCCGCCGAAATATCCGCTCAAAGTCTTAATTATTGCGTCTATTAGGTCGGCCATCTGGAATGTTCGGGACCGGCGACTCTTTGCGGCGTCGTAATCAAATTGTAAGTCTCAGCAAAAATTTGTATGATGAAAAAAGACCGGAAGCCTTTGAGTCACAGGGGGGATTTGGTTCCTCGGATATTGAATCTACACTTTCTAATGCTGGAATTCGGAGGTTGTTATGACAGAGCTTCTTCAGGTTTACAAATGTGAAATTTGTGGAAACATTGTGGAAATGGTACATACTGGCGTTGGAGAACTTGTTTGTTGCGGCCAAGCTATGAAATTGTTCAAAGAAAACACTGTTGACGCTGCTAAAGAGAAACATGTCCCGGTGAAGGAGACAGTGGCCGGCGGGCTGAAGGTGAAGGTGGGCTCCGTTCCTCACCCTATGGAAGAAAAGCATTTTATCGAGTGGGTGGAGATTATTTCGGGCGACAAAACCTACAAGCAATTCTTAAAACCTGGCCAGGCTCCTGAAGCCGTATTCCCTGTGGAGGGCGAATGGACGGCGCGTGAATACTGTAACCTGCACGGACTTTGGAAGGACTGATATTAGAGCAAGTCGCCAAATCTAAGGGTGTTTGGAAGAGATACGCGGGAGGGCTTCTTTGGAAAAAGGCCTTCCCCGAATCTCTTCACGAGATATAATTATTGCAGCCCGTTCATTGACCCGCTGCTTTCGAAGATCGGTATATTGGTTCATTGTAACCATTCAGTCATGAGCGGCGAATACAGAGATTGCTTTCCCGCCGGAACGCGGGATTTCAGTCCTCGCAATGACATTTGGGCTTGTCATTGCGAGCGGGGCGAAGCAATCTCCCCCGCGTAACCGAATGGATACGGTTCAGTAGCGCGATCCGAAGCGATCAGAATTATCTGAGGAGCCGATTTACCTGAGATCTAACCTGAAAGGATTCAAGGGCGCCAAATGAGCCAACAACTCTATCAGTGCCAAACTGTGAATTGCGGATATATTTATGACTCTTCCAGAGGGGATAGGAAAGGGAAGATTCCCAAAGGGACGGCCTTTGAAGACCTTCCCGATGACTGGAAATGCCCGATCTGCGGCGCCACCAAGAAAATGTTTAAGCCTGTTCCCATGCCGGGGGCCAAATGATCGTAAGCGCGATAGACGCGGCTCGGCAGGATGGGGCGTTCTCGTGACAGACGGAGTTCGTCGGGGAATTGCTATGCGTAACCGTTTAATTGTTTTGTTAATTTGCGCCTTCGCTGTTTCCGCCGGTTTCGCAATGGCCACATCCCTTAAAGTGGACACAACCGCTCTGAGCAAGATTCGTTTCCAGGCCCCGAAGAACGCAGATGAACAGGCCTACTTGCAGGTGAAGAAGAAAGAGTCCTTCACGCTTTCTGAGGCTCCGGCGGCCTACCTACTCGTGGAAATATTCAGTATGTATTGCCCGATTTGTCAAGCGGAAGCGCCGAATGTGAACGAGCTGTTCTCAGCGGTTGAGAAAGATGAAAGTCTAAAAACCAAATTGAAAGTGTTGGGCATAGGAGTCGGGAATACGCCCTTTGAAGTGGACGTGTTCAGAAAAAAATACGACATCAAGTTTCCTCTTCTGCCTGATGATTCATTTGCGGTGCAGAAGGCCTTCTCCGAGCATGTTCGGACCCCGACGTTCTTGTACCCTGAAGAAGGTCGGTTCAGGAGCCTTTGAGGTCAAGGGGGTTCATTTGGGACGCATTAAGGATACCGAGGGGTTTCTGAAGAGAATCCGCAACGACGAATCTTTTTAGGGCTTAATCATGAGCTTAACCAAATTCATAGTGTCGCCGGTTGTCTTCGTCATGATTTGTCTTGTCGGATCGGCCGCGAACCCGGAAGGCCCTAGTCCAATGGACCCGCGCATTTTCAATCCGGGGACGCTCAAAGCCACGGACAGCCAACTGAAGACCAAAGTGGGCGACGTTGCGCCGCAGTTCACTCTGCCGTCAGTTTCAGGGGGCAAAGTAAGCTTGAGCGAATTCAGGGGCAAAAAAAACGTTGTGTTATCGTTTGTTCCCGCCGCATGGACCCCTGTATGCTCCCAGCAATGGCCGGGCTACAACATTGCCAAGGAGTATTTTGAAAAGAACCAGGCGGTGGTGCTCGGAATTTCCGTTGATAACGCGCCAACCCTATTCGCCTGGACTAAAGAAATGGGCGGCGTCTGGTTCCCGGTGCTCTCCGACTTTTCGCCTCACGGCGCGGTAGCTCAGAGTTATGGAGTGCTTAGAGGTGACGGCACAGCGGAGAGGGCATTGTTCGTAATAGACAAACAAGGGATAATTAGGTACATAGAAATTCACGATATCAATACAGTTCCGAGATTGGAAGAATTGATCGGTCAATTGGCGAAAATAAACAAGTAATTGCAGTGTGAACACCCGCGGGCGAATTCCCGAAATATCGAAATTACGGCTTCGAGCCGGCTGCAATACTTCCCTCGGGCCAATTTCAAATTTAAAGCGGGAGCGCTTCAAAGGGCGCAAATGCGACGTTTGGGCGCCATCTTCATAATTGATTTACCGGCGAAAGCCCTGCAAGGCCTTCGCTAACGCACGAGACGAGTAGAGCGGTTCGTAAATAGCTTCGTATCTTTATATGAACGGGGGCAGGCGTGAGCGACCATGTGTCCTTGCGTTTGAGTGGCGCCTGCGCGGATTCCGTCCTCCGAAAAAGAGGTTCCTTGGGTTGAGATGGATAGCGCTTGGGTCCTGTGGATCGCCGGGAGTTGTCTTGTGAGTGGGCTCTTGTCCGAGAGTGCGTGCTCTCGCTGATGAGCTCAAAAGAGCGAAACAGGAAAAGTTCTTTGAAAAAAACTATAGGGGAATTTGAATCATGTCAAAAGAATTGAAGAATATTTGGACTGAGATCGAAGCTTCGGTGAAGGCAAAGGGTGGAACTCATATGCGTCAATGTTCTTCATTCGAAGGCGAAGGGAGTTATGGACTGCATCGCCGAACAGATTGTGAAGATTGAACGCAAGACTAAGAGGCGCTTCACAATTAGGATTGATTACTCCATGTCCATTGAAGAGATGATCGCCGCCGGAGGATATAGCTCTGTCGACAAAGATTTCGGCACCAAGAAATTTTCGATAAACGGCAACGGAATCGTCGAATTCGAAGCTTTTCTTATTATCTGCGGCGATGAGTATGCAGAGCGCATGAAGATTGATGAGGCGATTAAGCGCTTGTGGCACATGGGCCTAGGGCCTGCGAGGGATCAGCATCCTGGCTTTCGGCGCTCAACATTGGAAAGATGAAATGTTCAGCGTTAAGGCGCTCGGCAACTTGTGGTCGGGGCCTGGTCAGGGTGCCGGATATGTACATTATCCAGCAACCGGTTGTGACAACAAATGCAAATGTCTTGTTGCAGGTCTCAGTGAGGCTGACAAATGGAATCAACTTCAATGGTGCGATACATTGTTGGCCATTCGGGCATCGTAACCAATTACAGTAATTACTCAAACCAAGGAGCTTTAGATGAAAGCAAAACCGACAAAGGAAGACAAGCGTCTGGCGCGCATCGCTGCTGATGTCTTCATGATTCCCAAGAAAGAACTCACTGATCAAAAGATCATCGAGCTGGCGAATCAAGTCCGCGATTTCTTTCGGAGGATGACTCCAAAGAAAAAGTGACGACTGAAAGAAGTTGTGATACTTAAAAAATCACAGCCCATGTCAAGAAGATATGGGTCTTGTTCGGATGTGTATCCTCGCTGATGAGTCCGAAAGGACGAAACAGGGTTCTTTGGAAAACTGAATAAGGAGAAGTGTGATGAAGATTTTGGTGTTTGATGACAGTCCTGTCCACCGCAAGTCGGCTGAGTTGACTCTGAAGGGTCACGATCTCACGATCGTCGGCAATTATGATCAAGCGCAGGCGGCACTTGTGCCGAAAAAGAATCGTGAGCGCGCGGAAGCGTTTTTTTAAGGAGAAGTACGGAAGCACCGATCCGTATGACTGCAAGGATTCGCAGGAGAAACCGATTCGCATGCAATACTATCAGGAATGCATGGAGAAGGCCACGACTTATCCGAATTTCGACGTCGTCTTGACCGTATCTGCTTATGCCCGCATCACGGCAAAGCTTGGCGAAAAGGGTGAGCGCTTTGCTGGACAAGAGATGCCCCTGGGTGCGATCATTGCCCTGTTGGCAATTCATGCTGGCGTCAAAAATGTTGCCGTAGTAACGGATATGGGTCACCATGACCATCGTGCGTTCGACGCACTCGTACTGTTTCTCCGGGACCAGCAAGGCAAAGGGCATTCGCTTGATTTGCACCAACGGCTTCAGCCTTGTGTGGTTGGATGAACACACGGGCGAACTGATTCCCGATACTTTCTTGAGTCAGAAGCTGGGAAGGAAAATACGGCAGTTCACCATGGTGCGGCACGATCGCATCGAAGGCGGCAAAAACTGGGGAGGGATT
Organism: uncultured delta proteobacterium; assembly: GCA_963747865.1. GTDB lineage: Bacteria > Desulfobacterota > Desulfomonilia > Desulfomonilales > Desulfomonilaceae > JBBSBY01. The sequence goes on along the minus strand of CAVVHK010000021.1, from coordinate 4,853 downwards.
CTCCAGCGACTCATCGTTGATCGCGCTGAATAACTTCAAAAAAAGCTTAGAAGTTTGAGCTCATCAACTTCCCGCAAGGTTTATCCGCGGGTTTTTTATTTGTGATATAATAAAATAATTTAAAAATATAAAATATGAAAAAAATAATTTTAGCGTCAGGCTCTCAGGGAAGAAGAGATTTATTAAATCAAATTGGCTTGGAATTTGAAGTGGACCCAAGTAATTACGAAGAAGATATGACCTTAAAAATGGAGCCAAGTAAATTGGCGGAATTTTTATCTTTGGGAAAGGCAAAAGATGTGGCAAAGAGGCACGAAAATTCCATTATTATTGCAGCCGATACTTTTTGTATTTTAGATAAGGAAATTCTTGGCAAACCGCATACAAAAGAAAATGCTAAAATTATGCTAAATAAACTCAGCGGAAAAGCGCATTCTGTTATTACTGGATTTACAATAATCGATACGGAAACAAATAAACAAGCTACCAGATCGGTAGAAACAAAAGTTTTTATTACAGATATTTCGGAAAAAGATATTGATGACTATATTTCTTTGGGCGAGCCGTGAATAAAGCCGGCGCCTATGCCATGCAACATCGCGGAGGAATTTTTGTAGAAAAGATTGAGGGGGATTATTTCAATGTTGTAGGGCTGCCAATGTTACCGTTAGTGGAAGAGCTCAAAAATTTTGGTGTTAACGTTTTAGAAAAATTGTAGCCAAGTTCAAAAGTTAAAAACAGAGCTCAAAAAACTCTGTTTTTATTTTCTATTGTTCTATGCTTAAAATTTTCTTTCTAATCACAATCTTATTTTTTATGCAGGAAAGTATTTCTCGTTTTTCTGATATACTGCCCTCCTTGAGTAAATATTTCATATAACTCTTAATATCTACGTCTTTTTGCGGTTGTTCATTATCTCCATTTTTTAATACACGTTTTTGGAATATATTGTATCTTTTTACCTCTTCTTGGGAATTTGTGTTTTACTTCAATATCATTCAGTCCATTTTATCAATAATATCCATCAGTTGTTTAATTAAATCCTCTTCCCGAAGATAGCCTTCGTGGCAATGTAAATTTCTGGACTTTACTGCATCCGTAATAAATAAATTTCAATGTCTTACCATTTTTTAATTTTTTGAATTTTTCTCTAGCCGAAATTCCCGATCCGCAGTGTCCGCAAGTTATAAGTTTTGTGAAAGCAAATTCCTTTTCTGTTCTGACATAATCTACTTTTAGTTGGTGTTGAACCTTATCAAATAAATCTTTATCAATAATCGGTTCGTGTTTTCCGTTGTACCAGTTGCCGCTGTGTTCTGGATATTCAAAAACGCCGTAGTAAAAAGTATTTCTTAAAATTAAGTAGATATTACTTAATGAAAGATGGTGCTGATGTATTGTACGGAAATTAATTTCAAATCTCATCCAGTGATAAAGCTTTATGCCAGACCAATTTTCGAATGCCACTTTTTCAAACATTTTTTTGATAATCGGGGCTCGTTCTAGATCCAGCGCAACCTGGCATTTTCGATCAATCCTTTTTTCGTTCAAATATCCTGTTGGCGCTGTGCCCGGCCGCAAGCCCATTTCACACCGGGTACGAAGGCCACGCCTTACGTTAATACCTCTGTTATCATTTTCCAGTTTTGCCTGACTGCCCAATATCATTAGCAGAAATTTTTCATTCGGATTATTTGTGAATATCTGGCTATGCGTTCTTATCTCTGCCAATAATTTTTGATCCATCAAATCCACTAGCGATCCTAAATCTCCAGCGTTTCTGGAAAGCCTGTCCGGCGCCCATGTCATTATGCCGTTGAATTTTCCTAATCTAATATCCTCAACTATTGAATTGAACACAGGCCTCTCGCTGGAATTTTTAGCAGAGTGCGATTCTCGCCGGATTTCCACGATTTCCAGCCCATCCCGTTCTGCGACCTGCAACATTTCTTTTATCTGCGAATCTATCGACATTACCTGCCGTTCCTCTGATTCTGTGCTTTTCCTGGCATAAAGGCAGTACTTTATTTTCCCGATAATCACAGGAGGAGGGGACGGCAGACTGTTTTTTATTTGTGTTATTTGTTCCATGTTTTTGCTTGAAGGGTTGGTTAATAGTTTACCCCTCAAGTACAAGGAATGACGCAATTGTGCCTATTAGTCCAGACCCTGTGCCTCAAAACCCGCCAGCTCAAAAGCACTTGAAAGCGGCCATTTTTAGTAATAGAGTGAATATGATAATTCAACTAATAATCATTTTAAACAATTTATGGAAATTCAAGAACACGAACCAAAGTTTTCGGCCAGAAATGCAATTTGCAATTAATGCATTTTGATAAAACTGACGGCAAGAAATGGAAGGACATTTTTGATATTTGGAAAAACCTCAAGCTTGGCTTAAGGGATTATAAAGCCAGGGAGCCGAATTTTCCTGAAGGATTATCCGAAGTTGCTTTTTGTTTATGGTCCGGGGCGGGGAGATATCTTAAAATCAAGGGAACGAATAAGGGCATTGCCGGATCATTTGATACTTTTGATTTAAAAACAGGGAAAGCCCAACAGATTAAGCCTTGCAGCATTGAGAAAGATTTGACCACGTTCGGGCCGAAATCCAAATGGGACGATTTGTACTTGCTTGATTTTTACAACGATGGGAAATGCGATGGATATTTCGACGTATATTTGATTCCTAATAAATATATAAAAAACCAAGCCTTAATAAAAAAGAGAAATTCACCGACCAGCAGGAGCAGAAAAGGCGTCCGAGGTTTGGCATCAAGAAAGAGATAATTGCGAGATATGGAATAAAACCTTTGGCAAAATCCGTGAAGGTCTGGTAGCTACGACATAGCCCTCATCATTTGTTTTGCTACAGCTTCAAGCACAGGGACGCTTACAGAGTTTCCTGCTTGCTTATAAAAGCTGAGTCTGATATTTTAGGCAATTGGAAATCCTCGGGGAAGCCCTGGATTCTAAAGCATTCCAAGGGAGTAAGCTTCCTTATGCCGTTTCCATCTTTTATAATCGGCACGTTGTGGCCTCCCATTCCCATGTTTGCAGTAAAGTCGGGCAGACTCCGCTTTTATTCTCTCGGACATATTGCCTGCGCCATTGATAGACTTTTCCTTCGTCCTTTACGAAATTTTTTAGCTTCTCAAACAAGGGCTTTCCATTATAATAATATTTTTCATTAACATTTTTTTCTAGGAGGTCTGTAATTTTTGTTGTGAGTTTTGATGGATTCGGAAATTCAAACTTATCGCGGTATTCTGCGTTTTTAAATCCCACGATATAAATGCGCTCGCGATTTTGCGGAACATTTCCATATTCCATGCTGTTCAGAACTTTTGTTTTAATATGGTATCCGAGGCCTTCCAGAGCTTCCTGAATTATTTTAAATGTTTTCCTCCGTCGTGGCTTCTTAAATTTTTCACATTTTCCAGCAAGAATCCTTCAGGCTTGCGAGCATCTAAAATTCTTGCAATATCAAAGAATAAATTTCCCCGGCCTTTTTCATCGTCAAAGCCCTTCCTGTATCCGGCGATGGAAAAAGCCTGGCAGGGGAAACCTCCCAGCAAAAAATCAAATTCAGGAAGATCGTCGATCCCAACTTTCCTTATGTCTTCTACGACAAGCTTTGATTTTTTGAAATTCAAATCATATGTATTCTTGCACTGCGCGTCAAAATCGTTTGCAAATACCGTTTTGAATCCGGCCTTTTCAAATCCCAATCTTATTCCGCCTACTCCGGCAAAAAGATCCAGCGTTTTAAATCCATGTTTTGTTTTTTTAGTTGAAGCTTGTTCGGGCTTGTCATTAATATCGCTTATTACCTGCACGACGACGCCCCTGATCTCAACATCTTTCCTGAAAATTGGAAGCATATTTGGATTCCTCGGTTCGAGCCTTATCCTGTTTTTCTCCCGATAGAGTTTTTTAAGAGTGGCCTGATTTTCGTCGATGATAGCCACGACGGTCTGGCCATTGTCTGCAACAGATTGTTTTTTGATGACAACAATATCGCCGTCGAAAATTCCTTCATCGATCATGCTATTTCCCGCAACGCGCAGGGCGTAATAGCCGTTAGCTTTTTTTATTTTCGGATTGACTACCGAAACCGTATCCTCATATTTTCAATTGCCTCAATCGGCTGGCCGGCATGGATTCGCCCGACTATAGGTATTTCTATAACTAGATTTGTTTTCTTTTTTTGGCGCGAAACTTCTTTGAGAGCTGTTCGGTTTTTAAAAGATAGCCTTTTTTTTTAATCATCCCGATATGTTCATGGACAGTAGATATCGCTTTCAGCTTAAATTTTTTCCTATCTCCTAAAGGTAGGGGATATGCCATTGTCTTCTATATATGAGTTGAAGAAGTCGAAAATTTGTTTTTGCTTTTTTGTTAATGTTTCCATAGCATTTTTATTATGATATAATTATTTCATTATACCCGAATAAAAACCGAATATCCAAGCGGGTAATTATCCACAGGGCATAAATCATTTTATGGATGTTTTCAGCAAGAAAAAAAGGAGCGACATCATGTCTAAAGTACGCTCCAAGAATACTAAAATTGAAAGCTTGGTTTTCAGGGAGCTTAGGAGGCGCAAAGTATATTTCCAAAGGCATTATAAGAAGTGCGCCGGAAGCCCGGACATAGCTTTGCCAAAAGGAAAAAATAGCCATTTTTATAGATGGGGACTTTTGGCACGGATATGATTTTAACAAAACAAAGAGCAGGTTGCCTAAAAAAGATTCCGGGGTGGGAAAATCCAGTCGAATATTTTGCGCGACAGGAACAATAGGGCTAAGCTTAAAAAACAAGGCTGGAAGGTTTTAAGGGTTTGGTAGTAA